>CAZHED010000041.1:3124-55495 GCA_964531095.1 uncultured Polyangiaceae bacterium | reverse complement strand
TCCGCCCACGTGAGCCGCGCCAGCTCGTCGGTCCGCAGGCCCTCACGATCGAGAACCCCGTACGCGAGCCGCCGAAGAAGCGGTACGTCCACACAAGCCATGAGGGCCCGATCTTCATCCGGGTACAGGCACTCCTTCGCCTTGTCTCCCCCCGGCTTCGGCAACCAGCCTCGAGGAATCGGCGTCACTTGGATCCACTTTCCCGGATAGACCGCGAGATGCATCAGCCGCGACATGACCTGCGCGATGTGCCGGCGCGTTCATCATCTCTGCCCGCCGCCTCGCCGCCAAAGAGCGCCGGCAGCTCGAACGCGAGTAGCTGGCGCCCCAACCCCTACCGCGATTCACACCTCGTTTGCGCGACCTCCCGAGTTCTTGCCGAAGGTTCCGGGTAGATCGCCCGGGTCCTACCGTGCCCTCGATCGAAGAAGACTCTTCGCCCGCTCGATTAACCGGTTGCGCGGTGCTTCTGGCCCCGCACCACCGAACTGTCACACTCGCTCGGCCCCGCTGTCCCAAGGGTCAGGCGATGTCCACCATGATGCAAAGCCCCCTCTCCGAGACCCCCGCCAATCCTTCCGACGAACAACTCGTCTCCCTAGCGCAAGGCGGAGACCGCCGCGCCCTCGAACAGCTCGTGGCCCGACATGGGCCATGGATCTTCAACGTCGCGGCCCGGATGGTGTGGCGACGCGACGATGCAGCCGACGTGACCCAGGAGGTGCTGGTCAAGGTCATCACGAAGCTCTCCACGTTCCGGGCCGAAAGCGCGTTCCGTACCTGGCTCTACCGCATCGTCGTCAATCACGTCATCAACCTGAAAAAGAAGCAGCCCCTCGAAGCCGGGCTCCGACCCTTCGAGGAGTTCACTCGCGATCTCGATGAAGCAGGCGACGCTCCCACCCCCGACGAGCCCGGAGGAGTCCCCAGCGGGGTGCTCGTCGAGGAGGCGAAGATCGGCTGCACGCTCGCGATGCTGATGTGCCTCGATCGTCGGCAGCGCGTGGTCTTCGTCCTCGGCGAGGTCTTGGGAGTGACAGACCGCGTGGGGGCCGAGGTGACCGAACTGTCGCCTGAGAACTTCCGCCAGGTACTGGCGAGGGCGCGACACGACCTTTACTCCTTCATGAATGATAAGTGCGGGCTCGTGAACACGGCGAACCCGTGTCGGTGCGCCCGCAAGACGCGGGGGTTCATCGACAAGGGCTACGTCGATCCGAAGCACCTTCAGTTCGTGCCGGACAGACTCGTCCGGGTCCGAGCCGCAACGCCGAACCGCATCCATGAGCTGGACTCCCTCGAACGGCGGCATGCCGAGCTTTTCCGGGAGCACCCGATGCTCCCTGCTCCGGACGAGGTGCTCTCGATCCGGCGCCTTTTCGACCTGCCGGAGGTGCGCGCCGCTCTCGCTGCTGATTCTTAGCCCCCAACTGTCACAGTCAGCCTCCGGCCTTGTCCAAAGAGCATGGAGGCAAGAATGAGCAACGATTTTCAGGAAGTACCCGCGCGAACCGACTTCTACACCGTCGTCCACAAGGGGCTCCGTAAGCGGCTCTTCGAGAGCGTCGTCCTTGCAGGCACCACGGACTACGCCGACTCTGACGAACGCGCCAAGCTCGCCGTGACGGTCGCGAAGGTCGTGACCATCCTGCGAGAGCATGCGCAGCACGAGGACGAGTTTCTCCACCCGATCATCGCAGAGGTGCTGCCGGAGGCGGCGCGCACGCTTACGTTGGAGCACGAAGAGCACAACCGGGCGCTCGACGAGGTGGAGAGGGCGTTCGAGGTCGCCGTCGCCGACAGGACCGGCGCAGCGACACATCTGGCGTACCGGGTGCTGGCGCGATTCACCGCCGACTTCCTCGCCCACATCGAGGAAGAGGAGGCGGGCCAGGGGCAGGTCTGGGAACTCGCGGGTGAAGCCTGCCTCGCGGCCGGGATGACCGCGTTCAAGCGCAGCCGCACGCTCGACCAGAGCCTGGCGGGATGGGCCGAGATGCTCCCAGCGATGAACGCTGCGGAGCGCGCGGCGATGTTCCGGGGCTTGAGGGCTGAAGCGCCCGCGGCCGTCCTCACCGCGGCGTCGAGGCTTGCCGAGAGGGTCCTGGATGCGCGGGCGTGGGGGGCGCTTAAGTCGTCGCTCGAAATGACGAGTGTTCCGCCGGTCCAGGCGGCTTGATGAGGCTTGCCGACGAGGCCCAGCCGTCCACACGCAACTCGTGGTGCTGGCCAAGCTCGCCGCGCTATTGGAGGGTGCTTCGACCGATGACCACAATCTCGAAGGACGCCAAGCTCGTCACGTTCATCAACGTCTTCACGGTTGAGCCCGCGAATCAGCAACGGCTCGTGGAGCTGCTCGGGCGTGTGACCGATACCTCGGTGCGGCATGCGCCCGGCTTTGTCTCCTCCGCACTTCATCGCAGCCTGGACGGCACGAAGGTCACGATGTACGCGCAGTGGCGGACGATCGAGGACTACGAGGCGATGCGCAAGGATCCCGCTCCCCTCCCGTACCTGCAAGAGGCGCTCACGATCGCGACGTTCGAGCCCGGCATGTACGAGGTCGTCGAATCGTTTCTGCCCGGCAACGAGGGCGTTCTTCTCTAAGCGTCCCACTGTAGAGCGACGCGAAGAACCGCCGGATGGCGCTTGCGGGTCGTTTCCTTGGGGCTCTCAACGGGGCATCATCGCCGGACGATCGACGCTGCAATACGCGTGGCCCCTTGCTCATCGCGTGGCTCGGACCAGCTTCACCGGCCGTCCCGCGATGGTCGTGTGGGAACCGCGGGCGGCGGAAAATCCGGCGCGGCTGAGGGAGGCGGCCACGACATCAGGATCGACGTTCTCGAACGGATGACCATTTCGCGCTCGCCGCCCGCGCAAGCGTTCGTGCCAGGGGTGGGACGGGGCGTCGAAGTCTTCGTCCACCAGGAGCACCCGTCCACCGGGCTTCATTACCCTGACCAGCTCCCGTGAGGCCTCGTCGCGCTCCGTCCAATGATGGATCGTGTTGACCGTCCACAAGGCATCCACGCTGCCATCCGCCAGGGGAATCGACTCCGCCGCCCCCTCGACAACGCGGATGGTCGCTCGATGGCGCTGCCATTGCCGCCGCAGGGCGAGCATCCGGCGCATGTACGGCATCGGGTCCACTGCGACCACCGTCGCGCCGCTCATCGCGGCCTCGACCGTGGCCGCGCCCATGCCGGCCCCAAGATCCACTACGCACTCGCCGCCCACCGGGGCGACGGCCCTCACCACCTCCCGGTTGATGTCGGATCTCCACATCTGCGGGAGCAGCAGGAGGTAGCGAAGGAAGCCGCGGGCGCCGCGCTCATGCTCATGAGCGTGGTGGCCGCGATCGGCTAGATGTGCATGGTCGTGGCCCATCGCGAACGCTGCGCAGCGTACCGTGGGAAGCCGATGGCTTACATGGAAAAGCCGGTCGGACAAAACAGCTTCGGCGGGATCAGCTTGCACAAACTCGTGGCGCTTCCTTCGTGAGCTCGACCCACGATGCCTTCGGGCTTGTGAGCAGCGTGAAGTCCTCAGCGGTCACATCGACGACGCGCTCCACGCAGCGCTGACCTCGCCCGTCGTCTCTTGATTCCCGTCTTCGGCTGACTCGGAGGAAGCAGCAGATCGACGAAATAAAGCGCTGGCCGGCATTTCGACTCCAACAAAGAGCGCCCGCGCAGCGCGGCTGTTCCACCCTGGTTTTAGAGGACCCCCAGTTCGATGGCGCGCAGCACTGCGCGGGTCCGGTCACGTACCCCGAGCTTGCCAAAGATCCTCGACGCTTGATTCTTCACGGTAGCTTCGGCGGTGCCGAGTGCGACCGAGATCTCTCTATTGCTCTGTCCTGCAGCGATGAGTCGCAGGACGTCGAGCTCCCGTTTGGTGAGCGCGGCCGGGATGAGCGAGGCGGGAACGCTGGTTGCGAGGCGGGCGAGGCCGCGAACGACGCGCTCGGTAACGGCAGGGTTGATGAGCGTCCCTCCCGCCGCGACGCTGCGCACGGCCTCCGCGAGTTGCTCGAGCGAGACGTCTTTGAGAAGGAAGCCGCGGGCGCCCAGCTTGATCGCTTCGATCGCGACGGCGTCGTCGTCGAACGTCGTGAGGAGGATGCAGGGCGGGCGTGACACCATTGGTGCGAGTGCGGCCAGAACCTCTACACCGGTCTTGTTTGGCATACGGACGTCGAGGAGCGCGACATCGACGGCGATTGTCGTCAGGATCCGGAGCACCTCGTCTCCGTCGGACGCCTCGGCGACGACGCGGATGTCCGAGGTGAGCTCGAGGAGGCCCTTGATCCCCTGCCGGACGAGCGTCTGGTCATCCGCGAGCGCGACGCGAATCACGAAGCGCCCGCCCGCGCGGGGAGGAGCGCGCGTAGAGTGAGACCTACGCCCGCCTGCGCCTCGACCTCAATCTTCCCGCCCATCCCTTCGATCCTCTCCCTCAGTCCCGACAGCCCGTGCCCCACCCTCAACTCCGCCGCGCCTCGCCCGTCGTCCCTCACGGTCACCGCGACGGAATCGTCCTTCGTCGCGATAGACAGAAAGACGTTCTCCGCCCCGGCGTGGCGCACCGCATTCGTGAGCGCCTCTTGGACGCAGCGAAAGATGGTATGGGCAAGGGCCGCCTCGACCCGGAGGTCGTTCTCGAAATCGAGATGCACACGCGGGTGGGGGATGCCGGCGACCAAGGTTCGAAGGGCGCCCGAGAGATCGAGTGGCGCGTCCTCCCGCATCGAGCTCACGACGCTCCTGAGCTCGACGAGGAGCTCCTTGGTGAGGGCGTGCGCGTGGTCGACCGGTTCCTTGGTTTGCCGGTCGGCGATGTTTCGGGCGAGCTCGAGCTGAAGGTTCAGGGCGGTCAGGTGGTGGCCGAGCGCGTCGTGAAGCTCACGTGCAATGCGCAGCCGCTCGGCGGTGCGGGTGCTGTCGGCAAAGAGCTCGCGTGTCGCGAGGAGCTCGGCGTTCACGCGGCCGAGCTCCGCACGTGCTTGCGCTTCGCGTACGACGAGCCGCGAAGCGCCGAAAGCGAACAGTTGAAAGCCGGCGTACGCAACCGCCGAAAAGTGGGTCGATCGACTGCGGTAAGGGCTCACCAGGTCGACCGCCACCATCGCCGCGGTCTGCGCGATCACCCAGACGAACCCAGTTCTCTCGCCCACGACGAGCGGCGCTTCGCCCGCGACGACGCAGAGGAGCGCCCCCTCGAACCCGGTGTTGCCGATCGCGAGCGCGACGAGCGCCGCCCCGCTCTGCCCAGCGAGCGCCGCCGCGCGCCACGCGCCGCGCCGCACCGTCCACGCCGCGAGGTGGAAGGCGATGGCGAACACTCCATAGGCCACGCACCAAACGAGAGAGCGTTGCCCGAAGAAAGCTCGTCCTGACGCCCAAGCGGCCATCTGGGGCACGCCCGCCGCCGTCCAGACCACGAACCCGGCCCCGACGAGTGGACGCGCCGAATGGGCTCGAATCATCGCCTCGGGCAGCGTACGAGCGTTGCCGCGCGCCCGCCATGGGCCGAAAGTCACAAGAAAAATCGACACGCCTGCAAGACGAACGGCTCATGCTCGATCGTCGGCGAGAGCGCACGATGGGGCCATGGCGCTCCTGTTCCAGAGTGTGCTCGCCGTTCACATCGCCGCGGGAGCGGTCGCGCTCTTGGTCTTCTGGGTCCCGCTGGTCACGAAGAAGGGCGGGCGAACGCACCGCCGCGTCGGATGGGTCTACGTCGCCGCCGCTGCTACGCTCGCGATTACGGGCTTCTTTTTGTGCATACAGCTCGTGCGCGGCGGCAGCCCATTGCGGTGGCGCGCGGGCATCTTCCTCGCGTACGTCAGCGTCCTCGCCGGCGCGAGCGCTCAGCAGGGCGTGCGCGCCCTCCGGACCAAGGAACGCGCCGGCGCGTCGCGAGCCGCGATCGACCTTATCCCGCCGCTTCTCCTCGTCGCCGGCGGCGTCGCGCTCGCGGCGTTCGGCATCTACCGGTCGACGGTCCTCTACGCCCTCTTCGCGGCGCTAGGCTTCGTAATCGGCGTGGCGCACCTCCGGTTCTGGCTGACCCCTCCGGCCCACGAGCGCGATTGGTTTCTCGCGCACATGAATGGGATGGGGACGTCCTGCATCGCGACCGTCACCGCGTTCGTCGTCGTGAACGCACGGCGCTTCGGCATGCATACGTTCGATCTCGCCCTCTGGGCCGTCCCGATTGCCTTCCTCGCCGTCGGGCTGACGATCTGGCGCCGGTACTATGCCCGGCGCTTCGCGGGAAACGGCGCGCCAGGCGGCGCCAGGGTCCAGTAAGAGTTGCGCATGCAAACGTCTCTACGACCAGTCGTCCCACTTGATTTCGATAATGTATGGCGATGCTGCGCGCGCCGACGAAGACGCCCACTTGCTCAAAGCGCAGGTCAAGGATGAGCCAAAGACCTTTCGGCCAACACGCGCCGACGATTTCCTTGCCCCGCAAGACGCCAGAGGGTTCGCCCGCGATATCGGCGATCCGGGCCGATGCCATCTCGAAGTCATCTTCGTAGTGCGCCAGGATGCGGACACGGTCGGGCGTTCCAGGCACTGATCCATTCTTCCGCAAAGTGCTCGGCGAACTCGCGGCTGATCATCGCGTGGACGGTATCGCGGGAACCCGTGAGTGGCTAGGCTGTCTGCGACGACGATGAGTCCGAACTGGAGACGCATCGTGCTTTTCTACGTCATCACCTTCGCCGTGACGCACGCTCTGTCGCTGGGATACGTGTTGGCAGGCGGGTCTTGGCGAAGCCCGAGCTCATTCGCGGTCGCCAACGCTTTGATGCTTTGCCCGGGTGCCGTCGCGCTGACCCTGCAGCGGTTGGTATTCCGCGAACCTATCGTCGAGCCGTTTGGACTCCACTTTCGCCCGAACCGGTGGTTTCTTTTTGGGTGGGTATTTCCGCCTCTCGTGATGGTTATCGCCTTGGCGTTGTCGCTCCTGCTTCCGGGCGCGGTATTCGCTCCGGACATGACCGGGCTGCCAGTAGAGATGATCGCGTTCAAGCAGCAGGTCATCGCCATCGGCATCCCGCCCCTCGACGGCATGTTGCTGATCGGGGTCGCCCTGGGACCGACGCTCAATGCGGTCGGCGCGCTCGGTGAAGAAATTGGATGGCGTGGATTCCTCTACGAGGAGCTGGCGCCGCTCGGCTTCTGGCGGTGCTCGCTCGTCACCGGCGGGCTTTGGGCGCTATGGCACGTCCCACTCTTCTTCCAGGGGTACGGCGACCGTGAACATCCCGTCGCCGGCGGGCTCGGCATGATTGCATTCGCGCTCCTCTTGGCACCCATCCTTCAGCTCGTTCGGACGCAATCCGGGTCCGTCGTGGCGTGCGCTATTTTGCACGGCACGATGGGCAGCACGCGTCTTATCACCGTGGCATTCGTTCGCGATGGTGGCGCGTGGGCGAACGCTGGCATTCCGATCGTGCTCCTCGCGACGAACGTTATATTGCTCGCTGGTCGTAAACTGCTCACCGCGGCGGTAGCGCCTGGTGCCGTCGGCTTGCCCACGAACCGATGACGCGGAGCGACACCGTTAGGAGCTTGGCGACGAGCGTCAGGGGCGACGCCAACGAAGTGGATGTACCCTTCCGCCGTGCGGTCCTGAGAAAAACCCGTCGAGCCTCCCCCTGCGCCCAGCGACCAGGCTCGTGGTGGAAAAGTGCTGAAGCCAGAGCCGGGGCACGAGGGCAGCTCGTTCGCGTGCTCCTGCTTCGGTGAACCCCGGTTGCGTCCACCAGTCTTGCAAAGCTCGGGCGATCGCCGGGTAGTCGTCCTCGCAGGCGCGACGAATCGGGGAATCGATCATGGTGGCCTCGATGTCTTGCGCGACGCCTTGAGCGGTACAACCAGCGGTCATCTGGGATGCGCCCGCTCGCGCGCAGTCGCGTCTGGTCTGCTGTGGTCATCCCATAGGACGAAACGGGGTTCCGGGGGCAAGCTGGCGGTGGGCCGGCGGGGACATGACCGTCCAGGCACACCACTCACGCTTGAGTTCCAGTAGGATCGCTTCGCGGAGGCAACCCGACTTCGCTTCTCGACCTCGACGCTGCGTTTGGTCAAGGGCTGATGGCCAGCCACGGGATATTGGCGATGTTGGCTGACGCACTACACTGGGTTCTTATGAGCGGTCATTCGCGCCCTTGGATGCGGCTGGCGCGATTGATAGTCGCCTGCCTGGCGTTCGTGCTGGCGCGTCCCGCGCCTTCGTTGTCGGTCGTCTTCGAGGACGTCGTCCTGGTGGCCGATATGCACGCCTCTGCCGAGGCGCCGTCCGCCATGGAAGAGACCCGGTCGAGCGCATCGCGAGTTCTGTCGCGAGCTACCTCGACGGCTCACGACGTCTCGCCTGACGATGTACCCGATCTGGCGCCGCTCCAGTCGCCGCGCGCACTCATCGCCCGCAAGTACCTTCGCCACTGCTCGCTCCTCTGCTGAGCCCCACGACGCTCGTTCGTCGTCCGCCCAACCGCAAAGGAGAGAGAGCATGTCGAGACAAGCTCGACTTGACCGCGTCATCGCGAGGTTTCGTCACTGGATTGGGTCACGCATTGGGCGCCTTCTTTGGCGTACGTTGGGCGCGTTCGCCATCGGGTTGGGCGCCGGGTTCGGGCCCCAGATCGGACCGCCCACGCCGCGACCCCCCTCGCCGAGCGAGGAGGTGGCTGAAAACGGCGACGTACTGGACGTACTGGAGGAGTAGGCGCGGAGCGTCTGCGACGGGAGCTCCCGGCACGATGGTCCATCGTGGCGCGCTCTCGTGCCGACGCTGGCGCGAGCCGACTGAGTGGGAGCTCGAGATGCAGACGGTCGGCTGCCGAGTGCCGAGGAGCTCACCCTTTCGGGCACTGAACACGCCGGCCCTCGCTCGCCGGGCCACCCTTGCACGACCTGCGTGCCGGGCCCCCCCTTGCACGACCCGCTCGCCGGACCTGCCGGTGTAGATTCCCGGCCGTGCGCCCGCCTCCCCTCCTCGCCGCCGTCGCTGCTCCCCTCTCCCCCCTCGTCCTCGCGTGCGGTGGCCCTCCGCCGGCGCATGCTCTGGCCCCGACGAGCACCGGCCCTGCCGCCACATCGCGCCCCGACGAGCCCCACCTCGCCAACCTGCGCCAGCTCACCTTCGGCGGCGAGAACGCCGAGGCCTACTGGTCCTGGGGCGGCGACCAGCTGATCCTTCAGGCGCGCGGCCCGGGCCAAAGCTGCGACCGACCTCGCGAACCGCGACCACCGGCTGGACTATCGGAACGTCGCGTCCCCTCCGCCCGGCGGAGACGTGCGGTCGTTCGGATCCTCGCTCGGCACGGCAAGGAGGTCACGGTCGACGTGACGCTGCAGGCGGCGCGGCCGCACTGACGGGCCTCGCGGCGCATGGGAGATCGTTGCCCGATTTGGTGCGCTGGCGCCGTGGGATCACCATCAATCCGCCTACTAAACGAGGACCGCCAGCGCAGATTCGCAAGTCTGTCGATGGTCACGCGGAACGAGGTTCGCTTGCCGTGAGCCCGACAACTTCGAGTCGCTCGTCGGTCGCGAGGTACCAAACCCAGAGGCGGTGCTCGGGGACGCGGCGACCGTGGGCGAGGACCGGGAGACGCCCTTCGCGCTCGAGCGCCATGAGCACGTCGGCATGCCCCGGCAGTTCGCGGGCGTCGCACAAGTCGCGCACGACGCGCCCGACTGCCGCCGTGCTCCGGGACTACACCCCAACGCCACGAAGCGCTTGGTCAGGTCGCCGATGTACGGGACGCGTGTCGGCACTCGTCAAGCTGCTCCGATCTTGCCGCGACGGGCGGGGCGACTTGCGGCTCGATCAGCGTTGGCAAAGGAATCGCTTTCATCGCCTCTCAATGCAGGGCCCGAGGACGACTTGCTCCAGGCCGTTCTCGCCGGGGTCTCGCTGCCGGAAGGAGCGCAGTGAGTCGCTCTCTCGATCGACGACCCCGTCTGGTCCCAGAAGGAAACGCGGCCATGGGCCATACCTGCCCAATTTTGCGATCCCCGTGCGGAGGAGCCCCTAACTGGCGGAGGGCACCGAGAGAGAGACGGCTCAGCGTGCCGCCTTGTCGTATGCGAGCGTGAGCCACCTCACCACCTCGCGATCGACATCCGCGGGCTTTCGCAATGCAACGACATGCGTCGGATCCGAGCCGGTCGCCTTGGGGTTCGCGACGAGACGCGCCGTCGGCATCTGCCCAGGGAGACGCAGAAAGAGATCCACTCGGTCCTTGGCGGCTACGCGGACAACCGCGAAGGACACCTTGCGTGCGAAAGTAACCTGGCTCTTGCGCGGCGCGATCATCAGGTCCTGACCGAGGCCGCGTGCCGCCTTCGCCAGCTTGTCGTATACGGGCCGCAGTGCCATCCTCGCGCCCGAATACTGGGCGTCCAGCAGATCCGCGTCACTTCCCTCTTGCTCGGGAAAGAGCGCCATGAGCACAAAGTTGGCCTGCACGACCGTGAGGCCCTGCTTGTGCTTGAGCCACTTGCGGGCCTCGGCGATGTCGCGACCGAAGCCCTGCGATCGAGCGAGGTCGAGCCAGACGTCGAGGGGGCGCCCCGTGGCCTTCGCGAAGTTGGCCTTCACGGAAGCCATCCACTTGGCGGAGCGTTCGGTCATCTGAGGCATACGCGGCAGCCTACTCTACTGCTTGGCGGGGAAAAGCGGAGTGGCCGCCCACACCCCCTATTGCGGCCTTGTGCCCGCCTGGCGGTCTGCCTTGGATCGGATGCCATCGGGGCAGGACAAGTCAGACGCAACAACCATCGGCGACAAACCAGACCACGAACGCCTCGGCCGGCGATGCCGAGGTTCGGCAGGAACAGGACGCGATCTCCCGGAATGCCGAGCAGCGCGCTCGAGAGCGGTCAAAAGAACGAGAGCCGCAGGCCGTCGAAGGTCCACCAGGGGAGCGGGCCGTGGTCCACGAGCGCGTGCCGTTCCCCGGGGGCTCCCGATGCGAACGTGTACGCGTGGAAAGGGCCAGGGATGGGCGATGGGACCACGCCGTCGAAGCGCAGCACCATCCCCAGATCGTCGCAGTAGAAGTCGGCGAACGCGAACGGCAGCGCCAGCGCGACCGCAAGGAACGCGACCAGCCAGAGCGCGCGGGGGAAGCGAACCATCCAGCGCTCGACGAGCTCAGTTCGTCCGGCAGTAGCGGGCGAGCGAGCTGTCGGCGAGCAGGGCGATGATGTCGCCATTGGGAGCGAACGTGGCCAAAACGGACTGAGCGTCGAAGGTGCGCTGCTCGCCATCCGGAAGATGAAGGAGCGTCGCGCCCGAAACGACCCAGTTTCCCTCGGGCGAAAACTTGGCGCGGATATTTTGGAGCTCGGGCAAGCGGCGCAGCAAGCTCCCGTCCGCGAGCGAGTAGAGAGCGTGCAACTGGTTGCCGCTATCCGCGCAATGACTCACCAATAGATCGTTTGCGTTGGGGCGAAACTGCGCGTCATCGTAGTACTCGCTCGAGACACGACTCAACACATCCGTCGCTTTCCAGACCGTGGACCAGTCGGACGCTCGAAACAGTTGCGGATCGGACGTCGCCACGAGCGTGCCGTCCTGGCTGTAAGCTGCACGGGCATTGCAAAAGAGCGTCGGCAACTGCGTAATCCATTGGTTGTTCTTGACGTCCAGCACTTGAACGTACCCACTGCCTCCGGGGTTGTACTCGCCGTAGAGCACCCGATCGCCTTGTGGCGAGAGCCGAGTGCCGTGAACGGAGCATTCCATCGGAACGTTGGCCGGGGGAGGAGGGCCCCACAACAGCCCGTCGCCGGTGTCCGCGCGATTGAGCGTGTAGGTGTCCATACCCGAAAGAAGCTCCTCGCTCCCGTCCGACGAAAACCTCGCGTCGACCATGTTCCCAGCGCCAAGAGACAGAATGCTGGATTTGGCGAAGTCCGCGTCGATCCGCCAGAGCGGCGACGGACCGAGGGGGATCGCCATCGACAGCCGGGTGCCGTCTGCGGACACCGCAATGTCCGTGGGTGGCGGGGCCGAGCTCGTCGACGGCATCGCGCCCACGATCTGCACGGACCGACCGCTGGGCAAGTCATAAAGGGCTACCTGCCCGGAGCTCAACCCCCCCGAGCTCAACAGTACGGTCGCCAGTCTATAACCACTATTGTCGAGAGCCACGGTTACGGTCTCGCCCTGGGCGTCCATCATCGCCTGATCGGAGAGCTGCAACTCGGCGGTGGCGGTGCCGACATTGACCACCCGGTCCACGAGGAGCAGCCGGTCTCCAGAAGTGGAGTATACAATCAATGGGGACAGGTACGGGGTGGTCGACGAATACGCGATGCTTCCGTCAAGATTCCAAAGGGAAATAGCGAAGCCCGGCGCGGCGGGGAAAGTGGTCGACGTTCCCCCGGCCACGCTGTCCGCGCGCGGCGAGATTCGAACGGCACCCAGCTGCGTACATCCCGTCCCTGAAATGGGGCACTGCAACGGAATGCGCGAAGTCTGGACGGGGGTCGCACAGGTCGCTCCGCACGGCGAGGTGGGGAGCGGATAGACCAATAACGCAGGGCTCGTGGCATTGCTCGTGGGGGGGCTGTCATCGAACGCGTAAAGCTGCCCGGCCCGAATCGCGGCGGACGGGGGCGGAACCGGCGTTTTCATCTGCGCAATCAGCGAGTCGTCGGCCATTCGCCAGATGCACGTCGTTTGCCCGTCGCCGCCCGCTTCGAATACGTAGTCACTCTCTGCCGAGAATTGCAAAGCCCCGTTCGCACATTCCGGCGGCTCCGCGACCTTATGCAACGGCGAACCGTCCGCCGTGCTCAGAACGACTACGCTCGAACCGCTGCTCCTCGCGAGCATCGCCCCGTCCAACGACAACCCGAACTGCCCGCCCGGCCGTGGATTCGGAGCGACGAGCTGCCGCACGGCCGCACCCCCGCCGGCCGGGTGCACCAAGACGCTGCCGTCTTCGTACGAAATCACGAGCTCCCCGCTGTCGGAAAGAAACTGCGCTTGGTCCGCCAGCGGCGTCGGCGCAATGACCCCGCACTTCTGCCACGACCACTGCTTCGAGACGGCCGGATCAACAGGGCCAGGCGATCCTGCTTCGACGCCGCCCTCCGCCGCTCCCCCGTTCGCGCTCGGGCCGACCGCAGCGATTCCCGAGTCCATCGCCGGGGTGCCGTGCGCTTCGTTTGCGACCTGGCCGCAGCCCGCGACGGCCAGCGACGCGAGAAGGCATCCCCGGTGAAGGGGCGAAAGGCCATCCCGACGATTCCCCGCGGTAAAGCCCGCGCCTTGCATCCCGGGCGAATTGGACGTCTTGCGCATAGTCGTCAACCGTAAGGTACCCGGTCGCTTGGCGACGGCAAGGTGCCGGCCAGCGCATGGCGTAGAATCAACCGGCGGAGGCTCCGGTCCAAGCACGGATTACTTGCACGCCGTCATCACCGCGTATCCGGGGTTCGGATCGGAGCGAGCAACGGAGGTTCCGTCCACCCAATAGACGTTGCCGGGGGCCACCGCCAACGTGCCCGGTGACTTGAGACCGTTCTGAACGGTTTCTACCGTGCCGCCCGTCTTGGGCACCTTGAGGATCGCGTCTGCGGAGGCGAAGTACACCGAATGCGCATCGACCGCGAGGCTGCCAGCCAGTACCTGCGCGATCGTCGTCTTGCCCGTGCCATCGAGCCCGGCGCGCGCGATCCCGCCCGACGGCGAGTCGGCGTCGTTGAAGTAGACCGCATTGTCGTCGACTGTGATCGCCGTGGGGTGCCCGAGCCCGGAGACGATCGTGGCAACGCCGCTCCCGTCCTTGTTGGCGCGGCGGATGCTGCCGGCACCGAGCCCCTGGGTCCCGATCGAATAGACCGCGAGGAAAAGCGAATCTCTGCCGACGGCGAGCGCTTCCACACTGGCACCGGCCTCGAGCGGGAACGCAACCGGGGCGGCAGGGCGACCAAGAGCCATGCCATACAAGTCGCCGCCGGCCCACCATAGCCACGTGCCGTCGGTCGCCATGTGCATCGCGAACTCCCCATCGAGCAGAATCTGCGGCGTACCACCCGCGAGGGGAGCGGCGTAAAGAGCCGTGGTGGTCGATACTTTGCCCTCTGCGTTCGGCGGTCCGGACGCGTGATCGGAAACATAGTAGGCATTCGTCGCATCGATTGCGAGCGCGTAGGCCTCGGCGTTGGCGGTCAGCGCAATCGATTGCCCTCCGGCCGCCGGCACCCGCAGCACGCCGGCCATCGTCGCCAGGTAGACTTTGTCGCCGTCGATGGCGATCGCGTACGCGTAGTCCGCTAGAAGGGTCGTCACGCCGGCCGGCGTGACACAGGGACCGTCAGCGGGAACGAGCGCGTAAGCATCGCTCGTGGCGTCGACGCCGGCCTTCACGCTCGACGAGTGGGGACCGCACGCGGAAAGACCGCACAGGACCGCGGCGCCGAGCACCGAGGAACGAGTGAACGACACATGCTCAACGTAGCACCGATGAGCCGCCACGGCGCGGAGTCGAAACCGCCAAGACCGGCCCAGTGCGTGTACGCATAGAGCGCGATGTCGGCGTCGGCGACCACGAACGTAAAACCCGAACTCCGTGCGCATCGGCCCGCGACGAGCGCGGCCTACGTGCACGAAGAGGGCGCGAGAGGCAGTCGCCCGCGGCGGCTGACCAGCTGCGGAACCGCGTGTCCGTAAAATCGCTTCCAGCCGTGGCACAGATAGCTGAGATTTCCCTCCCCGTCGCGAGTGCGCAGGATTCGCGTACGCGGGCACTCCCCCCAACAGAGCTTGAGGTAGGGGCACGACCGGCATTCGCTCGGTAGTGAATTGTGCTTGTCGAGCCCGAACTCGAGCTGCCGCAGGGAGAAGACCATCTCGCTCAACGGGCGCTCGCCAATCTTGCCGATCTCGTACTCCGGGTAGACGTAGTGATCGCACGAGTACACGCGGCCGTCGTGTTCGAGCGCCACGTTCTTTCCGCACACCGGGCTGCTCGTGCAGAGGAGCGACGGCCGGCCGCTCCACTGCGCGAGCATCGTCTCGAACAGATTGATTTTGACCTTTCCGAGATCGTGCGCCCGCCACTCGTCGAATACGACGGAGAGAAATTCACCCCAGTCTTCCGGATCGACGCTCCACTCGGTCACGATCGACATGGCGTGGCCGGGTCTGGCCCTGGGGCTGTCCGCGCTCGCAAGCTGGTTGTCCGGGAGATGTCCGGGGGCCACCCTCTCGAACTGACGAGGCTCGACGCAGGGAATGAATTGCATGTATGCAGTGCCAAGATCGTCGCGAAGAAAGCGATACACCTCGAGAGGATGCCGCGCATTTTTGCGATTCACGGTCGTCAGCGTGCTGAAGGGTACGCCGTGCTTCTTCAGTAGGCGTGCCCCCGCGAGTACTTTGTCGAACGTGGGGGCGCCTTTCTTCGTGGGGCGGTAAACATCGTGCAGCTCGCGCGGCCCATCGATGCTCAGGCCGACTAAGAACTCGTTCTCGGCCAGGAATACGCACCACTCGTCGTCGAGCAGCATGCCATTGGTCTGCAAGTCGTTGGAGACGCGTCGGCCTGCCGGCGTGTGTCTCTTCTGCACTTCGACCACCCTGCGGAAGAAGGGGAGCCCCATGAGCGTAGGTTCGCCGCCGTGCCACGTGAACTGTATCTCCGGAGCATCCGTTGCGTGGATGTAGTCGACGACGAACCGTTCGAGGATATCGTCCTGAATGCGCCGCGTCTTCTGCTCGAGGAGGTCCTCTTTGCTGAGGTAATAGCAGTATGTGCAATCGAGGTTGCAGGCCGAACCAACGGGCTTGATGGTCGTGTGCATCGTGCGCTCGACCCCCGGGGCCCGCTTGCCCTTGCCGGCGTCGAGATACGTCTGAACTGCTTCGGGACGAATGTTCAGCCGCGTCGCGGCTCGCAAGATCTCTTCGGGATAGTCCATTGGGGTCGTCCTCGAGTCACGATGGTCGGGTGGAAGTTCGTTCTGCGTACGGCTGGTCGAGACCCATCCAGGTTTCAACGTCGCTCGCTTCGCTCGACCGGGGGATGCCCGTCACGGGAGCGCTGCGTAGCGCTGCCCTGAGAGTGAGGCTCGTGCGGGCGAAGCTGCGCAGCTGCTGGAGGCCCGCGAGGTCTGCCAACCCCTTGCGCGCGACCGCCGAGCGGATCGTCTCTTCGATAAGAACGATCTGCGCGTCGAGATACTCGAGGCAGCGCCGCCGGCTCCGTGGTGACACGGCGGCCAGCACCACCAGCACGGGCGCGATGGCGATCGTCAGAAAGCCGCCCACCGGAACACGGGAAAGGGCCGCCTCGTCGGCGAACAAATCGCGCCCCAATATGCCGAACACCGCGTCGCCCCAGCGGCGCTTGTCGTCCGCGAGATCTCGGCGCCGGCGAGCGAGCGCCTCCTTCGCCGAGCGGTCTACGACCGCGTGGCCATCGGTCAGCGGCGCAAAGTCGGTTCGCGAGCCGAGCGCGATGCACTCGGCGCCGAGGTACGCGGCCTCTTTCATCCGCCCGGCCAGCACGAGCTGTTGCATCCGATCTGGAACGAGGGCGTCCAGAGGAACGACCGAACAAGTGGCGGGCTTCCGATCGTGATGAAGGGTGCACAGCATGTCGAGCCCCAGCGCGGGGCACGGATCCGAAGGACTGCGGCTGAAGCCCTGCGTTGCCAGTAGAACGTAGTCCGCGTCGCTTCCGCCAGGGAGGCGATGGAGCACCGCATCGGCCAGTTCCGAGAAGGCGGCGCAGTCCGTCTCGTCCGGCGTCACGGAGCTTGCCCCACCCGGGCGATATCCTGGCCGAAGTCGGGGCACCCGCTGTATCGCCAGGCATCCGACGAAGCGGCGTTGGTGATAGAAGAGCTCGGGCAGGGACATCTGCGGCGCAGAATTGCAGCACTTGCCGCAGGCCGAACAGTGAAACGACCACGACAGGTTCGCCGCGGTCGCTCTCGCCGCGTCGTCGGGCATCGCGCGCGCCTCCGCCGGGCCGGCTGAAGCCGCCAGCCGGCCGCGGTTGGCGTACGGATCCATCAGTAGTATCCGAGCGGATGCAGCGGCTCTTCGCCGCCCACGGTGTTCATGTACGTGATCCAGGCCTGGGTGAGCTGGGTGACGATCGTCGGGTTCGCGGCGGAGAGGTCGGTGGTCTCACCCCGGTCGGTCTGAATGGCGAAAAGCTCCCAGTGGCCGTCCGGCGGCCCGAACGGTGGCTCGGTCCAGCGCAGCTTCCACGCGCCGTCCGCGCTGTAGATGTACGCCCGTCCGTACGCTTCGTCCCCGAAAGGCGTCGTGTGGACCGGGCTGGAGTTGGCCCCCTGCAGAGCCGGCAGAAGAGACTGACCGGTGATTGGATACACGGGGTTGCCGTTGTAAAGGACGAGTCCTTGCGTGGCCGGCCCGAACTGGGGACTGTAAGCAGGCCCCCCATCTGGCAAAATTGCGCCGCCGAGGGTCGGGGGAGATGCCGGTTGCGAAGGCGGAGTGGCGCCCGCCAACGCGAGGAAAGTGGCCGTGTCGTCGCTCACTTGCGTGAAGATGTTCACGGTGGACCCTTGCGCCGTTTGCCCCGGCAGGTGGGCGATGGCCGGAACCGATACGCCACCTTCTCCGAGGGAGCCCTTCGTTTGCGCGAGCGGAGTGGCGCTCACCTCGGCCCAGCGCAGCCCGTACTTGATGTTCGGAGCGCTCGTCAGGCCGTTGTCCGACCCGAGCGTGCCGGCAATGGCTGCATTGGCCGTGTCGATGGCCGTCTGGTCGTTGCCGTTGTTGATGGGCCAACCTTCGGCTCCGTTGTCCGAGTGGAACAAGATGAACGTGTTGTCGTACTGACCGATGCTCTTCAAGTGCTGAATAAGCACTCCCACCTGGTAGTCGAGGTACTCGACCATCGCGGCATAAATCTCCATGTAGCGCGCCTGGGCTTGCTGCTCCGGAGCAGACAGATCGCTCCACTGCTTGTTGACGAACCCAGCCCGGTAATCCACGTATGTCGGCGGGCTATCGACGGCATTGATGTAGAGGGCCGAGGCCAAGCCATAGTTGGCCGACTTCGCAGACTGAACGAGCGTGTCGGGCGCGCCCGCGTAGGGGTTCAGGAAGAAAGGCACGATCCCCAGGGCTTGCTGCCGGGCGATGCGGGCGTTACGGACCGCGGTATACCCCTGGCTGTACTTGCCTTGGTACCGGTTGAGGTAAGCGGGTGGAGCCTGCAACGGCCAGTGAGGCGTCGTATAGGCCGCGTAGGCGAAGAAAGGCTTTCCGTCGCCGTTGTGGGCATCGATATAGCCGAGCAGCTTCGACGTGTAGGTGTCCGCGTCATAACCGCTGGCCTGCCCGGGCTGACCGGGCTGCACGTACGCGCCGTTCTCCGTGTAGTTCTTTGAAGTCGCCAGCTCGTGAAAGAAGTGGTTGCTCGCGGCGCCACCGAGCAGGGCGAAGCTATTGTCGAAACCCCATTGATCGGGGGTCTTTCCTTGGGTGGCTGTCAGGCCGCCGGCGATTGCCGACCCGAGATGCCACTTGCCGGCCATGTAGGTGTGGTAGCCGGCATCGTGAAGCAATTGGGCCACCGAGAGCGAGTGGCTGTTCAAGAAGCCCTCGTAGCCATCCAAGCCCCGGCGCTCGTCGGACGGCGCCCCCATCGTGCCTTCCCCGACGAGGTGATGGTCGGTGCCGGAGATCAGCATGGACCGAGTGATTGCGCTCACGCTTCCGACGTGGTGGTTCGTGAGGATCGTTCCGTTTGCGACCAAGGCATCCAGATTGGGCGTATCGATGTCGCCGCCAAAAGCGTGAATATCCGAATACCCGAGATCGTCGGCCACGATGAGAAGGATGTTCGGCTGTTGCACGGTCCATGTGAAGTCGACAGGAACGGGCGCCTGCACGCCGGCGTCGGCGCCCAGCCCACTCGCTTCGACCGAGAACGTGTGCTGGGATCCCGGGAGCAAGCCCGATACGGTGGTCGGGCTGGTGCAGGTCGCATAGGGCGCGCCGTCGAGGCTGCACTGGTACGTGCAATCGCCAGTCGAGCAACCGAACGCGAACGTACCCGAGGTCGCCACCGTGGTCGCTCGCGGCGTCGCGACGAACACCGCCGTAGGTGGCGCGGGAGGGCCCGCGGGGCCGGTCGCGCCCGTCGCGCCTGGATCGCCCTGCGGTCCCTGCGGACCGGCGGGGCCTTGGGCGCCAGGTGTTCCTTGGGGACCCTGCGGACCGGCGGCGCCCGGCGCCCCGGCTTCCCCTGGCGGGCCTTGCGGTCCGGGCGTCCCAGGGTCGCCTTGCGGTCCCTGCGGTCCGGCGGCGCCCTGGGCGCCAGGTGTACCTTGCGGTCCCTGCGAACCGGCGGGGCCTTGGACGCCAGGTGTTCCTTGGGGACCCTGCGGACCCGCCGCCCCCGCTTCGCCTGGAGGGCCCTGCGGTCCAGCTGGGCCCGTCGCGCCTCTCGCCCCTGCTTCGCCGGGCGGTCCCTGCGGCCCGGGCGGTCCCGCGTCGGGGAGCGCGATCTGCGTCCACTGTTTGCCGACGCACGCCCACACCGTTTGGCTCGAACTGGCGTAGGCCACTTGCCCGGCAAGCTGGGGGCCGCAAGGGATCTGGGTCCATAGTCCGAAATCGCACGCCCACAGGCCCGGAGGCGACGCGACGTAGACGACGGTGCCCGCCAGCGCGGTGGTGCATTTCGGAAGGGCGGACGGCGTGGCCTCTGTGTAGTCGACCGAGTACAGGTGATCCGTCTCGGCGGGACTCGTGGCGGCGGATTGGCAGCCGCTCGCCAACAAGGCGTAAACGGCGCTCGACGTGGCAGCACGCACGCGATTTCTCATCGGTCGAATCCTCGGGGGCGGGTTTGGAACAGGGCCTGAAGGCGGTCGCGTCTCACGGACGCGATGCGCCTCGAGGAAGCATTCTGTCTGCGACGTCTGCTTTAGAAGACACAGGCGAACGGTGGCAAGGTCCTTCGCAAGAGGTCACGAAAATGTCGCCGTACGACACCAAGTGGTCGCGCCATGAAATGCGCAAACGCGAATCGAACGGCCGACCCCTTTTCGAGTCCTGTCCGCTACTATGAAGGCGCATCGAATCTCCAGCGCCCGCGACCGCGGATCCCCCAATGAACCACCGAATCCGTGTCTACGAATCGATCCTCGAGCTTCTACCCGACGTCGACAACCCGACGCCGCTGGTGCGTCTTCGCCGGGTCCTCCCGTTCGAGCACGCCCGGGTCTACGCGAAGCTCGAGTGGTACAACCCGTTCGGGGCCGTCAAAGACCGGGTGGCCGCCAGTCTGGTGCGCGACGCGGAGACGCGCGGTCTCTTGCCGCCGCACGCGCGGCTCGTCGAGCCGACGTCGGGCAACACGGGCATCGGGCTTGCGATGATTGCGAACGCCAGGGGCTACAAGCTCACGGCGACCCTCTCGAACAAGATTCCCGCCGAGAAGCGCGCTTCGCTCCGCCTTTTCGGCACTGACCTGATCGAGATGGACGACGACCTTTGTCCCGCCCCCGGGGCGCCCGAGGGTGCGATCGCCCTCGCCGCGGAAATCGGAGAGCGCCCCGGAAACTACCATCTGAATCAGTACAAGAACCCCGCCAATCCCGAGGCGCACTATCGCACGACGGGGCCGGAGATATGGCGTCAGACGGCCGGGGAGATCACGCACTTCGTGGCCGGGCTCGGCACGTGCGGGACAATCACGGGAGCTGGCCGTTTCCTCAAGGGGCAGCGCGCCGATGTGCGCGTGCTCGGTGTGCATCCCGCCGAAGGACACGACATCCCAGGAGTGCGGAGCATTCGCCAGCTCAGACAGACCGCGCTGTTTTTCCCGAACGAGTACGACGGTCTGGTCGAAGTGACCAACGAAGAAGCCTTCGAGCTCTGCCGCCGCATCAATCAGGAGGAGAGCATCATCGCCGGGCCGAGCTCCGGGATGGCCCTTGCCGGCGCGCTGAAGTTGGTGCCGGACGAGCCGGGCGTCGTGTGCGTCGTCGTGTTCCCCGACAACGCGTTCAAATACGCCTCGTCCATGCGCAAGCACCTGCCCGAGCTCTTCGCCGGTGCGAAGCCGGAAGGGAGCACGAGCGCCCACCTGGCCAACATCCTCGACTTCGCCCGAAACTCCGAAGACGTGATCGACCCCGAGCAGGCCAAAGCGCTCCTCGAAGGGACAGAGCCGTCGGCCCTCATCGACGTGCGATCGCCCGAAGAGTACGGCGCCAGCCACGCCCCTGGCGCGCGGAACGTTCCGCTGGCCGACCTGAGCGGCGGGTGGGCAACGGGACTTCCCGAGAACAAGGACGCTTCCGTCGTGACCATATGCAAAGTGGGAGAGCGTTCTCTCTACGGAATGCTTCTCCTCAAGTCGATGGGCTACCACCGGGTGAAGAACGTTCGCGGCGGGCTCCAAGCATGGGCGGCCGCAGGGCTTCCGACGGTTTCGTAGGGCGTGGGCACCGACTCGAGGCGCCGACTCTGGGCGCACGACGGCTTAGTGACGGCTCATCGAAAATTGGCAGCTGCGACTCGGCGCACGGCCGCCGCCGCTTCGGAGACCATGTCCGTGACGACCCTCCCTGCGGGCACGATTTCAGTGATCAAGTCGACACCCTCCCCTGACCAGACGACGGCCGTATCGAATTGTCCGGCCTGAGCAGCCGCGGCGTATCGATCAAACTCTCCGGGCTGTCGTTCAAGATCCGACTCGCGCCCGTGCCAGGAGCGAGTGAACTCGTTCTGCAGAGCGCGGCCGGTGAACGGCTCGGGCCAGTCGAGCCGCCGAACGATGTCGAAAACCCGCGTTCGCACCGTGGTGTCTCCCGTGGAGCGGACAAGCAGGGCCTTGGCTTGTGGACGGCCGAGGGCCTCTTCCGTCGCATAAAGGCGCGTTCCCACCAGGACGCCGCAGGCGCCCATCATCAGCGCCGCTGCGAGTCCGCGCCCGTCCGCGATGCCGCCGGCGGCCACCACGGGAATGGGGCTCACGGCGTCGACGACCGCCGGCAGCAGAGCGAATAGCGAACGGTCGGAGCCGTGCCCCCCCGCCTCGGTGCCCTGCGCAACGATGACATCCGCCCCGACCGCCGCTGCGTCCTTTGCGGCCCGCAACGTCTGGACTTGGAGCACCAGTCTGGCACCGGCGCCCCGGACGGGATCGACGAACGGCGTCGGATCGCCGAAAGACAGCATCACGGCGGCCGGGGAGCGCGCGAGCGCTACGTCGAGGCGCGAGGGATCCTTGGCCAGATCCCACGTGATGAATCCGACGCCGACTCGCTCCCCTCCGGCAGCGTCGAACTCACGCTCGATCCACGCCGCGTCGTGATAGCCGGGGCCGATGAAACCGAGCCCACCCGCACGCGTCACGGCGGCGGCCAGTCGGCCCCCGGCCACGGCGCCCATGGGGGCCAGCAAGATGGGGTGTCGAATGGATAGTTGTCGCGTCAGCGCGGTCGCGAGACTCGTCATTGGACAGGGCCCTCGCCGAGAGCGGTGCTGGGCGCGCGCCCCCTGGCAACGCGTCGAAGCCACTGGGAAAAGAAGTCGTTGCAGTGCGACCGCCACACGTTCACCGGGCGACGCAGGTCAAAGTGACGCGGAGGTTGAACATCGGATCGCCCCAGCGCTGCATCGCGTTCCCACTCCTCCGCCAGCCTCGCAGGCTCGTATTCCGGATGGCCGAGGTGCATGACGAACCGACCGTCGTGGCTCTCGAAGATCGTGTGGCCCGCCTCCGGTCCGTGAGCGAGCAAACGAATGCGGCCGTCGTCGCGGGCCGCTTCGATCTCGCGATCGTTTGCTCCGGAGTGTCGGCTGTGCGCGCACCAAAAAACGTCGTCGAAACCGGCGAGCAAGTCACCCTCCGGGCTGAGGTTCGTGTGTTGAAAGACGCCGAAGAGCTTCCGTTCGAAGAGTCGCTTTTCAATACCGAGCAGCTTGGCGAGTGCGAGACCGCCCCAGCACAACCCCAGCGTGCTCGCCACTTCGCCGCGCGCGGCGAGCAAGACCTCCGAGAGCTCGTCCCAGTAGTGTACCTCGCGAAAGTCGATCTCTTCGACCGGCGCGCCCGTCAGGATCAATCCATCGAGCGGGCGATCGCGAACCGCTGTCTCGTACTCGACGTAGTCGCCACCGATCCGCTCTCCGTCGCTGCTTGCATAACGGTGCGTTCGCAGCCGGATCCACACGATCTCGACGGGTAATACCGCCCGCGCCAGCGGCCGCACGATGAAATGCTCGTACGCCTCTGCTCGCGGCATGATGTTGATGATGCCAAGGCGAAGGGGACTCGAAAGAGATACTCCCTGCGATGCGGCGACCACCATGAGCCGGCCCGCTGCGAATTCCGACCGCTAAACGGCTTTCAGTGCCTGATCGATGTCCGCGACGATATCGTCGATGTGCTCGAGGCCGACCGACAGGCGAACGAAATCCGGTGTCACGCCCGTCGCTCGCTGCTCCTCGGGTGAGAGCTGCTGGTGGGTGGTCGTCGCGGGATGAATGGCCAATGTCTTGGCGTCTCCGACGTTCGCGAGATGCGAAACGAGCTTGAGCGAGTCGATGAACTTTCGCCCCTGTTCCGCGGCCCCCTTGATGCCAAAGCCGAGAATCGCCCCCGCGCCGCGCGGCAGATACTTTTTCGCGCGCGCGTGGTCCGGGCTCGACTCGAGGCCCGGGTAGTTGACCCACGATACTTTGGGGTGGCGCTCGAGGTGCTTCGCCACCGCCAGCGCGTTCTCCGAATGGCGAACCAGGCGCAGGTGGAGCGTTTCGAGCCCTTGGAGGAACAAGAACGAGTTGAATGGCGAGAGGGCCGTTCCGAGGTCACGCAAGAGCGTGACGCGCGCCTTGATGATGTAGGCGATGTTCCCGATTGGCTTCAGGGCCTCGATGAATTGCAGGCCGTGATAGCTCGGGTCAGGGTCGGAGATCAGCGGAAATCTGCCGCTCGACCAGTCGAACTTGCCGCTATCGACAATGACTCCGCCTATCGACGTGCCATGACCGCCGATGAACTTCGTCGCCGAGTAGACCGCGACGTCGACCCCGTGGTCGAACGGTCGCAAGAGATACGGGGAGACCGTATTGTCGAGAACGAACGGAACGCCGTGCTCGTGAGCAACGGAGGAGATTCCCTCGAGGTCTGCGACGTCGAGCTTGGGGTTACCAATGGATTCGGCGTACACCGCCTTGACCCGCGGCGTGAACGCTTTGGCGAGCGCGGCCAGATCGTTCGACTTGACGAAGTGAACGCGGACGCCCAGGCGGGGAAGCGTGTACCGGAAGAGGTTGTACGTTCCTCCGTAAAGGTTGTCCGCGGAGATGATCTCGTCGCCCGCTCGCGCGATGTTCAGGATCGCCAGCGACGTTGCGGCTTGACCGCTCGACACGGCGAGCGCGCCGACCCCGCCGTCGAGCTGCGCGATCCGCTGCTCGAAGACGTCGGTCGTCGGGTTCATCAGCCGCGTGTAGATGTTGCCAAACTCTTTGAGCGCGAAAAGGTTGGCGGCGTGCTCGGTGCTCTTGAACTGATACGAGGTCGTCTGGAAGATCGGGACGGCGCGCGCCCCGGTCGTGGGGTCGGGGTGCTGTCCCCCGTGAAGGGCGATCGTTTCCGGACGGTAGGTCTCAGGCATGAGTGTCTTGTATCAGAGACCATTGCTCCGTCAAGACGGACTCGCCTCGGGAGATTCCTTGGAGCGAGTCCCGGATGGCGAGTGGACGTGGCGGCCGATTTCGCGGCCGCGCACCGGAGGCGTTGCTCCCCGCGGCGGTCGGTGAGACAAGGACCTGCGCCGCCCATGGACGCTCGACCTTCGACTCACCTGCGGCACTCCTTTCGCTTAGCGTTCGCGATGCTCATCATGGCCGCCGTAGCGCTCGGCGGGTGCAAGAGGAAGTCGCCCGACGGAGCTTTCGATGCGGGGTCGCTGCTGGACCCGGACGGCGGCGGCGAGATTGTCTCCATCGCTCCTGCCGATGGAGGAACCGCGGCCGATGCAGCCGGGCCGGTGTTGCACGCGCTCGCCCTCATCACACCGGTGATGAACGTGCCGGAGTGGGTGCCGCGCGATCCGGCGAAGGCGAGCGACGCACGCAAGGGCGCGATACGCCTGGGCTACCTGCGCAAGGGCGATGCGGTCGCGGTCAAGCCCCAGCTGGTGAAGAAGTCGAGCTGCGTCGAAGGCTGGTACGAGCTGCTCGCTCCGCCGGGCAGCCCGCCGGGGACCACGGGCGGGTTCGTGTGCGGGAAGGACGCCACGCTCGATCCCGACGACAAGCAGCTCGCCACCGCGCCGCACGCGCCGAACATGGCCGGGCCGCTGCCCTACGACTACGGCCTGAACCTCGTCGACGGCTCACCCCTTTACCGCCGCCCGCCGCTGCGTCGAGAGCGCAAGCAGTACGAACACGGCCTCGCGGTCGGCCGCGCGTATCGCAAGAGGGACGGTGACGACAGCGCGTCGCCGGCATCCGCGCCGTCGGCCGCGCACGACGACGGCGACACCGCGTGGTACCTCGCACACAAGGGGAAAGCCGAGATCTCGATGGATGACCTGAAGGGCGAGACGTCCCTCATCGTTCAGCGAATGGTCAAGGGCTTCTACCTAGGGCTCGACAAGGACGTCCACGCCTTCGCTGGCGGCTTCTGGCGAACGACGCTCGGTATGTTCGTGCCGAAGGAGCACATCTTGGTGCACGACCCGAAGGTCGAGTTCGAGGGCGTGTGGCTCAATGCGCCGGGGGAAGCGCGCCACTTGCCGCTCGGCTGGGTCACCAATCCGCACCAGTGGAAGTACACCTTCGACGACTCGAAGATGCACCGGCACGAGCACGTCGACCGTTTCACGATCGTACAGCTCACGGGGAAGAAGCAGGTCGTGGACGACAGGACATACTGGGAAACGGCCGAAGGATGGTGGATGCGCGCGATGGACGGCACCGTGACGAACCCCGGGCCACCGCCAAAGAACATCGGGCCGGGCGAGAAATGGATCGACGTAAACCTCGGGCTGCAGAGCCTCGTCGCTTTCGAGGGGGAGAAGCCGGTGTTTGCGACGATCATCTCGAGCGGCCGTCACGACGACGACCCGGTCAAGGACCATCACACACGTCCCGGCGACTTCCGGGTTCGCGAGAAGCACATCTCGGCGACGATGGACAGCGACACCGCGACCGACGGGCCGTACTCCATCGAGGACGTGCCCTGGATCATGTACTTCGACGGGAGCACGGCGCTTCACGGCGCGTTCTGGCACTCTCGCTTCGGGCACGAGCGTAGCCACGGCTGCGTGAACATGACGCCGCACGACGCCCACGAGCTGTTCGGCTGGGTGGGACCCGAGCTTCCGGACGGGTGGCACGGCGTACGCGCCACGGACGCCAATCCGGGGACGCGCGTCATCGTTCACGACAACGGCAAGACCGCCGAAGAGTCGAAGAAGGGCGACGCCACCAGCGAACCGGGCGCGAAGGACGAGTCTCGGTAGGGAAAGTGGATCGCGTCAAGGGCCACGGCGTCCCTCGGCCCTCAGTCACCACGTGGGGATGAGCCCGTATCGACATGTAGCTCCGCGCTTTTCTCGGCAAGCTCGTCGAGGACGGCCTCCCGCCGGAGCGCGAGCGCGGAGAGGGCCGCCCGGACGAGGTCGAAATGCTCTTCCATGAGGTCGAACCAGGCTTCGATGCTCATGGACAGGACCCGGACGTAAGTCGCGGCGCGCGCCTGCCATGCCGCGATGGAATTGCCCAGGCTCGCCACACCGCCCACGACGCAGCCGGGTCCGAAGAGCACCCGCAGGGCGGGATCGTTCCGCTCGCCGACTACCTCGCCTTGGAGGACCAAGAGCGCGCCGCCGCCCGGCTCGCCGCGCGCAAAGACCGTGTCGCCGGGCTGGAACGTCAACTCCTCGACGGACTCGGCCAGCTCGACGAGAACCTGGATGCCGGCGCTACGCACGAACGGGATCTCAGCGAGGATCGCGACGCGCTCGATGAACCCCAGCGGACGTTCCACCGACAAGGCGTGGACGGCAACCGACCCTCTCGGCTGCGCCTGCGTGCCCCACTGACGCTCTTCGATCGCGGCAACGGTGGAGACCGAGTTGGCGAGGGCCGCGCGCGCAAGACCGAAGCTGTCTTCGAGGAGAGCGAGCCAATGCTCTGCGCGAAGCTTGAGGAGGTGCAGATTCGTTTCTGCAACCGCGGTCCGCGTGTGTGGCCGTTCCAGCAGGGCATCGAAGACCCCGATGGCCGAGCGCCCCTCGAAAGTCCACGGGTTGCTGCCGGGTCGTTCGAGTCGTATGCGCCCATCCAGCACAAAAAAGATGAATTCGGGTTGTTCACCTTGCGCGAAGAGACGCTTGCCGGGCTCCACGTCCTCCTCCTCGACGACGGACGTCATCCGGTCGATGACCCACGGCTCGAGGTCGCCGGAACCGCCGCTCAGCACCGACAAGAATAGCTCGCGGGAGGTGCGGAGGAGGCGCGGATCCGTCAAGTTGGCGCCGGAGTGGGTGAAACCATGAGGGCAGTCGGGAAGAGCCCTTGCGCCGCCGGGGCGAGCGACGGGCGCCTCTCGTAGGCCATCTTCACAGAGGCCGCGAGACTGTCGGCTCCCGTTGCGGCGGCATAGAGTGCCGCGAGCGCGGCGACTTTGATGTCGGCGTCGACGAGCGCCATCTGGACGGCTTCGTCGTGCGAGCGAGGCGGAGTGAGACCGAGGTGTGCTGCCGCGCGGCTCGACTGGGCCTCGGGCGACAGGTCATCCGACAATAGCCGGATGAGGGCGCGGAGCGACTTCTCGTCGCGCCGCCAGAGCAGGGCATCCAGAAACTCGGAGGCATTCGCTCGCGCCCGCCTGTCTGTCCCGATGCACGCGAGATAAACGCGATGGATGTCCTCTTTCGGATGCGCGATCTTGAGCAGACGAAAGACTCGCTCGACCGACTGGCGAACTTTGTCTTCGAGCAATCCAGTGAACAGGCGAAAGGTCGTCGAGGACTCGCCTGAAAGCGCGTGGGGAGGCGTCGTGCCGAGGGCGACGCGCACTCCGAGGAGGTTGAAGTACCCGATGAGGTTCGTGCGGACGCAGCGGGCGATGCGCCCGCGATCGATTCCCACACGGTGGTCGGCGACGATGCGCCCCAGCGCCCGCAGGGCCTTGTAGCGCACGAGACCGTCCGGTTCGTGTTCGACGAGGTGAAGAAGCTTCGACGCAGCCACTGGCGTACCGAATCGGCCGAGGGTCTGCGGCAGATGAGCGCGCACGCGGCGGGGCCCTGTTGCGTCCTCGAGCGCTGCCGCGACCCGGGTGAATGCGGGCTCGCCCATGGCAATCAGGGCGTCACGAATCGTTTCGCGGTCTTCCCAGTGCGAGACCCGCTCGATCAGGCGCGGAATCATCTCCACTGCACCTTGCCGGACCGTAGCCCGCGCGAGGAGCTTGGTCCGTGCGGCCGATCTCGGACCTCTCACGTCGGCCAGCACCAGGAGTAGGCGCGAGACTCTGGGCGAAGGATCGGCGTCGGCCACCGCAGCCAAAAACCCTGCCAGCGCGGCGCTATCGCCCAGAACCGCGACGACGCGCGGGTCATTCTCGATGTTTGGGTGAGTGCCCACGAGGGCCGCATGAAAAGCGGCGTATCCGCGAACTCCTGGCGATGGATCGGTGGCGAGTCGATCGAAGTCGAGCTTGCCTCGTGCCACCAGTGCCCTTGCGGCTGCGATCCGCACCCGATCGTCGGCGTGCTCGATCAAACCTCCGGCGAGCGTGGGCCAGTCGTTGCGATCCGGTGGCCCCGACCCGAAGATCTCGAGCGCACGGACCAAGACGCGCTCGTCGGGGTGACGGAGCACCAGGGCGGGAATGAGCCGCTGATGGCCTCGCCGATCGAGCGTGTTGATGGCCGCAAGGACCACCGTTGGGTCGTCGCTGCCGAGGTGCCCGATAATGAGCTCGGCGCTGGATAGATCGAGCTCGGGCGGGTTCCGATCGTCGCTCAGGGCGGGTACGACCGAGCGCCTGAGCTGTCCCAGGTAGTGACCGCGCATGGTCATCGCGGCGAAGAGCCACATCAGAGACAGCGACACGACGATCGCGCCGAAGACGCGCGCGGTCAGCAAGTGAACGCTTCCGAGCCCGAGCAACGCGCCCGCGGTCACCGCCTGAACGATCCGCGCGAGGGCCCCGTCGATGAATGGCTTTGTGCGTGCACGGCCCAACGATGAAACGGGGAGATACACGAGCTCGGTCGTCAAGCGGTTGATCGAGCTCCGGAGGCTGGCATCCGCGGCCTTGAGCAGGAGCACCGGGGCGGCGAAGGCGGCCCCGACGAAGGCGGCCGCACCACCGACGACGGAAAAGAGCGGCGTGACGACCATCGATGTGGCCACTCCGAAGCCGCGTACGATGGCACCCCCGAGAAAGAGCTGCACCACGAGAGCGACCCCGTTGACGATCGCGTAATAGCGGGCAATGAAGGCGCCTCGGTCCGCGCTCGAAACGGTCCGCGCCACAGTGGCTTTGAAGAAGTAGTCGATGACGAGCGCGGTCGCCGTCGTCGCCGCAACGAGGACGGCCACCCGGACGAGAAACGGCTCTTCCCGGATGGCGCTCATCGATGTAGCGAGCGGAGTGCCGGCTTCTGCGGTCGCCGGCTGCGGAGCCCTGGGCGGTAGCGGTGGTACGAGAAGCGTGACGCCCCCCGCAGCGACGAGCATCGCCGCCGCGAGGGCGATCAGTCCACGGACAGGTAGCCACGGAAGAGTCGCCGCCGCCACGGACGCGCCGACGACACTCCCGACGACCCCAGCGGAAGCGATGGGCCCAATCAGGCGACGGCTCTGCCCGACGGTCAGGGCAGTTCCTATCAAAACCCAAAACTGAGGAAACAAAGCGGAGGAGATGAGCCCGACGGTCACATAGAGCGCCATCACGATGCTTCGGCGAATTGGCAGTGCCGCGTAAACGAGGACGCCCGCGGCGGAGATCAAGAGCAGGGTCAGGAGAACGCGACGAGGATCCCATCGGCGGGCGACACGCGCGAGCAGGCCCGCTGCCGGCAGGGAACACGCGGCGACAGCGATGTACACGAAGCCGAATTGTCGCGGTGGAAGCCGCGTGACGAGAAGGGTGTCGCGGACCGTCTCGAGCGCGGCGTAACCAGCCGCCGTCAAGAGCAGAACAAAGAACGCTACGACCGCCATCCGGGCCTCGCCGGGCCTCAGGTCGACGAGACGTGCTACGAAACGCGGTCGCCTCATACCTGGCTCGGTTGCGTCATCGTGACTGCTGCGATGGTGCCCTCGCTCTCCTCCGAGTGGCCCCTGTCACGGCGAACCATTTTGGTGCGATTCATGGTTGCGGCCGCTCGATACCGGCCAGCCGATAACCTCGCGTGGGACCTAGATCATAGAGATACGCAACGAGAGGGGCCTCGGCCACGCCATCGGTGATGGTCACACGCGCGTAGCGCGCGGCCGCGTCGTCCGGTGCGCCCCCCTCCCCGGCGACGTGGGGCAGCGTGGCACAGACCCGGCCGCCCGGGTTCCGAGTGACGGGGGTCCTCTCCGTTTGCGTCCGGTTCGAGAGCTCGGCCTCGTAACGAAACTCGGACGGCTGCCGCAGCCCTCGTGTCTCTGCCAGGTCTTCTGCGCACAGGCGATCGGTGCCCTCGACGCGCACGTCCGCGAGCGGCGAGAGCCTGGTCAAATACCGCTGGAGGACCTTGTCGAGTCTGCCCATAAGGACGCTGGTGAGATAGGCGGTCCTGCGCGGATCCGAGAATTTCCCCATCCGTCCGAGCGCCTCGACCATCTCCGGGGTGAACCGCGCCAGGATGCGGGCCATCCACGCGCCGTCGCTCTCGGTCATTCGGCTGAACGCGGCGTTCGGATACTCGTTCTTCCATCGATCGGGCTCGAAGTCCTTGACGTTGAAGAAGCCGAAGATCTCTTGCCCGGGCGCGCGCCTCACCCGATCCCAGGGCCGCGCCGGAATGCCGAGCGTGACCAGGTCCGTTGCCATGTCTCCCCAGTCGGCGAGGTAGGAATAGCCGAGTCGCCGTGAGATCGGTTCCCAATCCCACTCGGACCCCAAGCAGTCACTCGTATCGAGGTAATAGTGGACCACGTGGCCGGGGGAGGAGTCGGGCTTGCCCGTACCTGATTCCGCGATCCAGCTGTCCATCGAGTTCTGTTCGCGGGCATCGAAGTGATCGAGCCACGCGGCCAGGAGCCTGCCGCCGCGGAGCTCGCGACGATCGTCGTGCGCGATGATATCGTTGGGGTCGTCCGATCGGGTGCCGGTGTACCGGAAGGGACCGATCAGATACCCGGGCAGCCAGGCCGAGGCTTGCATGCGCACGAGCTCTCCCCGGTGGGGCGAGTCCGCGAGAATCTTGTCCACCGTCTTTTGGTCGAAGGGCTCCATCGCGCCGAAGTTGCCCTGGAAGGTGAGCCCCGCCTTGAGCCTGAGCAGCGACGGCCGGAAATACACGACCTGTTCGCACGACGTGTTGAACCCGACGGCGTTGTAAACGGCCGCACCGATCACGCTGGCGGCGCTAGGGCGCTCGGGTTGATCCGTCGGCTCACCCTTGAACAGGTACTTGCCCTTGCCGGGAATGGTCACGCGGAACCCCGGAGACGACCCATTGGTCTTTCCATGGTCGATGAGCCACGTGCCGTCCGGCGATCCGTCGGGGTCGAGGATGAGCGCGGGGCTGCAGGCGCCGCGAGCCAGCTCCTCGATGCTCGGTGGGTTGACGCCGATTCGGTTGGTGAACCAGGACGAGTCGGGCACCTCGTCGAGGCTGTTCACGTCGAGCGACTCGCCGTGATGCTCGATGCCAATGGCCTCCGAGAGCGGGCGAAACAACATGTTGTCCGCACCGTCCCAGATCAGCGGCGATACATAGACGTCGGGCGCGCACGACAGGTTGCGGGCGTCCTTCGGCGTCGGCGCCCGATGGCAGTCGACCGTCACCGGGCGCAGGTCCGTGTCGAGGGTCATCGGAGTTCGGAGCGGGAAGGCCCGGTCCGCGGCGGAGCATCCGTTCCCGGCGAGGACGAATAGCGTCAGCATCCAGCGCGTCATGGTTCCGTGCACCTCCTAAAAGCGTGTGATCCCGACGGCGAGCCGGACCGAATCCACCTGCGCGCCATGGTCGAATGTCTCCGTCCCGAAGCCGACGACGAGCTCGAAGCTGCTATCGGGAGAGCTGTCCGTCTCGATGCCGAAAGCGCCCGAGAAGCGCAGCAGATTCGTGTCGAATCCCTGGAAGTGGACGCCGAAGACGTTGCCCACGGCCGCCTGGAGCGACCCCGCGATCCATGGCCCGATCGGCCACTTGTACCGGACCGTGGCGACGGCGGCGCTCCTGCCCACCAGGCGCCCCGGAAAGAACCCCGGCATGGGAGCGGGGAAGTTCCCCGACGACGATGAGTCCCCGCCAATCGTGGCGAGCTCGGTGAACGGGATGGAACGATTGCCGACGGGGTCCGAGAACATCGTGAGCGCCGAAAGGCTCACGATGCGCCGGTTGCCGTTGATGTCCCAGAACCCGGCGGCGCCTGCGGCGGTGTGGATCCATCCCGACGCCGGCGACCGCCGCACATCGGTCCCTTGCTCCGCTTGCACCTCGAGGCGAAGCCCCGATCCCTCGGCCGGGTACGGGCGGCGCGAATCCAAGGCGACCAGGACGTCGTTGTACTCGGCGGTGTACCCGCGCGCGAAGCCATCCGGCAGGGGAAAGACGCCGGCCGCGACGCTCCGGAGGATCCCCGGATCGTTTCCGTATCGCCCGTCGCGGAAGGACACGGAGCGTACCCCCACGCCCGCATCGATCCTGCTGGCGCGCCACATGGGAAAGTCGAAGGCCACTCCGAAGTCGACCTGGTCCTCCGCGTAGCGACTCTGGGCGGACTGGAGGGTGCTCGGCCCGATGCCGTAAAACACGTGGTCCGGCCGCCGCACGCCGAGGAGCTTGAGCTGGACGCTGTCCTTGCCGCGAAATCGGATGCGCTGCACAAGCGACCCGCCGATCCAGTCGGCAGTCCAGAAGGACACGTGGGCGCGAAGGTCGTTGCCCTTGAAGAACGCGTCATCCCAGAAGCCGTAGACGCCGACGCTCGGGTTGAAGCCGAAATCGACAAAGGCGATGGGCGCGAAGCCGGCCTTGTGGTCGGGCCCGAACGCGAAGAAGTCGTACAAGATACGGGGGAGGTCTGCGCGCTCGGCCGCGCTGACGGCGGCGCCCAGCGGCCGGCGGACCAGCCACTCGGTCGCGAAGTAGACGGGCGACAGCACGATCCGGGGCACCCATAGCGCCGTTTCGCCGGGGGTCGCTGGACGGGGGCCTCGCCCGTCATAGTCCGGGAGAGAGCGTTTCGCGGATCGAGCGGGGGCCGGCGCCGGGGGCGGCTTCGACGGCGGCGACACGGCCGAGGGCGCGGAAGAAGGCGACGGCTCGTCGGCGCGCACGGCTCTCGATGACGTCGCCGAAGTTGCCAAAGCGGCGACGGCGATCGCCGAGATGGCCCTCGTGGCGGCAACGGTTCCGCGGAGCCGATGCGCGAAAGCTCGTTCCGGGGCCGAAGGGGCAGATCGGTTGGGGTCGTTCAAGTGGGCTCTCGTGCACGCGCACAACTGGAAGTTCGATGGTGCGCGCAGAAGCTCGGTTGCCTCCGCAAAGGCGACGCACCCAAACGGCCCGGCGCGGCATCCTAGCACCTCGGGTACGTCACCGATGGGACTCTTCCGCGTCCGTGAGCTCGTCGAACGGCTGGTCGACGTTCAAGTTCGTCGCCCGTGGGTGCCTCTGGCGATCGTGGCGACCATCACCCTAGCGTTTGGGCTGTTCGCATCCAAGCTCGAGCTGCGCACTCGCTACGACGCATTGCTTCCCGACGCGCAGCCCAGCGTACAGGAGCTCCGGAGGGTAGAGGCACGCACGTCGCTCTCCCAGACGGTCCTCGTCCTCTTGGAGGGCCCCGACCGCGCCGCGCTTCGTCGGATGGGCGACGCGTTGATCTCGCCTCTGCTCGGGCTCGGGCCGCGCGTGGTTTCAAGCGTCGAAGATGGGCCCGGAGAAACACGACGGTTCCTCGAGCCGCGTGCGGGCCTCTTCGTCGAGCGCACGGCGCTGGAGAAGCTCGCGAGCGACGTCGACGCGCGGTGGGACTACGAGATCGCAAGAGAGACCGGGAGTCTGCTCGACGAGGACGACCCGCCGCCGCCGCTGACGGCAGAGGCGCTCAAACGGCGGCTCGAGCCAGACGGGCCCGTCGACCGATTTCCGGACGGCTACTACGAGCGTTCCGATGGGACGGCGCTGGTCGTCGTTGCACGGTCGCCGGTTGCGGGAGGGGACCTGGCACGAACCAGCGCTGCCATGCAGCGCATCCGGATCGAAGTCGAAGCGGTCAAAGGCTCTCGGCGCGAATTTGCGGGCCTGCGGGTGTCGTACGCGGGCGACATGCCGACCGGGCTCGAGGAATACAGTGTCCTGCGCGATGACCTGCTGGGCGTGGGACTGGCGGGAATCGCTCTGGTTCTCGGCGCCGTCCTCCTCTACTTCATGCGCTTGCGAGCCGTGCTGGTCATGGCCCTTTCGATTGTGGCGGGCCTCACCTGGACGTTCGGGCTCACCCAGATCGTGATCGGCCACCTGAACGTCGCCACCGGATTCCTGATCAGCATTGTGGCAGGCAACGGAATCAATGTCGGCATTCTTTACCAATCGCGCTATTTCGAGCAAAGGCGGGCGGGCAGCCCGGCGGAGGAGGCCGCCCGCACGGCGATGCGAACGACCTGGCTGCCGACGGTCGTGGCAGCCCTCGCATCGGCGGCCTCGTATGGCTCGCTCCTCGTGACCGACTTTCGGGCGTTTCGCGACTTCGGGCTCATCGCAGGAAGCGGAATGCTCCTTTGCTGGGCGGTGCAAACGCTCGCCGTGTTCCCGCTCTTGATGCTGCTCGATCGACGGCCGAGCGAAAAGGCGGCGTGGATCGATCGGTTCGGGATGGCCTACGGCAAGGTCTTCGCGTGGATCGTGCCGAGGGCGCCGAGGGCGCTGCTCGCGGCCGGCGTGGGCGTCACCCTCGCGGGAGGCTTTTCGGCCGTTCGATATATCGTCAGCGATCCGATGGAGTACGACATGCGCAAAGTCCAGAACGACCCGCGCACGGCGTCCGACCTGCAGCGGGCGTGGGCGATCTGCAACGAAGTCCTCGGCGCCAGTCAGGGCGGCATGGTCGTCCTCGCGGACTCGGGGTCCGAGGCAAAGCAGCTCCACGATGTGCTCTCCGCGCGGTGGAATGCCGCGCCGGCTGGCGCAAAGCCATTCGCCGCGGTGCGGAGCCTCTGGACCTTCGTGCCGAAAGAGCAGGACCAAAAGCTGCCCACGCTGATGGCGCTCGCCAGCCGACTCGAGAAAGCTCACGATCGAGGATTCGTCAACGAGGACGACTGGCAAAAGCTCCGCCCTTTCCTCCCTCCACCCGACCTGACGCCGTTCGGCATCGACGACTTGCCGGAAGAAACGGCGAGGCCGTTTACCGACAAATTCGGGGCTCGCGGGACCCTCGTATTCGTCGAGGGGCAGCCGACGACGTCCGAAGACCTCCATTACCTGCTCCGGTATGCCGATTCGTTCCGCGAAACCCAATTGCCCTCGGGCAAAGTCATTCGCGGGTCTGGCCACGCCGTAATCTTCGCCGACATGCTCAAGGCCGTCGTGCACGACATTCCCAAGGCCGTCTCGCTCTCCCTCCTTTTGACGGTCGTGACTGTGGTCGTCACCTTTCGACGCGCCTCTTCCGCCCTATCCGTTCTCTTCTCGCTCACGGTCGGCAGCGCAGGAGTTGCGGCGTTTCTCTATCTCGCGAGGGTGAGGCTCAATTTTCTCAATTTCGCGGCTTTGCCCGTCACGTTCGGTATCGGCGTCGACTATGCGGTCAACGTGGCGCAACGCTACTACGCAGATGGGAGCAGGAACGTCGCGTCGGCCCTGCGAACCAGCGGCGGAGCGGTGGTTTTGTGCAGCCTGACCACGATTCTGGGCTACTTGGCGCTTCTGGGATCGCACAATCAAGCCATTCGCAGCCTGGGCACGATCGGTGTCGTCGGCGAGATCAGCTGTTTATTGGCGGCCGTCGTGATCATGCCCGCCATGTGGCTCGCGGTTCGATCGTTTCGTTTCGGTCACCCTGGTGTATTTCCGACACCGCAAAGTGGTTAGCCGAAACATCGGACTGGCTTGGTCGGCGGTCATAGCCGCTCGCGCGCCGCGCGGTAACCAGCTTCTCTCGAAAGCCATGGGGACCTTTGCTCCCGGTTCGATAGGGGCGATCTACGGTCGCGGGCCCAGCGGTTGCACTGTGTAGCCTCATGTCAGCCACTTTGTCGTTTGCTGGAGGTCGACGGTCGAGCCCATGGTTCGCTTTGGATTCCGTCGTCGATTCGTCGACTTGGGACAGACGAGCCGCATGGTTCCTGTCGATATTGACGATTGCACGACTCGTCATCATTGCGGTTACCGGTCTCTCGGACACCGAGGCTTACTATGTTGTATGGTCGAGGTTTCCGTCGCTGAGCTACTACGACCACCCTCCCTTGGTGGCGTGGATAGCGGCTGTGACCACGTTCGTTTCGAGAACGGCGTTCTCGGCGCGCTTGGGACCGGTGCTCTGCTCGGCGCTCATGGGAGCGCTCGTCTACCGCCTCGCGGCGCGCCTCTTTTCTCCGCGTGCCGGCTTTCTGGCCTTGGCGGTCGCAAGCACCCTTCCGGTGCTCTTTTTCACGAGCTTTCTCGTCAATCCCGAGGGCCCACTCGCCCCGTTATGGCTGCTGTCGCTGCTTCTTCTGAACGACCTGCGCGACCACGACGAACCGTGGCGACCGGTGGTTCTCGGTCTCGCGATTGGCGCGTCATTCCTCGCAAAGTACACTGCGGTTTTGCTCGTTCCGGTGGCGCTGATCTTTCTTCTCGCCTCTGTGCGGACGCGTCGTTGGTTTCGCCGCCCTTCCTTTTATGCGTCGGGCCTGGTGGCGCTCGCTGTCGCGTCCCCGGTCGTGATCTGGAACTACCGGCATCACTGGCCCACGCTGGCGTTGCATTTGGTCGAACGAATGTCGGCCCCCGGGGAATTTGGACTGGGGCGTCACGCACTGACCATCGTTGTCAGCCAGTTCGTATTGTACCAACCGCTCGTTCTTCCCGGCCTCCTGGCGATACTTTGGCTCGTCCTCGCCCGAGGGCGCACGGACGAGCGCTACCGTCTGCTGGCGGCCGCGAGCGCGCCCGTCCTGCTCTTCCTGTTCGTGGTGATGGTCAGAGTGAGCGACGCCGAGCCGCACTGGACGATGGTCGGCTTCTTACCGCTCGCGATTGGAGCGGGGGGATGGCTCGACGAGCACATCGATCGAGCAACGCGCGGACTCATCGGGTACTTGCAGGCTTGCGTCGGCGTGAGCGTGGCGTTCTTCGTCGCGTACTTCGTGCACACGCAGTCGCCGGTCATGCTGCGGCTGGTTCCGCAAACGCTCTATAGCGCGAATGTGGACCCGATCAACGAGACCTTCGGCTGGGACCGAATCGACACGGCCATTTGGGATGAGGCGGCCAAGCTCGGTCCGAGTTCGGTCGTTGCCAGCAGCCACAACGTTCTCTGCGGCCAGGTGGCGGCGCGCCTGGACGATCGACCCCATGTCTACTGCCCGAGCCCTCGCCGGACCGAGTTCGATTTTCTGGGTCGACGCGATCCGCCTCCGGACGTTCCGGTCGTGTACGTGGACAGCGCGCGATACCAGGAGAGCGTTACGGAACGCCTCCCCGGGAGATCGTGCGTACAGACGCAAACCGTCGAAGTCATGCGGGCCGGGCGGCCGCTGAACAAGTACCGAATCTTTGCCTGCCAGGCCGTCGCAGCCGCCGTGGCCGCGCACGAGGGTTCGGTGAGCGCCAACTAACCGCGCCGGCGCGTCGATTACCTCAGGTAATCGACGAGCGGCTTGATGTTGAGCGCCTGGATCTGCTCGCGGATGAAGCCCACGTTGATCGCCGCCCCCGCGGCGTTGGTGTGCGTCGCGTCGGTGCCGCCCGCGTGGTAGGCCTGCCAGCCGTTGGGTCCCAGCGTTTGAAGCCAGTTCGCCGTGAGTGTGGTGAGATCGATCACGGGCACGTTCTGCTCCATCGCGACGGTCTTCGTGATCGTCGGGATGTCCGCCCCGCCGCTACTCATGAATTGCTGCGCGGCCGCCCCGCCGTTCGCCCGGGCGATCGGCGTCAAGAGAACGGGGATGGCGTTCTTCGCCTTGGCCTGGGTGACGTAGTTCGTCATGTTCGTGTGAAATGCGGCGGGGCTGATCGTCTTGTCGTTGTGGCCGAACTCGATGAAGATAACGTCCCCCGCCTTGACGACCTTCATGATCGCGGGCCAGAGCGCCTGATTGCCGATGAAGCTCGCCGAGCTCTCGCCCGAGTCCGAGTAGTTGGCGACGGAAACGCCGAGGTGGAAAATCTGCGGGAGCACCTGGCCATATCCCGCGAAGTTCGGATACCCGTACTGGTCGCAGACCGTCGAGTCCCCTGCGACGTAAAGCACGACGTCCGATTCGGCCGCCGGAGCGAAGCCGATCGACGTGATCACGGGCGATGGCCCGTTGAACAGAAGATCGAGCCCCTGCTGGCCGAACTGCGGCGAACCTGCGGCCAGGTTGTGCTGGAAGTCTTCCTGCGGCTCGCCCTCGGGCCAACGCACGTTGATGGAGAACGCGTAGCGCTTCGTCTGTCCCGCCGCGGTGTCCTCCTCGGGCACGATCGGTCGATGCATCTCCGCTTCGACGGACGTCTTTCCCGCGGTGGCGCCGCCCAGCTCGAAGGTGACGTCGTAATTGCCGACGGCGCCCGCCGGGCTCGTCCCCGCCGCGCAAGCGGTCATTCCCGAACACTGCACGCCGAAAAAGCAGTGAATCGGCGACGTGCCAGTGCAATACTTCGAGGATATGTTGGCCGGATCCGGCATGGGTCCGCCGGTGAGATCGGTTCCACTCGGAGTGAGGATCGGCGCCGCGTCGGTGTTCCCGCCGCCCACGACCGGAGCCGTCGCATCCGTGATGCCGCCCACACCGAGGTTGTCGTCGGTATTGGCAGCGTCGAACACCGCCCCGCCGCCGCTTCCGTTGCCCGCCCCACTGCTGCTGCTGCTGCTGCCGCCGGAGTTCGTGCCTCCCGATGACGACGTCACGGGGCTGACGCCTCCCCCGCTGCTTCCGTTGCTTTGGCCGGCTCCAGAAGAGCCCGTTGCACCCGCGACGCCCGACGACGAGCCCGACTGCGACGCACCGCCGCTCGGTTCGTTCCCCGTAGGACTCGAGGTCGAAGAGCAGCCGATGGCGGCGACCGCAAGCAAGCCGGGCAACGACACGCCTACGCCGGCCAACCGCCTCGCCCTGACTCGATTCCGTGTCTCCATGCGGGCCTCACCTACGTTACGATATCCCGATTCATACAAGAGTTCTCCGAGTCGGCAAGGGGTTGCCGCCGTCAATGCGCGTTCTCGCCGTAGAATGCACGGCGCGCCGTTACCGACGCGCTGCATGTCTACAGCCTGCGCAGAACGTTTCCGCCGACTCGCACGCGCTTCGGGTTACTGTACCGCCCTATCGTCGTCGAAGTCGCAACACTCGAAGCTTCGCGCGATGACCCCGCGCGCATCGAAGACCACGATCCTCGCGTCGTGCAGGATGTGCGGATCCATGTCCATGACGTGAATGTCGAGAAGATCGGCCAGCTCCTGGGTTTCCCGGGGATTTCCCCTCAAGAGGTGCCACGAACCTGGAAGCTTCCGCGATTGCTTGTACTCGCGCAGCCGTTCGGTCGTGTCGGCGCTCGGGTCCAAGGTCACGAGAAGAAACTGCGCCTCTCGCCCGCGCCGCCGGAACGACTCGTAGACCGACCGCAGCTTGGCGACGGTGAGCGGACACGTGCGCGAGCAATTCGTGTAGATCGTCGTGACGACGACCGGAGCGCCGCGCCACTCCGCGAACGAGACCCGTCTACCCTCTTCATCTTCCCAATTCCACGGGCGATCGTAGAGAGAAATGCCCGCCCTTTCCGGCGGGATGGCGCCCGTCACGGCGCCCCCCCGCGGCTCACAGCCGGCCGTCAGCGCGATCGCCGCAGCGAGCCAGGCGATTCGCCGCACACCCATCAAATCCCGAATTGCCAACTGACGTATCCGGTGTGAATGGTCTGCGAGCGATCGACAAAGCGATCGATCCGGTATTCGGCTTTCACGGCGGACCAGGTGCTGACGTCGAACCGGGCACCCAAGATGCCGTCGTAGGCGTCGAGCTCCAACGTGGGCGTGGTGGGGTCCGGAACGAAGAACGGATCACTTCCTCCCGTCATGACGGTCCTCTCGCCCATGACGTACGGCGTGACGATTCCGAACGAGTAGCCGGCCACGAGAAAGGTGTCGTACGTGGTCCACGTGAAACCGCCCCCTCGATGCACGATCGCGTACCCCTCCCAGATGAACGTGACCGGGTAGCTCGCGTTGGCGACGTACAGATTCCCGATCTGCTCGGAGATGCCCGTGTCGGGAAGCGCCGGTCGCACCGCCATCGACTCGGGGTTGATGTACCCGATGACCCCCGAGACGCCGAGGCGAAGATCGCGCGTGAACAGGCCTTTGATCTCCATCTTCGCATGGACCTGCTTCGGCGCGTGGGAGTCGAAGCCGAGCTGCAGGTCGTCGACGATGTGGCCTCGAGCGTTCCCCACGGCCACGCTCGCCGTCAGGGCCATGTCGCCGCCTAGGAGGGCTTGGTAGCCCGCCTGGACGCCGATCCAGTGAATGGGAAGCAGACCGCCGCTGTCTTCGAACTCCACGGCGCGCGGTCGGGCGATGGTAGGCTGCAGCCACTTGCCGTGGTGATAGGCGAGATTCCAGTAGCCGAAGTCGGTGTGCGACCGCCCGGCCTCGATCCAGAAGCCGTGCCAAGTCCACCGCAGATGCAGGCGCTCCAAATCGACGCCGATCTGATTGTCTTGGCCGACCTCCACGGAGGTCTCGGCCGTCATCTTGATCGACTTCTCGAGGTCTCCCGAGAACAGAAGGTCGAAGTTGCCGATACCGAACGTCGGCTTGACGTCGACCCCGGTTCCGCCGACGACACCGCCGCCTACGTCGCCGAAGAGATTGAGCGAATAGTGGCCTCGGCCGACCGAGCCGACGCTCACTTCACGCGCGCTGTGCGCAGCGAATGACTCCATGTCGCTCGCGCGGAAGGTCATCGTCAAGTCGTCGGGCTCTGCGGGCGCAGGGGGGGGCGACGGAGGCGCGGGGACGGAGACCGGCGGTGCGGGCGAGGGTAAGGGCGCGGGAGCGGCCGTCGCTGCCGCTGGCGGCGGAGGCGCGGGGACGGGCTGGGGTACCGCCGTTGCGGACGTGGTCGGGGTGGGCGACGCGCCGGGCGACCAAGTCGGCGCGGGCGTTTGAGCGATGGCCACACCGGGAGCACTGCCCATGGCGAGGCACAACGGCCACGCCGAAAAGCGTTTCGACATTTTCCCTAAACCTCCGACTTGAGCGGTCACTCGAAGACGAACGTATAAATGGCGTTCCCGGACACCCCGCCGGCCGGCGCGGGGAAGACCCACCGGCCAAACGCCGCGACGATACACCCCTCGAGTCGAGCGTCGTTGGCCGTGCTCGTGACCAGCGACGACGCGCTCGCGGTACCGTCGGGCGCGATCGACGCCTGCACGGTCACTCTGCCTTTGAGGTCCGCATTGTACATGCGCGCCTGGCCGAAGCATTCACGAACCTCACTGGCGTGCGCCCGCGCGGTCGATGAGACTCCCCTCGGGTCGACCGTACCCGCCTTGGGCTCGACGGCGGCGGCGGGTGCCGCGATGGTCGTGACGGTGGCCGGAGGCGCCGCCATGGCAGGGGTGGACGGCGGAGGCGCGAGTGCGATCGCCGGCGGGCTTGGCGGGGGGGGAAGCGGCGGAACCGGTGGCGTCGCCGGGGGGTTCGACTCTCTCGCAGCCGCCGTGACCGGTGGGGGTCGCTGCGCCGGGCGAATCGCCTGCATCGGTGTCCAGTGCGCACGTGGCGGCGCGACGAACGCGGGCGCAGCAGGCCTCACCGACGCAGACGGTTCGACGGCCGGAGCGCTCGACGGGGGCGCCGCGAGAGGCGGTGGCACGTTGACGGGAGCCATGGGCTCCGGGGAGCGCGCCACTTGCGTGGCCGGCGGCGCCGTCTGGGTTTGTTCGGCGGACGGACCGAGTCTCGCAATGGCAAACGCGACGGCGGAAAGGCCGGCAAGCGCCGCCACGACGAGGACCAGCCTCCCCGACTTGGGTGCGGACCGCGCGGTGGCGCGCACCGGGGGTGGCGGGCCCTGCGCCGTGGGGGAGGGCGCGACCGGCAGCAGCGACGGCGTCACACCAGCGCCGGCCGCCACCGAAGGCCGAATTTTTCGGCCGGCATCGATGGGCAAATGAGCCGACGGTGGGAGCGAGACGTCCGGCCCCACGATCCCCGCGGACCGACCCGTGTTCAACGCCTTTTCGACGACCGCCCGCGAGCGGCCCGGCGCAAAAGGAAGCAGGGCCAGCGCCAGCTCGACGGTGTTCTGGTAACGCTTCTCCACGTCTTTCTCGAAGCAGCGGTCGAGAATCGGCTGGAGATCGGCGGGCAGGTCCGGCCTGAATTCCGCGAGCCGTCGCGGCGGCTGCTCGAGAATCGCCGTGATGAGCTCCGTGAGCGATCGCTGCTCGTGCTCGTACGCGGTCTTGCCGGTCAAGAGCTCGAAGAACACGGCCCCGAGCGACCAGATATCGGCGCGCGCGTCCGCGCTTTGCGTCGACCGGAGCTGCTCGGGCGACATGTATACCGGTGAACCCATGACCGCCTGCGTGCGGATGGCCGAGGCCGTGTTCGAAACGAGCGCCTTGGAGATGCCGAAGTCGAGCAGCTTGACGGTGCGCCACCCGTCGCGAACGACGATGAAGATGTTCTCGGGCTTGACGTCGCGGTGAACGATGCCTCGCGCATGCGCGTCGATCAGGCCCTCGCACGTCTGGATCACGAAATCGGCGGCTTGCTCGAGCGGCAGAGGACCACCCTGCTCGAGCATGGCTTCGAGGTTTTGCCCGTCGAGGAACTCCATCACCATGATCGACGTGCCGTCCGACAGATCTTCGACATCGACGGCGCGCGCGACGTGCTCGCTCCGGAGCTTCGCCAGCGCGTGGACCTCGCGCGTGAAACGAGCGGCCATCTCCGGGTCGGAACGCATTTCCGACTTGAGCATCTTCAGGGCGACACGCTCATCGAGACGAAGGTTCGTCGCCTCGTAGACCACCGCCGTCCGCCCCTCGCCGACCGGCCGCTCGACTCGGTATTTCCCCGCCAGTAGATCGCCCGGAATCAGCGTCGAGCGCGGCCTTGCGCTGTCTGCCTCGCTCACTGCGACCCTGTGATTTCGAAAGGGAGGCGTGCCATCGTCGGCGATAGTAGCTCAACTGCGCGCAGCACCACGAGCTTTCGTGGTTTGCCCACCTTGTGGGTGAGCAAAAGGCGTTCAGCCGCTTCGGCCTTCCGCCGATTCAGCGCGTTGCGTGATAAATCTGCAGCGTGCCGCTTCGGTCGGACGAGAAGTAGATCTCGCGACCGTCGTGCGATACCCACGGATCGCGCTCCTGATGCGCCGGCGTATTGAGCTCGGCAATCGGAACGATCGACGTGAAGGAGGACGGCAGGCCGGCACGGCGGGCGACGTAGAGATCCTGGTCCCCTTGGACGACGCGATCGGACGAGAAATAGAGAACGAGCTCGTCGTCGGTCAAGAACCCGTCCGTGTCGATGTTCGCGGTGTCCACTTCGGCGATGCGGGCGGGAGCGCCCCACGCAGCATTGCCACTCGCGCGTGAGGTCAGAAACGTTTGAAACTGGTTGTTCGGAAGCTTTTCGCGGTACGACGGCGGCATGACCAGTCCGGACTGGACGGGCGGCCGCGGATATTCGTCGCTCGCCGTGTTGAGCTCGGGCACGAGCTTCGGCGCCGACCACGCGAGCGCAGTGGAAGTGGGTCGAGTGGATACCCAGATATCGTATCCGCCTTTTCCGCCGGGGCGATCGGAAGAAAACCACAGCGTCAAGCCGTCGGGCGAGACGGCCGGACCCGTCTCTTGCAGCGGGCTACTCACTTCGACGACGCAGCTCGGCGTTCCCCAGGGGTCCGTCACGTGCGCGCGCGTGGCGTGCCAAATGTCTTGGCCGCCGGGCCCCCCCGGACGATCCGAGATGAAGAAGATTTCGAGCATGTCGGCCGTGAGCGTTTCTTTGTAATCGAGGTAGCCCGCGGCGACGAGCTCCGAAACCAACACGGGCACTCCGAACGCTCCCCCGTCCGCATCCGCATCCGCAGCAGCGTCAGGGATCGCGTCCGATTCGGCCGCAGCGTCGGGGATCGACGGATTCGAGTCCGAGCCTTCGTCATCCGCTGGCGGTTGCGCGTCCACCACAGCCGGCGCGTCGGTGCCGGCTTGCGCGCGCTGGCCAATCAGCGTCACTTCGCCGAGGAGAACCCCTACCCCGTCACCGCAGCCGGCCATCGCCACGGCGGCGAAGACCGCGGGGGCTCGGCAGCTTCGAAGCACCATGTCGCAACGTCCCCTCCTACCCATGCTAGTTCGTTTCGATCGCTTGTCGATCGAAACCGCCGCGACGAAAAACTACATGACGTCGGCCAAGCACGCGACTTCGGCGAACCAGCTTTGCAGCCAGACTTTGACGCGCTGCCGGTCCATGCGCGTGAACGCGTCGGCGCCCACGACGGTGTTGTGGGCAGCGGCCCAATAGCTCGCGTCGAGGCGATCGATCTTGCGCATCGCCGTCTCCTGAAGCTCGGGCAATTCGACCACCGATGCTCCGAGGGCCTGGGCGCGGGCACGGACCGGCGAGCCTTCGAAGAGCGAAAAGTCTTTTCCGCGACCGAAGTTCTTGACGATGCAATAGCGCGCCGCGTCGCCGTAGCGCTCGAGCAGCCGCTCGAGCGCCATCAGCGAGTCTTTGCCGTCGTCCATGACGTGCCAAAAGACGATACTCACCCCGCACTCGCGAGCAAGCTCGAAAATGCCTGCGCCCTTCATCCAGGACGACAGGGCCCGCTCGCTCTGCGAGGGCAGATCGACGAGGACGCGACGGTCGACCTCGGTGGCGAGCGCCATGATGTCGTCGACACTCTCGACACGCGTGAGATCGACGGTCCGCGTGTAGTCGCCGTAGAACCGACGCAGGCTCGCGTGCGACGCGTCGGCGTCGACGGCGACGAACGGGGTCGCGTGATCGATGCAGTACTGCGCGAGGAGCCGCGCCACGACGGACTTTCCCACGCCACCCTTTTCGCCGCCGATAAAATGAATTGTGCTCATAGTTTTTAGGGGCCGCACGCTATACCAAAGCGCATCGACAGCGCCATGATGTTCGGGAACCCACGTCTCTGCGGGCGGGTACCGGCGGCCAATGCGTCCATCCCGAGTGAAGTGGTATCAAGCGACCGCGCAGCGGTCGCTTCAGTACCGCGACCGTCAGCGAGCGGTCAGGTGCAACGACGCCTTGCCCCCGCCCAAACACGAATCGCGCGTGAGCCGTCGACGGTGCGCGGATGTCGCGGATGGCACGAGCGCAGAGTCCGGCGAAGTCCGCAATTCCAGAGTGGAATGCGAATGGACCACGCGGGCGCATGGGCCCGATACTTCGCCTCGGTGAGGTACCGATGAAGCTCCGATTCGCGGCCGACCGGCGGACTCTCCTTTGGGCATTCGTCCTTTTTCCCTGCGCCGCCCTGGCGCCGTACCTGGTCCCGCGCAGCGCTGGATGGCTCGTTCCGCTGAGCCTCTACGCCGGCTTTTGCGCCGGCGTCTTGGCCCACAACCAGAACCATTGCCCGATGTTCCGAGGGCGAACGGCGAATGCTTTCTACTCGGCCTGGCTCTCGGTCTTTTACGGCTACCCGACGTTCGCGTGGATCCCCACCCACAATTTGAATCACCATCGCTTTCTCAATCGGGACGGCGACGCGACGATCACCTGGCGCTACTCGAAGAGGAACACCTGGCTCGTCGCCTCCACGTATTTCTTCGTGTCCGCCTACTGGCAGAAGGCCGTCACCGACGCCTTCACGCGGAAAGCCCGAGCGACGCGCCCCCGGCTCTACCGGCAAATCGTGGCGCAGAAGGTCACCGTCGCCCTCGCGCACGCCGCTTTCTTCACCTTGGCGATCGGCCTTCATGGGTGGCGCGCAGGCGCCGCCGTGTACGCGAGCGGGTTCGGCGCCTCGGCCGCCATGGGGCTCTGGGGGATGATCTTCATCAACTACATCCAGCACGTACACTGCGACCCGTGGTCGGCCCACAACCACTCGCGCAACTTCGTGAGCCCGCTCGGCAACTGGCTGGTCTTCAACAACGGGCTCCACGCGGTGCACCACGAGCACCCCGGCGCGCACTGGAGCGAGCTCCCGGCGCTCTTCGCCCGGATCGCGGACGACGTCCACCCGGCGCTCCGGCAGCCGAGCATCTTGCGCTTCTGCCTGCGCACGTACTTGCTGGGCGCGTTCTCTGCGCGGTTCAGGACACATCAGATCGGCCGCGCAGCCTACGATCCGCCGGCCGACGCGGCCCTTGCCGGCCTCGCGCCGTGATCCTCCGGTCGCCGGCGCGCTCGAGAGCCGCGTAGGCCATGGCACGAAACCCGAAGGCGCTCGCGAGAAAGCTACCCCGCCAGGCGCGCGCCCATGCGACCGTGAACGCCATCCTCGAGGCAACCGTTCAGGTGCTCGATCGAGAGGGCCTGGACGCCGCCTCGACGACCCGGATCGCCGAGGTCGCAGGGGTCAGCGTCGGGTCCCTCTACCAATACTTCTCGCACCGCGACGCGATTCTCGACGCGCTCCAGGACAGGGAGTTCGAGCGCGCGATCGGCCTGATGCAAGCAGTGCTCGCCGATGGGAATCTGACCAAGACGCCGCGCGAGACCGTGACCGCCGTCGTGCGCGGGCTCGCCCGGTTGTACGCAGTATCGCCCGGCCTCCACCGTGTCTTGGCGATCGAAGGACTGCGGGTCGCCAAGGCCGAGCGGGTGCACGCGTTCGACATGCGGGTGCTCGCCATCATCCGCCGCTTCCTCGGCGCGTCCCGTGCGCCGATGCGGCGGACGAACGTGGAAGCGGCCGCGTTCGTCGCGTTCCATTCGGTGCGCGCGACCATGCTCGCGAGCTTGCTCGAGCACCCGCAGAGCCTTGGGGAGGTGGCGGTCGTCGAAGAGCTCGTCGACCTCGTGCTCCGCTACTTGGTGCGCTGATGCGCGTCCTCCTGGCATCGCGCGTCGCTCCACCCGACCCAGTGCGCGCCGCCGGGACCATGTTCCCGCTTCCAGATGGGAACGCGCGCCTTGATTCGGTCGATGAGCGCGCGACATGCGCGGTACGCCTCGTCGCGGTGAGGCGCGCTCGCCGCGCACACGACGGCGATGTCGCCGACCGTCAGCGCGCCCGTGCGGTGGAGCGCAGCGAGACGCACGCCCTCGATCTCCGCCGCGATCTCCTCGGCGATGCGCGTCATCTCCGCGACCGCCATGGGCGCGTACGCCTCGTACTCGAGCCTGACGACCGGCTGGCCGTCGTTGACGTCGCGCACCGTTCCGAGAAAAAGGCACAGGGCCCCCGCCCCCGCGTGCTTCACGCGCTCGATCGCCTCGTCGACAGAAAGAGGCGCGTCGCGAAGGTCGACGAATACGCCGCTCACGAGCCGCCCCGCGCGGGCGGGCGCGCGACGTCGCCGCTCTTGCCGCCGCTCTTGGAGTCGAGCCGCACCGCCTCGATCGTCGCCCAGCGGTCGGCGCTCTTGATCATGTCGTAGACCGTCAACGACGCGACGCTCGCCGCCACCATCGCCTCCATCTCCACCCCGGTCCGGTCGATCGCCTCGATGGTCGCGCGGACGCGCAGCTCGCCCCGATCCGGATCCGGCTCGAAGTCGATCGCCGCGCGCGTGGTTCGAACCGGATGGCAGAGGGGCACGAGCTCCGGAGTCCGCTTCGCCGCGAGGATTCCAGCCACTCGCGCCGCAGCCAGGACGTCGCCCTTCGCCGTCGTGCCCGACGCCATCGCTTCGACCACGCCCCGGGTCGTGCACACGCGAGCGCTCGCCACCGCGCGGCGATGCGTCTCGCTCTTTTCGCCCACGTCGACCATCCGCGCTTCGCCGCGCCCCGCCAGGTGCGTCAGGCGCATGCCGACGATGTGATCGTAGGCCAGCGCGAGCTTCTCGGGCTTCGCGACGGACTTGAGGAGCGCGTAGCGGTCGAGGGGTTGCAGCGAGCGCCATGTCGTCTCGACCAGGGGCCGCGAGGGGCCGAGAGCGTCGGCGAGCGCGCGCGGCGGGAGAGTCCCGTCGGGCTCGGACTGCGGCGGGCTTCGGGCAGGGGCGGGTGTCGCAACGTCCACGATCGAGGCCGCGCCGGGGTCGACGCGCTCCGCCGCCCCCGCCCGAACGATCCGCCGGCGATCGTCGAGCGGCAGCGACAGCCACCCCTCGAGCGAGAGCTTGCGGCCGAGGACGTCGAGCAGGCGGCGGGCGGCCAGCGGGATGAACGGCAGGGCGTCGTCGATCCGTTCGAACGCGTACACGCCCGGGCTCGTCGTCATGGCCCCTACCTTACAATCGCTCCGGTCCCAGCACACCTTGCCGCGTGGTACGCTCCGCGTCGATGCCAGCCGTCGCTCCGCGTCGATCCCTTCCCATCGTGGGCGTCCCCGCCCCCGAGGCGGGGTCCCGGATCGAGCCGCGCACAGTGCGCGTCTCGCTCACCGACCGCTGCGACCTCGCGTGCGTCTACTGTCGCCCGTCGCGAACAGACGGGTACTTCGAGAGCCGCCTCGACGACGACGCGTGGAAGACGATGGTCCGGGCGCTGGTGCGAGCCGGAGTGACCCGGGTACGCGTCACGGGCGGCGAACCGCTCCTGCACCCGCGGGTGTCCGAGCTCGTCGCGTTCATTGCGGACCTCGGCGTGGAAGACCTCGCTCTGACCACGAACGCGACGCGACTCGAGCAGCTCGCGGGGCCGCTGCGGCGCGCGGGGTTGAGGCGCCTGACCGTCTCGCTCGACTCGCTCTCGGCGGAGCGCTTCTGGCGCATCACGCGCGGCGGCCGCCTCGAGCGAGTGCTCGCCGGCGTCGAGGCAGCCCGGGGGGAGGGGTTCGACGAGCTGAAGACCAACACGGTCGTGCTTCGCGACGAGAACGACGACGAGCTCGAGTCGATCGTCCGCTGGGCTTGGGACCGGGACATCGTTCCGCGCTTCATCGAAGTCATGCGGGTCGGCGAAGGAGCGAAGCTGCCGGCCGACAAGCTGGTCGGCGCTCGCGAGATGCACGCCCGCCTGGGGCACTTGCTGGACGACGAGCGGGGCACCCGCGATCCCGATCGCGGGCCGGCGCGATACGTACGCGCGCGCCATGACCCGCAACGGCGCGTCGGCTTCATCACCGGCACCACCGACACGTACTGCGACACCTGCGACCGCATGCGCGTCGCCTCGGACGGAACGCTCCGCCCGTGCCTCGCGACCAACGACGGCGTGGCGGCCAGGGCGCTCGCGGAAGCGGGAGACGTCGACGGGGTGGTTCAGGCGATCGGCGAGGCGTGGTCCCTCAAGCCGGACGGGCTCACCTGGAAGGGGTGCACCGAAGACAGCGCGGCCGACGTGTCGATGCGGGCCATCGGCGGGTGAGGGTCAGCTCTCCACGACGATCGGTCGTCGCTTGCCGGACTTCGACGCCGGGATCTCGTCGCAGAGCGTCACGCGGAGGGGAAGCCCCTTGAAGTACGACTGCGCGCGCCGCACCGTCGCGGCGAAGCGCACGTCGTCCCAATCGCTTCCGCGCACCACATAGAGGTCGACGTCGCCGCTCTTCCGCTGCACGACCTGGAACGCCCGCAGCATCTGGGTATCGGTCTGCATGAGCGAAATGAACAGCATCCCGGACACCGGCTCGCCATGGGCGTCGCGCAACGTGTCCACCCGGCGCCCTTCCACGCGCGCGAGCTTGCGGAGGCCGCGCCCGCAGCGGCACGGCCCGTTCGGCGACAGGGTCGCGACATCGCCGTTCGCGTAGCGGATGAAGGGCATCCCGTAGTTGTGCAGATCCGTCACCAGCACGTCGCCGGGCTCCCCCGCGGGCACCGGCTCGCCGTCGCGTGCGATCTCGACCAGGACGTTCTCCTCGGACAAGTGCATGCCGTCGTTCGCCTCGCACTCGGCCGCAATGAGCATGGTCTCGCGCGAGCCGTAAGTCTCGAACACGTGCGGGCCGAAGGCGACCTCGATCGCCTCGCGGTTTCCCGGCAGAAGCGGCTCGGCCGCGCACACGACCTGGATGTCGGGCCAGTCGCGCAACCCGCGATCGGCCGCCCACCGCGCGAATGACACGAGGGCCTGCGTATAGGCGACGATCGCGTGCGGGCGCATGCGCCGCAGGAGGTCGACCGTACGCCGGAGGGACGCCTCGTCTTGCTTGACGGCGTCGACGTACACTTCGCGCCGCAACCTGCGATCGAGGCGGATCTTGCCGGCCGCGAGCCCTCGGGCAACGCTTGCCCCCGCGCCCCAGTAGTGCAACGTCGGCAGCCCCATCCGATAGCCGGCCCACCCGTAACCGCGCAGCCGCGTCGCCTGGCGCCACGCCTCGCTCTCGTTGCAGTACTCGAACCGCAAGGGGACTCCGGTGGTGCCGCTCGTTCCCTTGCGGATGTTCTCGCGGCGCCGCGTCGGGTCGCGCAAGTCCTCGAATCGGTCTTGCACGGTGTCCCGCGTCAGGACGGGAAGGGCCTGGAGGTCGACCGGGGATCGAACTCCGCGCGGATCGAACCGCGTCCGGGCGAAGAGCTCGCGCCAATAGGGGATATGGCGCCCCGCGTGATCGAGCAGCGCGCGCAGCGAAGCGAGCTGGAGGCGCTCGATCTCGTCGGCGGCGAGCCACTGCGTGCGCTCGAGCAACGCCATGTGCTCTCGGATGGGTCGGCCGCGAACGACGCGCTGCCACACGGAAACGAAGAAGTGGTCGTATGCCCAGGCGTAGAGCGCGTTCGCGCCCGCGTCGCGCTCGGCATCGAGCCGGCTCGGCTGCAGTTCGGTCATCGGCCTAGTGCGGTGCACCTGGCGTACCGAGGGAGGAAGCGGGCTGGAGCCAATCGCCAGCCAGACGCGCCATCGCGTGTGCTACCCTGGTGGCACAATGGCGACTCGGGCAAAGCGGCCGCGATCGAGCCCACGATCCGGACGCACCGAAAAAATCAGCGTGTCCATCGACCACGCGGACCTCGATGCGCTCAAGCGCCGGGCGAAGAAGCTTTACGGAGGTAACCTGTCCGCGGCGGTAGCAGAAGGCGCTCGCCGCATTCGTGAACAAGAGGACCGCGAGGCGCTCGTCGATTGGCTCGGCCCCGCGGCGCAGGTTACGTCCGAGGAGCAGGAAGCCATCCGTGCGGAATGGCGCGGCACCGGGAAGCCGTCGAGAGGGCCCCAGGGGCGTGGGGGAGCGTGAATGGACTCACGCTCGACACGGGCGCGCTGATTGCGCTCGAGCGTCGCCGCCAACGAATGGCGCAGGTGTACCGCACCGCGGTCGAGAATGGCGTCCCGCTGACCGTTCCGTCACCCGTCGTCGTCGAGTGGTGGCGTGGGCGCTCCGACGCACGAGAGACGATCCTGCGAGGTCTTCGCATCGAGCGGCTAGATGCCGATCTCGCGAAGGTGGCCGGCGAGGCGCTGGCGGCGATTCCGCTCGCGTCCGTGGTGGACGCCGTCGTGATGGCATCGGCCGCGCGGCGCGGTGACGTGGTCTATACGAGCGATACGGGGGACTTGGCGCGTCTGCAGGCTTACTTCCCCGCGGTGCGGGTGCTTGCGGTTTGAGCGCAGCGGGGAGGGCCTCCCGTGCACGAAGGGCGTTGATCGCGTCACTCTCTCCCGTCAACCGGCACGCCTCATCTGGCACCTCGCCCCCGCGATTTGTCACTCTCCAGTGGTCGCACGATGCCATCCCGCCGCGGGACGGCGCCAACCGAGCTACGGGCGCCGTCCTCCCTGGCACACCCGGTGCCACGCTGGCATCACATGGAGCCAACCGCGGCTGAGAAAGTGCCAGCCCGGCCCCATCCGGCACCGTACCGCCCTCACCCGATGACATACCAAGCCGGGAGGGTGACATACCAAGCCGGGAGGGTGACATACCAAGCCGGGAGGGTGACA
>CAZHED010000041.1:0-3024 GCA_964531095.1 uncultured Polyangiaceae bacterium | reverse complement strand
CGGGAGGGTGACATACCAAGCCGGGAGGGTGACATACCAAGCCGGGAGGGTGACATACCAAGCCGGGAGGGTGACAAGCGAGGCAAGCCGATGACCATCCCGCGCACGACCGGCACCTGCACGGATCATCGAGGCCTGGCGAGCGCTCGGCACGAGCCGGGAGATGGCCCGTCGCCGGCAGAATTCATGCTAGGGACAGCGACCTTGGACTCCACGGACAATGCCAAGCGGAGCGCCGCACGCGCCGCGCTCCTCGAGCTTCCCGCCGAGGGGATCATCGGCCTCGGCAGCGGCTCCACCGCGCACGCGTTCGTCGAGGAGCTGGCGCTCCACGTGCGTCAAGGCCGGCGCATCGTCGGCGTGCCCACTTCGGAAGCCACGCGCTCGCTCGCCACGCGTCTGGGCATTCCTCTGCTCGACAACGACGGGCCCTGGGCGATCGACGTCAACGTCGACGGGGCCGACGAAGTGAGCGACCGCCTCGATCTCATCAAAGGCGGGGGCGGCGCCCTCACGCGGGAGAAGATCGTCAACTACGCCGCCAAGCGCAATGTCGTGATCGTCGACCCGAGCAAGCTGTCCGCGCGCTTGGGCGAAAAGCACGCCGTGCCCATCGAAGTGCTGACATTCGCGCACCGCGCGACGCGCGAGCACCTCGCTCGCCTCGGGACCGCGAAGCTGCGTTTGCGAGGCGGCGTCCCGGCTCATAGCGACGCCGGCAACGTGCTCTACGACCTGGTGGTGCCGCCCATCGACGACCCGGTCGCGCTCGACCACGCGCTCCGGGCGATCCCGGGGGTCGTCGAGACCGGCCTCTTCGTCGGCCGCGCCGACGTAGTCTTGGTGGGCGAGGATCGGCACGTGCGCCGGCTCGTCCGCGAAGGATGAGCCATGCGCGCGATGCAGCTCTCCCGCGCCGCGCCCGCCGCGACCCGCCCGCTGCACCCGGTCGACCTTGCGGATCCGGCGCCGGGAGCGGGCGAGATCCTCCTTCGCGTGACGGCGTGCGGGGTGTGCCGCACGGACTTGCAGATATGCGAAGGCGATCTGGCCGCGCACAAGCTCCCCGTCGTGCCGGGTCATCAGATCGTCGGGCGCGTCGAGGCGCTCGGATCGGGCGTCACGGGGTGGAGCGTGGGCGATCGAGCGGGCGTGGCGTGGCTGGCCGGGGTCGACGGCACCTGCACGCACTGCCGCGCGAAGCGCGAGAACCTGTGCGTCGCGGCGGAATTCACCGGATGGGATCGCGACGGCGGCTACGCGACGCACGCCGTCGCCCGCGCGGACTTCGCGCTCCGGCTGCCCGAGGGCTTCGCCGACTTCGACGCGGCGCCGCTCCTCTGCGCCGGGGTGATCGGCTACCGGTCGCTCAAAGTGAGCGGGATCGCACCGGGCGAGCGCCTCGGGCTGTACGGCTTCGGCGCGTCGGCGACGTTGGCCATCCAGGTCGCGCGCCACTGGGGTTGCCGCGTGTTCGTGTGCACGCGCTCGCCGGTCGAGCGCGAGCGGGCCCTGGCGCTGGGCGCCGAGTGGGCCGGCGGTTACGACGACAAGCCGCCCGAGCCGCTCCACGCGGCCGTCACGTTTGCCCCAGTGGGAAGCGTGGTCGTCGCGGCATTGCGGGCGCTCGACCGCGGCGGCACGGTCGCGATCAACGCGATCCACATCGACCACGTCCCGGAGATCGCGTACGCCGACCTGTGGTGGGAGCGCTCGCTCCGAAGCGTCGCGAACTTCACGCGCGACGACGCGCGCGAGCTCTTGGCATTGGCCGCCGCGATTCCGATCCGCCCCGAGCGCGAGATTCACCCGCTCGATGACGCGGGCATCGCGCTCGATCGCCTCTCGCGAGGCGAAGTCCGCGGCGCGGCCGTGCTGCAATGCGCGTAGGGCGCGTCCAGGCTTTCGAGGGGCGGGGCAACGCAGCAAGACCTCGGTACGCGGCCGCCACCACCAGGCCCCGAACATCGACCGGCTCGCCGGTGCGGGGGCCACAATCCGCATCGCTTTGCCGACGGCCTCGGGTGTGGCATGTTCCGCCCCCTCGGGGCTTCCGGAATCGTCGTCTGGGGCCGCCAAGCAGAGCAACGGTCCAGCAGTAACTGTCGGAAATTAGCGGCAATCGTGGTGAGGTAGCCAAGTGGTCAGGCAACGGTTTGCAAAACCGTCATACGCGGGTTCGAATCCCGTCCTCACCTCTGACGAGGGGCCATGCGAGCTCGAGGCACCAGTCAGGAAGCGCACGAGATCCAGGTTCGTCTGTACCGCCGGATGACGCCCGCGCAGCGCCCCGAGCTCGCCCTCCGGATGAGCGACGACGTTCGGCGCGTCGCCGCCGAGGGCATCAAGCAGCGGCACCCCGGACTACTCGGAGCGCGATGTCCGACGGGCTCTCGTCGCATCCTCTACGGCAAGGACGCCGCGGCGAAGGTCTGGCCTGGTGAGCCGGTCCCGTCGCCGTGAGCGGCGCGGAGGCATTCCTTGCTCGCGTCGTCGGTGCCCCGCGGGTGTCCACAAAACCGGGTCAACGCCACGACGCGCGTGACGACCATCGCCGCGACCGAACGGGCGCCCCCTCCGAAGCGGGTCGACCGGCGCAGCGATGAATCGGCACCTTCAACGACGGAATAGGCGCAAGGCGCGTGGCCAGCCTTTTCTCGTTGGCAAAATGAGAACCGTGAAGTGGCTACGCAGCAAAACTGTGTCCAGAATGGACTAATACGTCAGAAAACAGGGCGGCGCGCCGCTTGCACGGGCCGCTGGAACATTCCGTTTCTCCGGAGGTTCCATGCGACATGCGTTCGCTCTTGTCTCGACGATGATCCTAGGCTGCAGCTGGGCGGCGGTCGCTGGATGCAGCTCCGACAACGCGACTCCCGCTCCGGACAGCGGTAGCAGTGGCAGCGGTTCCGGCAGCAGCAGCAGCTCCGGCAGCAGCAGCAGCTCCGGCAGCAGCAGCAGCTCCGGCAGCAGCAGCAGCAGCTCCGGCAGCAGCAGCAGCTCCGGCAGCAGCAGCAGCTCCGG
>CAZHED010000040.1:0-56157 GCA_964531095.1 uncultured Polyangiaceae bacterium | reverse complement strand
GACGGCTGCCCCGACAAGGGGAGCGTCGTCATTCAGGACAACAACATCATCATCCTCGAGAAGATCAAGTTCAGGACCGATAGCGCCGAGATTCTTCCGCAGAGCAACCAGATCCTCGACGCGGTGGCGACGACGCTGGCCCACCACCCCGAGTTCACGCTTCTCGAGATCGCCGGGCATGCCGACGAGCGAGCGAGCGACGAGCACAACCTGAAGCTCACGCAAGACCGGGTGAACTCGGTGATGCGTGCGCTCATCGCCCGGGGCATTCCCCCCGGTCGCCTGCGGAGCAAAGGCTACGGGGAGTTTTGTCCGGAGGATCCGGGACACGACGAAACGGCGTGGGAGAAGAACCGGCGCGTCGAGTTCAAGATCCTGAAGACGAAGGATGGCCCAACCGGCGTGGATCTGGGGTGCGAGAATGCCGCGAACCACGGCGTGACTCCGGCGCCGGTTCCCTAGCCTGCGGCTGCTCCCCGCTGAGCTCACCGCACATCGAGGCAACCCATCGCACACGCGCGCGAACGCTCGCCCTGCGCAGGTGAGATCGAGCCGGTGCCATGGAGACCTGGCTTTGCCGATCGGTCGGCTTGTATCATTCCAGATCCAAAGGAGGCTTACTCATGCGCGCTGTGATTGTGACTGGATCGCTTGCTTTGTTGATCGCGGGCTGTGGCGGGAGCTCGTCGAGCAATAGTCCGGGAGATGGCGGCGGGAGCTCTGGGGGAGGCTCCTCGAGTGGATCCTCGTCCGGCGGGAGCTCCTCGGGCGCCGGATCGAGTGGAAGCTCCTCGTCCGGAAGCAGTTCGGGCGGAGGCTCCTCTTCGAGCAGCAGCTCCGGCGCGAGCTCCTCGTCCGGCGGGAGCTCCTCCTCGAGCAGCAGCTCCGGCGCGAGCTCCTCGTCCAGTGGCGGTGGGGGCTCCGGCGGCGGCGCCTGTGGGACCATGGTCAGCGGAACCTACCTGTTTCACTGGACTTACGTGTCCGGCGGCCCGACGTGCATGCAGTTCACCCCGGCGGACAAGACGTCGACCGTGGACCAAGACGCGGGCGCCACTCAGGGAGCCGACGCCGGCACCTGCATCACGACGCAGACTGGATGCACGTACACGGCCACGTGCGACTCGCAATCGGACGCCGGCGCATTCCGCGAGTCCGAAACCGTCATGATCAACAGCGACGGAACGATCTCCGGAAGCGTCATGATCTCCTACGATTTCTCCATCGCGGGCGCGATGACCACGGTTTCCTGCACGTTCGACCTCACGGCGACCAAACAGTAGCGATCGCCCTACCCGCCGTGATTGCCGTCCGGGCGAGCGTCCGGGCTCACCGAGCCCGCGTCGGGGAGGGCGGAGTCGTCCGGACCGCCCGAGTCCGCAAACGAGATACAAGCGCCGGTCGTGGCTGCGTCGGCGGCGGAAACCTCCGTTTGGCACCGCTCGCCGGGCATGCACTCGGACGTCGAAGCGCAGAGCTGGCTCTCGCCGATCGGGCAGGTGAGCTCGCATAGCTGGCTGGTGACGCCGGCGGCCACCAGGCGACAGCAGACCTGCCCAGTGCCGCAGTTCTGGGTCGTGGAGCACTGCTTGAGCGCGACGCCGCCGGCGCACGAAGACTGTGACGCAACACAGGTGTGAACGACGCCGTCCGCAGTGGCTCCGTCCAGCGGGGTCGTCGTGTCGCAGCAGAATGGCTGGGACGACGGGCAGGACGTCGACCCGCACGCGAAGAGGAGCGACGGACCGAGGGCGCGCAGGGTGAGCGCATCGTTCGGGTTAGCGCCGCTGCACGCAGCGATGGTCGCTACTCCCAGAGACACACCGAACCCGACCCTTGTCCCTCGCATGAAACCGACCTCTCTCTCGGATGAAAAATTGAACAAGGCGGGGGACGAAGCGACCCCCGCAGGGAGCAAACAGCGGAAACGTAACGCGTTCCTCGCCTTGCCCCGTGTCTCACCGCCGTCCCGCGTGCTCTCGTGAGCGACGGGACCGCAAGAGGCCCGTGAACTCGTGGCAAACCACCGCGGACGCGACGACGTTCCGGCATGACGAGTTCGCGGTATCGGCTCATCTCGCGCGAGGAGGGTCCGGCGTCATCTACTCGGGTAGCAGCAAGAAGATCGCGGAGCATGGCGGCGGCACGCTCGACGACACGAACGTCGCGCTCCTCGTGTCGAACCCGGGACTGCACCACCGGACGATCGCGAAGCACGTGACGACGACGCAGGTCGCGCCGACGATTCTCCGTGCGCTCGACCTGGATCCGGATGCGCTCGACGCCTCCGCAAGGAGGGGACGAAGGCCCTTCCGGGCCTAAAGCTCTGAGCTCCTCGAGGCGCAGCGGGCTCGGACGCGACAATTGCGCCCGAGCCCCACTCGTCTCGCTGGGCGTTGCGCTGGCGACGCTTTTTCGCCTCAGCAGCGGCTGCCGTGCCGCGGGAGCGCCGCTCCCAAAGCGCGAGTGTTACGGCGCCCGTTGCGCCTGGATCGCGCGCGCCTCTTGCACGCACGGCTTGTCACCGAGGTCTTTGCACGTGCTGATGAGAAGCCTGATCTCCGTGTCGGTTGCCTTGCCACTGTAGACGCGCTGCTCGAGCTGTTGCTTGAGGAGAATCTTGGAGTCCTGTGTTCCCTGGAGAGCGAGCTGCCGCTCGCGGTCGTCGACGCTCCCGCCCGGGCCCCTCGGCGACGTCGTCACGGGTAGCGTCGCGGGCGGCGGTGCGGGCGGAGGCGCGAACGCCGCGGGGGGTGAGAGGGCTTCGGTCGCCATCAACGTGCGCCGTCCCGCGTCGGGACGGCCGATCGTGACCGCTGCCGCATCGCCCGAGACCGAAACGTTCGATGCCGCGACGACTTGCATGCGGTTGATTCCGGTGTTCGCCACGACATCGAGCTCTTGTAGCTTGTCTGCCCCCGCCTTGCGCCGCGTCGGCTCGACGGTCATCGCCTGAGCGACCCGCTGGTACAGGGCCCGCTTTGCCGCCAGGTCGCCCTCGGCGTCCGCGCGCTCCAACAGGTCGTCCGCCCACCGGTTCTCGACCTCGCGGAACTCCGGCGCGCTGCGCAGAGGCGACCCGTCGGAAAGGGTGGCCAGCAGCCTGTGGGCGCCTTCGAGATCGCCTCCGGCCGAGAGCTTCTTCGCCCGGTCGAGGGTGGAGCGCTCTGGAGAGACCGGAACGAGCGTCGCAGACGACGCGCGTTCGACCCGCGGGCGCGTGTACGCCCAAGCCCCCGCCGCACCCGCCACGACGATGACGACGAAGGCCGCGACGGGCAACCGGTTGAGGCCGCGCGGCGGGCGAGCACCTTCCCGCGCCGCCCGCTCCCCGACCTGGCTCTCGGTCGCCAGGAAGATCTGACCGGCGCCGACGAATTTGAACTTCACGTCCCCGAGCTCGATGATGTCGCCAGGCTCGATAATGCCCCGGCGCAGCTCGGCTCCGTTGACGCGGACGCCGTTGCTCGACCCCTTGTCGACGATCTCGAAGCGCCCGTCCCCGAGCGCGTGCACCTCGCAGTGGAGGCGCGAGACCGAATTGTGGTTCACGGAGATGCCAGCGTCTTCCGCCCGCCCGATCGTGAGGCGCTCCCGATCCAGTGGGAACTCCGCGCCCACGGCGGGCCCTGCGACCATGACCAGGCGGTTCGGCCGGTCGAGAAGCGCTGCTGCCCTTGCGGTCGGCGCGCTCGGGATCGTCTGCTTGCCCTCGGTGCTGCCGGAGTCCGGTGCGTCAGCGAGCCGTTCGTCTTGCAAGACGACGCGATAGTCGCCGATTTGAACCAGGTCGCCGTGGGCGAGCTCCTGCTCCCGCGTAACCCGAATCCCGTTGACGAAGACACCGTTGTAGCTCGACAGGTCCTCGAGGACGAAGCCTGACGCCTCGGCAGACCCGGTGTTGCTTCTCTTGTGTAGGCGCGCGTGCTCCCGCGAGATGTTGCGCTCCGTCAGGCGGATCGTGTTCCCCTCTTTACGCCCGATGGAATACTGATCGCGCGTAAGCGGCACGATCGTCCGCTTTCCTTCGTCGTCCTCGATGGCAAGCTTCCACATGGGCCGTCCCCTTGCGCTCGCCTTTCGGATGATCGGGCAAGTAGCCGACTAAAAAACGCGTGGCCAGGGGCGCAAAGGCAAGTGTAGCTACCGCTCTCGCGTCAATGCAACGTGCTTGCCCGCTTGGCGGGTGCAAAGGCCTTCCCGCCCGGCCCTATCGCCCGCGCCCCGGGGCGTTGGCTCAGTCCGTGCTTTGGGGCTCACCTGCGGGCAGCAGGGCCACGAAGGCATCGCGCGCCGCGAGCACGCGAGGCTCGTCGCGGCCATCGAACGTAAGCCTGGTCTTGTAGGCTGCCTCGAGCCAGCGCGGATACGAGCCGATCGAGACATCGGGGAACGCGCCCACGACGCGATCCAAGAGCGGCTTGAGCTCGCCTTCGTCCATCCGTACGCAAACCCCGTGGGACACGAAGGCGAGCCGCGTCGTGCCGATGCGCGCCGCAACCACCGGGAGTTTCATGCGGAAGACCTCCGGTATCCCAGGCAGCAGCCATGTGTTCCCAAGGCGGATGGTTGGCCACGCGACCTGCGGCGTCTCCTCGAGCGACGCCCCTTCGGGCATGAGCGCCATCCGCAGATGGCCCTCGGTGCACCGTTCCTTGTAATGCGCTTTGAGCATCGCCTCCATGTGCGGCGAGGAAACGACACGCGTGCCGAAAGCTTTGGCCACCGCTTCGATGGTGAGGTCGTCGTGGGTGGGTCCGACGCCGCCGCTCGTGAAGAGCCAGTCGTGCGTCGCCGACAAGTCACGAACCTCGCGGGCGATGGTGTCGACGTCGTCCATGACGACGACGACCCGTCGAAGCAAGATCCCGAGCGCTCTGAGGGTGCGCGCCAGCGGCGCGGCGTTGGCCTCGTCGACCTTTCCGGAGAGGATCTCGTCGCCGATGATCAGCGCAGCGGCGGTCGGTGCGTCCGTCGAGGAGTTCATGGGGAGGGTCGCGCGGTCAGGCAGACAGGCAAACGGAGGAGGTGCCGGGAGGACAGCGAGTCGAACGAACGTCTGTGGAAGGGCGGGTCGGGAAAAGGGCGCCGTGGGCTCGTGAGTTTTGGCTTCGCCTGTGTCGCTGGTAGTAGACTAGCCTTTGTGGGATTGGCGGGGCTCGTACGGAGGATCTTGGTGGTCGAAGATTCGGTCTCGACTCGGGCGTTCGTGCGCGCGGTACTCGAGTCCGCCGACTTTGCGACCCGACAGGGCGCCTGCGAAGTGATCGAGGCGAGCAGCGGGTTCGAGGCACTGCGCTTGCTACCGCGGGGGCCTTACGACCTCATCGTAACGGACATCAACATGGCGGACATCAACGGGCTCGAAGTGATCCGCTTCATCCGGTCCTCCGCGCACCATCGCGCCACCCCCCTGCTCATCATCTCGAGCCTCCACGGGGAGCACGACATCGAGCGCGGCTTGGCATTGGGCGCGAACGCCTATCTGCCGAAGCCCTTCACCCCCGAGCAGCTCGGCGAAATGTGCGCTCGCCTCCTCGGCGCAGAGAGAACCCGCGTGGGCCGGAGCGAGCCGCCCTCGGGCGGACCTTAGCCAATGGCAGAGGGTGGAGGGCGTGGCGACGCGGGCGACAAGGCGCGGGACGAGTTCCTCAGCGAAGCACAAGAGCTCGTGGACGGGCTCGGGCGCGATCTGCTCACGCTCGACGAAGGGCTGAAAGCCGGGCGGGTCGACCCCGAGCTCATCAACGACGTCTTCCGTGGGGTCCACACGCTCAAGGGACTGTCGGGCCTCTTCGGCGCAACTCGCATGGCGGGGCTTTCGCACGAGCTCGAAGACGTTCTCGACGACCTGCGCTTGGGGCGGATCGATGTGACGCCGACGGTGCTGGACCTGCTCTTTCAGGCGGTCTCGCTCTATGCGCGCCTCTTGACAGCCCAGAGCAGCGACGCGCCCGAACCGGAGCGAGAGGTCGAGCAGCTTCTCCTGGCCGTCGGGCAGCTCTCCCAAAGGCGGGGCGGGGGCGGGGGGGGGGTCGTCGCACAATACGAGCTCGATCCGGGGCTCCTGGGCGTGCTCACCGAGTATGAGGAGCACCGGCTGCGCGCCAACATTCAGCAAGGGCTCGCCCTGTTCCGAATACGCGCTCGCTTTTCGCTCGCCACGATCGACAGCTCCCTCGACGAGCTCAAAGCGCAAGCCAGGCCGCTCGGGGAGATCGTCACGTACCTGCCGACCGGATCCGGCGCGAACGTCGACACGATCGAGCTCGAGATTCTCATGGCGAGCCGAGCGTCGCTGTCGGCCTTGCAGGCCGCGATCGTCGGACCCGACATATCGATCGAAGACGTCGCACGGCGCATCGGTCCAAGCGCGCGACCAGCGCACGCGGCACCCGTCGCGGGCGCGGCGAGCGCTGGGGCATCGTTCGCCGGCCCGGGCATGGTCGCCCCGTCGGCGACGCCGCGACACGCGAGCGGCCCTGCGCGCCCGTCCCAAGAGCCCACCGCAGGGGCGAAGACACCTTCCATTGCCGTCACACCGAACCCGCCCGCTGCCGCGTCCTTGCGCGGCCCGGCGCCGAATCGAGAACTGTCGTTGCGGTCCGCGAGCCAGACGGTGCGCGTCGACATCCGAAAGCTCGATCGGCTGATGACCGTCGTCGGCGAGCTGGCGATCGTCAAGACCGCCATCGCGAAGCTGACCGACCGCGTCCGCCGTCGAGGCGCCGAGCCGCGTGAGCTCTCGATCGAGCTCGGTCGCCTCAACCGCACCTTCGAACGGCACCTCGCGCAGATGCAAAGCGGGATCCTCGAAGTGCGGATGGTGCCCCTCGGTCAGGCCTTCGACAAGCTCGCCCGAATCGTGAGGCAGATCTCCCGAGAACACGACAAAGACGTGAACCTCGTTGTCACCGGTGCCGACACGGAGCTTGACAAGCTCATCGTCGAAGAGCTGAGCGACCCCCTCATGCACATGATCCGGAACGCGATCGACCATGGGATCGAGGCGCGCGACGAGCGACTGAGCGTCGGCAAGCCGCCGATTGGGACCATCGCCCTCAATGCGTTTCAGAAGGGCAACCATGTCGTCATCGAGGTCGAGGACGACGGGCGTGGCATGGACCACGGCGCGCTGGTCGCGGCGGCAGTTCGCCGCGGGATCGTCAGCCCCGAGGAAGCCCAAGAGCTCACGGAGAGCGAGATGCTCGCCCTTGTCTTCATGCCGGGCTTTACCACCAAGGAGGTCGCCACCGACCTCAGCGGGCGTGGGGTGGGGCTCGACGTCGCAAAGACGAACATCAGCAAGCTCGGTGGCGTCGTCGATATCACGAGCGACGTCGGCATCGGCACGAAGATGACCATCACGCTGCCGATCACGCTGGCGATCATTCACGTGCTCTTGGTGGAGATCGGGGCACACCTATTCGCCGTCCCGCTCGCGAGCGTCGAAGAAGCGATCGTGCTCGACGAAGGGAAAGTGCGGACCGTCGAGTCGCGCGACGTGCTGACGGTACGAGGCACGTCGCTGCCCATCTGCCGCCTTGCCCGGCTCTTCGGGCTTCCTGCGAGCCACCGCGACGGGCATGGCCCATTCGTGGTCATCGCCCGCGTCGGGGCGCGACGGCTCGGGTTCGTCGTCGACGAGCTCGTGGGACAACAAGACATCGTGATCAAGCCGCTCGGAAAGTCGCTGAAGGGTGTGCGCGGCTTCGCGGGCGCCACGGAGCTCGGAGACCAGCGGATCGCTCTGGTGATTGACGTCGCGGCCCTAATTGAGGAGGTGCTCTTGCCGGGCGAGGTACGCTTCCTCGCAGCGGCCGAGGACTCAGGCCGTCGGAACGGGACCCTCGAGGCGAGCCGGCGCGCGGGGAGGACCTGATCGATGCCGACGCTCAAGGGAAGAACCGAGAGACGCGCGGCGCGCCGCGCGGGGGAGACGGGAAAGCGGGTCGAGTACTTGGCGTTCGGGCTCGCTGGAGAGACCTACGCGGTACAGATCGCGCACGTGGCCGAGATTCTGAGGCCCCCGCCGTTCACGCTGGTTCCGCGCGCGTCGGAAACCGTGCTCGGTGTGATCAGCGTGCGCGGCAAACTGGTGACGGTGATCGATCTGCGGCGCCGCTTCCGCCTTCCCCCGGCAGCGATCGATCGGAAGTCGCGCATTCTGTTGGCCGACGCCGGCACCGGCGAGCAAATCGGCCTCCTCGTCGACGACGTACAGCAAGTTTGGCGGTTGGCGAGCGAAGAAATCGAGCCGGCAAACGTGCTCGGGGGGGAGCAGGCGCCGCACATCGCAGGAATCGGGAGACCGACGGCGAGCGACGGGGCAATGCTCATCCTCCTGGAGTTGCGCCCTGTCTTGGAGTCGCCTTGAGGAAAGGCACGCATGAGCATGCAACGCTACCGTCACGACCCTTCCAAGAACCTTGTCGGATTCGTCGTCGGCGACGTCGAATACGCCGTCGCAATTGCGCGTGTGAAGGAGATCGCCAATCCGCTCGTGGTGGTGCCCATGCCTCACGCACCGCGCTCAGTCGTGGGTGTGGCGCACTACCGAGGTGATGTGGTCTCGGTGGTCGATCTCCGGATTCGGTTCGGCCTGCCGGCCACACCGACGACACGCAAGACCAAGTGGATCGTCATGGACGCAGGCCCCGAGCTCGGCGACGGGTCGGCTGTCCACGCCGGTCTTTCGCGGGCGCCCGAGGCCGCCGCACCCACCGGCCGGCTCGTCGCGCTGGTGGTCGACGCAGTCACGGACGTCTTCGGGAGCGGGAGCTCGGAGCTGCGACCCGCGCCGTCGCTCGGAGGCGGCGACGACGCCCGCGGACTTGCCGGGGTGACCACGCACGCCGACGGACTCGTCTTCGTGCTCGACGCCACTCGCCTTCGGCCTCTCGCTGATCCGGTCGCGAGAGGGGAAGGTGGAGGATCCAGGACCCCCCCTGCGCGCGGCGATGACCCGGGAAAAGAGCCCTCGGGCGCCGGACGGCGTAGCCTGCCAGCGAGAACCGTGACGTGAGCGAAGCAGCAACCGCCGTTCGATGGCTGCTTCAGCAGGCCGAGCCCGAAGCCCGGCGCGTCGCCGTGCAGCAGATCGCCAAGGTGAGCGGCCCCGAAGCAGCGGAGTTGCTCGTGCGTGCCTTGGGCGACGAGGACTGGCGCGTGCGGAAGGAGGCGGCGGTGGTCACGCCATCGCTCGAGCGCCGCAAGGAGGTCGTCGCAGCGCTCGTCTCGGCCCTGAAAGAGACGGTGAACATTGGGCTCCGCAACGCGGCCGTGGAGGCGCTGGTGGCCATCGGTCCGGACGCGCTCTCGGCAACCGTAGGAGCATTCGCGTTACTCGACTCGGACGCGCGAAAGCTGGCCGTCGAAGTCCTCGGTGGGGTCGCGGACCTGCGGTGTACGGTGGCGCTTTCGCAGGCGCTCGAGGATGAAGACGCCAACGTGCGAGTCGCGGCAGCCGAGGCGCTCGGCAATGCAGCGCTGGCTGGCGAGGAGTCGCGCGAGCTCGCGACGCAATCGCTCGTTCAGGCGCTCTCGACCCGCGGCCCCTTCCTGAAGCTCGCGGCGCTCGAGTCGCTTGCCCGATTGGGCGCGCGGCTGCCTTGGAGTATCGTCGAGCCCTACGTCGCCGACCCTCTCCTCCGGCGGTACGCCATCGCGGCCGCGTGCGGCTCTCGCGAGCCCGACGCCGTGTGCGCGCTGGCTCTCGCGACGGGTGACGGTTCTCCCACGATAGCGCGCGAGGCCATCGTGGCTCTCGGCGAGCTCGTCGCCGCCGGGCCGCAGGACGTCGAGCTGGTCGACGTGGCTCGGCGTGCGCTGCGACGGAACCCGGCGGCACGCGACAACGCGCGGCGGGCCGCGCTCGACGTGGAGGACTCGGCGGTGCGATGCGGCGCCCTCGCTTTGCTTGGTCTCACCGGCGACCCGGACGACGTCGCCCTGCTCGTCGACGCCCTCGGCGAAGACGTGGCCGAGCGCGCCGACCTGGCACTGCGTCTTCTGGGTGCCGACGCCATCGGGCCCCTTCTGGCCGCCGCCCGCAAAGCGCGGCCGTCGGTCCGCGCCGCCGCCCTCGAGCTCGCGGCGTCGCTCGAAGGCGAGCAAGGGACGGCGGTCCACGACGCGCTGCGCAGGGCCATCGACGATCCGTCGTCCGAGGTCGTCGCGAGCGCTCTCGAGAGCCTGGGGCCGATCGGCGACGCCGACGACCTGGTGCGGATCGCGTCGATCATCGGACACCGCGATGAACGCATCGCTGCGGCCGCGACCAACGCCGTGTGGGGGCTCGCCGCCAGGCACGTCGAAACGGCGCGCGCTCTCCTGCGCGACGCGGCTTTCGGGCAGGACCCTCTCGCTCTCGCGTGCGTCCTTCTAGGGGCGATCGCCTCCACGCGGAAACTGCGCGAGGACGAGGTGCGCGTGCTCGAGCGCGCCTTGGCGCATGTCCGTCCGCAGGTGCGTCGCGCGGCCATCGACGCGTTGGCGCAGGCGGGTGGAGCGGGGGCCGCCGACGCCGTCACCTTTGCTCTGGCCGACGAGGACGACGAAGTGCAGCTGGCGGCCGTGCGTGCGCTCGGAAGGCTCCAGTGCGCCGAGCCCCTCGTCGGCGTCGTGGCCAACACGAGTAGCCCCGTGCTCACAGCAGCCGCCCTTCGTGCCCTGGGCGAAGCCGACCCGGCGCGCGCCGTAGACGCGGCCAGCCCGCTCGTGAACCATTCCGACGTCGCCATCGCGTGCGCGGCCGTCGAGGCAATCGGCCATCTCGCGCGAGCGCGTGTGCCGACGAGCGTGGCGGCAGCCTGCGAAGACGGACTCTTCGCGGCACTCGACCACCAGGAAGCCGAGGTGGTCAAACTCGCGCTCTCGCTGGTCGGTGCCCGGTCTGGTGCGCGCGCGTTCGCCCGCCTCGGCCTCTGCCTCGACCACGGGTCACCGGAAGTGCGCCGCACGGCGGCCGAGCTGCTCGGCCATCGGGGCCCTGCCGCACAAGCGCTGCTGCGTGCTCGCTATGTGCGCGAAAAGGACCCGACGGTGCGTGACGCGATCGCCGCTGCCGCGAGCCTCCGCCCCGGAGAGGGGGGGGACGGGTCCTTGTCCCGTCCAGCTCCTCGCCCTAGAGAAGGCGCATAGGTGCTGCGCGTGCCATTCTCGGGGGACGCCATCACCCTCAAACCGGACGAGTTCCGGCTGCTGCGCGACCTTCTCGCGGCCCGCACTGGGCTGCATTTCGGCCCCGAGTCACGCTTCACCCTCGAACGACGGCTGCGCGAGCGCCTGATGGTGCTCAAGCTCTCGACCTTCGCGGAGTACCACCACTACCTACGCTTCGGAAGCCGCGCGTCCGAGGAGTGGGACGAGGCCATCGACGCGCTCACGACGAACGAGACGTACTTCTTCCGGGAGCAAAGGCAACTCCGCGCCTTTCAGTACGAGCTTTTGCCCATGCTCGCCGCGCAAGGCAAGACCCGCCGCCGGCTTTCGATTTGGAGCGCGGGATGCGCCACCGGCGAGGAGGCGTACACGATCGGGATCCTCGTCCATTCGACGCACCTCTTCCCGCGCGATTCGGCGAGCCCGACTCGCTGGGACATCCGGATCCACGGGTCGGACATTTCGCGCCGATGCGTGGCCGCGGCGCGCCGGGGCGTGTACACCGACAACAGCTTCCGCGTGACGACGAACGACATGCGCCGCGCATTCTTTCAAGAACGCCCTGACGGCTGGCACGTGGCCGAATTCATTCGCCAAATGTGCCACTTTGCCCAGATGAGCCTTCTCGACAAGGATCGCGCGCGCGTGCTCGGCAAGGCCGACGTGATCTTCTGCCGGAACGTCCTCATTTACTTGGAGCCGCGCGCGCGAAAGGCTGCGATCGAGGTTCTCTACGATCGGCTGAATCCGGGCGGAGTGCTGCTCCTCGGCCACTCCGAATCGCTGCTGAACGTCTCGACGGCCTTCGAGCTGTTACACTTGAAGGACGACCTCGTGTATCGAAAGCCCGCGTCGACACGCGAAGCGAACCCGCCTCCGGACCCATCCACGTGACCACCTCCACGGCTCGGCCCATCAGGCTCCTCGTCGTCGACGACTCGGCATACAACCGCCGAAACATCGCCGACGTATTCGCCGATCACCCCGAGGTGGAGGTCGTCGGCAAGGCGGCCGACGGAGAAGAGGCTCTGCAACTGGTCACCCTCCTCAAGCCGGACGTGATCACGCTCGATCTCGAGATGCCCCGCATGGACGGCTTTACGTTCCTTAGGATCTTGATGTCCAAGGCGCCTACGCCGGTCATCGTCGTCAGCAGCTATTCGCAGCGCGAGAACGTCTTCAAGGCCCTCGAGCTCGGAGCGCTCGACTTCGTGCCCAAGCCTGACCGTCTCGGTCCCGATGCGACCGACGTGCGGCAAGAGATCCTCCAGAAGGTATCGCTGGTCCGATCGCTGCGGCCGTCCTTCGTACCGGGCCCCCTGATTCGCCGGCAGACGAGCGGCGCGTTTGCGCAGGACGGACGGCCTGCTCGCTTCGACGAACCGGCCGCTCGCCCGCGCCCATACCGCGCACCCAAAACGGTCGTGGCCATCGCGAGCTCCACGGGGGGGCCAAGCGCGCTGATGCACCTCTTCGGACGGATCCCGGCGACCACGAACGCCGCGTTCGTCGTCGCCCAGCACATGCCCGACAAGTTCACGCGAACGTTCGCCGAGCGGCTCGACAAGCGCGGGCCGGTGCGGACGGTGGAGGCGAGCGACGGCGATCTCGTGGGGCTGGCCACGGGATTCGTGTGCCCCGGCCGCAAGTGCATGGAGCTCGTACGGGGGCAAGGCGCAGAGCTGAAGCTCCGGGTGGGTCCGGCCGGTGCGGCAGACCGCTACGTGCCGAGCGCCGACCGCCTCTTCAAGAGCGTCGCCGCGCTTGGCCCTCGCTGCGTCGGCGTGATTTTGACCGGAATGGGCGACGACGGCGTAGAGGGTGCTCGCGCCATCCGGGCGGCGGGGGGCACGATCATCGCCGAGTCGCAAGAGACCGCCGTCGTGAACGGAATGCCTGGTGCGGCCGTCCGCGCGGGCGTTGCGAGCCAGGTGCTCGGGCTGCCCCTAATCGGCGATTACCTCGCCAAATTGGGGGGTTGAGGCGATGCCGAAGCGCCCGTCGGTGGTGCCGGACGCCAGCGGACAGCCGGCGGCAAGGGCGCTCGATGGGGCGATCCACGGGGACGATGCCCATTTCGACCGCACGCTGCGCCCCCGGACCTTCGCAGACTACATCGGGCAAACGAAGCATAAGGAGAACTTGCGCGTCTTCGTCGAAGCCGCGAGACGACGCGAGGAGCCGCTCGACCACATTCTCTTGTGCGGCCCTCCGGGGCTCGGCAAGACCACGCTCGCCCACATCTTGGCGCACGAGATGGGGGTGCAAGTCGTCGCGACGAGCGGCCCGGTGATCGAGCACAAAGGAGCGCTGGCCGCGCTTCTGACGACGAAACTGATGAAGAACGACATCATCTTCATCGACGAGATTCACCGTCTCAACCCCGTCGTCGAAGAGAGCCTGTACCCGGCGCTCGACGATTTGATCATCGATATCATGACGGGCGAGGGAGCGTTCGCCAGCGCGGTGCAGATCCCGCTGCAGCCCTTCACGCTCGTGGGCGCGACGACCCGCACAGGGCTCCTCACGGCGCCCTTTTTCGCCCGCTTCGGGCACGTCGTGCGGCTGGACTTCTATCCGCCCGAAGACCTGGCGCGCATTGTCGCGAGGAGCGCCAGCCTGCTCGGCGTGACCGTTGACCCGGGCGCCGCTCATGAAATCGCGCGCCGGTCGCGTGGCACGCCCCGCGTGGCCAATCGTCTCCTGCGCCGCATCCGCGACTTCGCCGAAGTGCTGGGGACGGGCAGGATCGACATCGACCGCGTTCGGCAGGCGTGCCAGCGGCTCGAGGTGGACGAAGCGGGCCTCGACGAGATGGATCGTCGCTATCTCACTGTTGTCATCGACCACTACGACGGCGGGCCGGTGGGCGTCGAGGCGCTGGCTGCTGCGCTTGCCGAGCCGCGCGACACCCTCGAGGACGTCATTGAGCCCTTCCTCATCCAGCAGGGGTACGTGGGGCGGACGCCGCGAGGGAGGACAGCCAACCGAAAGGCGTACGAAGCCCTCGGGAAGACGCCTCGGGCAGGCGGCGGGGGCGAAAGCGGCCGCACGGGCGACCTGTTCGGAGGATAAGGTGCGCGCGGAGGCCGGATCCCAGAGCGTCCCGGCAGGGCTTTGCCGCACGCTTGTTCCCCCCCTTTGCCAGGGGTAGAGTTTTGTGTGTGCCCGGCGGACCCGTTCTCGTCGTCGACGACGACACTGTCAGTCGGCACGTTCTGATTCAGGCCCTCGCCAAGGCCGACCTGCCGCACGTCGCCGTCGCGTCGGGGGCGGAAGCGCTTCAGCACATCGACACTCTCAATCCCTCCCTCGTGCTGCTCGACTTGGTGATGCCGGCACCCGACGGCTACCAGGTGCTGCGAACGCTTCGGTCGCGGGCGGTGACCCGCGACCTGCCAATCGTCGTTCTTACGGCGCTCGAAGCCGATCAAGAGATCGCGAAAGCTTTCGCGGCCGGAGCAGACGATTTCGTACGCAAGCCGTTCAAACCGGTGGAGCTCGTCGCCCGCATCCGCGGGCAGCTGCGCCTGCGCGGCGTCGTCGAGGCTCTTGCGCGAAAGGAGCAGGACGCCCGCGTCGTGCTCGAGCTCACCCAAGCGCTCGCCTCGAACCTCGACTTTCGCGGAATCCTGTTCACGGTCGTGCAGCGTATCGCGGAGGTCGCCAGGGTCGACCGCGTGAGTATCGTCCTCGTGCGCGAAGCGGGCGACGTGGGATACGTCGTGGCAGCAAGCGACGACGAGCAACTCCGCGACCTGCCGATCGCCCTGACCAAGTACCCCGAGATCCAGCAGGTTCTTTCTAGCCGAGAGCCCCTGCTCATCCCCGACATCGCCACCCACCCGTTGCTCGAAATCGTCCGTCACGAAGGCCACAAGAGCGCGTTCAGCTCGCTTGCCATCCTGCCGATCCTCTACGAGGGTCGCCCGATGGGCGTCTTGTTCCTGCGAGCGAGGCACGCCTTCACGTTCGGGGATCGCGAGATCGACCTCTGCAAGACCGTTTCGAACGCAATGGCCATCGCCCTGCGCAACGCGCGCGTCATGCAGTCGCTTCGCGATCAAACCCAGCAGGTGACCGTGGCGCGCTTCGAGGCCGAGCGTCGACTGCGTACTCTCCAGCGATACGCCGATTTCTTCGAAAGCGCCGCGGACGGGATCGTGGTCATCGACGCCGAAGGACACCTGCTGTTCTCGAACCCGCGGGCGCGGGTCATCAGCGGCTACAGCGAGACCGACTTGCGCGGCCGACCGGTCGGCGACCTGTTCGCGGATGAAGACGCTTCGCTCGCCCACGAGCTGCGCCTCGGATTCGCGCAGGGCCGTTATCCGCAGAACGTGGACGTGCGCATCAAGAGGAAAGGCGGAGAAATCGGTATCCTCAGCATGAACTTCAATTCCGTGCTTCGGGAAGAGGGAGTGGTCCTCTGTACGTTCCGCGACGTCACCGCGGAGCGCGAAGTGGAGCACGAGCTCCACAAGACCAAAGACTTCCTCCAGCGAATCATCGACTCATCGGTCGACGCCATCGTCACGGCCGACCTGCGTGGCAACATTCTGCTCGCCAATCCCGCGGCGGAACGCGTCTACAGTCTGCCCGTTGCACAGCTTCTCGGCCGCGACATCCGAACGCTGTACCCGGACGGGGTCGCGCGCAGCATCATGCGCCTCATCAAATCAGGCGACGGGCGCGTCCAGGGCCTTCGTACCGAGGTGCTAGACGCCCACGGCGAGCGCATTCCGGTGTCGCTGTCGGCCGCACTGCTGCACGAAGAGGGCATCCCGGTGGGAACGGTGGGGATCTTCACCGATCTTCGCGAGAAGATGCGGATGGAACAGCGCCTCGCGCAAGCGCAGGAGCAGATTCTGGCGCAGGAGCGGCAGGCGATCGTCGCGGAGCTCGCGGGCGCGGCCGCCCACGAGCTCAATCAGCCGCTGACCAGCGTCATGGGGTACGCCGAGCTCCTCAAGCGCCGTCTCGAGCCGGAGACCGCTGCGTATTCGGCGGCGGCGATCATTTTCAACGAGGCGGAACGAATGGCGGAGATCGTCCGAAAGATCGGAAAGATCACGAAGTACGAGACGAAGTCGTACGTCGGACGCGCGCGCATTCTCGACTTGGATCGTTCCGCCCCGTCGTCCACGCCACAGATGCCACAGATGGAAGAGGGGGCCAGCGCGGAAGAGGACGGAGACAAAGACCAGAGCAAGGACACGTCGTCGGGGACAATCGCCGCCGCGAAGGTGCGGCGCAAATAGGTGTAGGCTGGATGCGCAAGGTATCCATACGTACGCGGAGAGGACACGCGGCGACCGACGTCGCGGCGTCTCACAATCCCGCGCCGGGGACGCTCGGCGAGACCTCGTCCGCGCGCGCTCGCATCCCCGAGCTCGTGCCGGCCGGGTGGTTGGACCGACTCCTCGTCGCCACACTCGATCTCCCGCTTCTGCGTGGGGAGCGCGCTGTGGTCGAGGCGATGGTCGAAGTGGTGGCCACGATCGTGCCGGGCTGCGCGGTAGGGTTGTGTTTGGTCCCCGAGCCCGGGGCGGCCGTGCGCGAGCGAGCGGTCGTTACCCGGCTACCCGAAGGAGCGAGCCAGGCGGACCCGGGCGTGGATCCGACCCGCCTGTTCCCGAGCCTTGTGAGCGAGCACATCGCTCCGGTCCCAGGGAGCACCGGCTCGACGCTGCACGTCGCCTCGAACGAGGACGACCTCGATCGGGACAGCTCGGCGATCGTGCATCTGGTGGAGCGCGCTGCGATGGCGCTCGGCCGAGCCCTCACCACCACGCGCGCGCTGGTTTCGATCGACGGTGAGCGTCGCGACGCACGAGCGTTCGAACAGCGAATGCTGCAAGCCGACAAGCTTGCGAACTTCGGTCAAATTGCTGCGGGAGTCGTGCACGAGCTGAACAATCCCCTGACGTCGATCGTCGCGTATTCGGACTATCTCATCCGGAGAGCGCTCTCCGGAAGCAGTGGCAGCGACCCCGAAGACATCGAACGGATGCGTCGCATCAGCGAGTCTGCAACGCGGATGCTGCGCTTCACTCGCGACCTCGTGAGCTACGCGCACCCCTCGGGGAGCGTCGCGGCGTCGGTGGTGTTGCACAGTGTCATCGACCAGGCGATCGCTTTCTGCGAGCACGTGTTGTCGGCGAGCGGCGTTCGGGTGGAGCGCCGCTACGGCGAGGACGTTCTCACGGTCCGAGCGGTGGGGGAACAGCTCGTCCAGGTGTTCGTGAATCTCCTGACCAATGCATCGCAGGCCGCCCCCGCGCGCGACGGGTGCGTCGTAGTGACCACGCAGCTCGCCGAGGGACAAGCCGGTACCAAGCAGGTCGTCGTCGTCGTGGCGGACAACGGCGCGGGCATCGCCGCAGATCATCTGCCGCATGTGTTCGTGCCGTTCTTCACGACGCGGCGCGATCGACAAGGCACGGGGCTTGGCCTGTCGATCGTGAAAAACGTCCTCGAGAGTCACGACGGCTCGGTTCGGGTCGAGAGTGAGCTGGGACGCGGCACGCGTTTCATCATCGAGCTGCCCATGCGATGATCGGCCCTTGACCACCTCGACGGCGTGCGCACGTTGCTTATCCATGCGTTCGCTGGCCCTCGTTCTCGATCCGTCTCACCGCTCCGAGCCCTCGGCGATGAGCGCGACCGGCGCCACCATGGCCCACGACGTGAACGACGGCGAGGCACTGGATGCCTATTCGCGTGCGGTCGTGGGCGCGGTCGAGCGGACTGGCCCAGCCGTCGTGAGCATCGCACGGGCATCGCGTCGCGGTGCCTCAGGTGCCGGGTCGGGCGTCGTGTTCGCTCCAGACGGCTACGTTCTCACCAACGCGCACGTGGTCGATGGCGCGGATGAGCTCAAGCTTGGCTTTACGGACGGAACCACAAGCGGGGCCGCGGTCGTCGGGATCGACCACGCGACGGATCTCGCCGTCGTACGCACGACGGGCCCAGTGCCTACCCATGCTCCGTTCGGCAGCTCTTCCGTCCTTCGCGTCGGTCAGCTCGTCGTGGCGATCGGCAACCCGTTGGGCTTCGGATCCACCGTATCGGCCGGCGTCGTAAGCGCGCTGGGGCGCACAATGCGCGCCCGCGATGGGCGCCCCATGGAAGGGATTATCCAGAGCGACGTGGCTCTCAACCCCGGCAACTCGGGGGGGCCGCTGGTCGATTCCGCTGCGCGCGTCGTGGGCATCAACACGGCGATCATCCTGGGCGCGCAGGGCATCAGCTTCAGCGTCCCGATCGACACCGCTAAGTGGGTCGTCGGCGAGCTCATGACGAGCGGCCGCGTGCGGCGCGGCTGGCTCGGAATCTCCGCACAGAATCGACCGCTCGGCCGCGAGCTCGTGCGGCGGCTGGGGCTCGAGCAGACCAGCGGCGTCGAAGTGGGCGGCTTCGACGAGCGCGGCCCGGCATCGCGGTCGGGAATGCGTGTCGGTGACATCGTGGTTCGTCTCGACGGGGGCGTGGTAGCGAGCGTGGACGACATCCACCGCGCCCTCCAGAGATGGCCCATCCTTGGCCCTGTCCGAATGAAAGCGATTCGCGACGGCGCTGTGATCGACATCGAGGTCTTGCCGGTCGAGGCGCCCGGGTGAGTCGCCGGTGGGCACCAGCGGGCCGTTTTTGGGGGCCTTCTGGCGCGGGAGCCCCCCGCCGCCCCGAAAGGCGTTTACAGGGCCTTTCGCCGTCGGGTACCGTCTGCCTCGGACGCCCACATGCCGGACGCGAAGCGCAGACCGTTCGCGCGTCGCCCGACGCGCATAGCCGCTCATTTCCTAGTGTTTGCATCGGTGCTCGCGAGCGGGCTCTTGCGCGCGGGACCGCCGCCCGCGACCCTCAAGGGGAAGATCGTCGGCTGGGATAAGCTCCTGCCGCAGATTTATGCCGACGCGGCCAAGAGCGACTCTCGCCACTACAACTGGCGCGAGCCCTCGCCGACCGTAAAGCAGGATTTTCGCAGGCTGTCGGCCAACGTCTCGCGCGACGTTTGCGTCGCCGCGTTCAGCGGTGCATCGCCTCAGGCGCACGAACCGCTGGCGGTAAAGGTCACGGGCGGGCGCATGACGCCGGCTACGGTCGTGCTTTCGCCGGGCTCGCGTCTGAGCTTTCGAAATGTCGATCCGTTCAGCCACGTCCTCTACGAGGCCGGCAACGACAAGTGGGCACCCAACCAGACCGGGCCCGGCTCGACACGAGAGTGGGCGGCCAGCGCTCCTGGCGTCCATGAGATCCGCGACCAGCTGTTCCCGAGCATCGTCATGTACGTAGTGGTCGATCCCGGCATGGTGGAATTTGCCTACCCGGACCGCGATGGGGTCTTTTCGATGACGCTGCCTCAAGGAGAGTACACGTTCAAGGCGTTCTTCGACGGCAAGCAGGTGGGCAAGGAGGCATCCGTCATGCGGGTCGGCGACCGCGGACTCTTCGAGCTGAGGGAGCCGCTGGTCGTAGGAGGCGACTCGAAGTGATGGTCCTGTCGCGCGTCTGGTACGTCCTCTTGGGTGTCGCGGTCGCCGTGGCCCTCTACGTCGTGTACGTCGCCGTCGGCGAGTACGACCGGCAAAGCACGCACGCGCTCAAAGAGGGGCTCGCGTCGGACAGCCAAACCGTCGAGTGGGCGCTCAAGATCGACGCGCGCCGTCGACTCGACGCGCTCCTGGCAGGCAGTGTCGACGCGACCCTTCAACAGGCGCTGGTGGCTGCGGACGCGAGCAAAGAGGCAAAGGTTCCCGACAAGGCCAAGGCGGACGCCAAGAGAGCGTTGGCGAGCATCCGCGACACGATTCCGATCGATCTTCGCCCTGACGCGTTCTTCGCCGTCGATCGCGACGGGCGACTGGTGGCGCAGTCGGGCTACGAGCCGGGTGCCGGCAACGAGGATTTCGAGATGGGGGGCTATCCCGCCGTCAACGATGCGCTCCACGGGTGGATGCGTGACGACATCTGGGTGTTGGGAAGCAAGATGTACGTCGTGGGCGCGCGCCCCGTCGAGTACGACGCGACGCAACGTCCCGCCGGGGCGCTCGTCGGGCTCAAAGAGATCAACGGCAAATTCGCCCAGGACCTTGCGAACCGCACGCGCACAAGCGTCGCGATCTACGCCGCGGGGCAGAAGATGGCCGGCGGCGCTTCCAAGGGTTTCGAAACCGCGAAGCTCGATGCCATCGGCAACGACCTGAAGAACATCGACGACAAGGCGTACAACGACGACATCCGGACCGAAGCGCGGATGCTCAACGGGGATCTGGGCGTGCTCTACGCGCGGTTGCCGGGGGATGCATGGGCACTTGGGGGCGGGTTTGCGGTCGTGCGCGCCATGACTCCGCTCGGTGGGCCGATGGCCTTCTTGAGCGGAGCCGACGACCAGGACAAGGCCAACGTACCTTTGGGCCTGCTCGCCGCGGTCGTGCTCATCGCTGCGGTCGTCGGTATCGGCTTCACGGTGCTCGAGCACACCCTTCCTCTTCGCGAGCTCTTGACGCAGGCGATCAGACTCAAGGCGGGGGCGATGGACGGGCTGAGCGTCTCGAGCTTTCGCGGCGCCTATCGTCTGGCAGCGCAGAGCATCAATGACGGCATCGAGCGGGCGATCGAGAAAGCGGGAGGGGTGACGCGCAAGCCCGCCGATCTCGAATCAATCCTTGGGCCGACGCCGGCGCAACCAGCGATGAGCGCGTTTTCGTTCCCGACGGGCGAGGAGAGCGCCCAGGTGCCGGGTCCGCCTCCCGTGCTGCCGGCGGCACCTTCGGTCGCCGTGGCTTCGCAACCACCCTTTCCGTCATTCTCGGAGGCGCCGTCCCCTTCCTCGTCGACGTCGCCTGCCGCCTCAGCAAGCGCCCGGCAAGCGCCGCCCCCGCTGCCCGGCACGCCCTTTCCGCCGGTGGTATCCGCCCCGAAGCCGCCACCGCCCCTTCCAGGCGCGCGGCCCGCCGCCCCTCCCGCGTCGAGCCCGAAGATGCCGCCCTTGAACGCCGCCGCGGAGAGCGGCAGACGGATGGCTCCACCGCCGATACCGGTGGCGCACACTTCACAGACTCTCGACGACGAGGACGCGACGACGGTGGCAACCGTTCCCGCAGAGGTGATGGCTCGCGCAACCGGCGGCGCGCTCGACGAGAACGCCGAGTGGCGGGTCGCGTACCAAGATTTCATCCGCATCAAGAAGCAGTGCGGCGAGCCGACGGACGGCCTAACCTTCGACAAGTTCTCTGTGATCTTGCGCAAGAATCGCGATTCGCTGGCCGAGAAGCACGGGGTCAAGCGCGTCAAGTTCAGCGTTTACGTCAAGGAGGGTCGTGCTTCGCTGAAGGCCACTCCGGTCAAGGAGTGAGGCGCTGTTGGGCGACGTTGGCGGCACACGTGGCTTCGTCGTACCCTTGGCAACGACGACCTTGTCCCAATCCTTTCCCGACCCGGCGTTGGCCCCAGAGCGCTGCGAGCAGCTGGCTCGGGTACCGTTCTTCGAGGGTCTGACGCGGGCCGCGCTCGCGCTTATCGCTCGGGTCACGGCCGAGGAGTCCCACGCCACAGGGACGAAGCTCTTTCAGTACGGTGACCCCGGCGACAAGCTGTTCATCATCTTGGAGGGGAAGGTTCGTATCTCCCGCGAAGTGGCGGGTATGGGTGAAGAGGCGCTGGCCGTGCTGGGCCCCAACGAAGTGTTCGGCGAAATGTCGCTGCTCGACGAGTCCCCGCGGTCGGCCGACGCCCGGGTTCACGAGCGGTGTCGCGCGCTCGTCATCACGAAAGAGTCGTTCGACGATCTTCTCTTCTTGCACAAGGACCTCGCATACGAGGTGCTCTGGAACTGCGTCCGCATTCTCAGTGTGCGGCTGCGAGAGACCAACGAGAAGGTCACCTTCCTGACGTCGAGCGGAAAGTTCTGACCACGAGGCCGTCCAGCAGCGAGCAGCGAGCAAGGCGCTGTGTGAGGGAGTGCAGTCGCACTTTAAGCGACCCATTTGTTGACGATAGAACGTCCGTTCAGGTAAGGTTTTGGCCACGATGCAAGGGCTCACGCAGCGCCAACAGATGGTCCTCGACTTCATTCGCGAATCGATTCACGATCGGGGCTATCCGCCGACCCTGCGCGAGATCGGCGCGCGCATGGGCATTCGCTCGACGAACGGCGTCAACGATCATCTCCGCGCTCTGGAGCGCAAGGGATACCTAACGCGCGAAGACATGAAGTCCCGCGCGCTTCGCCCCACCACCCTGGCGTCCCAGGTGCTGGGCGACGCAGGCGTCCCGAGCGAGCCAGCCGCGAACGACGTCGACTTCGTGGAAGTCCCGGTCCTGGGGCGCGTCGCTGCGGGGCTACCGTTGCTCGCAGAGGAGCACGTGATTGACACGGTCCACATCGACCGCACGCTCGTCAAGGGAGGGCGGGAGGTGTTCGGGCTCAAAGTTCACGGCGACTCGATGATCGAGGCTGGGATTCTGAACAGCGACTACATTTTCGTTAAGAAGCAGCTGACAGCGAACCGCGGCGACATCGTCGTTGCGCTGATCGGCGACGAGGCCACCGTCAAGTACTACTACCCGGAGAAGGACCACGTGCGCTTCCAGCCGGCGAACAAGAACATGGCGCCGATTTACGTGCGCGCGGCAGACTTCAAACCGACGATGCTCCTCGGCGTCGTCGTCGGCGTCTATCGAAGGGTCTAGCCCGACTCCTTGACCGCCCGTCGCAGCGAACGGTACGGTTCCCGGAGGCGATGCGCGCTTCGATCCCCGCTCTCGGGATGGCACTTTGGGGTGCGCTCAGCGGGTGCGGCGGGGCGCAGTACGTGATCGTGGTCAACGCGGCCGCCTCACGAGTCGAGGAAGCGAAAGCCGTGGGCGCCGAGCAGCTCGCGCCGTACGAGTACTACGCGGCGAAGGAACACCTCGAGCAGGCGCAAATCGAGGCCTCGGAGGCCAGTTATTCCGATGCAGCCAATCTCGCCCAAGAGGCCGAGCAATATGCAAGCAAGGCCATCGAGCTGAGCCAGACAGCACGGCGCGCAAGGCCATGAGCGGCCTCGGCCTCCGTTGGACCGCGACGGCGGCGATCCTCACGTGCGCTTGCGCGCAAGGCCCTGCGCTCCGCGGCCGCATTCGCGGCCTGAACGCGACCGTCGACGACGCGTTGAGGAATGGGGCGATGCGCTGTGCGCCCCGCGAGCTCGCGATCGCGAAGAGTCAACTCGAGTTTGCCGAGATCGACCTGAATCAAGGGGAGCTCTCGAGCGCGGAGGCGCATCTCGCGAAAGCGGAGCCCAATGCGCAGGCGGCCTTCACGATGAGCCCTCCCGATCGTTGCACGACGCGCGCATTCGTCGAAATCGCGGCGCCGGAGCGGGACACCGACGGCGATGGCATCGCCGATTCGCGCGACAGCTGCATCAACGAGCCAGAAGACAAGGACGGCTACCTGGACGACGACGGCTGTCCGGACACGGACAACGACGCCGATGGCATCATCGACGCCAATGACAAATGCCCCAACGAGCCGGAGGACCTCGACGGCTATCAAGACGGCGACGGCTGCCCCGATCCGGACAACGATGGCGATCAGATCCCGGATGTCGACGACTACTGCCCAAACACGCCCGGCACACGCGGCGGCGACCGGCCGGGCTGCCCGAAAAAGAACTCCCTTGTGATCGTAACGGAAAAGGAGATCCGAATCACCCAACAAATCCAGTTCGAGTTCAACAAGGCACTGATCCGGCCTGGCGTCAGCTACAAGATCCTCGACGAGGTCGTGGGCGTGCTCAACGACAACCCCAAGATCGATCTCGAGGTGCAGGGGCACACCGACAATATCGGGGGCGATGCCTACAATATGCAACTCTCCCAGGCCCGCGCTGACTCTGTGCAAGCGTACCTGGTTTCCAGGGGGATTCAGGCGTCGCGCCTCTTGGCGAAGGGATACGGGTTCCACCAGCCCCTCGTACCGAACACCACGACCGCGAATCGCGAGCTCAATCGCCGCGTTCAATTCATTCGCACCGAATCCGCTGGAGGTTCCCGGTAGGAGCGCTCCCGAAGCAAGGCACCGGGGAGCGAGAGCTCTCCGCGTTTCATCCCCCCAAGAGGCCGCGAAGTGCTTTATGCTCGCGCGCTGCCGGAGGCATACCTAGGTGCAATCCACTCTGCTCGCCGCCGCCAAGCGGCGCGTTTTTCCCAGCCTCGTCGTGGCCCTAGTAACGCTCTTGGCGCTGCCCGCGCTCGGTGCTGATCCGGCCACCGAGAGGCAAGCGCAGGCACTTCAAAAGAAGGCCATCGAAGAAGACAGTCTCAACGTCAACTACCCGGCTGCGATCAAGAAGCTGGCGACGGCCATCAGCAAGTGCACCGGCGACAAGTGCGCTGCAACGCTGAAGGGCGCCCTTTATCGGGACCTCGGCGCGATGCTCATCTTGAGCGGTTCGGTCGACGACGGGCGTGCGGCGTTCGTGAAGGCACTCGGCTTCGACGCGTCGCTCGAGCTCGACCCGGCCTACAAGAATCCGATGCTCGAGGGGCTGTGGAGCGACTCGAAGCGAAAGGCCGGAGCAGCCCAGGGAGGCGGTGGCGGCGGCAACGAAGTCGCAGTGCCCCCTCCGCCGGAGAGCGGCGGGGCGACGACGTCGGCAGCGGGCGACTTTGCCCACGTTCCGGCGGCCGCACAGGTCGTTCGCACGCCGCTCCCCGTCTACGCGGAATACGTCGGGACTGAGAAGCTCCTTCGCGTGGTGGTCAAGTACCGCGCCGCCGGAATGACGGACTGGAAGCCCGTCGAGCTCCGTAAGATGGAGACGGGCTACGGCGGCCTCATTCCGTGCAAAGACGTCGCCGAAGGAACCGTCCAGTACTACATCCAAGGGTACGGTACGTCCGACGATCCGATCGCGAGCTCGGGAAGCAGGACCAAGCCTTACGCCGTTCCGATCAAGTCGCAGATCTCCGGCCTCGGCCCGAGCCTGCCCGGCCAAGAAGCGCCGAAACAGTGTGCGGAGGGCGTCGGCGGCAGCGACTGCCCGCCCGATTTCCCCGGGTGTCATATCCAGAAGAAGAGTGGCGGGGACGACTGCAAGAGAAACAGCGAATGCGAGAGCGGTGAGTGCGACGACGGCAAGTGCGTGGACAAGAAGGCGGAAGGCGACCCGTGTGACAAGGACAGCGAGTGCGCGAGCGGCGCCTGCTCCGACGACAAATGCGCGCCGCCGAAGAAGGGCGCCGACGAATCGTGCGACAGCGACGACGACTGTTCGAGCGGGACATGCAAAGACGGAAAATGCAGCGGCGAGAGCGGCTCGAAGAAGTCCGGTCCCAAAATACGCAGGGTCTGGATCGGCGTCGCGATCGGCTTCGACATCGTCTCAATACCTCAGTCGGACAAGGCCTGTTTGCTCAACGGAAGTGGTACGGGACCAGGCAACTCCGCCGGCTACGAGTGCGTCGACCCGGGGACGTCCGCGAACTTCCCGGGCAGCGGCCGCTCCGGCGGAATGATCAATGGTCTGATTCTGCAGGGACCGGCCGACGGCGATACGGTCGGCGGCGGCCTTCTCCTCGGCAACATCCGGCTCATGGCGAGCTTGGACTACGCCCTCAACGCGAACATTCTGCTCGGGGCACGCGCGGGCTACGTGCTCTTCACCGATCCGGCCAGTGCTCCCGGGCCCGCCTTCCCTCCCATCCACCTCGAGGCGCGCTTCACGTACCTTCTCGGGAAGGACGCTATCACCAATCCGATCGCTCCCATGCTCGTCCTCGCCGCTGGCGCGAGCGAGTTCGACGCGAGCATCGGAGTCCAAGTGAGGCTCAGCACAGGCAGGACTCTGAACGAGAACGCGTGGTTGACGGCGGGTCCGATATTCGGCGCGGCAGGCGTCGGCGCCCGCATTCTCGTAGGAAAAAACGTGGCGCTCACCGCGCTCGTCAAGGGTCAGGCGGCGTTTGGCGGCTCGGGGGGATCGCTGGTGGGCATCGCGCCAGAGGTCGGGGCGCAGATGGGGTTCTGAATCAGAGCATCGGCAGAGAGCCGGGACCCGGTCGAGGAAAGGCGGCCTCGATCTGCCGGACCTCGGGATCGGTCAAGACGAGGTCGCCGGCTCCAGCGATTTCTTCGACGTGCGCAACGCGCGCGGCTTTCGGGATGGTGAGCACGACAGGAAACCGCAGCAGGAACGCAAGCGCGACCTGGTGCGGCGTCGCGCCGCGACCGCGCGCGATCTCGGCGAGCACGCGGCCGCGCGCCGAGCGTTCCGAGGGAAAGCTCCCCGCACCGAACGGGCTGTACGCAACGAGGGCCACACCGTGATCGGCGCACCAGGGGAGCACGGCCCGCTCTACACCCCTTTCGTTCAGGTGGTAGAGCACCTGATTGCACGCGATGCGTCCCGGTCCGGCGATGGCGAGCGCCGCGTCGAGCTCGGCGACATCGAAGTTGCTCACGCCCCATGACCGGATCTTCTCGACGCGCTCCAGCTCTTCGAACGCGCGGATTGTCTCGGCGAGCGCGTGCGAGCCGGGCCAGTGAAGGAGATAGCAGTCGAGCCGGTCGGTGCGTAGCCGACGCAAGCTCTTGTCACAGGCGCGGAGCGTGCCTTCGTAGGTGGCGTGCTCCGGAACGACTTTCGACACGAGAAACACTTCGTCGCGGCGGCCGGCGATCGCTTCGCCGACCAGCTCTTCGACATGTCCGGAGCCGTAGAGCTCCGCTGTGTCGACGTGTGTCAGGCCAAGGTCGAGGCCGCGGCGCAACGCCGCGATCGCCTCGGCGCGATCATCGCGCTCCATCTTCCACGTTCCCTGGCCGATCGAGGGGACATCGCCCGCATGACCAAACGCTCGTCGCTGCATGCAGGGAAGCATAGCGACGCAATCGGAGGGGGGTAGGGAGCGATGTCGACCGGACGCAAGCCATCGGGCACAAGTGTGCTGGGGCTCACCGCCTCTTCGGACCCCGCGGGAGCCGCGGAACGACCCTCCATCGAAACCGCGCGGCGCAGGCTCGGCGGACGCGCCACAGCGCCTTCGCAGCGTGCGCCCGGATCGCTGGTGCAGGTCAAGCTGCACGGAGCCGCACGGACCAAGGGGGTCCTGTTGTGGGCGACGGACCGCCACTGCGACGTGTGGTTCGAAGACGGGATCGCTCGGCGGGCGCGCTTTGATGTGGTGACGCCGTACCCCGGGCTCGCGCCCGACGGGCTCGTGCGCGTCGCCGGAGAAATGCGGTTGTTCACGTCCTTGGCCGAGGGCGAGCGCGTCCGGTGGGAACGCGCTTCGGAAGTCGCCGAGGGATGCATCGTCGAGAAGTGCCGCTACGGCGCCATCATCGTCTCGCGTGATGGAAGAGTCGTGGCCGTCGGCTTCCGAAAACTGTGGCCCGCGGTCGTGCACGGCACGGCCTGATCCGACCGGCCGGCGCCTTCTTCTGACACACGTTGGCCGGTTTGCCTCCGCTATCGTGCACGGTGTGCGGATCGCGGCCGACGACGCCGCAACGACCCCAGCAGCCCCGATGCGATCAGCGTCAGTCCGATCGCTCCGACGATGGCTGCCGCTCTCGGCCAACGCCGTTCCTGTTTTCTCTCCTCCGGCGGAACCTCGCGCGACACCCGTCGAGCGTCCCCAGAGCGGCCCAGCGCGATCGCAAGCAGCGCCCGCCTCGCCTCGAAGAAGGCCACGCCGCGCTCCCCCCAGCTCGCGCGCCCCTCGGCTGGTGCCTCGACGAATGCGGCCGGAATGAGCGAGCGCGTCACCGCGTCGGCTTTCGCCCGATCACGAATCCGAGCGAGCTGCACGTACCCGGCGTCCTCTATCCCGCGGCGCCAGTTCTTCAGACGGATCGACGCGAACACACCCTCGAACCCGAATGAATGCCACTGGAACCGGTCCAGCTGCCGACCGGGATAGAGAAGCACCCCATCGCCGTTCGCCCAGTCGCCATCCTCGTTGTGGAGAGACTCCGGCTCGACGAACGGATCGATCGGCGTGGTCCCCTTGCGCCCGTACCAATACGTAGACTCCCAGTAAAACCAGCGCGGCACTCCGTACATCACGCTCAGCCAACCGTTCACCCGCGGCGACACGGCGTCCGCGTCGAGCAGGAAAGTGCCGGTGCGGGGCAAGACCCCGTTGTAGACCCACACGGTCTTGCCCCGATCGCGCGCGGCACCCGCTTGCGCGACGTCGTAGGTCGCATGGGCGATCACGATATCGACCGGCTGCGCCGCAGGCTCTTCCGAGCATGTCCACGCGACTCGCAGCCGTCGAAGGTTGGCGTCCGCCGCGGCGCCCAAGCGCGAGCGCCAGCTGCGACCCAAAGGGCTCGCGCATTCTTCGTCCGCGGCGTAGAGGAACACGTCGGTCGTCTCGAAGAGATTCGCGCCGGCGATCGCGTCCGCAGTCGCCGCCGCACCCGACAACGCTCCGTCGTCGGGTCCGCCAAGCGCGCCGTATGCCCCCACGCTGAGTACCCCGTCTCCGATGCCGGCGGCGGGGCCTTCGTATCCTCGCGCCGGCGTGTACAGAGTGCCGTCCAACGCGTCGCGCTGGCGGCGCACGTCGTCGGCCGATGAAGCGTCGTGAAGCGGTGCGATCCGATGGGCGTGAAGCAGCTTCCACAAGCTCTCCTCGGCGTTCGGTCCCACCCGCTTCGCAACCTCCTCGGGGTCGTAGAAGAGCATCGTCGAGACTGTGCGGTCGGGCAGCGTTGCGTCCGCGACTTCGAGCTCCACGGGGATCGTCCCAAGCGGGCGACCGCCGTCTCGTACGTCGAGGGTCCCGCGGTACAGGCCAGGCGGCTGGTAGCGCGGGACGTTGAGATCGACCCACACAATGCCGTTCGAGTACGGCTCGATTGGCATGGGATAGAGCAAGGTCCTCGATGCGACCTCCACGGGGACGAGCGCGTCGGGCACCGGACCGACCCAGGCCCCCGAAGCGGGCGCAGCGCCCTTCTCCCAGCCGAGCGATTCGCCCGCGGTGCGCCCGCCCGACGCGCGCCGCACCGCGACGAAGCCCTCGACGAACCGCTCGATCGGTCGCTGCGGGCCACCCCCTGGTGGAGCGGCGACCCCCTCGATCATCGTCGAGCCGCTCGGTCCGTTCAGCACCGGAAGGCTCACCGTGGCTGCCGCGATCGGCGTATCGGCCGCCTCCACGACCACTTGGAGCGCGACGGACTCATTTCGCATGGCGAAGAGGCGAGCCGGCTCGCCCGGACGCCACACTGGGTTCTCCACGCCCCGCTCGAAAGCGGTCGATATACTGTCCCGGCGGATCTTCTCGCCGTCGTCGATGGCCCACACCGATGGGGCGGCTTTGGCAACCGACGGTAGGAGCAGCCATGCAGCCAGCGGGAGCGATCGGCAACGACGCGTGAGCGCCCGATCGCGGCATGGCGACGCCGCAGCCTGGAAGAGAACCGGCAAAGCACGCCACCAGGGCTCCGTGGACTCTCGACGTCGCACACTTCGCGCCAGCCGACTTGAAGGCTGGAGAGGCTCAGCGCGTCAATCTTCGTCCTTCGTCAGGCGAGCACACGCCCTGAGGTAATCGTCGGGCTCGTCGATATCCCGGGCTTCGACTTCGGCGCGCACGCCCGGGTCGATCTGGTCGATGACCTCTTCGAGCAGCTCAGCGGGGTCGACGTCATAATGCTCGCAAAACTCCGACCACGACGCGTACATCGCATCGCCCGTTTGGGTCTTGGCTCCCGTCACCCGACCGTCGTCATGAACCTCGACAGCATCCGGCAAATCGTCGTCGTCCAGTTCCAGCGTGAGCATGGGGCCCTTGCCGATCTTCCGCTACGCGTTGCGCTCTCGCGCTCGCGTCAGATCACCGCGTCTTTGATCGCCTTGACTGGTCTCGCGCGCACACCCTTGCTGGCGGGCTTGGCCGCGAACGTCTGCTTCTCCTTGGTGAAGGGATTGATCCCTTCGCGCGCGGGCCGCGCCGCCTTCTTCACGACGACGAACTTTGCGAATCCGGGCAGAACGAAGGTGCCGTTCTTCTTGAGCTCCCGATGGCCCAGGTCCACGAGAGTCTCGACCACCTGTTTGACCTGCTTGCGAGAGATCTCGTCGCCGATCGCGTCGGTCACCGCCTCGAGGATCGCGCTCTTCGAGAGGGGTTTCTTCTTCGCCGTATTCGATTTTGCCATGTTTCAATCTCCGCGCCGTGAGAAAGAGGGCCGTAAAAGCCGCCGAGTCAACGACAACAGCCCTCTCTTGGCTGCTCCCAGCCCCGCATTAGCACAAGCGCGGCGCGCTCGGTTACGATCCTCGAGAAGCGTGGTCTCCACGGCGCTCGGCGTCATCCGACCGGCGGGGGCGCTCCGAAGCGAGTCGAACAGCGCGCGGAAATACGGCCGAAATCCCGGCGCCCCTAGTGTTCCTGACAAGACCTTGCATCGGCGCAGGGACATCCCCAGAAGACTTTCGGATGAACGGGGGCTCTTTGCGTACGAATCGTGTTGGGCTTCGCCCATTCTCCGCGCACGATCCGCACCCAACGTGAACCTTCGTCGCGCGATGCGCCCAACTGCATTGACTTCAGCGATTGTCGAGACGGCCTGCGATCGGCTGACCCCGCTCGTTCGCGGAATGGGTGCATCTCGGTCGCGCCGGGACCGGGACGAGGAACCGGGTCTGAAGATTGTCGACATCACGGAGTTTTATTCGGAGCGAGGGGGAGGCATCCGAAGCCACTTGACGAATCGGAGCCGGTTTCTCTCCGAGCACCACTGCCGCCACTGCGTCATCGCCCCGGGCCCGCGTGACGAGGACGCGCCAGTCGGCACCGGAGAGGCGCCGGGATCGGGCGAATCGCGCCTCGTTCGCTTCGCGGGGCCCTCGCTGCCGTACGATCGCACGTATCACTTGCTTCACCGGGTGGACAGGGTTCGGCGGCGCGTGTCGAGCGAGCGACCCGACGTGTTGGAGGCACACTCCCCCTACCTGGCCGCGGCGGCCGTGGCGGCCTGCGGCCGAGCCGCCGCTCGCTTGACCACCGCGTTCTGGCACTCGGACCACGTCGGCGTGTACGTCGAGCCCGCGCTGGCGAAGCATCTGGGCGGGGGCATCGCGCGAGCCGCAACGAAGGCACTATGGCGCGGCGTCCGATCTCTGCTCGCGCCCTTCGACGCCATCTTTGCGGCTGGTCGAGCACAGGCGGAGCGCTTGCGCTCGGCAGGGGTACCTCGGGTCATTCACGCGCCTTTCGGCGTGGACACGCGGACCTTCCGCCCCGCGGCGCGCGCGAGCGAATGGCGACGAGAGTGGCTCGGCGCGACGGAGGACGGCACCCTCCTCCTCGTGGGCTCGGGCCGCTTCGCCACCGAAAAGCGGTGGGACGTCGTGCTCGATGCATTCGCGCGGTTTCGGTCTCGACGCAAGGCGGTTCTCGTCCTCTTCGGCGACGGACCGGAGCGGCTCGCCCTCGAGCGTGGCGCGCCGAACGGGGTTCGCTTCGCCGGGTTCGAGCAGGACCGGACGCGGCTCGCCACCGCCTTGGCCAGCGCCGACGCGCTGGTCCACGGCTCGCCCTACGAGACGTTCGGCATCGGCATTGCGGAGGCGGTGGCGTGCGGCCTGCCCATCGTCGTACCCGACGCGGGAGGCGCCGCCGAGCACGCCGAGTCGTCGTGCTGCGAGATGTATCGCAGCCTCGATCCCGCGGCCTGCGCCGCGGCGATCGAGAGGCTCCTCAGCCGAGGCTCGGACGGACGTGCCCGCGCGCTCGACGCCGCGGCGACGGCCCGAACCGTGGAGCAACACTTTCACCAGGTCCTGGGCGCGTACGGCGAGTTGTTGCGCGAGCTAGGGCGCTAGGGCTCGCCGCGACGCGCCGCGTACGCCGAGCAAGAGCGCCGGCAACATCAGAAGAGCCCCGATCAAACACGCGATCTCGCCGGATACGGCGAGGCGCCCGAACGACTCCAGGGCCTGGAAATCGGCAAAGAGCATCGAGCTATATCCGATGACGGTCGTGTAGCTGCAAAGCGCAACGGCACCCCCCACGCGCGCCAAGCCCCCTCTCACGTCACCTTTCATCAGGCGCGATCGGTCATACACGTTGAACGGGTACTCGCAGCCGATGCCGAACGTGATCGGCAACGTGATGAAGTTGACGTAGTTGAGCTTCTCGCCGGCCCACGCGGCAGCGCCGAGAAGCCAGGTCACCCCCATCACCAGCGCGGCGAGCACCGACAGTGCGCCACCCACGTCGTGCGTCGCCACGAGCACGACCACCGTCACGGCGAGAAGCGAGGCGACCGTCGCCCGAGGTCCGTCCACCTCCATCGACCGAATCATCTCGGCGAACACCGTGGACCGACTTGCCGTTTGCACGACAGTGCCGTCCGGCAGTTTCACGTTGTCCGTTGCCTTCGCCATTCGAAGAAGATTGTGCCCATCTGCGAAGACAACGTCGTTCTTGTACTTCACGTAAAAGACGGTACCGATTCGCCCATCGTTCTCCTCGAAGCGCCGCCGGAGAAAGACGGGCAAATCGGCCGGTCCGAGAACGCGCAACGTCTCCGGCGGTCGGAGCTTTTCGACGCGGACACGCTCCTCATCGGGAAGCCCTGCGAGGACGGGCGGCGTCAATCTGGCGCGAATTTGGTCCAGGATCGCGAGCTTTTGCGTCTGTTCCTCCGCGGAGCCAGGCAGCAGGTCGTGAATGGTCGAAATGTCCGCGATGAGGGTACCCTTCGGATCGGCGGCGTCATTGGCGAGGATTTGGGCTTTTAGCGCCGGCACTTGCTCCGGTGTATCGGCGAGCATCAGCGCGCCCGCGACGTTCATCTTCCCGCCGAAGACGGCTTCCGCTTTGACGGACCACTCGCCGGCTCCGCCGTGCTTGCTCGCACGCGACCCGAGGCGGTCGAAGTCGTACTCCCACGGGTCGCGGAGAAACGAGGGGATCTTCCAGGCAGCGACGGCGGTCACCACGATGGCCCCACCGACGAACACCCAGGGATAACGAGCCGTCGCCCCTGCGATTGCCGCCATGGCCTTGCCTTCGGCGCGGATGCCCGGAGGTCGGTCACGAAGCCATCGCGGCAGCCAGGGCTGAATCCTTTCGATGACGACGAGGAGCGCGGGCACGCAGGGAATCATCGACACCCACACGAGCAGCATCCCGACGAGACCGATCCATCCGAACTGGCTGAAGCCACGAAAGTGGGTGATCGAGAGCGAACCGTAGGCTATCGACGCAACGCATGCTCCGACGAGCTCCGCGCGGAGCGCGCTGCCCACCGCATCGCGTCGCGCGTCCGCCGCGGATTGGCCGCGTGCCAGAAACTCTCGATAGCGCGAGAGAAGGACGATGGGATAGTTGATGCCGTTGCCAAGAATGATCGCCCCGAGGAACATCCCAGTGGTGTTCACGTACCCGAAGCGCCAATACGCAAACGCATAGGCCGCGCCGACCCCGAGAAAGGCCGGCAGGGCAATGACCACGAGCGCCGCCAGAGACTGGTAAAACCAGACGATGCCCGCGGCAATCAGAACGAGAGCAATGCCGGTCGCCCATGCCGCCTGGGTCACGACGGATGCCTTTTCCGCGGCGGCATCCGCGATCTCCCCCGCGAACCCGACCTTCATCTCGGGCTGGTACGCCGAAGGGTTCATTTCGGCCACCAGCTTGCTCACGCGATCGAGCAAGACGTCGCCGCCGGAGTCACCCATGCCGGTGGTCAACGACAGGATGCGGACGCCGATGCCCCGGCCGTCCGGGCTCTCGAAGTAGTCGTTCGTGAAGCCGGCATGCTCAGAAGCCTTGGCGTCCCAACGCTCCTGGTACACGTCGAGACCGAGCGCCGGCTTCTTTGCCTGGTCGTTCGACACGGCATGGTCGCGGTCGTCATCGCTCAAGTCGCTGACCAGGCCGCTGCGCACGGCGATCTGGAAGTCGATCGTGTCGTAGGCGCTTTCGAGGTCCTTGCGTTCGGCGTAGAGCCATTTGTTCTTTTCGAAAAACGCCCGAACGTCCCTCGCCCCGTCTTCCACATACGCGATGAGCTGCGGGCCACCTCGCTTCTGCGCGGCGATCAGCTCGCGCAGGCGCGCCGACAGATCGTCTACGAAGCGCTCGTTGGCCTTCCTGTCAGGCGACTCGGCGACGACCAAGAGCGCGGCCCCCCCTCCTACGCGACCGAGCTGGTGCTCGAAAGCCTTGAGGCCAGGGCTGTCGCTGGGCAAGAGCTCGCGCAAGTCGGTGTGCGGGTTGACCAGGACTTTGAGGGCGAAATGCCAGGTCAACAGCAGCGCGCAAAAAGCGAGCGCGAGGACGACGCCCGGGCGCCGTCCACTTGCGTCGACGATCGAAGAAACCGCTCGGCGGATCACGCGGCAGCGGACTCTCTGCCGAAGGTCGGGAGCAGTGGCGCCAGGACGCCGAGCGCCGGAAGGAACGCGACGACGCGGTAGACGTCTTCGATGCTCGTCGCATCGGCGAGCGCGAAGAGGTGCATCTGCGCGCTCCGCAGGGAAATGTGAAAGTGATGCATCAGATAAAAGGGGTACAAGCTCGTGAAGCTCGCGAGGTAGACGAACTTCGAAAAGATGAGCGTCATTAGCACGGCGATCGAGGTTCGCACTCGGGACAGTAGGATGCCCAACGCGGCTCCTTGTTTCTCTTTCATTGCGGTCGCCGCCCCCTCGCTCTAGCGCCGCCCGGCAGAAGCTCTGCCACCGGCCTGGCAATCAACGGACGGAGCTTGTGTCGAGCCGCACTCGCTGGCGCCAAGATGAGCCGTCCCGGCGCCGTCGGGTCACACCGCACGCGCCAGCCGTGTCCGTCGGGGTCCCGCGCCTCGACTCCTTCGTCTTGGACCCATAGCTGGACACCGGCTCGTCGCAATCGGATCGCAGCGTCGCCGACCTGCTTCGGCTCGGCGACCACCAGCGCCCACTGGTTGCGCGCGCCCGGTGTCGCCGGCTCTCTTGCGCTGCCCGGTCGGGAGGTCGACCGCCGCCCCCGCGGACGCTCTTCGAGCGTGAGGACGACCGGCGGAGACTCCAGATCGAAGACGGTCGAATGGGCGCTTCGATGGGTGGGGGACGCGGCGAGCAGAGCTTCGTAGAACGCGGTAGACGCCAAAGCGTCGGCGACCCGCAAGTGAATAGTCTCTTTGGACAACCACATGATCCATCTCCCGCTGTTCACCGGATTCCGGACGAAGCTCGACGCACAAACTCGGGCAGCGCGCGGCCAGCGCACCCTCGTTCTTCGATTCGGCGGTCCAAAACGACGAAGGCCGCCTCGGGTCTGCCCCGGGCGGCCTTCGCTGCGCGATCGCGCGGAAAGCTTGCCTAGGGGAGGGCCTCCACGGCCCAAATCATCTTCGCGCGCGGCTGCGGCTTCTTCGCGGACGCGCGACGACTGCTCGTCGCGGAAAGGCGCCAGCCCTCGCAAAACGACGCCATCGACATCGATCGCCGACTCACGGTAACCATGTTGGACTGCATAGCGCCGGCGCCTGCGATCGTCAAGTAACGACGTACGTGCCGCGGATCGACGGACCGGAGCGCGGAACTGCGCCTCGCATCTCGAAGGCCTCGAAGCGCGCCGCTATTGGTAAACGCGCACGTAGTCGACCTTGTACGTCATCGGGAACGCGACGCTCGATGGGTCCCCGCCGTTCGCGCCGATGGCCAGGTTGACAATCATGTAAAATGGGGTTCCCGCGTATGGATTCGCTCCGGCCGCAATCCTGGATATCTTGAAATCGTAAACGAGCTTGTCGTCCAGATACAGGTTCACGTCGGTCGCGTTCCACTCCATGGCCCAGAGGTGGAACGCAGACGACCATGTCGCCCCGAGGGAGGCGAGCGGCTGGCTCACGCTTCCGGACCAATCGCAGTTGCCCGCCGACGGGACGCAGACGTTCGCGCGAACACCGTTTGCGTAGTACTCCATGATGTCGACTTCGCCGGAGCTGGGCCAGCTCCGACCGCTACCCAGGATCCAAAATGCCGGCCAGCTGCCCAGCCGAGTGTCGATCTGCCCGCACATCTCGAACCGGCCGTATTGAAAGCTTCGCTTGCCCGCAGTGGTCATCGAGCTCGACGTGTACTGGGCGTATTGGCGGCTCTTCGTCCAGTCGGCGCTTCCCGCGGCGTAGCTCGGGTTGGTCACCTGTTGGCGCTGCGCCGCGATGGTGAGCAGGCCACCGGTGACGGTCGCATTGTTCGGCTGATACCACTGGAGCTCTTGGTTTCGCACGAAGCCGCTCTCGAAGCCCCAGTTGGACGGGTCGGGAGCACCGTCCTTCTCGAACTCGTCGGACCACACGAGCTTCCACGTCGAGGCAACAGGGGCCCTGTTCACGCATTGCTCTGGACCACCGCCGCCCCCGTCCCCGCCGCCGTCGGGGCGTAACCCGTCGGGGCGACCAGCCTCCGCTGCGGCGGCGTCCGACTCACTCCCCTCATCGTCCACGCCGACCTCAGACCCTGCCGCATCCTCCGACCTTGATGCCGAGTCGGGAATCTCGGACGACGCATCGGTCGACCCATCCGTCGCGCCGCCGGCGCCGTTTGCCGAGCCCCCTTGGCTTATTCCAGCCTCGGCGCCGGTGCCCGCGGAGGGCGCCCCCGTGCACCCAACAACGAGCCCGATGTGCACCAAAAGCAGGACCGACGCCGATCTCGGCCTGTCCATAGGACCATCTTAGCTCGGATCAGCCGTGCGCGTGGGCACCGTCCCTGGTTGCGTTCCCGCGACTAGGGTCAAACACAGGGCCGCCACCGCGAGAGCGACTGGCGGAACGGACAGACCGCTGAAAGACGGGATGAAGAGAGGGGAAACCGCCACGATCGCCAAGGGAAGAATCCAGGGACTTGGTTCATGCAACCATAGCGTCCCTGGCGTCCTGGCGGTCGACTCTTCTTTCAGCACCCCCGCTAGCTTCAGTACCCTGCTAGGTCAGAAGACTATCCACGTTGCCGGTATACATGTCACCGACGCTCGCGACCGACGTTTGCCCCATCGCGTGCAGGATCGTCGTCAGGACCTGATTGTTCGACGCGTTGTTGAGCTCGACGACGCGGCCGGTCTTGAAGAACCCGCCGCAACTGCCGGCGATGAGCCACGGCACGTTCTTGTCGTAGTGCGTATTGCCCTCCTGCATGTCGTTCGCGATGAGGACACACGTATTGTCGAGCGTCGTTCCCGATCCCTCGGCGGAACCGTCGAGCGGCGCGAGCAAGTTCGTCGCGTACTGCTGGTGGAACCATGTATCGATCGTCGTCTTGTCGGCGGCCGCGCCCGCGCCCAAGTGGGCAATGGCGTGGTAATTCGACTGCGACACACTGAGCCACGGGAAGGTGATGCCGTTGGCGCCACCGTCGTCGTTGAGCTCGATCGTGACCGCTCGGGAAATCCCGCACGTGACCGCTGCCGCGGCGAGCTTCAGCTGCATGGCCACGAGGTTCGGGTAGTCGGCGACGGCCTGTGAGTAGCTCGCGGAGCCCAGAGCCGGCGGCGCGCAACCCACGGTCAGCGTCTGGCTGGTGAGCGATTGCTCGATGTTGCGAACGGCGTCGAGGTGCGACTGGATCTTGACCTTGTCGTCCGTCCCGACCACGCCCTGGAACGCCGTGAGCTGCGTGCTCACGAGGTCGAGAATGCTCTTTCTTCGGGTCTGGACGTTGCTGATCTGCGTGGGGCTCAGATTGGCCCCGGCGAAGAGCTGGCTGAACACCTTCGAAGGGCTCGTGTTCGGGGTGTTCGCGACGCCTCCCGCCTTGAAGCTCAAGTGCGAGTTGCTGGTGTGACAACCGAGATTGAGCTGGGCGTTGGCGAGGTTGGGGGTGGCCTGAGCGATCAGCGTGTCGATCGACGCGCTCGTGCCCCTCTGCGTTCCCGTAAGAATGCACGGGTAGCCCGAGTGGCCGCCGTAGGCGTTCGAGTTGAAGACGTTCTGAATGCAGATGTTGTGCGGGATGAGAAGCTTGCTTCGGAACTGTGTCAGAGGCGCCAGAATCGGCAGCAACGTCCCCGTCGTCAGGTCGGTGCCGTTCGCCGTCTGCCACCAGTTCTTCTGGTAGACGCCGTTCGTGCAGACGACGCAGATGAACCGCTTGGGAAATCCACTCTCGGACATCGTGCCGCCCGCTGCACCACCCGGCGCCGGAGCCCCTGCGTCCGCCCCGAACGCTTCGTTGTGAAGCATGGGGAGCATCCCCATCCCCACCCCGAGCGTCTTGAGAAGGGCACGTCGCGAATATTTTTCCTTCATGGCAGCATTTCTCCAGCGGCGGGCGTCCGGTAGCGGAACGTGCGCGAGGTGGCGACTCCTACGAGCAGATCGCGCACATTGAAGTTGGCAGTCGCAAAAGTGGCGTACGCGGCGCCGATCGAAGCGGCGTCGTCCGCGGTGTCCGGACGGCCTACGGCATACCGGACCCACTGCGTCGTGAAGCACTGACGCGCTTCGCTGCTCGTCGATAGGAGCGAGGCGAGCTGCACGCCGTTGTTCGCCGTCTGCATGGTGCCGTCGAGGGGAACGGTGACGACCGAGTTGACGCTCGACCCGTTGTCCATCGTCCGGTACTGGCCGAGGCCGTCGTAGTTCTCGAACGCGAATCCGAACGGGTCCATCGCGCTGTGGCAGGTACCCGCGCACGGGTTCTGGGCGTGAACGTCGAGCACTTGGCGCATCGTCTGGCCCGCCGTGGGCGGAGCCGGAGTCGGCACCTGGACGTTCTTCGGCAAGGTCAGCGCGTTGCACAAGAGCTGCATGTAGACCGCGTGGCCGCGGTAGATGCCGTTCGAGTCGTTCGACGCGCCGTTGAGCGTCAAGAAGGCCGGCATCGTCAAGAACCCCGAGCGGTTCGCGTCGAGGGTGACCGGCTGCATGGCGGTCCCGCTAACGTTGGTCAACCCGTAGACGGCCGCGAGGTCCTTGTTGACGACAGTGCTCTTGCTGGTGAAGAGGTCCGAAAAGAGACCCGATCCCGTCAGGATGTTGCTGGAGAAGAACGTTCGAAACTCGGTATCCATCGCGGTCTCGAGCGGTGGCGCATAGTTCGGGTACGCCGTCGGATCTTTCGAGGTGGCCGGCAGATTGGTCATCTGCAGGAGCTGTTCGAAGAAGTTCTGCACCGCGGAGCTCGCGCTGCTCGTCTGAAGCAGCCGCTTCGCCTGGGCGGCGACCTGGTCGGCAGTCGACAGCTGGTTCGCCGCCGCAGCGGCGAGGAGCGTCTGGTCCGGCATCGTCGACGTCACGAAGTAGGAGAGCCGACTCGCGACCGCGTACGGGTCGAGCTGGATCACCTTCGGGTTCATGGTGTCGTACACCGTCTTCGAAGGCCCCTCTTCCCAGTGATAGAGAAACGCCGGAGACTGGAGCATCTCTTCGACGAGAAGGCCGATGGCCCCGTTGAAGTCGAGAGCGAGGGTCGTGCGGCCCGTCTGGTACAAGGCCTGAAAGGCGCTGACCTCGGTCGCCGTCAACGGCCGGCGGTACGCCTTGAGCCCGAACGTGTTCAGGAACGTCGTCAGGCACGCCGACTCGCTCGCCGTGTTCCCGGCGGTGGGCGTGCACGTGAGGACGTTGCTGATCTTGGCGACGGCGTTGGTCGCCAGGACCGTGGCGGCCGACGAGTACGCGTTCGCCTCGGTCGACCCGACCACGTTCGGCAACGGGAAGGGGAACGTGTCGAAGGGGCCGATCGGCGACTCGGCGGGTACGTCGGCCGTCGTCTGCGACGTGTCGTTCAGCAAGTCGCGCACCGTGTTCAGGTATTCGAGCTGCGACAGGTGCCGAAGGACCATCGTCCCCGCGGCCGTCTGGTCGGCAGGCGCGCCCCCGATCGTCGTCGTCGACGTACCGGTCATTGGGTTGGCGACAGGGACTGTGCCTGTGCCGCCCGCCGCGTTCCCGGGGTTCGAGCCAGGTGCTCCGCCGCCGAGGCTGCCGCCCCCGTTCGAGCCCGGACTGCCGTTCGAGCCGCCGCCAGGGGCGCCGCCGGTACCACCGGACGAACCCGGCCCACTGGAACCGATGCTTCCGGTGCAGGCGACGGCCACCAGGGTGCAGATCGCAAAGCCTGTGGGATAGAGGGTTTTAGATCTTGTCATGTTTCACCCTAGACAGTTGCTTCACCCAGTGAAAATGGCTCACCTGGACCGGGCCCGCTAGTTATTGTGTTTCCACGGGAAAATGTTGCTGCGACTGTCGCTGACTGGGGGCGCCGGCCTATCGCCTTGGATCATCAGTCGAAGTGTAGGTACGGGCATATTGGCCTACAGCCGAACGATCTGCCCGACAGCGGCCCGATAGCGGATCGAGGCCCCGCCCCGCGGCGGCGTCCGGTTCGCCGATCATAGCTGGCTCGTTGAGAAAAGCGTCGAGCGAGAGGGCGCTATAAGCGGCTTGGCCGCCCCAGGTCCAAGCTCCGGGCCGTCCGTCCACGGCGGAAGCCCGCGAAGGCGCGCATGGGGGGAAGCGGGGCCTTGTGTTCGGTCGCGCGCTATATAGGTTAGTTGCTATGCGAGCGGCCGTCGCGATCGGTGCCGCGCTGGCGCTGTCGTGTACGGCGTCGCCGGCTCGCATCGCGGGCGACGGCGGAACGGATTCGGCGTCGACGGCCGCCGAGGGCGGAGGGTCCACGGCGGACGCGGGCGACGAGACGTCGGGAGACGCAACGTCTCCGGGCGCCGCAGCCTGGGCCCTCTGGCCCATGCCCAACGGAAAGGACGACGTGAGCAACGGCGCGCCGAATCCAAACGCCTATTCCGACAACATGGACGGCACGGTCTCCGACCAAGTGACGCACCTCATGTGGCAGCAGCGTGTCCCCGCGACGGGCGGCGCCGGCGACGACGGAAACGTCACGTGGCCCGAAGCGATGGACTACTGCGGCAACCTGCCCCTCGCCGGACACGACGACTGGCGCTTACCCACACAAATCGAGCTCGTCTCTCTCGTCGATTACAGCAACTTGGGCCAGGGTCACCCTCCGATCGACAGCGCGTTTTTCCCCGACACACCGCTCGCGGCGTTCTGGTCGTCGACCAGGCACGCGGCTTCGGATTCGGAAGCATGGACCGTCTACATGGACGTGGGCTTTACGTATGCGTACGACATGAGCTCCCTCGGCAGGGTCCGATGCGTCCGTTGACCCGTGGCCGCGTCGTCATGAGCGCCCTCGTGACCGTCGTCGTGTCGAGCCCCGGACACGCCGACGCGCCGCCCGGACGCTACACCGCATCCGGGGGTACGGTCGTCGACGGCGTGACGCACTTGACTTGGCAGCAGGTCGCCGCGACCAGCGGCGGCGACGACGGGGCCGGTCGGTCGACGTGGACGCACGCGAAGAGCTCCTGCGCGAGCCTGGGTGGCGGCTACCGGCTCCCCACGGCGAAGGAGCTTCTCACGATTGTGGACTTCTCCAAGACGGACCCGTCGATCGACACGTCGGCCAGCGGGTTCCCCGACACGCCGTCCGACGCGTTCTGGACCGCGACGCCGCTCGCGGGATCGCCACCCACGAGCGCATGGTTCATCAACTTCTACGACGGCTACGCGGGAAATGTCGACATGACGCAGCCGAACCGGGTTCGGTGCGTGCGTTGACGGGCCGTGAGACCAGCTAGTTGTTCTTCGCGCCCTGGGTGATCCACGCGCGAACCTTGTCCCGGAGCGGCTGCGCAATGGGCACGGCGCCGTAAGGCATTACTAGTCCGCAGTACGGCGTGGCCATAAGCTCCCCGGGCATGCACTGGGCGCTCAGCGTGTCCTGGGTGCCGTCCATCTTGTACATGAGAAAGCTCTTCGTCGGGTCGCCTGCCGTCACGACGTTCATCGAAGGATTCTCGAACGACGGCTTGCCGACCATGGCGCTGAGAACTTGCATCGTCTGGGCCGCGCTAAAGGTTCCGCTCATGGGCCCGAGGTAGTCCCGATTGCCCCCCGATGCCATGCCCATGGTCACGACGCTCGGGTCCCCGTGGCAAGTGCTTCCTCCGGCGCTGCAGTTCGCCTGGAGGATCGGCACGATGTCGTGGGCGAACGAGACTGCGGAACTGCCCGTTCCCGTCCCTGTTCCCGTCCCTGTTCCCGTCCCCGTTCCCGTTTCCGTCGTGGGACTCGACGAACAGCCTGCGAGCCCTCCGAGAAGGAGGGTGAACGCGGACAAATGCAACGCGAGGCGATTGGATTGAGAAATCACTGAGAATGCTCCTTTTTTCGTGCCGGCTTCTTCTTGCGCAAAGTGGCGTCCAACGTCAACTCCCGCGCTGCTGACGTCCTGGCTGCGCACGTTCTTTCACGGATGCTAGAACGAGGAAGTCATCTTCGCTAAGCCGGCCGCGCGATGTCCCCCACCCTCGTGACGATTCCTTTCAGCCACTTCTGCGAGAAGGCCCGCTGGTCGCTCGACGCGGCGGGCATCGCCCACCGCGAGGAGGGGCACGTGCCCGTTCTGCATCGCCGGGCGGTGCGTCGCGCCAAGGGGAGAACGTCGGTTCCGGTCCTTTTGCTCGATGACGGCTCCGCGCTCGACGATTCGCCGGCCATCGTTCGCTTCGCGGACGCGCACGCCCCCGATCATCGCAAGCTCCTTCCGCCCGATGGGCCGGCGCGCGACGAAGCGCTGGCGTACGAGCGTCGCCTGGACGTGGAGCTCGCGCCGCACGTACGCCGCTTCGTGTATTTTCACGTCCTCGGGTCGCGCGCCCTGGCGCTCCGCCTGTTCGAGCGGCAAACGCCGCGATTCGAGCACCGGGTCGCCGCGGCGGTTTTTCCCCTCCTCCGAGGGGTGATGCGACGGTTCATGTCGATCGACGAAGACCGGGCGCTCGAGTCGCGCGACCGCGTGCGGCGGGCGTTCGACGAAGTCGGGGCCCGGATCGGCGGGCGCGAGTACCTCGTCGGAGACCGCTTTGGCGCCGTGGACATCGCCTTCGCGGCGTTCGCGGCGCCCATGGTCATGCCGGACGAGCACCCCGTCATGTCGCCCAAAGACGCGAGTGATCCGCGCGTTCCGCAAGCCCTCCAAGACGAAGTGCGCGCGCTGCGCGAGACTCCGGCCGGTCGGTTCGCGCTGCGGGTCTATCGCGACCATCGGCGGCGAGAAGGCTGAGCCGGCGCCTCTCCTTCGCGGCGCCTTGCAACACTCGCCCCCTCGATGCCTTTCGACGATCTCCTCGGACGATTCGCCACATTGGCCATCCGGCGGTTCGGCCCGCACGGTGCCTTCCTCGGCCGACCGGCAGCGGGCGACGCGACCGACCCGACGATCCTGCTCGTCGGCGGCGAAATCCCCGAAGGCGCGAAGCAAGGCGACGCGCTGCGCGTCTTCGTCTACCTCGATTCGGAGGCACGGCCCATCGCGACGACGCGTGTCGCAAGGCTCGAGCGCGGTCAAGTGGCCTTTCTGCAAGTGACCGCGTGCACCGAGTTCGGCGCGTTCGTCGACTGGGGGCTGGGCAAAGAGCTCCTGGTGCCGTTCGCGGAGCAAACCACCGAGATGCGCGTCGGCGCGCGACACCCGATCGGCCTCTATGTCGACAAGAGCGGACGGCTCGCCGGGACGATGCGCGTGGCCGAGTTGCTCCACGAAGGCAAGGCGGACGTTCGCCTGGACCAGTGGGTCGAGGGAGAAGCCTGGCGCAACGATCCAGACATCGGTCTCTTCGTCATCGTGGCCCGCGCGTTCGTGGGCCTGGTGCCCGCCAGCGAGCCGCACCGCTTGGCGCGCGGCGAGGCGGCGCGCTTCCGAGTGACGAGCATCTTGCCCGACGGCAAGATCGAGCTGTCGCTGCGAGGCCACGCCCACCAGGAGCTCGAGAACGACGCGCGGACGATCCTCGACGTGCTGGCGAGACCCGGCGCGCCGCGGGTCGGCGATCGGTCGAGCCCCGAAGAGCTACGAGCGACATTCGGCTTGAGCAAGAAGGCGTTCAAGCGGGCGGTGGGTCGATTGCTCAAGGAGCGGGCCGTCGTCGTCGACCGCGACGGCACTCTCGTGTGCGCGCCGACCGACGAGCCCCGCCGCCCGGAGCCAAAGTGATCTTTGGCTCTCCGGCCGATAGACTCTCTGGCGGAGGCCCCATGGTCAAACGCGTCCTTCGGGCGTCCTGCGGGATCGCGCTCGCCGCTGCGGCCGCGTGCTCGAGCACGAGCTCGAGCAAGAGCACGGTCACCGTCAGCCAGGCGTGCGCCGACTTCGCGAGCTCCGGTTGCAAGAAGCTCCAGACGTGCGCGCCGTTCCTCGTTCAGTTGGTCTACGGGGACGAGGCCACGTGCACGGCGCGGGTCTCGCTCGAGTGCCCCGGCGCGCTGATGGCGAGCGGAACCACCGTGATGTCGGCCGGGTTCGAAGCGTGCGTGCAGGCCCGCGACGCGATGAGCTGTACGGATTTCTTGTCGAACCAAACCGCGCCCGCGTGCCGTCTGTCCGGCTCTCTCCCCGTGGGAGCGCCGTGCGCCGCCGGGGAGCAGTGTTCGAGCGCCTACTGCAATATTCTCGTCTCGGGGGCCTGCGGCGTGTGCGCGACCCGATCGCCGGTCGGGGGCGCGTGCCTCACCGACTCGGATTGCGAGCTGTCGGGCCTCGCGTGCTCGTTTGGGTCGTGCGTTCCGCTCGGTGCGGTGGGCGCGGCGTGCGACATCGCCAACCCCTGCGAAGGCGTCCTCTTTTGCTCTGCCGCCGGCACGTGTACCCCGCGGCTGACCGCCGGAACGGCGTGTGACCCGGCGGGCGACCCTTCCTGCGACTCGACGATCGGCCTGTATTGCGACCCGACGACGAACGTTTGCACGCAAGCGCAGATCGCGTCGGCCGGGGGCGCGTGCGGCGCCCCGGCGGCGGGTGCGCTCACGGTGTGTGCGGGCCGCGGCTTCTGCCAGTTGGACGACGGCTCGCTGGTCGGCACGTGTGAGGCCGCCGCGCTGGAGGGCGCGGCCTGCGACGCCGTGAACGGACCCAACTGCTTGCCTCCCGCCTCCTGCCTGTTCGGCGTCTGCACCTCCATCGATCCGGCGAGCTGCCAGCGGGATCAGTGACAGCCAGGGTCGACGGAACAATCCACCGACTTTCCTAAGGGTCAGGGCCGGGAACTTCAGGTCTGCGCCGTGCGCGCCGCGACCCCGGCCCCGAGGGCGATGGGACTCGTCAGGCCATCGGAAGACACTCGCGGCTCGGGCTCCGCGGCCGGCTCGCGCAGTGCCTCGCCGCGGTGGTCTTTGGCGATGAGCACGTAGAGCGACGGCACGACGAACAAGGTAAAGAGCGTGCCGATGGACATCCCACCCACGAGAACGATTCCAATCGAATTTCGCGCCACCGCCCCGGCGCCAGTGACGAGCGTCAGCGGAAAATGCCCCGCGACCGTCGCGACGGTCGTCATGAGGATGGGACGCAAGCGCGTGCTGGCGGCGGCGCGGATCGCGTCGATCTTGCTCATTCCGGCCTCTTGCTGGGTGTTCGCGAATTCGACGATGAGAATTCCGTTCTTCGACACGAGCCCCACCAATGTGACCAGTCCTACTTGCGAGTAGATGTTCAGCGTCGTGGTCCAGCCTTCGGTCAATTTGAAATGCAGACCGGGGGGCCCTGCGAACTTGAGGAACGTGAACACCATCGCGCCGAAGATCGCGAGCGGCACCGAGCCGGCGAGGATGACGAACGGATCGCGGAAGGAGTTGAACTGCGCGGCGAGCACCAAGAAAATGAGGACGACCGCAAGACCCATCGCCGGCAGGAATTTCCCCGCCTCCTGGCGCAATTGCCGCGACTCGCCCGTGTAGTCGACGCGGTAGCCCGGAGGTAGAATCTTCGCCGCCGCCTCTTCCAGAACGCGGAGGCCCGCGTCGAGGGATCGCGGCGCCACGCCGGAGATCTTGACGGCGTTGAGCTGCTGGAATCGGTTGAGCGTGCGCGGCTCGATGCCCTGCCGCAACGTCGCGACGGCGCTGAGCGGCATCAGCAGCCCGTTTGGGCCGGTAATGTGGATATCCCTCAGCTGATCTTCCGTGAGCCGTGACGCGCGCTCGATCTGCGGTATCACCTTGTAGCTGCGCCCGTCGATGTTGAAGCGATTGACGAAATTGCCCCCGAGCATCGCCGATAGGTCGGATCCCACCTGCTGCATGCTGAGACCCATCGACGCGATCTTGTCGCGGTCGAGCGTGATCTCCGATTTCGCCTCGTCGATTCGCACGTCCGTGATCGGGGGAAACGCGAACTGCCCGCTCTTGGTCGCCTCTTGAACGAGCTGCTGCGCGAAGCGAAGGACTTCGTCGTGATCCGCCGTCGACGCGACCACGAACTCCACGGGGAAGAAGCCGGCGCTCGGGAGCGCAGAAGGGAGGAAGACCGGAGCCCGAATTCCGGCGACGCGCGACAGCTTGCCGCTCAGCTCCTCTTGAATCGGGAAAATGCTCCGCTTGCGATCCTCCCACGGCTTAACCAAGACGCCTCCGAAACCGCCGGAGGGAAATGTGATCTGGAAACTGTGATCGAACTCGGGCTCCTCTTGGAAGATGCGGCCGACTTGCTCCGTGTACGGAGTGAGCTGCTCGAGGGTGGCGTTGGCCGGAACGTCGATCGCGCCGAACATCACGCCTTGGTCTTCGTTCGGCGCGAGCTCTTTTGGAGAGAACATGTACATCGGCACGACCAGGACCGTCAGCGTGATCCAGACGGCATAGACGACGGGGCGCACGGACAGCGTCGCGTCGAGCGCGCGCGCGTAGAGGCTTCTTACGCGTTGGAAGCCGAGGTCGATGTGGCGCTGCAGCCACCCATGGCCGCGATCGCCCCTCAGCAGCTTGGACGCGATCATCGGAGAAAGCGTGAGAGCGACCACGCCGGAGATGAAGACGGCCCCCGCGAGGGTGAACGCGAACTCGCGGAAGAGGGCGCCCGTCAGACCGCCCTGAAACCCGATCGGCGTATAGACCGCGGCGAGCGTGATCGTCATCGCCACGATCGGCCCGACGAGCTCGCGCGCCCCGATCAGCGAAGCCTGAAGGGGAGTCTTGCCCTCGCGGATGTGGCGCTCGACGTTCTCGACCACGACGATCGCGTCGTCGACCACCAACCCCACGGCGAGCACGATCGCCAGGAGCGTCAGCAGGTTGAGCGTGAACCCGAAGACTTGCATCAGGAAGACGGCACCCACGAGCGACACGGGTATGGCGACCAGCGGTGCGAGGACGGTTCGCAGCGAGCCGAGAAAGAGGAAGATGACCACGACGACGATGAAGACCGTCTCCGTGAGAGTCTTGGTCACTTCTTGGATGGCGTTGTTGATGTACTTGGTCGAGTCGAACGCGACCGACGCCTGCATTCCGGTGGGCAGCTCGCCCTTGATGATGTCGACCTCTTTTCGCACGCGGTCGATGACGTCGAGCGAGTTGGCGTTGGGCAGCACCCACACGCCCATGAACACCGCCTTCTCACCCGAGAGGCGAACGTCTTGGTCGTACGTGTCGGCGCCGAGGACGACGTCGGCCACGTCTTCGAGGCGGACGAGCGCCCCGTTTTGCGAGCGGATGACCAGCTTCTTGAACTCTTCGACGGACTTCAGATCGGTCGTGACTGTCAGGTTGATCTGGACGAGCGAGCCCTTGGTCTCCCCCACTGCGGCGAGGTAGTTGTTGGCGGACAGCGCCTGGCGAACCTGCGACGGGCTGACGTTCAGGGCCGCCATCCGGTGAGGGTCGAGCCAGGCGCGGATCGCGAACGTGCGACCGCCGAGGATGTCGGCGCGCTGCACGCCTTCGATCGCGGAGAGGCGCGGCTGCACGACCCGAATCAAGTAGTCGGTGACTTGATTATCTTCGAGCAGCTTCGACCCGAAGCTGAGATACATCGCGGCGATCCGCGCGTCCGATGGCTCGCTGCTGATCGCCGGGACCTCCGCTTCCGGCGGCAAGTCCGCGCGCACTTGGTTCACGCGCGCGCTGATGTCGGCCAGCGCATTCGCGGCGGTGAAATTGAGCTTGAGCCGGACGTTGATGGTCGACAGCCCCTGCACGCTCTGGGACTCCATGAAGTCGATGCCGTCGGCGGCCGCGATCGCGCGCTCGAGCGGCGTCGTGATGAACCCGCGGACCAGATCGGCGCTCGCTCCGACGTACGCGGTGCGCACGGTGACCGTGGCGCTCTCGAGCTTCGGATACTGCCGGACGTTCAACGAGCGGATGGCCTGGACACCGGCGATGATGATCACCAGGTTGACGACGATCGCCAGCACCGGACGGCGGACGAAGAGATCGGTGAACTTCATGGCGCCCTACTGATTGTCCGGGTGCGGGTTGAGCTCGGGTGTCGACTTCACTTCGTTGTTGACGACGATCCCAGAGCCGTTGCGCAGCTTGAACCCGCCGGCGCTCACAACCTCCTGGCCCGCCGCAACGCCGTCGAGGATCGCGACGTAGTCTCCGCGCGCCTCGCCCACGCGGACGAACTGCTGTCGCGCAAACTTGGCGAGCTTGCCGTCGGCGCCTTTGACGGCGTTTCCCGAGTCGTCCTTCTTGTCTTCGACGACGAACACCGAGTCGCCGTACGAGGCGTGCACGAGGGCGGTGGCAGGAACGAGGATACGATCGTCGCGCTTGGGCAGGAGCACGGACACGTTCGCGAACATGCCCGGTCGCAGCCGCTCTTGCTTGTTCGGAACGGTGGCTCGAAGCTTGATCGCGCGCGTGGTCGAGTCGATCTCGGGATCGACCGCAGCGATGGCGCCATCGAGCGCCGAGCCCTCGGCACCCTCGATCGCGACACGCACGGGCATCCCGACTTTCACGTCGGCCAGGCGTTGCTGCGGCAGCTCGAAGTCCACGTAGACCGAGTCGATCGCTTCGAGCACCGTCACCGTCGTCCCCGGATTCAGGTATTGCCCCACGTTGATCGCGCGAATGCCGAGGCGGCCCGAGAACGGGGCCCGAACGATTTTGCGGTCGATCTGGGCCTGGAGGGCGTTCATGTCCATCGTCGCGGTCTTCAGCTGCGCGTCGTCGGTGTCGAGCTGCGACCGGGGGATCGAGTCGCTCTGCACGAGCGAACGGGAGCGGCCCGCGTTCACGGACGCGAGGTCCGTGCGCGCCTTCGCCGAGGCGAGCTGCGCTCGCTCGACGCTGGTGTCGAGCTCGACGAGGACCTGTCCCTGCTTCACGGACGAACCCGACTCGAAGAGGATGCGCGAGACGACCCCCGGCGCGTCGTTGCTCACCGCGACGCCCTTGACGGCGGCGATGCTCCCGACGGCGGCGATTGCCGACTCGAGTGGTTTTTGCTGCGATACCGCGGTGCCGACCACCTCCGGCGGAGGGCCGGCCTTCTGCATGGCTTTTCCCATGCCGATGAGGGTGGAGATCTGCGCGAACTTCAAGCCGACCAGCACCGCGATCAGCACCAGAAGACCGAGGATGGGGAGCAGGTAACGCACACAAGTAGGATGTTGCGGGGGCAGCAAAGGTTCCGGCCCTCTCCGCAAAATTTCGCCGGGAGCGGCGCAACCATTCCGAGGACGCTGCGAGCATTCCGAGGCGCGCTACACGCTCTGGCGCCCGCTTCCTCCCACGAGGGGTTCGACCACGGTTACGAGGGGCCGCCGGCATGCCTCGTCCATCGACGCGCGCGGGCCGCGAAGGACTCTTTCTGTCGGCTCGCGGATGCTCCACACGATCCCCATCCAGGAAAGGACCTTCAGGGCGTAGTAGCTCAAGTCGAGCTCCCACCAGAAGAACCCCTGCCGCGCGCTGGTCATGCAGTGGTGGTGGTTGTTGTGCCACCCCTCGCCGAGGGTGATGAGCGCGAGCAGCGGGTTGTTGCGGGACTGGTCTCCGGTTGCGTAGCGCTGCGACCCCCACACGTGGCCGAGCGAATTGATGAACAGCGTCCCGTGGTAGAGCAGCACGGTGCTGATCGAGAACCCCCAGACGATGCCCGCCCATCCGGCGCACGCAAAGCAGACTGCGATGTAGGCGACGATCGGCAGCCACTTGTGCTCGTCGAGGAAGACGAGCTCGCGATAGCGCACGAGGTCGCGGACGTTGGAGAGGTCCGGTGCGCCGTGCTCTCCGTCCAGCGCCCAGCCGAAATGGGAGTGCCAGAAGCCGCGCTGCGTGGGTGAGTGCGGGTCGAGCGGGGTGTCCGAGTACTTGTGGTGGCGCCGGTGCCAGCTCGCCCACCACAGCGGCCCGTTCTGCATCGACGACGTGCCGAGCCAGGCCATCACGAACTGAAAGGCGCGGCTCGTCTTGAACGTCCGGTGGGAGAAATAGCGGTGGTAGCCGGCGGTGATGGCCCACATGCGAAGCACGTAGCCGCCGACCGCGAGCGCGACGAGGCTCCAGCGGAAGGGCGCGGCAAATGCGAGGAGACAGGAAAAGTGAACGAGGGCGAGCAGCGCGAGCGACAGGCGCCGCTCGACCTTGACGGGGAGAACGAACATGAGTGACCGTGATCGCAACGGGAGACACCGGTGCCCGCCGCCGAACGCACTGCAGCCGGGCTACGTGCCCCGCACGGACCGGAGCCGTCGAACCTGCGAGAACGACCTCGCAGCTTAGCGACCATCATGGTCACCAGCGCGACCTCGCGCCAGCGATCTATGTCATGAATGCGTCATGGCGCGCCCGCGGCAACCGATGATCCTGCGACAACAGCTCACGTTGCGGGCACCTTGGGCAGGCGCGCCCAGAAGACGACGGCCACGACGACGTATGTGAGCGACGTCGAAAGCGCGATCCCCGCGAGGCCGAGCGGACCGACGAAGAGCGCATTGAACAGGGCGTTGAGCGCTGCGTTGAGCACCCCCATGCTCGGCATGATTTGGCTGTTCTGCCGGGCCACATGCGCTCGCGCGAGCACCAAGAGGGCCCCGAACGGGGCGGCTCCGGCGAGCGCCCACGGAAGAATGGCCGAGATGCGCGCGACTCCGGTCGCGTCCATCGCTCCCCGCAAAAAGAGAAGACGGCAGAGCGGCGTTCGGAAGCCGATGAGCACCGCCGCGACGAACGCCAACGACAGTGCGACCGTCACCGCGGTGCGCCGCGTCGTCGCGATGAACTGTTCCGTGTGGCTCGCTTCGAGAGCGAGTCGCCGCAGCAGTACCGGGAAGAGTGTTGCCTGCAACACGGAGGTCGGCAGAGCCGCGACATCGCCGGCATATTTCACGAGCGTGCCGCCGCCAATCACGCCGGCGAGACCCGCCATGAGCTGGTCGATCAACGGATTGATGCGGGTGATCAGCGAACCCGCGACTTCGAGGCGCGTCAGCCCGAAGATGCGCCGGACGGGCTCGCTCCGCTCGAGGCTGGGGACGATCCGCAGGCCCAGCCGGCGTCGGGCGATCGCGAGCAGCAGCGCGATCGCCAAGAGCTCGCCCATCAGCATCGCGAGCGGGATGCTCCGCACCCCCATGGCGCGGCGCCCGGCGTAGAGGACCGCCCACGTCAGCGCCATGCCCACGCCGCTGGCCAGCGGATGGGCGGAGAACGCGCCCCGCGCGTTCAGGACGCCGACGAAGCACGCCCGGACCGACGCGGCGAGCATTCCGATCGACATGAGGACGATGAGCTCGAGCGCGAGCGCAAACGCAGGGCAGCCGAACCATGCGACCGCCGCCGCCACCGACCCCATCCCGCCGGCGAGCACCCCGCCGACGGCGAGCGTGTACCCGAGAAGCGACCCGGCCACGTCGCCGAAGCGTGCAGGGGCAGTCGCCTCCACTTCGATGAGCACGGCCACCGCGCCGGAGTCTTGGAACACTCCGGTTATCACCGCGCCGACGAATACGAAATAGGCCGCCAGGAGATAGTACAGATCCGTCCCGGCGTCGCGTCCGAACCAGGCCGCGAGAACGAGGGGCAAGAGCGCTTCGCTCCCGCGGAACACCGCCTGGAGCGGAAGGAGGGCCAGCGCGGTCCGCGCGATCGAGGGCGGGCTCGCCGCAGGGGCGCGCGTTCTCTCCGACGTCATGCCCGCGCCACCGCACGATAGGCCGCTTCATATCCCTCGCAGGTGCGATCGATCGTGCCATGTTCGATCGCGAACCGCCTGCCCCTCTCTCCCATCTCGCGCAGCCAGAACCGATCGCTCTGCACGCGCCGGATGACCGCGGCCAATGCGGCCGCCGTGGGCTCGGGCACGATCACGCCGGTGCGCTCGTGCTGGACAATCTCGGGTATTCCTCCGCCGGAAAGCGCGATGACAGGCTTCTCCATGGCCAGCGACTCCAAGATCGACAGCCCGAGCGGTTCGTTGTCGGCCGTGCTGAGAACCGCGTCGCACGCCGCGACGAACGGTCGCGGATCCGATTGATGGCCGACGAAGCGCGCCGACGCGCCGCGCTCCTTCGCGAGCGCCTCGAGCCGCGCGCGCAGCTCGCCGTCGCCCACGACCAGAAGATCCGTATTCGCGAGGGCCGCTGCTTCGATGGCCAGGTGCACGCGCTTCCACGCGGTCAACCGGCAGACGACACCCACGCGAAAGCGCCCCGCGCGCAGGGGTTGGCTCGACCCTATCCACGCTTCGTCCTGCGGCTTCCAGTAGTCCGTATCGATCCCGTTCCGGACGACGGTGGTTCGAGCCGCCACGTCGGGCGCGGTCTGCGTCAGTACGGAGCGGACGTATTCGCTCACGGCGACGAAGGCATCCGTACGCGCGGCCGCCCACCGCGTGAAAGGCGAACAGCTCGGATCGAAATAGTGCATCACGTGGTGCTCGGTACGCAGCTGAGGGCGGCCCGACCGGCGGGCGGCGCGCGTTCCGAGCACGTGCGAGCCGAAGGTATGCGTGTGCACCACATCGATTCGCTGCTCGGCGATCCGCGCGGCAAGCCAGCGGACGTCCACCGGACCGAGCGCCCGGTAGAGGTACGCGAAGGGGTTCTCGCGAACCCGACCGCGGTCGTGGACCCGCAAGCCCGCTCGCGAAAAATGCGCCGCGAGGGCCCGATTCGGCGTGAACAGCGCGACCTCGTGATCGGCGCCCGTCTTCTCCGGGCGCGTCGCGAGGTCGACGAGCAGGCGCTCGGCTCCGCCGATGTCGCCGCCGACGACGATGTGCATCACGCGCACGCGCTTCATGGATGGATCACGCTGCGGCGACGGAACGTCCGCGCGGGCGCGCGCGAAGGCCGGCAGGGGAGTCGAGTCCGCCGACGACGCCGAGCCCTCGATACCATCGCGGCCAGGATGTTTCCAGCGCGCAGATGTGTCATGTAAAGCGCGTGTGCGGCATCAGCGGACACGTCGCGGGCGACGGTCGACCCGATGAACGGGCGGTGCGGCGCATGAACGCCGCCCAGCATCACCGCGGACCGGACGCCGAGGGCTTCTGGACGAGCGGGCGGGCGGCGCTCGGGCATCGGCGCCTTTCGATCATCGACCTCAGTCCCGAGGCCCACCAGCCGCTCCTCAACGAAGACCGCACGATCGGAGCCACGGTGAACGGCGAGATCTACAATTTCGCCGAGCTGAGAGCGGACCTCGTCGGAAAGGGGCACACGTTTCGGTCGAACAGCGACAGCGAGGTGGTTCTTCACTCCTACGAGGAGTACGGCACCGACGGGATCGCCAAGCTGACTGGCATGTTCGCCTTTGCCCTCTGGGACACGCGAGCCCAGCGCCTGATCCTCGCGCGCGACCGCGCCGGGAAGAAGCCGCTCTTCTATCGACGCACCCCGGGCGGCGGACTCGCGTTCGCTTCGGAGCTCCACGCGCTCGTGCGGGGATTTCGAGAGTTGCCCGTGGAACCGAACTACGCGGCGCTCGACGAGTATCTCACGTTGCAATACGTCCCCGGCCCGTTCACGGCCTACAAGGACATCTACAAACTGCCGGCGGCGCATCTCGCCGTCTTCGAGCCCGGCACCGATCTGGTCGTCCGGCGCTACTGGAGCAAACCGGCCGGAGCGGAACGGTCCGGGAGTGAAGACGATCTTGCCCACGAGCTGCGCGATCTGCTGACGAAAGCGGTGCGCCGCAGGCTCGTCGCCGACGTGCCGATCGGCGCGTTTCTCTCGGGTGGCATCGACAGCTCGACGGTCGTCGCGCTGATGGCGACGCAGTCGAGTCGTCCGGTGCAAACGTTTTCGATCGGCTTCCCGGACGCGTCGGACAGCGAGCTGCCGTGGGCTCGCCAAGTGGCCGCGCGCTACGGCACCGTCCACCACGAGAAGGTGATCGGTCCGGCGGTCGCCGAGATCGTGCAGGAGCTCGTGCGCCATCACGGAGAGCCGTTTGCGGACAGCTCCGCGGTCGCCACGTATTGCCTGGCCCAGATGACGCGCGAGAGCGTGACCGTGGCCCTGTCCGGCGACGGGAGCGACGAGACGTTCGCCGGGTACGCCCGCTACACGACCGCGCAGATCGCGCACGTCCACGACGTGCTCCCCCGCTCCTGGCAGCCCCTGTACCGGACCGCGCTTGGCGCCCTGGTGCGCGCCGCGGCGCCGCACATCGCGGGCTTCGCCGACCATCTCGGCGACGGCGAAGCGGTGCGTTACCCGTACATCATGTGCCAGTTCACGAGCGAGGAGAAGAAGGCGCTGCAGCTCGCGCCGATGTGGAACGCGCGGAGCGGCGCCACGGCCGAGCGATTTGCGAGAGTCCTTTCGGAGAGCGGCAGCCGCTCGCGCCTCGGGCGTCTCATCGACCTCGATTGGCAAACGTACTTGGTGGACGACATCAATACGAAAGTCGACATCTCGTCGATGGCGCACTCGCTCGAAGTGCGCTCTCCCTTCCTCGACACGGACGTCGTCGAGTTCGCGGCGCGCATTCCCCGGCAGATGCTGATGCGCTGGCGGGGAAAGCACCTCTTGCGACGGGCGGTGAAAGACCTCGTGCCTCCCGCGATCATGCGGCGCCGCAAGCGCGGATTCGCCCTTCCGCTCCGCCGATGGATGAAGGGCGACCTCGCCGCGCTGACGCGCGACGTGCTGCTCGACCGAACCGCGCGCGAGCGAGGTCTATTCCGGCCCGAAGAGGTGGCTCGCCTGGTGGCGTCGGTCGATCGGGATCGCAACGCGCCCGACCGCGTCTGGACGCTGCTGGTGCTCGAGCTCTGGTTCCGCGAGTTCGTCGACCGCAGGCCGAGCGAGCTGCGCAGCGATGCCGCCGAGAGCGTCGGGACGAGCCCTTGAGCGCGGTGAAGGAACTTGGGCCGCCCGAAGCGGATTTGTAGGTTAGTAGTCTGCGCGCCTGGCCGAAGCGAGGACGTCTCGGGCCACCCTTTTCCCCGCCGCGCGCGCCTTCACTCCGCCCTATCTCACCGAAATCCTTCGCGCAGGCCCCTGGGCTGGTCGTTGCTGTCCTTCGCATCATACTGACGAGGAGCTCCCGCATGCAGCCCACCGACCTGACCATCGAGATTCTCAAAGGCATCCGCGACGAGGTTCGCACGACGAACACGAATCTCGAGGCGCTCCGCGCGGACACCGGCGCGCGGCTCGAGGCGCTTCGCGCAGACACCAACGCTCGGTTCGACGAGACCAACCAGCGCCTCGACCGGCTCGATCGCCGTCAGACCGAGACCGACGTGCGCCTTTCGACTGAGCTCGTCGCGGTCGTCGGTGCCGTGCGCGAAGTCCGCGACCTCTTGCGTGAAGACCGCGTCCTGCAAGGCCGCGTCGATGACCACGAGCGCCGCATCGCGGCCATCGAGACACGCGTCGGCTAGACTCGAATGCCCCGGTCGGGGGACCCGAGGAGCCGCCCGCGTTGCAGCGGCTGCAACTATGAATGCCGAGGCCGCGATTTCGCCAGCGAGGCCGTTGAGGGGGGCCTTCTCTCGGACCCGCGCTCGGCGCCCTCGTACAGCCCAAAGAACGCCAGAAGCGCCAAGCTCCCATCCGCGCCTGGGTCCCGGCTGGGGGGCTCTTTGGGGGGAGCCACGAACCGCGTCCACGGCTTGGGGGGCTCTTCGGGGGGAGCCACGAACCGCGTCCACGGCTGGGGGGCTCTTCGGGGGGAGCCACGAACCGCGTCCACGGCTGGGGGGCTCTTCG
>CAZHED010000039.1:4217-56737 GCA_964531095.1 uncultured Polyangiaceae bacterium | reverse complement strand
GCCCGTGCCCGTGCCCGTGCCCGTGCCCGTGCCCGTGCCCGTGCCCGTGCCCGTGTTGCTCTGGGCGGAGGCACGAGCAAGGGACCTCGGGCACGTTCACGTTCACGTTCACGCGTACGGGCGAGAAGGCCGCTTGCGCAAGACCGAGGCCTCACCGCGTCCGAAACAGCCACCATCCGCCCTCGTGCGCGGCGAACGCGAGGCGCTCGGGCACGGCGGGTTCGACGGAGTCCGGGCGGGTGCGAAAAAGGACGTAGTCCCAATCCTGCAGCCGGTAGGCGGGCCAGTCGATGCGCCGCAGGTCGCTCTCGCTATAGCTCGCGGGAAGGCGAAGGGCGGGGTTCTCGGGAGTCGGATAGAGCGCCGACCCCTGGTGAAACCAGACGTCGCTGACGACGACCGGCCGCTCGGCGAGCACCAGCTTGTCGTAGTGCACGAACGGGTGCGCGGTGAAGATGCGGCTGTTCGGCTCGATAGGTAAGTTCAGCAGACGCGCTTCGGCGGGGACGTGGGCGAGCACGGCGCGCCATCCGCGCGCTTCGCTCTGGAAAAGCCAAGAGGCGACAAGCGCGATGGCCGTCATCGTGCACGCGGCCAGTGGGGCCGTGCGGACGTACACGCGAGCCAGGCGGGGTCCGAGCGCGTCGTGTCGCACGGCCATCACCGCGAGAAGGAGGATCACGAGAACCAGCCGTCCGTCGACGAAGCCGAACCAACCGATCGAATGCGGCAGCGCCAGGAAGGCGGCCGAGAGCGCCACCAGACAGGCGAGGAGCGCCCGCGTGTGCCCGTGCCGGGCGTCTTGCTCGCGGTCGTTTCGCGCGGATCGCGCGGTCGCGACCACCCCTCCGACAAGGACCGCCCAGAGAACGAGACCCACGAGCACATCGAGCCCCCATCGCGTCAGGAGCGTGGGCGTGACGAGCAGGCTGAGCTTGTCGAAGACGCCCTGAAAGTGCGGCTCCAGCGGCTGGTTCGGAGGCGGAGCCGATCCCGGCGGGATCACCGACGCGCGCTGGGTCCATGCCACCCAGGCGGCCAGCAGCAGAGCTGGTCCGAGGGCCCGCAGCCGCACGATGCGCGCCCACCGCGGTCCCGTGGCGAGGGCGCAAACCACCGCCAGCGCGATGAAGATCGCGAAGGCATGCCCGTGCGCAATGAACAGCAGCGGCGCAACGCATCCGACGGCCGCCTCGCGCCTGCGCGCACGGCGATCCCGGGCGTCGACGGCCGCGAGGAGCTCGAGCCATGCGGTCAGTCCGACGATGAGCGCGGCGACGCCGAGGAGATAGCTCGCGAACCCCAGCAACGTCATGAAGCCGAAGCTGAGCGACACGCCAAAGTACGCCGCGGTGGGCATGCGGTCGCCGTGAAGTCTGCGGCGCGCCCACAGCAGCGCGAGGGGAATGGCGACCACGGGAAGCGTCGCGATCGCGCGAACGGCGCCGACCGGACCGAAGAGCGGCAGGAGCGTGTCGCCGAGGGCGCGGAAGAGCGAGTAAGGTCCGAGGTGGGGCGCGAGCACGAAGAAGCGCCGCTCGTACGGCGACGCGGCGAGGCGGTGCCGCAAGGCGATGAGCCCCGCGTGGGCGGGCAGGTCCTGAAACGGCAGGGCGTCGAACAGCCAAAAGACCAGCGCACTGGCGGTCATCAACGCGCCGAGTGCCAGCCAGGAGCTTCGACGCAGAAACTTGCCTTCCTGCACTCTGTACGGTCCAATCGCCCGGTCGATGTTCTTGCCGACTCACCTGTTCGCGTGGGCGTCCTTGCTCGGCGGCAGCGTGCGCGCCGGACTCGAGTGGGCGTCCCACCACACGGGCCTTCCCGTGATCGTCGTGGCCGCCATGGCGCTGGTCGCCTCGTGGCACCTGTTTCGGCGGACCTTGCGCTTTGCGGTCGAAGTCGCGCTTGCGGTGGCCGTCTTGCTCGTGGCGACCCGGCTCGGACTGCTCTCGTGGTGAGCGCTACTTGACGCCTGCGGCGGTGAGCTGCGCTGCGAGCTCGCCGGTTTGGTGCATCTCGGTCACGATGTCGCAGCCCCCCACGAACTTCCCAGCCACGTAGAGCTGCGGGAAGGTCGGCCAGCTCGAGTAGTCTTTCAGCCCCTGGCGAACTTCCGGATCCGCCAAGATGTTGAACGTTTCGAACGGCACGCCCTCCTTCTTGAGGATTTGAACGACCGCGTTCGAAAACCCGCACGCGGGGAACTGCTTGGTGCCCTTCATGAACAGCATCACGTTGCTCGCGTGGACCAGCCCTTGGAGGCGCGCGCGGAGGTCATCGGTCATCGGTTGTGTTCCTTTTGGCTAGAACGCTCGCGTCGTGAGCGCGAGCGCGTGAATGTCGCCCTTCATTAGCTCGCCGAGCGCCGCATAGACCATCTGGTGCTGCTCGATCCGCGATTTTCCGTCGAAGACGGCCGTGACGACGAGCGCCTGGAAGTGGTCGTGCGTGCCCGTGAGATCCGTGATCTCGACCGTTGCGTTGGGGAAGGCGGCGAGCAAGCGCGACTTGATCGAGTCCGGGCTCGGCATGTTTGCACCTTTGCAACTAGCGTTTCGCGCGAAATTGTCAACGCGCGAGAGTACACTCGGCCCGCCTCGAGCAGGCCGTTGAAAAAGCGAGAGATGAACCGCCACGCGAGCCACGCGAGGTCTGTCCGCCGATGAATCGTCGTGCGGTCTGGCCCGACTTTCGCGACGAGTGGATCGTGCACGATGACGGCGACATCGTGGTCGTCGACAAGCCCGAGGGAGTGCCATCGCAGTCCGCCGACCCCGAACGCCCCGACGACGTCGTCACGCGCCTGCGGGCGCACTTCGGCGGCGCGTACTTGGGCGTGCACCAGCGACTCGATCAAGACACGAGCGGCCTTCTTGTCTTCGCGAGGCGCCGCGAGGCGAATCCGTCGCTCGCCGCGCAGTTCGAGGGACGCTCGGTGCGCAAGACGTACGTCGCTTGCGTCAGCGGCTGGCCGCGCGGTCGCGACCGCGCGACGCTGCGCGACGCGATCGAGCGAGACGGGGAAAAAATGCGCATCGCGACGCGGCGGGGACCGAACGCGAAGGCGGCCGTCACCCACGTGAAAGTCCTCGAGCGCCGAGGGGATCGCGCGATGCTCGAGCTCGCCCTCGAGACGGGTCGCACGCACCAAGCCCGCGTGCAGCTCGCCCACGCGGGGGCGCCGATCGCCGGCGACTCTGTCTACGGAGGGGCGGCTGCGCCGCGGCTCATGCTCCACGCCAGCGCGATCGATCTGGCCCATCCGACCACGCGCAAGCTCGTGCGCTTCGTCAGCGCGCCCCCGCCGGAGCTCCAAGCCTGGCTGACGGGCGGAGACGCGGGCGAGCGCGTCTACGACGACGACGCTTCGCTCGCTCGCGCCCTGGCGCGGGCCGTCGAGCGGCGCTGGGGGCTCGGGCGGAGCGAGTCCGGACCGCGCGCCACGACGGCATTCCGGCTCGTCAACGAAGAGGGCGACGGCCTGCCGCGTCTCGCCATCGACGTGTACGGAAACTGGATCGTGACGCAGCTCTACGGGGACGACGGGCCATGGGCCGATGCGTCGCGACGCGAGCGCCTCCTCGACGCCGCTCATCGTCTCGGGTTCGACGGCATTTACCTGAAGGTGCGCCCGGAGCAGGCGAACGAGCTCACCCGCGCGCCGGGCGCGCTCCACCGGGAGCTCGCCCCGCCGCAACCGGTTCGCGGCGATCCCGCGCCCGAGGACGCGACGATCCTCGAGGAGGGGATGCCGCTGGTCGTCCGTCTCGGCGATGGTCTCTCCACTGGGGTCTTCCTCGACCAGCGCAACAACCGCCGCCGGGTGCGCGCGTCCTCGGACGGAAAGAGCGTCGCAAACCTGTTCGCGTACACGTGCAGCTTCACGGTCGCCGCTGCGCTCGGCGGCGCTCGGCGGACCGTGAGCGTCGATGCGTCCGCCGCCGCCCTCGAGCGGGGGCGCGCGAACCTCGCGCAGTCCTCCGTCCCCGATGGCGCAGAGCACACGTTCGTGGCCGATGATGCGTTTTCATGGCTGCAGCGCGCGACCCGTCGCGACGAGCGCTTCGATCTCGTCGTGCTCGACCCGCCGAGCTACTCGAGCACGAAGCGCGGCCGCTTCGTCGCGGCGGACGACTACGTCGGCCTGGCCGCCACCGCGATCGCTCTCCTGGGCCCCGGCGGGCGACTGCTCGCATGCACCAACCACCGCGGCATCTCCCGGGCGCGCTTCCGCCGCATGCTGTTCGAGGCGGCGCGCGCGGCGAAGCGCGACGTGACGCAGGTCAAAGACCTGCCGGAGGCGCAGGACTATCCGGTGCCGGCTGGGGGTGAGGCGCACATGAAGAGCGTATGGGTGAGCTGCCCTTGATGGGGCCGATCGGTGGGCCGAGTACTCGCTCACTCCATCGCGGCCTTGAGCGGCCGCCGAACGGCGAGCATCGCGATCCCCACTCCGACGCCGAGCATCGTGAGAAAGAGGAAGAAGGCCTCTTTGGACCAGCGCGTGTACAGCACGCCGATGGCGCCGCTCAGGAAGTTGCCGAGAAAGCTCGACAAGAACCACATGCCCATCAGCATCGACACGATGCGGGCCGGCGCCACTTTGGTGACCAGCGACAGCCCGATCGGCGACAGATAAAGCTCGCCGACCGTCAAGAGCAGCGTGCACGACAGCGGCCAAAATGGGCTTCCCCGGCCATCGCCGACCACCCTGGCTCCGGCGATCATCACGACGAAGCTCGCCCCGAGCAGTATGCACCCGAGCGCCATCTTGGTCAGGGTCGTCGGCTCGGCGTTTCGGGTTCGCTGCCAGCGCCAGAAGAGGTCGAGCAGCGGCGCCAAGACGATGATTGCCAGGGGATTGAACGATTGAAACCAGGTCGACGGGATCTGAAACCCGAACATCACGGGCCATCGCGTCTGTTCGTCGGCCCACGTCTGCATCGTGTTGCCCTGCTGCTCGTACACGGCCCAAAACACGACGTTGAGCGCGCAGAGGACCACGAGCGCCACGACACGCCGCTTCTCGCCCGCGGTGAGAGACGCCGCTCGAGTGACGTGCGCCGCTTCGGCCTTGGTGAGGTTGTCTTCGGCCAGATAGCGGTGTCCGCCGAGGTACACGGTGAGGCCGAACAACATGCCCACTCCCGCTGCGGCGAATCCATAGTGCCAGCCATAGACCGCTGCGAGCGTGCCGCAGACCAGGTTCGAGATGAACGCCCCCAGGTTGATGCCCATGTAGAAGATCGTGAACGCGCCGTCGCGCCGGGGGTCCGACGGAGCGTAGAGGTTGCCGACTTGGGTCGAGACGTTCGGCTTGAAGGCGCCGTTGCCCAGGATGATGAGGAGCAGCGCGACGAAGAACGAGGGCTCGATCGCCATCACGAAGTGCCCGAGCGCCATCAGCACGCCACCGACGACCACCGTCTTTCGCTGGCCGAGCCAGCGGTCGGCGACGATGCCCCCGAAGAAAGGGGTCAGATAAACGAGCGCGGTATAAGTTCCGTAGAGCAGCGACGCGGCCTCGGCGGGACGGTCGGGCAGAACGCGCTGCACGTAGTCCCAAAGGAAGACGTCGTGCGGATTGCCCGGGGTGAGCGGGCAGGGCGGCGAGCTTTTGGTGCAACCCTGCAGGGCTTCGCGCGCCGTGACGAACAGGTAGTTCACCATGTAGAGCTTCAGCAGCCCTCGCATGCCGTAATAGCTGAAGCGCTCCCACATCTCCGTGAAGAAGAGGATCAGGAGTCCTGGCGGTTGGCCGAAGCGGCGCTCGAACCCGGTCAGGGGTACGGGGCGCGCGAGACTGTCGCTGAGCGTCTGTTCGCTCGTCATGAGAATGGGAATTACCACGTGATGGCCCGGTTGCGTGCGCCGCGGACTTCCGCGCGCGCCGATCGGCGTCTCGCGGGCTACTCCTTCACGAGCGACAGACGCGGCAGTGCACCGAACGCGATCACGTGGCCGCTTTCTTCCGCCACGTACACGTCGCAGCGCTCGTCGACGCGGAGCAGGTCAGGGATCGCTTCGGTCGGCGAGATGGCGCCGAGCACCGCGCCGTCGCGCGGGCGCACCACGACGACCTCCGTGTGGGGCACGAAGAGGGCGCCGCACCGCAGCACGGGCTCGAGGCGGCGAGGCACGTCGGATTCGAGCGGGGTGGAGCCCAGCACCTGTCGCCAGCGAAGCTCGCCGTTGCCCGCGTCGATCGCGATAAGCTCGCCGTTCGGCGAATTGCCGATGAACGCATCGTCGACGGCAAGCCACGACGTACCGATCGGGGCGACGACGCGGCTGCGCGCGGCCAGAGGAGCGCCGTCCTCGCGGCTGAACGCCGCGAGCGCGAGGCCGCTCTTGTGCCGCACCGCGGCGGCAACCGCCCCGGAGGTCACGACGGGCCCCCCTTGCACCGTGCAGGGCGCGCTCGAGTCAGCGACGACACCGGACCAGCGCACCCGGCCGGAGTACGGGTCGACGCAGTACATGCGAGCGAGGCCGTGCGCCCCTCCTGCGACGGCGAAGAGCGCGTCGGGGACGATCGTCGGCGGGGTGCGGAAACGAAGTCGATCGCGCAACCGCCACACCACGGCGCCGGTCATCACGTCGAGCGCCGTGAGCGCGCCGTCTCCGCACGTGAAGTAGGCAAGGCGTCCGGCGCGCTTCATGCGTGGGGCTTGCTGGCGACCCTGCGGGGTGCGCCCGCCCCCCCAAGACCAGCGCCATCGCAGCTCACCGCTCGTCAGGTCGACCGCGACGAGGTGGTGATCGCCCTCGGTGACGATGACCAGCTTCGGCAGCCCGGGAAGATGGACGACGGCGCCCGCCACCGGGCCGCCATTGCGCGGGGCGATCCGCGCACGCAGCGTCACCTCCCCGCTGAACAGGTCGTACACGCGCATCGTGCCGTCCGGAGCGAGGCGAGCAATGCCGCCAGGGGTCACGACGCTCGTTCCGCGCAGGGCGTCGGCGCGCCAGAGCACCCGGCCGGTCGATCGGTCGAGCGCCCACATTTCGGTGGCCGAGCCGACGATCAGACGATCGCCGCACAGATAGGTCGCCCGCAGGTCGATGCCCGGGACGATCGCGCGCCACCGGGGCGCGTAGCGAAGGCGCGAGCCCGGCAGGGTCGCGGGCAGGGGAGCCCGAGCCTCGTCGAGCGCCGCGGCGAACGCGCGATACGGCTCTGGCGCGGCGTTCACCTTCGAGTCGGTCTGGCTCGCCTCGCGCAGCGATTCGGTGGCCTCGCGCAGCGCGCGGCGCAGCGGGCCAAGGCGCAGGTTGCTGGACTGGGCGCGGTCATGGCGCAAGATCGCTCGCACGAGGGTCCGTCCGAACGCGAGCGCGGCATCGAGCAAGTCCGCGGCGCCGAGGGCAGGGAAGGTCTGCACCCCGCGTCGTGCGCCGGTGGAGTCGCTCGCCCGCGCCGCGCCCAAGGTGAGGGCGAGGTCGCCGTTGGCTCTCACCCGCACGCCCACGAGGACGCCCGCTGCTTCGCCGCGCGCATGCAGGCCCAGGCCGCGCTCCCACGCATCGAACGCGCGAGTTGCCAGGTCGACGAGTCGCTCGGCGACGAGCAGGGGATGGCATTCGCCGAGATCGACCACGTGCCCGCGGATCTCGGCCCGCACACGCCCTCGAAAGAGCAGCGCGTGGAGATCGGCGCGCTCGATCGCTTCGTCCTCGCCATCGGCGCCCAGATTCCCGCCCGGCCCCGCGGACTCGCTCGCGCGATCCCGGCCGCGCATCGAGAACTCCGCGCTGAACGAGAGCGGAGCGTCCCGATCCGCCTCCACGGCGACCTGCACCGCCGGCGGAACCGTCGTATCGTCGCTGCGGCCGGCCGGCCCGATCCCGCGTAGCTGCTGGGCGGCCGAGGCGAGCTCCAGCCGCGCTCCGCCGACGTCGTCGCTGACGAGCAGGCGGTCGATCGCGTCGCGAACCGCGCCGACGATGTCGTCGAAAGGGACCGCGCGGTCGTAGACGGCGACTTGGGGATCGGCTCCTGTTCGGTACACGCTGACGCACGCTGTCGCGCCGAAGCGCTCGACGCACATTTCCCACGGCTCGTCGTAGAAGCTCACCGCTACCTTGGCGCGAGAGCGGCTCGCCAGCGCCACCAGCGCGAGCGCCAGGTCCCGCAGGACGAAGGCGCCGTGCGTCTCGCGCACGCGCGCCGTGACGTTCGCTCCGTCGATGAAGACGTCGAGCAACTCGCGGGCCTGGCGCGTCGGCCTGCGCGCGACGACGTGCAAGCCCGGGCCGGGCGGCGGCGGAGTCGCCGGCGTGGCCCCGGCGTCGGAAGGGTGGGAGGCGACGACGATCTCGAAGCGCATTCTGGTTTCGTGTGAGCTCTTGGATCGAATCGTAGGAACGGAAACGTGGATGGACGTACTTTTCGGCGACATGCAGCGGATTGGACTTCGCGCGAGGCGGCTGCTAGCGGAGCGCGCGCTCTGGCCGATTCTCGGTGCGATCGCCGCGGCGGGGCCCGCGATCTGGATGTGGGGGTTCACGGTCGACGACGCGCTCGTGGCGGTTCGTTACGCGCGCCACATCGCGACGGGCATCGGATGGCGGTTCAACCCGCAGGGCCCGAGCACGGACGGGGTGACGCCGCTCGTCTGGCCGCTCGTCCTCGCGCCGATGGCGCGCGCAGCCCCGCTGGCGGTTCTCGGGCGTGCCAAGGCATTGGGCCTTGTCGCGTGGATGGGAGCGGGGGCGGCGCTGGGCATCGCGGTCGGACGATCCACGGCGGCGCCCACGTGGGGACGAGCCTCGGCGCTGGCGGTCGTCGCGCTGTCGGTGCCGCTCGCGGCGCACGCGGTAAGCGGCATGGAAACGGCGCTGGCGACCGTCCTCGCCACGGTGGCCGCCCTCCTCGCTCGGCGCCCGCTCGCTGCCGCCGCCCTGGCGGGGGTGGCCGCGTCCCTCCGGCCGGAGCTGGCGCCCTGGGCCTGTGTGCTCGGCGTGGGCGCTGCGATCGCCGCTCGCGCGAGGACGGGGCGCGTCGTGATCGCGGGAGCCCTGGCCATCGCCCCGTTCACCCTGTGCGCCATCGTGCGAGCGGTCGTCTGGGGCCGCGCTGCGCCACTCGCGGTCATGGCCAAGCCGAGCGATCTCGATCACGGGCTCGCCTACGCCGGGGCGGCCTGCGTGGTGACGTTGACGCCGATCCTCGTCCTTGCGCCAGCGGCGCTGCGCGCCTCGCCAATCGCTCTGGCCATCGTGTGTGCGGCCGTGGCGCACGTGGGCGCGATCGTCGCCGTCGGAGGCGACTGGATGCCCTACGCGCGACTCATGGTCCCGGTGGTCCCGACACTGGCCTACGCCGGCGTCCTGGCGAGTGAATTCGCCAGGCCGTTCGCCACCGCGTTGCGCTCGCTGGCGGCCATCGCATTGGGCGCTGCGCTGATCGTTCGCGGCGGCACCGATGGGCGCGGCGTCGGCGCGGAACGGCGTGCGCTCGTAACCGAGGCAAGCCCCGCCCTGATCGGAATTGGGCGCGTCGCCGCGCTCGACATCGGTTGGGTGAGTGCCGCGACCGAGGCCGAGATCATCGATCTCGCGGGACTGACCGACCCCGAGATCGCCGCTCTCCCGGGCGGACACACCTCCAAGCGCGTCGACTCGATCTTTCTCCTCTCACGAAAGCCCGACGCCCTGCTCCTCTACGCCCCCGATGGCCTGCCTGGCGGCGACCTCGACGCCTGGCCCGACGCCCATTACCCCCGCGTCGTCGAAGCACGCCTTGCCCGCGATCCGGTCGTACTGCGCCACTTCGATCCGGCTGCGTGGCTGCCCCTGGGCATACGAGGAGCGGGCTACGTGCTCTTGCGGGCGCGGTAAGTGCGTTTCCACGAATTGGGCGTCCGCAAACGTGCCCGTGCCCGTGCCCGTGCCCGTGCCCGTGCCCGTGCCCGTGCCCGGAGGCAGATAGATTCCGGTACGTCACGAGTCAATAAGCGGGCACCCGCGCCGCTCAATCGCGTGCGCAAGTCGAACAAGCGGGCACCTACGCCTCTCAATCACGTGCGTACGCCGAGCAAGCAAGCACCTACGCCGCTCAATCGGGTGCGCAAGTCGAACAATCGCGCACCAGCGCCAGTCAATCAGGTGCGTACGTCGAACGTTCGCGCGCCCATGCCGAGCTTCGTGGGCCCATGCCGGACGTTCGCGCCCGCAAGCCGGACCATCGCGCACGCGTGCCGAATACGCGCATGCGTGCGTGGAGCATCCGGCTCTGCAGAACTATCTTCGCCCGCCGCCCGAGCGCTCTCCGCCGCGGTCTCGGGGCGGCCCGTCGCGGCGGTCGCGATCACGCCCCCCGCGCGGCGGTCCGCTTCCCCCCGACTCGCGCGCCTGCTGCATTCGCTCCTTGGCCCGCTCGCCTTCTTCCCCTTCGGGAAGCGGCAAGAGCTCGCGACGCGTGAGGCGAATCTTGCCCTCGCGGTCCACGGAGAGCACCTTCACATCCACCTTGTCCCCCTCTTTCATCACGTCGGTCACCCGGTCGACGCGGTGGTGCGCCATCTCGGAGACGTGTAGCAGCCCGTCGGTGCCGGGGAGGATCTCGATGAATGCACCGAAATCGGCGACCCGCGTGACCGTTCCGCTGTAGACGGCGCCGACCTCCGGCTCCGTGGTCAGCCCCTTGATGATCTCGAGGGCGCGCTTCACGGCGTCGCTGTCGCTCGACGCGACGTTCACCGTGCCGTCGTCCTCGACGTCGATCGCGACGCCCGTTTGATCGATGATCCCTTTGATCGTCTTGCCGCCGGGGCCGATGATGAGGCGAATTTGGTCTGGCTTGACCTTGATCTGCGTGATGCGCGGCGCCCACTTCGAGAGCTCGGGCCGGGCCTGCGACAGCGTCTCGGCCATCTTGTCGAGGATGAAGATGCGCGCCTCGCGCGCTTGCTCGAGGGCACGAGCGAGCACGTCGCGCGAAAGGCCCGCGATCTTGATGTCCATCTGGATCGCGGTGACGCCCTTTTTCGTCCCGCAGACTTTGAAGTCCATGTCGCCGAGGTGGTCCTCGTCGCCGAGGATGTCGCTCAGGATGGCGATTCGGGTCTTCGCGTCGGTAAGCGGCCCGTCCGAGATGAGGCCCATGGCAATGCCCGCGACCGGCGCCTTCATGGGGACGCCGGCGTCCATCAAGCTGAGCGTTCCACCGCAGACGCTCGCCATCGACGAGCTTCCGTTCGATTCGAGGATCTCGCTGACGACGCGGATGGTGTAGGGGAAGCGGTCTTCGTCGGGCATCATGCGCGCGATGGCGCGCTCGGCGAGGGCGCCGTGGCCGATCTCGCGACGGCCGGGCCCCCGCAGCGGCTTGGTCTCGCCGGTCGAATAGGGCGGGAAGTTGTAGTGGAGCATGAAGCGCTTCCAGCGCTCGCCCGTGAGAGCGTCGATCTTTTGCTCGTCGCTGGACGTACCGAGCGTCGCCGCGACCGCCGCCTGTGTCTCGCCGCGCTGAAAGAGCGCCGAGCCGTGGGTTCGCGGAAAGATGCCGACCTCGCACACGATGGGGCGGATGGTCGTCATGTCCCGCCCGTCGATCCGCTTGCGCTCGGCGAGCACGTACTCGCGGACAACGTTGTACTTGCGCTCCTCGAACTCTTCTTTGACGAGCTTCTCGATCTCCGCAAAGCGCTCCGCGCCGAGCTGCTGCGTCAGCGCGACGACGAGCTTCGCCTTGGTCGCCTTGTAGCCGTCGTAGCGCGCCTTCTTCTCGCGGATGAGCGAGGCACGCAGGATCTCGCCGTCGCACAGCTCCTTCACGCGCTGCGCGATGTCCGCGGGGAGGGTCTTTCGTTCGAACGGCCGCTTCGGCTTCCCGACGGCTGCTCGCATTCCTTCGATGAGCTCCAGAATCGGCTGGGCCGTTTTGTGGGCGAACATGAGCGCGTCGATGACGTGGCTCTCGAGCGCCTCGGCCGCGCCGCCCTCGACCATCACGATCGCGTCCTTCGAACACGCCACGACGAGGTCGATGTCCCCCTTGGCTTGCTGCTCGAACGTGGGATAGGCAATGAGCTCCCCATCGACGCGTGCGACTCGGACCGCGGCGATCGGCCCGCTCCAGGGGATGTCCGAGATATGCAACGCGGCGCTGCCCGCGGTCATGGCGAGGACGTCGGTGGGATTGTCCTTGTCGCTGGAGAGGACCGTGGCGATCACCTGCGTGTCGTGGCGGTACCCCTCGGGAAAGAGCGGGCGATACGGGCGGTCCATCAGCCGCGACGTCAGAATCTCTTCGTCGCGCTGGCGTCCTTCGCGCTTGAAGAACCCTCCCGGTATCTTCCCGGCGGCGAACGTCTTCTCGACGTAGTCGCAAGTGAGCGGGAAAAAGTCGATCCCGGGCCGCTCGTCGCCGCTGACCGCGGTGACGAGCACCACGCTCTCGCCGTACGTGACGAGCACCGAGCCGTGCGCCTGTTTGGCGAGGCGCCCGGTCTCAAGGACGAGCGGCTTGCCGTGGATGAGAACGGATTCGCGGACGAATGACATGGCTGCCAGCGCTCCTGGGCGCAGTGCCGCGTGCGTGCGGCGTAACGCGAGGCCCGCCGTCCGCCTTTGATCCTCGGTTCGTGAGCGCCAATCGTCGAGGATTGGTGCTCACGAATCGAAGAGCAAAAGGTCGATGACGGAGGCTCGAGTGGATCACTTGCGGAGGCTAAGAGCGCCGACGACGCCTCGATATCGCTCGATGCTGATCCTCTTCAGATAGTCGAGCAGGCGGCGTCGCTTCGAGACCATGCGCAGCAGGCCCCGGCGCGAGTGATGGTCTTTGAGGTGGGTCTTGAAGTGGTCGGTCAGATAACCGATGCGTTCGGTCAACAGCGCGATCTGAACCTCCGGCGAGCCGGTGTCGTGATCGTGCGTGCGGAACTTGGTGACGACTTCGGCTTTTCGGACGGTATCGAGGGGCATCGGTTTGTATGTGCGGCAGCGGGGTGCGGCGCGCAGTATAGGCATGCGCCGTGCTTCGTCAATTCCCTCTGACCTCGAGCGTGGGCAGAGCGCGTGATTCGCCCGGCCCCGCGCCCCAGCGCCGCGCATAGGGGCACGCGGCGGAACCGCCGGAGGAGAGAATCACAGGAGGGCGGGAAGACGTCCACTCGCTCTGTCGGACCTCGCAGGATGGCTCGTCTGGGGCGGCGCCGTAGCGTAACGTGGTCATCCCTGGAGGGTTGGAATGAAGTCGAGGTTTCCGCGCTGGCTTGGTCTTTTTTCGCTGGCTTGTGCCGTGTGGACCGTCTCGGCAGGATGCGCGCAGTCGCGCGATCCCATCAATCGGGTCCAGGCGAACGCCCTCGACAAGCACTTCTTCGTCGGAGCGAGCCTGAGCGATCCCTCCGATGACCCCGAATTTTACATGGGCAATCGCATCATCGACGAGCCGCTGGGCGTCGGCCAGGGCTTCTGGCTGTTTCAGTCCCTGGGCTCCTTCGCGCGCATCAAGTGGGAGATCCAGGAGACGCAGCTCATCGCGCGTTTGACGTACGAGCGGGTCAAGAACAGCGACCACTTCGGCTCGCAGGCGACCAACAACGGGCAGGTCGTCGCCATGTTCAAGATCCAGAGCCACTTCGACATCAAGCGCGACTACAACCCGCAGACCGGCGAAGAGCTCAACATCATCGTCGAAAACTCGACCGACCGCCCCTGGTACGAGCGCGAGAATTTTCGCGTCGACTGGTCGACCAACCTCGTGACCGACGCGTACGACATCGACCTCTTCGCGCTCGGCAGCGCGCTCGACGGCATCCACTTCGACCCGCTCTCGTACTACGTCCAAGATCCGAACGATCCCGACGCGCCGGTGTTCAGCGCGGAAGACGGCTATTTCGACGTCACGACCAAACTCTTCGCGACGCCGCAGCTCATCAATACGCCCTACGGCACCTATCCCCTTTGTTTCTTCTACGGCAGCTACCCGTCCATCACGTGCGACCCGGCGGAAGTGAAGCTCCGGCTGTCGTTCAAGAAGGTGGTCGACGACGATTACGAGCCCGAGGACTGGGACGGCAACAAGATGAACGCGTTCGGCTGGTTCTCGGTCGATCGCTTCGGCTACGAGCGCAACTACGGCATCCTCGACCAGAACTGGCACCGCCTCGCGAACAAGTACAACATTTGGCAGCAAAGCCACGTCGAAGGCACGCAGTGCGCCATCGATCACTGGCGAGACGCGAACGGCAACGTCCAGAACTACAAAGTCAACGCCAATGGCGACTACGTCACCGACGGGAAGACGGGACTGCCGATCCCGGATCCGAACGGTGTTCCATTCACGAGGAGCGCGCCCGGCCAGGACGTTCACCGCGACGTGGACGCCAACGGGACGCAGGACGAGTGCGAGTTCCGCGACCTCAACAACAACATCGTGACGCCGGGCTCGCGGTGCGACGAGTTCAAGAACAAGTGCGATATCCCGCTCTATGCGCGGCAGACGAAGACGATCCCCTTCTATTACGGGCCCACGTCGCCGCCGGACCTCTTCGCATCGACCGCAAAAGCGCTGAACTCGTGGAACATCGCCGTCAAACGGTCGGCGCAGCTCGGCAAGGTCGTCGAGGCCAATCGCGTCGGCCAAGACATCGGGCAGGCGAGCATGCTGACGAGCGAGGCCGACTTGATCGCCGACCAGCAGAGCGGCGCCACGGTGCCCGACATCTTCGTCCTTTGCCATAACCCGGTGATGACGGGGGACGCGGCGGCGTGCGGCGCGCCCGGCCTGAAGGCCAGGCTCGGCGATCTCCGGTACCATTTCGTCAACATCATCCAGACACCGCAGGCGCCTTCCGCGTGGGGCATCGAGACCGACTTCGACGACCCCGTGACGGGCGAGAAGGTGCAAGGAAGCGTCAACGAGTGGGCCTACGTGCTCGACATCGCCTCCCAGAACGTCGAAGACCTGGTGCGCTGGATCAACGGTGAGATTTCGAACGATCAGATCGCCGGCGGCCAGTACATGCAGCAGTGGGTCTCGGCGAGCAAGCTCGGTGTCTCGCAGTACATTCCCAGCGTGCTCTCCGCGAAAGAGATCCAGTCGCGATTGAGCTCGATCGACCCGACCGCCGAAGGCGTGCGCGGGATGGCGCGGCTCAACGGCCTTCCGGCCGGGACCGCACTGCCGCCGCAAATCGCCGCGCCGCTGGCTGCGCAGAATCTGGCGACCCAGGGCCCGTCGTTCGACGCGCAGCTCGAGGGCGCGAGGCAAAAGCTGCTCGGCACGGAATGGGAGGCGCGCCTCTTGACGCCCGACATGTTGCAGATGGCGGGTCTCAATCCGAAGCAGCCGTTTGCAGGCGATCCGACCACGCTCAACATGGCATCGCCCCTCCGCGCACTCGACCCGGCCCTCACCAAATGGGGACGCACCGCGATCGAGTCCGGCCTCGTCATGAAGAACATGTGCGTGCTCGACGAGATGCCGGAGCCGGATTCGCTCGTCGGCATGGCCCGCCAGGCGCAGCAGCAATTCCCGCTCCCGAACCCGAAAGACGCGAATTACGCGACGGAGCTCTATCAGCACGATCAGGCGCTCCACCAGTGGATTCGCGAGCAGTTTCACCTGTCGGTCATCGCCCACGAGATGGGCCACTCGATGGGGCTGAGGCACAACTTCGCCGGAAGCTGGGACGCGCTCAATTATCACCCGGAGTACTGGCAGATCCGAACTCGCAACGGCAAAGAGCACTACTGCGGATACCCGCAGTCGCTGGACGCGACGACGCCGCACACCGACGGAACCGACTGCGTCGGTCCGCGCTGGGTCGATCCCGTCACCGACCAAGAGACGAGCAGCCTGCTCTGGAAGTGGGGCTCGACCACGGTGATGGATTACCCCGGCGACCAGACGCAGGACATGAACGACATCGGTCTCTACGACAAGGCTGCGATGCGCTTCGGGTACGCGAACATCGTCGACGTCGATACTCACGCGACGTACCGGAAGACGACCGCGGGGAGCTTGGTCCCCGGCAATCAGGGAGCGGACTTTCTCCAGGCGCTCGATGGTTTCGGAGGGATCTGGGGAAATACCATCGGCGGCTATCACTACAGTCAGTACGCCGACAACTACAAGCTGATCGGAACCTGCACGGCTCGGCCGAACTGGAACGGCGACCCGAACGATCCTCTCGCCCAGCAGTGCACCGGCGCCAGCCTCGACTACGTCGCCGAACGGGACATGCTGACCGTCGACAAGTTCTCACCGGCGGTGACTGCGGTGCGCCCCGACCTCGTCGCCAACTTCGGGGTCGACAAGCAAAATCGGGTGCGCCACCCGTACGCGTTCGGCAGCGACGAGTTCGCGGACGCCGGCAACGTTCCCGTGTTCCGGTTCGACGCGGGCGCCGACTCGTACGAGCAGATGCAGTTTCTCATCAGCACGTACGAGAACCGATACATCTTCAACAATTTTCGCCGCAATCGCGTTATGTTCAACACCTTCCAGACCGTCGGCTATATCCAGAGTCGGTATTGGGACAAGATTCACGCGATCACCAAGAGCCTCGCGCTCGGGATCGAGCTCTTGGGGCAGCCGGGGTCGCCCGACCCGACGACAAATCCGGGGTCGCTCATGCCCATGGCGCTGGGCTCGGCGGACGCTCTTTCGATGTTCGTTCGCGCGATGACCCGGCCGGAGCCCGGTGCGTACGTCGTCACGCAAGGTGGAACGCCCGACGGTCCGCCCAATTCGTGGGCCGGTGCTTGGCAGCTCGGCGAGGGCGGCAGTCTCTCGACGCCGAAGGCGTCGGTGAACCTCGCGCTCGGTGACGGAGAAGGGCGCTTCATCCACAACGACTACGACTACACGCAGGGGTACTGGTGGTCGGAGTACCAGACGCAGGTCGGGAGCGCGTACGAGAAAGCGTTCGCCCCGTACTACCTGACGGAGGCGTACAACAACTTCGTATCGAACAGCAAAGACGACTACATCGACGGGCGTTACAAGAATCTGAGCTATTTTTCGGTGTATCCGAACCAGATGCGCCGCATCTTCGCGAACCTGATGGCGACCGAGAGCGCGACCCAAGAGCTCGACAACGGTACGGCCGCTCAGATTTTCACTCTCGCGCCGTACGCGATGCCGGCGAGCACCGCCGTCGCCGCCAACCCGCTCACGGCAGCGCAGTACTTGCCGTGGGACAAGTACGACCCGAACGATTCGTCGACCACGCAGCTGCAATACCCGCCGGGCTCGGTGCTTCTCGATCCGCTCGTCGGCTGGGAGCAGCAATACCCCGCACTCGTCAGCTTGTTCCTGTTCGGTCCTACCTCGGAGAGCATGGACCTCGTGAATCAGATGCGCATCTTCTCCCCGGGGGACGCGGCCACGCTCTCGATCCCGGTCGGCCAACAGGTCCGCTACCGAGATCCGCTCAGCGGAATCGAGTACGTCGCGAAGGGAGCGGGCAGCCCCGATTACGGCACCGAGCAGATCAACTACCCGAGCATCGGCTTCGAAGTGCAGAAGACGATTGGCGCGCGGATGCTCCAGCACGGGAACTACCTCGCGCAGCTCGCCTACGAAGTCTCGGGTCCACCCGATGCGACCGGCGAGCTCACCTACCTCACCGACGGCCAAGGGAATCTCGTTCCGAAGACGAGCCAGGCGGCCCAGGACGCGGCCGTGATGCTCAAGAACTACGCGTCGAACATCGACGTGGTTCGACAGCTCACGCTCTTCTTCGGGTACGGGCCGCTGGGGCATTGAGCCCTTCGCCGGTAGAGCGGGCATGACGCCGTCGAATCCGAAGGACGCTCTGGCATGGGCCGCGCTGCTCGCGGTCGTTGCCGCGACGGCTTGCTCGACCGACGCCGGGGGGGGCGGGGCGGACGCGTCGGGGGACGGCAGCGGCCCCGGGCCCGACGGCGGCCCGGGTGGGTCGAGCAGCAGCTCGGGAGGCGGGAGCGGGTCCAGCAGCTCCGGGAGCTCGGGCGGCAGCTCGGGTGTCGGTGGCGGCAGCGGGGGCAGCAACACGGGCGGGTCCGGGAGCTCGAGCAGCTCCGGCGCCGGCATCGAGGCCTCCGTTCCTCGCAAGTACGACGGCACCGTGGGCATGCCGTGCCAGATGAGCGCGGACTGCGAGCCGCCGGGCGGGGTCGGCGTGAATGTCTGCTCGAACGCAGCGTTCCCGGGCGGCCCATTCTGGCCGACTGCGGTTTGCCTTCTGATGCACTGTGACCCCGTCGGATCGGGTGGCGGCGGGAGCCTGCAGTACTGCGACGGACCGGCGAGCGACCCGACGTCGCCAGGGGTCTGCTTGCCGACGACCAGCCCAGCCCAGCCGGGTATGGGCATCTGCCTGCCCCGATGCGAGCTCAAGCTCGACGGGAGCGCGCCCACAGGCTGTCGCGGCAAGGACGTTTGCAATGCCGCTGGTCTCGGTACGTCGGCGTCGGGCGACGTTGTCGGCGTGGGATACTGCTTCGGCGGCTGCACCGCCGACGCCGACTGTCCGGCGGGCAGCCAGTGTCAGCTGGACGAAGGCACGTGTCTGACAACGCTCTATTCGAGGACCAAGATGCTGGGACAGGGCTGCACGTCGGCCGACAGCGCGAGCACCAACCATGCGTGCCTCTGCGGGTACAGCGCGGCGACCAACCAGGGCTACTGCACTCAGGCATGCATCGTCGGCGGCGCGGCGTGCCCGAGTGGCTACGTCTGCAGCACGGGGGAGGCGCTGCAGCTCACGGGGCTCGGTGCGGACGGGGGGACCATTCCGGGGTTCGCCTCGCAGAACATCGGCATGGCCGGGCTGTGCCGAGCCGTTTGCCATGGATCCGGCGATGCGGGCGGCACGTGTCCACCGAATTCGTCGTGCAACACGGGAGATACGGTTGGTCCGGTCTGCGCGCCATAGCGGGCGATCAGGAGACATTGCCATGAGACCCTTCGTCGTCTTCACCGCGGTCTTCGCGCTCGGGTCACTGGGTCGGCCCGCCATTGCCCAGTCGGTCTCCCGGGCCAAAGAGGAGCCGCACGAGGAGACCGGCATCGGGACGCCAAGGGACCCGATCCGCGGATCGACGTTCATCTTCGACCAGAGCATGACGACGCAGACGGCGGACATCGGCGGCACACCGCTGTCGTACGTTCCGTTCTACGGTTGGTGGCTCTCGCTGCGGCCACGGTGGAACTTCAGCGACAAGCTGCGCGTGCAGGCACGCTTCGACTACTACAAGGAGCTGACGAACAGTCAGGACACTACGTACCTCCACGAAGACGTCTTCGGCGACATCTGGACGGAGCTGGTCTACACGACGCCGCTGGCCGCAGAGGGGCGCTGGAAGGACACGAAGATGGCCCTCGCGCTGCGCTCGCTATGGCCCACGTCGAAGCAGAGCCAGGGCCAGGGCATGTACGTCGCTCTCGGGGCGAGCGCAGGCGTGTCACAGAAGATTCCCCTACGGGGCGACGCCGCACCCGCGCTGGATTCCGCGCGCGTGGGTCTGACGTTCAGCTACGTCCACCCTTTCACGGCCGCGACCACGCCGACCGATTACGGAAACTTCAGCCGCGCGCGCGAGCCCGTCGACATGGGTCTACCCTCGTTCGGCGATCCTCAGCTCACGGGCCTCACGGTCGTCAGCCACACTCTGTATGCAATCGTCGACACGGGGCTCCAGATCACGCCCAAGCTCGGGCTCACGCTGGACATGATTTGGATCAGCCAGTGGCACTATCTGCCGAGCGACAACGTGTCGATCACCAGCCCCACCGGGATTATCCAAGTACCGCGCTCGGCGAACGACCAGCAGTATACGCAGCTGACCTGGTTCATCGCGTCGGCGGACTACGACCTGTTCGACGAAGTATCCATCGGACTCGGTTACTACAACCTGGCCAACGTGATCGCCCCCGACGGAACCGTTCGAGGCCCGTTCTACGGCGGTCAGGACAACTTGTTCTGGAGCGCGGACGCGCACTTTTTCTTCGACGTCACCGCGAATCTCGACAAGATCTTCGAGGACGCGACGGGGCGATTCAAGGCGCAGAAGCCGAAAGTCGGCCAGACCTCGGCCGCGGCCCGCGAGGCCCGTGTGAGACGGGTGGTCGGCGAGTAGGGGTCCACCCCCCTCTCGACCGAGCCGACCGACGATTCGGGGCGTGCCGCAGCTGTCAGCCGCCCTGCGAGTCGTCGCGAGGGCCGTCGGGGATCGTGTTCATGGGACTGCGCATTTGCGTGTCGGTGGGCGGCTCGCTGTCCCCGGAGCCGTTCTCGGCGCTGCCGGTCAGCAAGTCGTAGAGGCTCGGGGCGAACGTCCCCGCCACGAGCTCCTCGACCGCTTCGGCCGAGTCGAGCGCGAGAGCGGCCTCGGCAGCCCGCTCGCAGTCGGGGGTCGTCACTCGTCGCAAGGCTTCTTTGATCTCGGGGATCGCGGCCGCCTCCATCGAGAGCTCTCGCAAACCGAGGCCCACGAGCAGCACGGCAGCGAGCGGATCGCTGGCCATTGCGCCGCACAGCGCCACCGGGACTCCATGGACGCTCGCGGCGCGCACGACCTGCCGGATCATGCGAAGGATGGCCGGATGGAAGGGCGATGCGAGCGGGGCGAGCGAACGGTTGCCTCGGTCGATAGCCAGCGTGTACTGGATGAGATCGTTGGTGCCGATGCTAAAAAACTCGGCCTCCCGCGCGAGGACGTCCGCCATGACCACCGCGCTCGGGACTTCGATCATGATGCCGAGCGGGATGTGCTTGGCGTGCTTGTGCCCAGCGCCTTCCACCTCCTGCATCGCCCGGCCGAGAAGCTTGCGCACTTCGCGCAGCTCTTGAACGCTCGCGACCATCGGCACCATGATCCGCAGGTCTCCGTGCGCGCTTGCGCGAAGCATCGCGCGAAGCTGGGTGAGGAACACGTCGGGCCGCGAGAGAGCCAGGCGCACGGCGCGCAGGCCGAGCGCAGGGTTCATCTCCGCCGGGAGCTGAAAGCTCGACGCGAACTTGTCGCCCCCGATGTCGAACGTTCGGAGGGTCACCGGTCTCGGCGCGACGGCCTCGACCACGGCGCGATAGAGCTCGTACTGCTCGAGCTCCGTGGGCATGGTCGTCCGGTCGATGTAGATGAACTCGGTTCTGTACAAACCGATTCCTTCCGCCCCGTGATCGAGCGCGAGGATGGCCTCCGCAGGGAGCTCGACGTTCGCCTTGAGGCTCACCGGCTCGCCGTCGCGCGTGACGCACGCTTGGTTGCGCGCGCTGAGCAGGCCACGCGCGAAGGCCAGGTGCCTCGCGCCGCGCGCTCGCGCCTCTTCGATGGTCATCTCACTCGGATTGACGACCACCTCTCCGCGCAGCCCATCGACGATGACCGTATCGCCCGAGCGAATGATCGACAGAGCCTCGCCGGCGCCGACGACGGCGGGGATCTCGAGTGCGCGTGCCATGATCGCCGTGTGGCTGGTGCGCGTTCCGATCTCGGTCACGAACGCGATGACCGGTTCGCGGACCATACCGGCGGTGTCGGCCGGGGAGAGATCGCGAGCGATGACGACCATCGGCTGGTCGAGCCTGGGGACGATCTGCTTGGTGTCCCCGGTGAGCTCGCGGAGCAAGCGGTCGCACACGAACTCGATGTCGTGCCGTCGCTCGACGATGTACGCGTCGCGCCCGGTCGTGTCGGTGGGACCGAACAACTTCGCGATGTCGTCACACGCCTGCGCCACCGCCCACTCCGCGCACTTCTTCTCACCACGAATCTTGCGCTCGACGCGCTCGATCAGCATCGGATCGCTGATCATCGTGAGGTATGCGTCGAGGATCGCGTTGGTCTCCAGCGGCGCGGAGGGAAGCCGGGCGCTGACTTCACGGACGTGACGTTGGGCGTCCTCCACCGCCAGCTTCAGTCGGGCGATCTCGGCGTCGGTCTGCGCGCTCGTGATGTGGCGGCGCGCATAGGCGGTCTTCGTGTCGCCGACGACGAGCGCGGGACCGACTGCGACGCCGGGGCTGCCCGCGATTCCCTTCAGCAGGACGCCGTGCGGCGTGCTGGGATCGCTCGGCGGCGGTCGCGTGCCGCCCGGAGGAGTAGGTGTATGCGGGCTCACTTCGGCTCCCCGAATCGGCCCGCGATGAGCTCGCCGATCGCCTGGACGCACTCTTCCGCGCGGTCGCCGTCCGCCCGCACCTCGAGCACAGTTCCCTTCGAACCGCAAAGGAGCAGCACTCCCATCACGCTCTTGCCGTTCGCGCTCTGGTCGTCGCGCGCGATCTCGATCTCGCACGGAAACTTCGACGCAAGTTGGACTAGCTTCGTCGCCGCCCGTGCGTGCAACCCGAGCTGGTTCACGATGGTGAAGCGTCCCTTGGCTTTGCTCGCCTCGTTCATGCCCGCCCCCCCTGGTCGCCCGTCGAGGGAGGCGGCGACGTCGCCCCCATCAGCTCCAATGCGCTGGACCGGTCGTCTCGGCCGGGCACTTTCCCTGCCGATTCGTCGACCGGTGCGACCGTGCCTCGATTCGTGTCTCGGTGCAAGACCGCGATGCGCGCGGTGGTGCGCGACGAAAGGTCGCGTGCGAGCGCATTCGCGACGGCCACCGAACGATGGCGCCCGCCGGTGCACCCGATCGCGATCGTCAGGTAGCTCTTTCCCTCGCGCTCGTACTTGGGCATCACGTACTCGAGTAGCGCGAGCGTACGAAGGAGGAATTCTTTCGTCTCGGTCGCGTCGAGCACGTAGCGTGCGACCGGCTCGTCGAGGCCCGTCAGCGCCTTGAGCTCCGGCACGAAGTAGGGGTTTTCGAGGAACCGCACGTCGAAGACGAGGTCGGCGTCCACGGGCGTTCCGTATTTGAAGCCGAACGATACGAGGCGCGTGACCATCCGCGGGGCCCCGCCCGAGGCCGGACCGAAATGGGCCACGAGGACCCTGCGCAGGTCGTGAACGCTCATGCTCGTCGTGTCGATGATCCGCGTCGCGCTCGCGCGCAGCGGTGCCAGGCGCTCGCGCTCGACGCGGACCCCGTCGAGAACGGCGAGGGCGTCGCCGGGCCCTGCCCCCTCGACCGCACCGTAGCCGCTCTCCGCCGAGAGCGGGTGCGGGCGGCGCGTCTCGCTGAACCGGCGCAGCAGAGTCTCGTCGCTGGCGTCGAAGAAGAGCACCTGCAAGTCACGCTGCCCGCCCGCCTCCAAGAGCTGAAGCACGCTGCCCACCTCGCCGAGGAACGCTCGCACGCGCACGTCGATCCCGAGAGCGAGTCGCGTCATGCCCCCACGCTCGCAGAGGGCGACCGCCTGGGGTGCCAGCAACGTCGGCAGGTTGTCGACGCAAAAGAAACCGAGGTCTTCCAGCGTGTGGAGCGCCTGCGACTTGCCCGCGCCGGACAGGCCCGTGACGACGACTACGGTCGGCCGCGCACCGCTCTGGTTCACCCTTCGCCGCCTTCCTTCGGGGGGCGCACCGCCGGAACCCAGGCGGAGCTCTCCGTGCCGCTTGCCTGGGGCGGCAGCGACGACCACCCCGCCCCCCGTCCGCGCGGGGTCGTCGTAATCGGCGTCACCAGCGGGTCGGGCTCGCGCTCGATCGCGGGCCGGGTGACGAGGTGCGCTTCGATCCGGTCGAGGAATTCGTGGGCGCTATGGCGACCGTCGCGCCGCAGCAGCTCGTTTCGCGCGGCGAGCTCGATGATGCTGCCCATGTCCCGGCCTGGGCGCACCGGCACGCGCAGCTCGCGAATGGGGGTGCCAAGGATGGAATGGAATCGATCCTCGACTCCGAGCCGGTCGAACTCCTCTTTGTCGTTCCATTCGCAGAGGCGCACGACCAGGTCGACTTGCTTTCGCTCGCCGACTGCGGTGATGCCGAAGAGCTCGCGGATGTCGAGCACACCCAGACCTCGAATCTCGATGTGGTGCCGCAAGAGGTCCGCCGGCCGGCCGAATATCGTTCCGGGGGGGCGCCAGTCGCAGCGGACGACGTCGTCGGCGATGAGCCGGTGCCCGCGCATCACGAGCTCGAGCGCGCACTCGCTCTTGCCGATGCCGCTCTTGCCCTCCAGAAGAATGCCGATGCCATGTACGTCCACCAGCACCCCGTGCAGCTGGGTGTGCGGTGCGAGCCGATCGTCGAGCACGGCGTGCAGCGCGTTGATCGTGCGGCTCGACCGGGCGTTGGTCACGAAGAAGGGCGTGCTCGTTGCCTCCGCGGCGCTGACCAGAGGGCGCGGCGGGTCGTGACCTCCGGTGACGAAGACGCACGACAGACCAAGAGAGAAGTAGCCGCGGGCGGCCACACCGCGGGCCTCGCCATCCAACGAATCGAGGTACGAGAGCTCGGTCTCGCCAAGCACCTGTACGCGAGTGGGAACGACTCCGTGAAAGTGCCCGGCGAGCGCGAGGCCGTTTTTCTGGACCCGCGGGTGGCGAAGAGGGCGGTCGAGGCCGTTTTCCCCGGCCAGGCGTCGGACGTGGATCGCAAGCTGCGGGTCGTCGATGAGCTCACGCACGGTGAGCTCGGGAATGGTCTCGCCGGCTGGGCCGACAGTGCCCTTCTGTTCGGACATCATTCCCCCGCGCTGCCCGCCGGCCCAAGCGCCCACGCCACGCTCATCGGCGCTCTCCCTCCTCGGCTACGATGAGCGCGTACGCGTCGGCCGCGTCCGGCGCTGCGACGAGCCGATCGCGGAAGCCCTTGTTGCGGAGCAGCCGGGACACGCGCGCGAGCGTCTTCAAGTGCTCGCCGGTCGCCCGCTTGGGGCCGATGACGGCAAAGAGGATGGTGACCTTCAGCCCATCGATGGCGACGAAGTCGACCCCTTCGGGCACGATGAGGAGCGCGGCGTATTGGGTCTGGAGCTCGGTGAGCGCTCCGTGGGGGATGGCCACCCCCTCGCCGATCCCGGTCGACTGCAGATGCTCGCGCTCCGAGAGGACACGCTCCACGGCGGCCGGCTCGATGTGTGCGCCGGGCGCGAGCGTTTGCGCAAGCAAGGCAATGACCCCCGGCTTGTCGATGGACCCTGCTCCGTCCTCGTTGTGGCGGATCACGACCCGCTCGGGGGTGAGGAGTTCGATGAGACGCATGGGGGAGGCCTCGGCGGGACTCTAGATCGAGATCGCCCGCTGCACGGATCCTTTTCCGCGGAGACGATCGCGCCGGGCTCGCCGGCGCCAGCGGCCTGGCGACAGGTGCCGGCGTTGGAGGCTGGGGTCGGGAGGGATGTCCCGCGGTCACCGTTGGACCGCGTAACGGAGCAGCCGTTCCGATGCCCTCTCGCCTCCCTTCTTCCGGCTCGTCACCGCCTTCTTCGCCGACATGATCTGGCGCTCCATCTTGTCGACCACCTTGTCGATGGACGCGTACATGTCTTCGCTCGTCTCGTGGGCGTGGAAATGCGTGTGCCCGGCGTGGATGTCGACCTCGACGCTATGCAGTCGGTCCTGCTGGCAGCTCAGCGTCACCTGGCCTTTCATCGGCGATCGAAGGAAGCGCTGCAACCTGGCGACCTTCTCCGTCGAATAGTGTTTGACCGCATCGGTCGCATCCATATGACGAAACGTGATCGTGATGTTCATGAGGGCTCGCCTCCTGGCTAGAGCAGTGAATCGCTCCTCGGAAAGCTTCTACGACCAAGTAGAACGCGCTGTTCCCGCATTGTTTCTCTACGAGATCTTAACACTGGCTCGGCCGTTGGGATAGCTGCGTCCGGAGACCCCCCTCGCGCCGTGCACCGCCCGGCACGCCGCGCATGGGGCTGCTGTCTGGCACCTGCGCACATGGGCTTCGGTGTCCGTCGAGTTTTCGAGCGGTGGGGGAGGCTCGCGGTCAGGCAGGAGGTCCGCACGAGATGCCGTCGAGCTTGGCCTGGGGAAAGGCACGCCGGGGGCCGAGACTCCGGCCGCTCAGAACAGCTTCTTGCGCTTGCTCGACGACAGGATCCCGAGCATCTCGCGGTACTTGGCGACCGTTCGCCGGGCAATCTGGATGCCGTCGCGCTTGGCGAGGAGCTCGACGATCTGCTGATCCGACAGGGGGTTCGACTTGTCCTCCTCGTCGATGATCTTCTTGATCGCTTGCTTGACGCTCTCGCTCGCGATGTCCTCGTCGGCGACGCGACGGATGGACGAGTTGAAGAAGTACTTGAGCTCGAACAGACCCTGCGGTGTGTGCACGTACTTGTTCGTGGTCACGCGGCTGATGGTCGACTCGTGCATCCCGACGGCCTCGGCGACGTCCCGCAAGATCATCGGCTTCAGGTGGGCAACGCCCTTCTCGAAGAAGTCGCGCTGCTTTTCCACGATGCACTCGGTGACGCGGATGATCGTCTTTCGGCGTTGCTCGATCGCTCGAATGAGCCACTGGGCATTGCGGAGCTTCTCGCCGATGAATTCCTTGGCCTGCGGGTCTTTCAGCAGCTGCTTGGTCAGCGCCTCGTTGATGTAGAGGCGCTGCACGCCGCGGTCGTTGTCGGTCACAACGAACTTCTCGGAGTCTTTGATGACGTATACGTCGGGCGTGATCGCGATGGTCTTGTCGTCCGTCTCGCTGTAGTTGCGGGCCGGGCGGCTCTCGAGCTTTTGAATCTGTTTGACGGCCTCGTACACCTCGTCGAGCGTCACTTTGAGGTCGCGCGCGATCGCCGGATAGTTGTGCTTCTCGAGGTTGTGCAGGTGCTTGGTGATGATTTCGAGCTCGAGGTCGTCATAGCCGTACACCTCGGCTTGCACGCGCAGACACTCTTGCAGCGACCTCGCACATACCCCGACCGGCTCCCACTCTTGCATCTCGCGCAGGACGCACTCCGCGTCCTCGGCGTCGATCGGAACTTCGCGCGCGAGGTCTTCGATCGTCAGGTCCGGGGTCTTGTCGCCGGTGTCTCGCTCGGTGCCCTTGAGGTCGAGAAAGCCGTTGTCGTCGAGGTTGCCGAGCACCAGCTCGGCGAACTTCTTCTCCGTCTCGGTGAAGTCGCTCATCTGAAGTTGCCAGCGCAGGTGGTCCACCAGCGACTGGCTCTTCGTCAGGTTCTGCTCGATCGGGGGGAGCTCCTCGAAGCCCCCCCGGTTGCTGGGCAGCGGCTGCTGGAGGGTACGGTTCTCGAGGAACTGCTCCCAGTCGATCTCTTGAACCCGCTTCTCCTCGCTGCGCTTGTCGAGGTCGGCGACCTCGAGCTTCTCGGCTGCCAGCGCGGGGGCGTCGGGCGCATGGGGCTCGACGCCCGGATCGCCGACCTTGGCATCGCCGTTGGCCCTCGCCCGAGGGTCGATCTCCTCGTCGGCAAGGACTGGGTTCGCGTCGAGCTCCTTGCGAATCTCGTCGATGAGCTCCAGGCGTGACAGCTGAAGCAGGCGGATCGCCTGCTGGAGCTGAGGCGTCATCACGAGCTGCTGACTGAGCTTGAGCTGTTGCTTGATTTCCATCGCTTCCCTGAGGCTGCGGGCCTTGAGGCTGGGGCGTGGCGGCTAAAGCGTCGTCAGACCAACGAGGGCAGGGGACCATCCCCGGCCAACAAGAGCGCAAGAAGGATTGGGGCGGAGGGGGACCGGGCGCACCCCGGCCCGTTTCACCGTAGGATAGAAATAACACCGCGCAGCAAAACTGGCAGCGCTTTTTGGGCGATTTTCGTGCCAGCAGTTGAATTTGCTAAAAAACCCCTAGCAAAAGTGCGAATGCGCGCTGGCGGGGCCAGCGGCCGTCACGGGGAGGTCGGAGGGTGGGGGCGCGCCGCCACAACCGGATCGGCCACGGGCACCGGCACGGACCACGGAGGCTGGCCACGCCGTGGGCTACACCCCGAATGTGCCCAGGTAACGGCCCCGGACGAGCGGATGCTCGGCAAACTCACCGGCCGGAGCCGTCGCGGCGATTGCCCCATCCAGCAGGAGCACGGCGCGGGTGCATACACGGAGGGCCTCGGCCACGTGGTGGTCGGCGAGGACCACCGCCCCCCCTTCGCGGGCAAGGTCGCGGAGCAGGAGCCCCAGCCGTTCGGCGCCGGCGGGATCGACCCCGGCGAATGGTTCGTCGCAGATGAGCACCCGGGGCGTGCGCGTAACGGCCCGGGCCAGCTCCAGGCGGCGGCGCTCTCCCCCCGACAGCTCCCCAGCGCGGACGTCGAGGCGATCTTCGAGTCCTACCCGCGCCGCCGCCAGGCGCGGCGCCTGCGCACCCAGTCCGGCGATGCGCCGAAATGCCGCCAGGTTGGCGCCAACGGTCAGGTCCCACAGGACGCTCGGCCCCTGCGGCACGTACCCCATCCCCGCCCGGGCCCGCCTCCAGAGCGGATCGGTCGTCACGTCCTTTCCATCCAGCACGACCGTTCCCTCGTCCGGCGGGTCCTCGCCGACGAGCGCGCGAAAGAGGGTGGACTTGCCGGCGCCCGACGGCCCCAAAACGCCGAGCACCTCGCCGGGGAACGCTTCGACGTCGACCCCGCGGAGGATCGCTTTGCCGCCGCGCGTGACGCGCAAACCTCGGGCCACCAGCACCGGGTCGGACGTCATTCCATGCGACGGGCCAACCGTGCCACCCGTTAGGGTCCTTTGGCCACGGGGATCGCCCCTTTAACTTGCGTCAGCGACACTTTGGCGGTGGGAATGTCGATGCGCGCCGTGTCGGCGGTCAGCCACCCCTGGCCGCGCGTCAGCTTCACGCCGCCGCGCAGATCGAGCACTTGACGAATCAGGTCGAGCTCGACCGAGGGCGCCTCCGCGTGCACGCCGCGCACGTCGGCGGTGACACCGCCGGATCCGCGCGCCCACGTCAGGTGCGGGGTCTGGTCGAAGCGCAGGTCGATGCGCGGGCAGCTCACCACTAGGTCTCCCTTCGAGAGGGTCACCTTCCCGGTGAGCGTCGCCTCGCCCGGCAAGACGTCGATCTCGAGGCGATCGGCCTGGAGAGCCACCGTATCGCCGCCGACCCCGCCGAGAATCTCCGCTCGGGCGAGGGGTGCCGGGGCGAGCAGGGCACCCAGCACGAGAGGGACGGCGATCGCGGATTTCACGCGCGCATCATAGCGCGGGCGACGGGCGAAAGGTCAGTCCAGCGCGGCGGCGAAGGCGGCCAGCTCCCGGACGAGCCCCGCCGCACGTGTGGCGGGGGTGGGTCTGACGGACAGGGCAAATAGGTGGTCGACGAGGGTGGCGACCGAGGCGCGCGCGAGTGGCAGCAGCAGGGCTTCGGGATCGGCGTCTTCACTCGCCTCGGCCGCGGCCCGAACCAGCGTCCGCGCTGCGGGAGCCAGTTGCGCCGGTCCCAGCCCGGCCTGGGGGGCAAGCGACGACAGGGCGCGCGCGAGTGGCTGGGCCAGCGCCGCGACCGCTCGCTCGACGCGATAGCGTATCAGCGAGGGGTCGCGGGCCGCGCTCTGTCGGTCCCGCCCGACGAACACCAGCGCAAGGTCTTGGCCCCATGCCTGCGCCGACGGCCCGAGTGACCTCGCCAGATCGGCGGCGACGGAGTCTGCATCGCGTTCGATCGACGCGGCCGCCTGTCCGATCGCATGGGCGCGGGCAGCGAGCGCATCGTCGGCCGCTCCCTTCCGTGCTGCCTCCGCGGCCGCCTGCGCCGCGAGGCGGGCGACGATGCGCGCCGCCCGCCGCCGAAGCGCGCGCTCTTTGAGTGCCTCGTGACGCGACGCGATTTGGTCTTCCAGCATGGCGTCGATCGCTCCCCAGCCCGAATCCTCCAGCGCTTTCGCGTCCCCCAGCTTGCCCGCGAGGGCGTGCTTCGCAGAGAGCGGAAGCGGTCGTGCCCAGGAGCTGATCTGCGCCTCGACGAGTGCCGCTTCGACGCTCTTCATCACGCGCTCCAGGTCTCCGGCAGACAGGCGGTCCGCCTTGTTGACCAGCATTTGCACCGGCACTTTCGCGCGCTTGGCTTCTTCGAGCACGGTGCGCTCACTCTGCTTCATCGCTTGGGTCGCGTCGAGCAGCCAGATCGCCGCGTCGGCCTCTTCGAACGCAGAGAGCGCGACGCGCGTGTGGTGCGGGTCGGGGGCGTTGAAGCCCGGCGTGTCGAGGATCTCGACGCGCATCAGAAACGGGAGCGGCAGCAGGATCTCGACGCGGCGCATTGGCTCGCCGCCGAGCGATCGGAGCGTGGCCCGCAGATCGCCGAGCGGTACGATGCGCTCGGGCGGATCGTGACCCGGTACGAAGAAAATGCGTGCGATCGCGTCGGGCGCCCAGCGCAAGTGATGGAGGGTCGCGGTGGTCGGCAGAGCCCCCGTGGGGGCGACGTCGGCGCCGATGAGGGCGTTGATGAACGTGCTCTTTCCCGCGTTGAACTCGCCGACGACGGCCACCCGCAGCGGGCGGGTTCGCTCGGCGGCGAGGTCGGCGACGGCGGCGACGGATTCGAGATCCGCGATCGCGCGGGCATGCGAGTCGAGGCGCGCCAGGAGGCTCGCCCAGTCCGCTGGAGCACCCGACGCGGGGAGCCAGCGGTGTGCGACGTTCGACGCGATTTCGTCGGCCCACGGCACAACGCGCGGATGGGTCACCCGCGCTACGTCGTCGAGCGACGACGAATCGGCCGTCGCGGCATGCGCGGCGGCCGCCCCGACGATGCGCGCGTCCGAGAGCATGGAATCAGGGTCCTCCGCCGGTAGCGCGGCCAGAGCGGCGGTCAGCGACATCGCGTCGCGATCGTCGATCGCCGCGTCGAGCAACGGGCGCGCGGCGGCAGCGTCACCCAGGTCGAGTGCTTCGCGCAGCGCCCTCCTTGCCGCATCGCGCGCTCCTTCGGCGCGGGCGAACGCGGCGCGCCATCGGGCCAGATCCTGCTCTCCTTTTGCGTCCACCACCGATCGCACCCGGGCGCGCATCTGCGGCTCGCTGGGGAGGGACGCGAGCGCCGCCGACAGCGCCTCACTCGCGCCGGGTGCATCCAGCACCAGCGCGCGGATTAGGGACAGAAAAGCGGCCGGGTCACCGAGCATGGACAGAGCGCGCCCGCGGAGCAGCGCGGTGCGGGCGTCGGCGGGCGACGCGTCCACGGAGTCGAGCAGCTTCATCGCGCCCGCGGCGTCGCCCCGCAAGAGCTTCGCCTCCGCGCGGCGGAGCGCGGCCGGCGGGGACTTGTCGGGCAATGCAGCACGCTCGAGCCAGAGCTCGGCGCGGGCGCCGTCCCCATTCGCCAGATCCACGTCCGCGAGCGCGAGCAGCGCGTCCCGCCGGGGCTCGCTCCCCGACTCGGCCACCGCGAGGGCGCGCACGAGGGCATCGCGTACATCGTCCGCAGGGGACTGCGTCGCCTCGCGCGCTCGGGCGAGGCGTATCCAAACTTCGGCGCGTGATGGGGCACGGAGCGCCAGCTCCTCGAGGGTCAGCGCCAATTCGGCGTCGAGGTGCGCGGCTTCGCACGCGTCGGCGAGGAGAGCGAGGCCTATCGGCGAGTCGGGTGCGCGCGAAAGAACGCGGTGCGCCGCAGCGCGGGCGCGCATCGCGTCGCCGGCAGCGAGCGCCTGTTCTCCTTCGCGCAGATCTTCGTCCGCCCCGGCAAGGACGATCTCGACTTTGCCGATCCAGCGGCCGATCACGTCGGCGAGGCGCATGGGAAGGCGAGCCTCAGGAGATGGTCACCGACCGAGCTCGATCAGCGGTGGGGAGTGCACGATACGATGCCGCGCGGCGAGAGGGAGCAGGCCCGCCAGCGGCGTCATCATGCGCGCGGTCCTTAGCACGGATCGGTGGTACCAAGCGAAGAGAGCGAGAATGGAACAGGAACACGGGAAGACTGGAAGCAGAGGCCACGACCAACCGGGTTCGTCCGATCTCGTCGCTCCGTTGTGTCTCTGGTACGAGCGACCGGCGCGCGAGTGGGTCGAAGCGCTTCCCGTCGGCTCGGGCCGGATCGGGGCGATGGTCTTCGGCGGGGTGGAATCCGAGCGCCTTTCGCTCAATGAGTCCACGCTTTGGGGTGGCGGGCCGTACGATCCGAACAATCCCGAAGCCCTCGCCGCGCTTCCCGAGGTGCGGCGGTTGATCTTCGCGGGTCAGTACGGTCGAGCGCACGACCTCGTGAACGCTCGCATGATGGCGCGCCCCCTGTGGCAAATGCCCTATCAAACCCCTGGTGATCTCCGGCTTTCGTTCCCCGGGATGGGTTCCTTCGAGCGTTATCGGCGCGAGCTGTCCCTCGACACCGCGGTCGCGAGAACGGCGTTCTCGACCGGCGGAGCCACCATGACGCGGGAGGTCTTCGCTTCTGCCGTCGATCAAGTCATCGTCGTCCGTCTCCGGAGCGACGTGCGCGCCGGTATCACGTTCGACTTGACCATGACGACGCCGCAGGAGGCGCGATGCGAGCTCGAGGGGGATGCGACGCTCGTCCTGCGCGGGAAGAACCGCGGTGACTCCGAGGTCGCCGGGGCGCTCTCGTTCGAAGTGCGGGTTCACGTCCTGGCGCAGGGGGGCTCGCTTTCCGCCCACGACGGTGCGATCTCGGTAAGCGCCGCGGACTCGGCGGTGCTCCTCGTCGCGGCGGCGACGAGCTACAAGAGCTTTCGCGATACGAGCGGCGATCCGGCGGCCGCCACCGCCCGGCAGATCGAGGCCGCGCGCCAGAAGAGCCACGAACGGCTCCTGGCCGATCACATCGCCGAGCACCAGCGCTTGTTTCACAAGGTGTCGATCGATCTGGGCACGACCGACGCCGCCGAGCGCCCGACCGACGAGCGAGTGCGCGCTTCGGCCGAGCTCGTCGATCCCCAGCTGGCCGCGCTGTACTTTCAGTTCGGACGATACCTCATGATCGGCTCGTCGCGACCGGGCGGGCAGCCAGCCAACTTGCAGGGGCTTTGGAATGACTCGCTGAGCCCACCGTGGGGCAGCAAGTATACGATCAACATCAACACGGAGATGAACTACTGGGCCGCCGAGCCGACGGATCTGGCCGAGTGCGTCGAGCCATTGATTGCGATGGTGAGGGATCTGGCCGAGACGGGCGCGCGGACCGCCCGGGTGCACTATGGGGCGCGAGGCTGGGTCGCGCATCACAACACCGATCTGTGGCGGGCGTCGGCGCCGATCGACGGCGCGACCTGGGGCATGTGGCCAACCGGTGGCGCCTGGCTGTGCAACGTCCTCTGGGATCACTACGACTATGGTCGCGATACCGCGTATCTCGCCGAGGTCTATCCGATCCTCCGGGGCGCGGCGGAGTTCTTCCTCGACGTCCTCGTCGAGGAGCCCGTGCACAAGTGGCTCGTGACGTGCCCGTCGGTGTCTCCGGAGAACGTGCACCCGGGGGGAACGTCCGTCTGCGCCGGACCGACGATGGACCAGCAGATCGTCCGCGATCTCTTGGCGCATTGCATCGAAGCCTCCGAAATCCTGGGGCTCGACGCCGCGCTGCGGCGGGAGCTCGGCGAAGTGCGCGCCCGGCTCGCCCCGAACCAGGTCGGCTCGGCGGGTCAGCTCCAGGAGTGGCTCGAAGATTGGGACATGCAGGCGCCGGAGATGAATCACCGTCACGTGTCCCACTTATATGGACTGTTTCCCGGCGGCCAGATCACGCTCGAGCACACCCCGGCGCTCGCCGCCGCTGCGCGGAGGTCGCTCGAAATTCGCGGCGACGACGCGACCGGGTGGGGAATTGCCTGGCGATTGAACCTCTGGGCGCGCCTGGGCGATGCCGAGCACGCGCACAAGATTCTCCGCTTCTTGCTCGGCCCGGAGCGCACGTACCCGAACCTTTTCGATGCCCATCCGCCGTTTCAGATCGACGGCAACTTCGGCGGCGTTTCGGGCGTGGTGGAGATGCTGATGCAGAGCCATTCCGGCTTGATTCGTTTGCTCCCCGCGCTCCCGAAAGCCTGGCCTGCGGGCTCGGTTCGTGGTCTTCGGGCGCGAGGAGGCTTCGGTGTCGACGTCGCGTGGAAGGCGGGTCGACTCGAAGCGGCGACTGTCCGAGGCTCACCGGGGGCCCGAACGGTCGTTCGATACGCGCACCACGATCGGTCCGTGAGCATCCCCGAAAGCGGCGAGGTGCGGCTCTCTGCCGACGGGGAGACCCTCCGCGCGGGGTGACGACTCCGTACGTCCTTGCGGCGGCGTCCCGCTCTCGCGGCCTTCCCCCTTTCGCTGCACTTCGATCGACGAAGGGAGCGGTTCAGCCGTAGCAGCGCAGCATGACGAACACGAGCACGCCCGTAACCGATACGTAAAGCCAGACGGGCAACGTGTAACGGGAGAGCGCTCTGTGCCTCGGAAAGCGCCCGGAGAGTGAGAAGAAAAGACTGAGGAAGATGAGAGGAAGCACGACGGCCGAGAGCGCGACATGCGTGATCAGAATGAAGAAGTACGCGCCGCGCACGAGCCCCTCGCCCCCGAACTTCGTGTCTCCGTGGACCGCGTGGTAAACGATGTACGACACGAGAAAGAGCGCCGACGAGCCGAGCGACACCAGAATACGCCGCACGTGGGCGGCCACGTCCCGGCGGCGTATGGCCCGGTAGGCCAGCACCAGGAAAATCGAGCTGGTGCCGTTGAAGCACGCGTTCAGGGTCGGAAGCCACGAAACCCAGGTCGGCGCGTGGGTGGCCCTTCCGTGTCCGTAGATGACCCCGAGGAGAAGGACGAGCACGGCGGCGCTCGCGGCAAGAATGACGAACGTCGCCTTCCTCGGACTGGTGTCCCGGAGCGCGCCGAATTGGACCGGAACCGGGTTCGCCATGGCGGCGGACGTATATCACCCGCGATCCCGGCCGGCACTATAGGGTCATAGGAATTGAACCGCCTAACAGGAACTCCGGAGCGGAACCTCGCGCCGAGGACCAGCGCACGTGCGCGTTCGGCGGTGCCTCCATGCCAGGGCAAAAGGCAGGGGAAAAAGGCTGTCGCGCGCGTCTGGACGACGCCCGACGACCCCGGGGCAACCTGGACGCGCACTCCACCGCATGGTAACGGGACCGCTTGTAGAATGTGTAATGTGGGCCCCGTCAGGCGACCTGGCGCGCATCGCCATTCGTCCCCCTTGGCGCGGCGTCCCGCGCTAAGACGAACGACTCCCCCGTGACTTCGTGACAAGCCGAGCCGAGTCTTTACAGCACCCCGTGCTTCCGTGAGGTTTCCCATGGCGAATTCACGCCGCAACAAGATGCCCTTCGCACGAAATCAATTGGTGACTCTGTTTGGCCTCGGCGTGGTGACAGCGGCTTGCACGCCGGCGAGCCCCGATTCCACGGGAACCGGCACGAACGTCCCGGGGAGCTCAAGCGGCGGCGAGGGCGCCTCCAGTAGCTCCGGCGGGGGAGGGTCCAACGGTGGCAGCGGCTCGAGCGGCGGGGGCACGTCGAATGGCGCAGCCGGGTCGACCAGCAGCGGCGGGTCCAGCGGGTCGGGCGCCACGGGTTCAAGTGGCTCCTCCGGTTCCGAAAGCTCGAGCGGAGGCAACCCCTCCGGCTCGAGTGGCGGCAGCTCGGGCAGCTCCAGCGGGCCGGCCACCGGTGGCTCGAGCAGCTCGGGCGCGAGTGGTGGATCGAGCAGCGGCGGCAGCGGCGGGAAGGTGGACGGCTCGGTGGCCCCGGCCGGAGACGGCGGCGCGGGAACCGGGTGCGGCTGGATCCAGAACGCGGATGGCACCACGAATTTCGACCCGGCGGCTCCCGGCAAGATCGTGCTCTTCGACGGCTCGACGCTCACTGGTTGGCACACGGAGCAAGGCGGCCCGATCAAGTGGACCTTGAACGGCGACGGAACGATGACGGTCGTTCCCTCGGGGACCGGGCAGGCAACCGAAGTCCTGAGCGACCAGAAATTCGAGAATCTGTGCGTGCACGTCGAGTACATGACGCCGATGTACCCATCCAGCGTCACCGGCCAGCAGCGCGGCAATAGCGGCGTCTATCTGAAGGGCGCTTACGAGATGCAGATCCTCGACTCGGTCGGTCAGCCCCCCGACATCAACACGTGCGGAGCCGTGTACAGCATCATGAAGCCGCTGGTGGTCGCGTGCCACATGGAGCTCGTCTGGAATACGTATGAAATCGAGTTCAAGTCGTCGGTGTGGAACACCGCCGTCACTCCGGCCGTCAAGACGGGGAACGCGGAGTTCATCAAGTGCGCGCTCAATGGCCAGATCGTTCAGCTGAACGTGATGCTCAACCCGGCCGCAGGGTACACGCAGGCGGGGATTCCTGACGCCCCTGGCCCTCAGTCTCTCGGGCTTCAAGACCACCTCGATCTCGTGAGCTTCCGGAATGTGTGGGTGCGCGTTCCGCAGTGATGAGCCGCTCGTCCTTCCACGCAAAAAGGGCCTCCATGTCCAATAGACCAGTCGTGGCCTCGTTCGCGGTTGCGGGCATCGTTTGCTCGCTCATCTCGCTACCCGGCTGCCAGCAGAAGTCACAGCCGTCCGCGTCGACCGCCGAGAGCGCGACCGCATCGGCGGCGTCGGCGCCCAAAAAGACGCTCACCATCTGGTGGGCGCAGTGGGCTCCGGCCGACGGCCTGCAGGAGCTCGCGGGCGAGTTTGGCCAGAAGGAGAACGTCGAGGTCACGGTTCATCAGATCCCCTGGGCGAGCTTTCAAGACCAAGTATTCCAGGAGTTCGGCAAGACCCAGACGGCGTTCGACATCGTGGTCGGCGACAGCCAGTGGTTGGGACGCGGCGCGACCAAGGGCCTGTACGTCGACCTGACGGACTGGCTCCCGTCGGCGGTCGACATCAAGACCCTTCACCCCGTAGCGCTGCGGTATCTCGCGGAGTACCCGACCGGCTCCGGCCATTACTTCGGCGCGCCGGCCGAAACCGACGCCATGGGCTGGGCCTATCGCAAGGACTGGTTCGAGGACCCGGCCGAGAAGGAGGCCTTCAAGAAGAAGTTCAAGAAGGACCTCGAAGTTCCCCAAACTTGGGACGACCTCAAGACGGTCGCCGAATTCTTCGAGCGACCCGACAAGAAGCGCTACGGGGACGTTCTGGTCACGGGGCGCGGGTACGACGACATCGTCATGGGGTTCGAGCAAGTGCTCTATGCCTTCGGAGGGTCGTGGGGAGACCCGAAGACGTTCAAGGTCAAGGGGGCGCTCGACTCCCCGGACGCCGTCAAAGCGCTCGACTTTTTCAAAGGGCTCCTCAAGTACGCCCCGCCGGGCGGCAGCAAGCTCGGATACGGCGAAGCGCTCGAGCCGTTCGCCAACAACTCGACCGCGATGCTCATGAACTACTTCGCCTTCTTTCCGGACCTCGCCAGAAAGATGGCCGGCAAGGTCGGCTTCTTCGCGATGCCGCGACAGGGCGAAAGGCGCTTCTCGAGCCTGGGTGGTCAGGGATTCTCGATCTCCAAGAAAGCAGCTGCTCCCCAGCAGGACCTCGCCAAGAAATTCATCGCCTGGTTTCTGCAGACCGACACCCAGAAGCAGTGGGTCAAGAAGCCCGGCGGGTTCACCGCGAACGCGGAGATCCTCAAGAGCGAAGAATTCAAGAAGGCGAGTCCGTACAACGCTGCTTTCGCGGAGTCGCTCGACATCGCCCAGGACTTCTGGAACGTCCCCGCCTACAACGAGCTCATCGCCGCCACCGCGCAGCAGCTGGGTGAGTCGCTCGACGGCAAGAAGTCGTCGAAGGACGCTCTCACCGAGATGGCGGCGGAGCACGAGAAGATCTTGCAGCAGGCCACGCCGTAGCAGACCGTTGAAAAACGAGAGATGAACCGCCAGGCGACGCCATGCGAGAGTTAGAAAATCGTCAATCCTTCTCTCTTGGCGCCCTGGCGGTTTTCTCGTTGTTCTTGCCTTTTTCTACAGGCTGCTAGAAGCCTGCGGGATGAGCAGCAACGCAAAGCGCGTTCGGGTCGGAGCCGCTCAATCGACCCTGATGGGGTGGGGGTTCGTCGCGCCCGCCCTGCTGCTGCTCTTGGCGATGAACCTGTTTCCGCTGATCTTCAACATCTATCTGAGCTTCACGAACGCGGATTTGTCCGGCGGCGATGTCAACGTCGTCGGGGTTCACAACTACACGGTGCTCTTCGGCGAGGCGCGGTACGCGAACGCGTTGACGCTCACGGCGCTGTTTGTCTTGGTATCGGTATCGGTCGAGCTGGTCCTGGGCTTCGTGCTGGCTCTCGCCCTGCGGGACCACATTCCGGGCAAGCCGGTCATTCTGACCATCCTTCTCATACCGATGATGCTCTGTCCCGTCGTGCTCTCGCTATTCTGGAACCTGATCTTGAACGCAAACTATGGCGTTCTGAACCAACTGCTGGCCTTCTTGCATCTACCGCAGCCAGAGTGGCTGACCGACGACGATCTGAAGCTCGTGTCGATCCTGCTCGTCGATGTGTGGATGTGGACGCCGTTCATGATGCTGATTTCGCTGGCTGGATTGAACGCCATCCCGAAGTACATCTACGAGGCGGCGGAGATCGACCGCGCCGGGCGGTGGATGGTGTTCCGCACCATCACCCTGCCGATGTGCGCCCCGCTGCTGGGGCTCGCGGTGCTTCTCCGGGCGACCGACGCGCTCAAACAGTTCGACCTGGTCATGGCCATCACTGGCCCGAACGACGCTTCGACGCAAACGCTGTCCGCGCGGATCTACCAGGTGGTGTTTCGTGACTACAAGGTTGGCCTCGGCTCGGCCTACGGCGTCATCATCCTCGTGGCCGTGATCGCCGTCGCGACGATCTTCGTGCGCTACATCGACGGGCTCAATCGGCGGCAGGGGAAGGTCGAGGCGTAGCGCAATGAAGCTGCTCCGCGCCGGCGTCGTTCTGTTCTTCTTCTTGGTGGCGACCCTTCCGCTGGCATGGTTGGCGCTGACGTCGATCAAGACCTACGACGACACCATCAGCGCGCACGCGAAGTTCGTCCCCTGGACGGCGGGCAACAATCCCGAGGGCAACTCGGACTCCGTGCGGTTCGTCCCCACGCTCGACGCGTATCGCAAGCTGTCGGAGCCCGTCGCCGGAACGCCGCACGATTTCTACCACTACCTGGGAAACAGCATCGTCATCGGCGTGCTTTCGACCCTGGCGGCGGTGTGTCTCGGAACGATCTGCGCTTACGGATTCTCCCGTTTCAGAATTCCGGGCAGCAAGGACTGGCTGTTCTTCATCCTGTCAACACGCTTTTTGCCCCCGCTGGCGGTCGTCGTCCCCGTGCTCGTGATGTACCGATGGTTCTCGCTCGAGAACACGCACGTCGGTCTGGTGATCTTGTACACGAGCTTCAACTTGTCGCTCGCCGTGTGGCTGATGAAAGGATTCGTCGACGAGATTCCTCGCGCCTTCGAAGAAGCCGCTCTGGTGGACGGGTACTCGCGGCTGAGAACCTTCGTGCACATCATCGTCCCGCAGGCGTCGACCGGAATGGCGGTGACGGGCGTGTTCTGCCTGATCTCGTCGTGGAACGAGTTCGGTTTCGCGATGACGCTCAATAACTACGAGGCGAGGACCGTGCCGGTCTACTTCGCTGGTTTGCAGGGAAACATCGAAGGGGTTCCGTGGCCGCAGATCGCGGCCGGAATGATGATTTTCGTGGCGCCGATCGTGATGTTTACGGTACTCGTTCGCCGGCACCTTTTGCGCGGGGTGACGTTTGGGACGATCAAACAGTAGGCATGGCTCCCGAGTCATCGTAGGCCTCGACCGCGCGGCGATCGGCGGAGTTGCGCTGGGTCTGGGTGTGTACGTCATGCCGTTCTGGCCCGAGGGGCGTCTTCGCTGGGCCTTCTGGCTCACGCTCCTTTCGACTCTGCTGCACGTTTACACGTCGCATGCGCGCAGCAGCGGCAGCGGCAACGCGATCGAGTCGCCGTGAGCTTCCTCGTTCTCGACCGCCTCCGAAAGACATATGGCGACGGGACGCCAGCCGTGCGCGGAATCGACCTGTCGATCGAAAAGGGGGAGCTGATCGTGCTCCTCGGGCCCTCGGGTTGCGGAAAGACGACTACGCTCCGGATGATCGCCGGGCTCGAGCTGGCGACCGGGGGCGCGATCCGCCTGGGCGGAGAAGACGTCACGTCGCTCCGCCCCTCGCAGCGCGACGTGGGGATGGTGTTTCAGTTTTACGCCCTCTACCCCCACCTGACCGTGCGCGAGAACATCGCGTTTCCGTTGCGCGCGGCGCGTGTGCCGGCGGCGGAGGCTCGGAGCCGGGTGGACGACGTCGCCGCGCGCATGGACTTGGCCCGGCTTCTCTCGCGCTACCCCAAAGAGCTCTCGGGCGGGGATCAGCAGAAGGTGTCGCTGGCTCGAGCCATCGTCCGCCGGCCGGCTGTCTACTTGATGGACGAGCCGCTCGGAACGCTCGACGCCGATCAGCGGCTCGCCATGCGAGAGCTCATCCGCGCAGAGCAAATCGCGTCCAAAGTCACGACGATTTACGTGACCCACGACCAGGAAGAGGCGATGAGCCTCGCCGATCGAATCGTGGTCATGGAGGGGGGGCGCATCCGTCAGGTCGGCACGCCGGCCGACGTCTACGATCAGCCGTCCGACCTCTTCGTCGCGGCGTTCGTCGGGAGCCCGGGGATGAATTTCATCCCCGGCAAAGTGGCCGACCGCGCCGGCAAGGCGATCTTCGTCTCCCACGACGGACAGATCCCGATCGAAGTCCCGCCGGTCGCGCCGTGCGCCGAGGCTACGCTGGGGATCCGCTGCGAGCATGTTCATGAAGGGGCCGACGGCGCCCTCTCGGGCAACGTCGTCACCGAGGAGTACGTGGGCAACGCGAGCCACGTCCACGTGAAGACTCCGGCGGGCAGGCTCATCATGCGCGCCGCAAATGCGTCCGCGCGCCCGCGGGGATCCGAGGTGCGCCTTCGCCTGGATCCAGCCCAGATTTCGGTGTTCGACGCAGCGACGGAGAAGCGGCTGTGAGGTCCAGCGCTCTCGCAGGCCCGAGCGGCCGGTCGGACGACGGCGCCAGAGAGGCCTCGGCGGCGGGTCGTGCCGCGGCGGCGGAGCCATTCCTGAGCGTCCGCGGGCTCTCGAAGCGGCTCGGTCGGGCGCAGGCGCTGCTCGACGTCGCCCTGGAGGCGCACGCCGACGAGCTGCTCGTCGTGCTGGGGCCGACGGGCGCCGGCAAGACGACGTTGATGCGGACGATCGCGGGTCTGGAGACGCCCGACGCGGGATCGATCCGCATGGCCGGGCAGGACGTGACCGCCATGGACCCCGCCGAACGCGACGTCGCTCTCGTGTTCCAGAATTTCTCGCTGTACCCGCGCTGGACCGTCCGACGAAACCTCGAATTCCCACTGCGAGCCCCGGGCCGCCGCGTCTCCGAGCCGGAGATCCAGCGCCGTGTCGGCTGGGCCGCCGAGCTCCTGAAGATAACCCGTCTGATCGATCGCGAGGCGTCGCGCTTGTCCGGCGGCGAGATGCAGCGGGTGGCGATCGGCCGAGCGATCGTGCGCCGGCCGCGTCTTTTCCTGATGGACGAGCCCCTGACCAACCTCGACGCGAAGTTGCGCGAAGCGTTGCGCGTCGAGCTGGTCGAGCTGCGCCGCGAGCTGAAGACGCCGATGGTCTTCGTCACGCACGATCAGGCCGAAGCCTTGTCGATGGCCGACCGGATCGTCGTCCTTTCCGAGGGCCGTATTCTGCAGACCGGCACGCCGCGCGAAGTGTACGAGCGCCCAGTTTCGCCGGTCGTGGCCCTGCAGCTCGGTCAGCCGGCCATCAATCTCCTGCGGGTGCGTCGCTCCGACGGTCAGTGGGTCGCGACGGACGGCACGCCGCTCATGCCGGCCGAAGCTGCGGGACCGAGCGAGCGGCTGCTCGGCATTCGTCCCGAGGACATCGCGCTTCTCGGCGTGGAGACGCAAGGCCATCGTGCCGAGGGACCGCGGGGCGCTGCGGTCGAGATCGTCGAGTACATCGGACCGACCACGACGCTCCTCTGCGTGTGGGCCGGCGCTCCGGTCCACGTCGTCGTTCCGCGGCGCGGCACGATTCGCCCGGGCGACCGCGTCTTTCCGCGCATCAACGCCGCTCGCGCCGTGCTGTTCGACGTGGACTCCGAGCCCCCCCGCCGTGTATCGCGGGGCCTTCCGGGTTCGCACTCGTCTCTCGCTTCGCCACCAGCGCTCCCCTTGAAAGGAGGTCCCGCATGACCGCTCTCGCGTTTCAGCCGAAGTTCATGAAGATGAGCGTGCTCACCGCTGCCCTGCAGGAGCTCACGCCGCGTCGGATTCGCGACGCGGACCCCGACAAGGCCATCGAAGACTGGCTGCAGTTCGCGCGCGAGATGGACTGCCCGAACATCCAGATATCCGCGGCCCTCCACCCCTCCGAGGCGGACGTTCCGCCCGAAGCCATGCTGGACCCCGTCGCCAACACGCTCGATCTACGCAAGCCCTTCGACAAAGCGCGGGCGAAGCGAGTGCTCGCGGCGATGGAAGCCACGCGCGTCGGAGTCACCGACATCGCCTTCTTCGACAACTTGCTGCACGACGACGACGATCTGAGAAAGAAGAAACACGACTTCGTCATCCGCATGCTCGACGCGGCCGCGGCCCTGGGGCTCAAAGCCGTCTGCGGCTTCATCGGCCGCAACCAGAAGCTGTCGATGGACGCCAACCTGACGTTCTTCGAGGCGGTGTTCATCCCCCTCTTGAAGGAGGCGAAGGCCCGCGGAATCGAGTACCGGGTCGAACAGTGTCCCATGCCGGGCTGGACGATCGGCGACAACTTCCACAACAACATCGGGTACACGCCCGCCCTGTGGATCGCCTTGCACCGGATTTGCGAGCGGCACGGCGTCGGCGACCAGTTCCGCGTCCACTACGACCCGTCCCACGCGATCTTGATGGGCCAGGACACGCGTTCGATCTTCCAATATCTCAAAGACAGCGGGTACGATTTCATCGTCGGCGGCTTTCACGTCAAAGGGCAGGTCATCGACCCGAAGGGGGTGGCCGCCTGGGGCTACGGCGGGCAGACCGTCGAACGCGGCGACTGGAAGGGCGGCCAGCCGTCGTCGAATCCCGCGGACCAGGCCAACGCGTGGAAGAAGCAAACTGTGCTTTGCGAGCACGAGCTACCCGGGACGGCCAAGCACGATCCCCTCGGCTACCTGCAAAACCGCACCGTCGACTGGCTGGATCACCAGCTCGCCGCGCGCGAGCTGCTCAAGCTCGACGTCGCGAATACGGCGCTCGTCATCGAGCACGAGTACCCTCGCGCACGCATCCAGGACAAGGCGCGCCTCAAGCCGATTCTGCAGGGGTCCATCGCCTTCGCCCGCAAGATCGACGAAGCCGCGGCGTGCATGTACGCGCTTCACCACGAAGTGCTTCCGGCGCAAGACATTCCGGTCCAGGGGCGCGGGCGCGTTCCGTACTGGACCTGACGGGACCAACACGCGAGGAGCCGGCCGATGACCAAGCGAAAGATCAACGTGGCATTGATCGGGTACGACTTCATGGGGCGTGTGCACGCGAGCGCCTGGCGCCAGGTGGCGCGCTTCTTCCCAGACGTGCCGTTCGAGCCCGTGCTCAAAGTGGTGGTGGGGCGCACGGAGGCGAAAGTGGCCGAGGCGCGCGACCGCCTCGGATTCGAGGAGTACGCGACCCGCTGGCAAGACGTGATGGCCCGCAAAGACATCGACGTCGTCGACATCTGCACTCCAGGGGATTCCCATGCGGAGATCGCGATTGCCGCCGCCGAGGGAAAGAAGTCGATCCTGTGCGAAAAGCCGCTTGCGAACACCGTCGCCGAGGCCGAGAAGATGCTGGCGGCGGTCAACAAGGCCGGCGTCATCCACATGCTCTGCCACAACTACCGGCGCTGCCCGGCCGTGACTCTTGCAAAGCAGATCATCGACGAGGGACAGATCGGCGAGATTCACCATTACCGCGGCGTCTATCTGCAGGACTGGGTCGTCGATCCCGCCTTTCCGCTCGTATGGCGGCTGGACCGATCGCGGGCCGGCTCCGGCTCTCTCGGTGACTTGGTCTCGCACACGATGGACTTGTCCCGGTATCTCGTGGGCGAGCCGGTCGCCGTGTCCGGCTTGCTCAAGACGTTCGTCACCGAGCGCCCGCTGCCGGAAGACCCGAGCAAAATGGGCAAAGTCACGGTCGACGATTCGGCGCAGGCGCTCGTGAAGTTCGCGAACGGGGCCGTCGGCTACTACGAAGGAACGCGGTTCGCACCCGGTCGAAAGAACTACAATCGCCTCGAGATCAACGGATCCAAGGGAAGTATCGTCTGGGACTTGGAGCGGATGAACGAGCTCGACGTGTACATCGAGAACGGCCCGCTGAGCGGGTTTCGCACGATCTCGGTGACCCACCCCAAGCACCCGTACATCTCTGCGTGGTGGCCGCCGGGCCATATCATCGGGTTCGAGCACTCGTTCACGCATACGGTCTACGACTTGATCCGCGCCATTCACGACGGAAAGCAGCCGCGACCCAACTTCGAAGACGGACTTCAGAATCAGCGAGTCCTGGACGCCATCGAGCGATCGGCGAGCACGGGGCAATGGCAGAAAGTCGGCGAAAGGAAAGTCGGATGACGTGTCGAGCGAAATCGAGCCTGGCGGCGACGGCCCTCCTGGCTCTGGCGACGGTGCTCACCGCGACGCCGGCGATGGCGGAGATCCCGCTCGCGCAGTTTCACGGCTGGGACCTCAGCACCAACGGCCGCGTGAATGCCTTCATCAGCCTGGCGTCGGGCTCCGGGCAGCCCTACGGGGAGCCCGACTACCTGGGTGCGGGCACGGAAGACACGGCCACCACGGGGGGCGATCTGCACTCCACGCGAATCCGCAACGGCTTTATGATGAGCATATTCGGGCTCACCGCGTACAAGGAAGTCAGCCAGGACTTCAAAGTGACCGCGCGGGTCGCGTTGTGGATGAACGCCGCCGGTACCCGGACGCAGAACGTCACCGGGCAGGTCGATCCCCGGGAGCTCTACGGAAAGATCGAGGGCCGGTGGGGAAGCGTCCTCGGGGGCAGCGACTTGTCGCTGTTCGGTCGGGGCGGGATCCTCGTCGACTATCGGATCGCCCACGAGTACGGCCTCGGATATCCTTGCGGCATCCGGGACGCGTCGGGCGGCGCGTGCGGCATGGTGGGGTTCGGCGCGCCGTTTCCGGGGTACAACCCGGCCATCGTCTACTCGACGCCCACGCTGGCGGGGTTCCAGCTCTCCGTGGGAGCCTACGACCCGGCGACGATCGACAACGCGGCGCTCAACCGGGCACCGTTGCCCAGGGTCGAGGGCGAGCTGAAGTACGACTACAAGGAAGCGGTTCGTTTATTTGCCAATGGGTTCTGGCAAGCGCTGGAAGGCACCGTTGCGAATGGGCTGACCGGGGCATCGAAGGATCTCCACGTCGAGGGCTGGGGCGTGCAGGCGGGCGGGATGCTCTCCGTCGGTCCGGTGATGCTGGGCGGGGCCGCGTTCCAGGGTGCGGGGTTCAGCCCTATCGCCGCCCTGGACGAGAGTCCGATCACCGCGGACAGCCGCGGAGTTCTGCGCGACGCCCGCGGCGCCTTCGGGCTGGGCGCAGTGACGATCGACGCGTGGCGGTTGAAAGTGGCGGGCGGCGCGGGGCTCTTTCACCTCGACAAGAACAGCAACGACGCCGCCGCCAGCTACCCGCAGCTATTTCAGGAGAACCTCGGGATGACCGTGGGCCTGTACCAGACGACCGAGCCCGTGCACTTCGCGCTCGAATACTTTCGCGCGCAGCAGACGTGGTATCCCATCAGCGTGCCCAGCGCGACCAATCCAATGGTCATGAGCATCGTCACGCCCCAGCAGACGGTGAACTTCTTCAACGCCGGCATGACCGTCGTATGGTGAGAGAGCGCCGAGATCACGACAGCAGCGTTCGTTTCTGCTCGTGACGGATCCGCCGCAGGGTTCCTTTCGCGCTTGCGTGCGTGCCCATGTTCTGGGAGTGTCCACCCATGCGCCGAATGGGTCGCCGGGGTAGGGCCGGGATCGTCCCCGGCGTATCGATGATTCTCGGAGCCGTGGCGCTCTACGGCGCCGCCTGTTCGAGCGGGTCTGGTTCGCCGGCGGGCACGGGAAGCACGACGCCGGGCGGGAGCAGCTCCGGGAGTGCCGGCTCGTCGTCGGCCGCGTCGACGGGATCGGGCGCGAGCTCGTCGGGCGGTGGCTCGTCGGGGGCTTCGTCGTCGGGAATGGACGGAGCGTCGTCCAGCTCGGGGGGCTCGGGCGCCGGTTCCAGCTCCGGAGGGTCGGGAACCGCAAGCCCCGATGCGTCCGGCGGATCGAACGGGGCGGGAAGCTCCGGGGCCGGGGGCAGCACGTCCAGCTCCGGGGGCGGAAGCAGCGGCAGCGGGGTGGCCGGCAAAGACTCGGGCGCGTCGTCCGGTATCACCGACGCGAACGCCGGAGGAGACGGAGGTCCCGCGTGGGTCGACCTCTACAACGGGACAGACCTCACGGGGTTCGTGGTGCACTCGTCGCCTACGCACACGACCACGCCGGGCACGCTCCTCACCGGAGCCGCGGCGACGGCGCTCTTCAATCCCGAACCAGGAATGATCCACGTGTACGCCGCCGCGGCGGATCAGTCGACGCAGCCGCTCGCCCTCATGGAAACGGTCGCCTCGTATACGAAGTACAACCTGATGTGGGACTACAAATGGGGCACCAAGAAATTCGCGCCCTACACCGATTTCACGGCCTATCCCCGCGACGCTGGGGTGCTGTGGGCCATCCACGGTGACATCACGCAGATCTGGCCCTCGTCCATCGAATTTCAGAACAAGTGGGGCTCGGCCGGCGACATCTTTGCGCTTTACGCGCAGTGCAAATCGCTCGGGTCCGCCGGCGATTCGACCACGTACGCGCCCGGCGGAACGGCGATGACCGTCAACGGCTCCACCGGGTTCGTTCAGCACCATCGCAGCGCGAACTACGAGCTGATGGCATCGGACGCCGGGAACAACGGCTATGGGACGGACTGGAACTCCTGCCTATTGCAAGTCGACAACGGCGCCGCGACGTATACGGTCAATGGCCACGTCGTGAATCAGGTGCTCGCGGTCATGGACAAGACCGGAGCCCCGGTCACGGCGGGACCGGTGGGGTGGCAGGCCGAATCGTCCGAAGTGTTCTATCGCAACATGCGCATCCAAGTCTTTCAGTGATCGGGGGGTGCCGCCGCGTCGGCGGTTGATTCACGCAGCGGCGGCGGGCGCTCCAGGCGTTCGGCGAGAGCCTCCAGAGGCGCGAGAAGGCGCTCGGGCAGGTAGCCACCCACCAGAAGCGTCATCATGAGCAGGGCGAACCACAGCACCGGGCCGAACATCAGGCCGATCATCGTGTGCATCGCGAGACCGAAGACCAGCGCCCAGGTCCTGGTCCGCGCGAGCCCGAACCAGAGGGGCGCGAGCAGCTCGAAGGCGAGCACCATTCCTTGAAATGCCGTCCACGTCCACCCCGGGAGGATCGACGCGAGCGCGAAGGCGATGGGGGTCTGGTAGCTGTCGTGAAGGTGGCTCCACAAGACCAGCGGCTCTTTCAGCCAGTCGCCGCGCGCCTTCGCGATGCCCGACGCGCTGTACATCACGACGGGGAGCACCTGCAGGAAGCGCGCGGCGCCGGACGGGCGCAGCCGCTTTGGGCGCTTCCCGTGTTTCCTCGGTCGCTTGTAGGCATCGATTCCGAGTCGGGCGCCCGCTGGGCTGAGCGCGACGGCGATCATCACGGCCGGTGAAAGCTTGGTCACCGTGTAGGCGGCGAGGCGGTCGGAGAGGGCGACGAAGGCGATGGTCGTTGCGAACACGAGCGCGCTGGCGCGCGTTCGGACGCCCAAGCAGCAGGCGATTCCCGAGACGACCATCGCCGCCGCGACACCCCAGGCAGCCCAGGAAGGCAACGCGGGCACGTAGAGGGGCTGCCGCCAGTCGCCGCCGAGGTCCGGTACGCGAAACCCCGCGTCGCCGATCCACTCGTCGGCGTGAATCAGCCGGCCGCGCATGAACCCCAGGATGGCGAGCGGCGCGAAAATACGGACGATCGCGAGGCGCAACACAGGCACCGGCTCGTCAATCCAGGCGAGCAACCGTCGCAGCATCAGTCGACGTTCTCGATGCGCGCGCCGCAACGCGCGGAGAGCCTCGACTTCGGCGTGTGATAGAAGACTTGCCGCTCGGCGGCTGGGTAGTCCGAGAGGGGGCGGCGCGATGTGCGCTCCAGGCGATCGCCGGGCGACGGAATCGGAATGCGAAGGCTCGAGAGCCGGACGCCGCCGATCGGGCGGTCGCGCGGGATTCCATCGTCGTTCGCAGCCGAGTCGTGGCGACCGACGAGATACGAATCGAGAGCCGTCATCGTCGGGCGGTTGTCTCGGAAGAAGTGCATCACGCGGTTGAAGCGGTTCTCTTTGTCGTCGGGATCGATCGGAAAATAAGGGCGCGTGTCGAGCTCGGTCCAAGTCCTGTCGCTGCAGACGAAGCCTTCGGCGCGGTAGTCGATCGACGCGGTCGCCGCCCTCGGGAAGAGGGCCGCGACCTGGACGAAGTAGTTCGCCGTTCGCGGGAGCACGCGGGCCGGGATCCCGCTGCCCGCGCCGTCCAGCCAAACGCCGACGAAGTACGCCGCGCCGAGGATCCCGAGCGCGCCGCGCCGTCGCCTGAGCCACAGAGCCCTCCGCTCGCGGTCGACCAAGCCGGCGGTCCTACCCTTCGAGGAGGGCCCGGGCAATGCTCTCCCATTCGCCGGCGAGGTCGCCCGTGCACGGCGGCTTTGCAGCGCGCCGGTACCAATACGCCGCGTTGTCGTTGTCACCCTCTTTGCGATGCAAGTAGGCGTGGACCCACGAACCCGCGGGACTCTCGTCCTCCCGAGCCACCCCGTGCGCGCCGCTCCAGTCCCCGCGTCCGTCGAGCCAGAGGGCGCGCACGAGCGGCGGCGAGCTCGAGGGTGGCTCGGCTCGGGTCAGGCTTTGACGGAGCTCGTCGATGGTCATCGCGTTTCCGGGGCGCGATCATGAACCCGCTCGCAGAAACGTCAACCGGCAACTCGGGAAGCGCGGGCGGGCGTGCGGCCGACGGTCGAGGGAGGCAACGGCCGAGTACGGCGCCTGCAGTGGCGCTTACGGGGTCCCGGTGTAGGCTTTCGTCATGCACACGCTGCTGCACCTGGCTGTCCTGGCGCTGACCATACTCGCGCTCTCGCGGTTGCTCCCGAGCGTGCGGATCAAGAGCTTCGGAACTGCGCTGGGCGTCGCCGTCGTGTTCAGCGTCTTGAACTTCTTTCTCGGTTGGCTCGTCCGGGCGGCGCTCTTCGTCCCGGCGCTTCTCACGCTGGGGCTGCTCTTTCTGTTCGTTCCGTTCATCGTCAACACGACGATGCTCTGGCTGACGGACAAGCTCATGGCGAGCTTCGCGATCACGACGTGGAAGGGCCTGTTCGTGTCGGCGGCGGTGATCACGCTCGTCAACGGAGTGTTCTACGCCCCGTCCTTCCGGGATGCCTGGCTCGGATACCCCGACGGGCGAGGGCACACGGTGGAGACCGCGCCAAGCCATCCGCGGTGGATCTGAAGTCTAGCCGGGCCCTGAAAACGAGCGGCTCGAATGGCCCGGGCATGACGGCCGCTCACCCCACCGTCGCCGCAGGGCCGCCCCCGTGGAGCCGCGCCTCGTTCCGCTCCGTGCTCAGCAGGCGAATGCCCAGCCCGAAGAGCATCACCCCGAAGACGACCGCATAGACGCCGATCGTCCACAGGAGCGCCACAGCGCCCACCGCGGGGCTGGCCAGCAGAAGCACCCCGAGAACGATCGCCAGCACACCCGTGAGACCGAGCAGCCACCGATGCCCGAGGCCTGTCCAAGAGAAGGCAGCCACGAGCTCGGCAATGCCCATCACGATGGCGCGCGCGGCCACGAGAATCACCGCGACGAGCAACGTCACGGCCGGATAAGCCAGTGCGACGACGCCGACGGCGATGCTGACGATGCCCGAGAAGGCGTACCACCCCCAGCGCTGCCCTGCGCGTCCGAGCTGTGCGGCGAGCACGAAATCGAGCGCTCCGTCGGCGAAGGCATAGACGGCGAAGACGATCACGAACGCGCCCGCCGCGATGTTCGGGCTGCGGATGGCGATGGCGCCGAAGATCACCGCCACGATTCCGCGGAGCATCATCGACCACCCGGTGTGATGAGGGGTCGACTCGAGCGAAGACCGGAGGGAGGGGAAGGGCTGGGAATTGGCGATCATGGTGGACCTCTTCGTTGTGGAGTGGCTACGAACCGGCGGGATGAGCGACTGGACGTCTTGGATCCGTCGTCGCGACGTGCACCGGCGATGCCGGCATCGCTCCCGCAAGCTCGAGCGCGCCGCCTTGCGCTCGACGTCGTCGCGTAACCGGAGCACGCCCGGCGCGTAGCAAGACGGGGTAGGGACCGAAGGCGATCGCCTCATCCCAGGATGGTCAGACAGTGTTTGCATTGACCGTGCGGGTCGCCATCGGTGAAAGTGGGGCCTCCGAAGCGGCGATTGCTTCGTTTCCCATGGTGCAGCCCGGTGACAAGGCATTCCCTCGGTCGGCCGAGGCCGCGGGCGAACGCTCCCAGACCGTCGATCCCGCCCGACGAGCGATCGACGACGCGATGGACCGGTACGCGCGTGGGGACGACGCCGCCTTCGATCGCCTGTACGCAATGGCCGCACCGCGCGTGCGCAGCTTTCTTCTGCGCATGTGCGGCAACCTGGCCCTGGCCGAAGACCTCACGCAGGAGACGTTCTTCCGCGTCTCTCGAGCGCGTGGCAGCTTCGAAGAGCGCGCGGCGGCCATCCCTTGGTTCATCTCGATTGCGCGCAACGCCCTCTACGACCATGCGCGTCGCGCGCGCACCCGAGGCGACGTTCCGGGTCGAGATCGCACGGCCGCCGACCAGCTGGCGGATCCGGACACACGCGGCGACGAGGTGCTCGCCGGGCGCGAGCTGTTCGACGTCGTGCGCGCGGCGCTCGACCGCCTCACGGTGCAACAGCGGGAAGCATTCGTTCTCCTTCGCTTCGAAGGACTGAGCGTGGCGGAGGCCGCCGTCGTTCTCGGGACGACGCCCGGCGCGGTGAAGATACGCGCTTTCCGCGCGTACGAAGCGCTGCGTGCCGCCATCGAGGCGAGCGCCGAGATCAAAGGTGGGCGCCATGCGCGGTGACTTCGACGTCGAGCGCCTCGCCGAGATCCCCGATCCGTTCGCGGACCAGGCAGGCGCGCCGGAGCCAGGGGCAGTCTCCCGAAGGGTCGTCTCCGCGACCCGATCGGGCGTGAAGACGATGCGGATCGTCGCTGCGGCCGGTGCGATCGTCTACGAGGCGGCGTGGTTGTCCCTCGCGGGCCTGCGACCGGGCCTGAGCTATGGTTCCGCGTCGGCCGTGGCTGTGGCGTTCGTCATTCCGCTGCTCGCCGTGGCCGTCGCCTGGAGCGCTGGCACCCGCCGCGGACCGGGGCCGGTCGCGACGGCGTGGCCGGCCTGGGTGGCCGTGCCGCCGCTCTTCTTCGGCTTGTTGACGCTCGCTGTGAGCCCGCGAGCTCTCGAGGGGGGCCCGTTCTGGGCGGGTGCGCTGCACTGCATGGGGCAAACGATGATCCTCACGGTGGGTCCGCTCGCGCTCGGCGCGTGGGCCTATCGGCACGCGTTCGCGACGGCCTCACGATGGCGAACGGCCGCTCTCGGCGTCGCATGCGGCGGTCTGTCGACCGCGACGATCTGCCTTTCCTGCCCCGATCCGACGGCGCTTCACGTCATCGTCGGGCACGGGACGGCCATGGTCGTCGGCGGCATCGCCGGGGGGCTGCTCGGGTACCGGCTCACCCGGGCGTGAGGTTCGACGCCGTCACGAAAAAATCGGAGTAACGGATCGAACGTCGCTCCGTACTGGGTGAGCTCAGGCGACGTTCGCCCGGCGCTGCTTTCGCGCGCGGGCGAGGCGGGGACGTCCGCCTGCGGCTCGGACTTCTCTGCCTGCGGAGGTTCTCATGCCCATGTCGATCCGATCGTGCGCGCGTCTCGTCTCGTCCCCATGGCTCGCGGTGTTGCTGGCCGCGTGCAGCAGCTCGAGCACGCCTTCGGCCGGCGCCGGCGGCGATTCCGGGGGGGCGTCCGCCTCCCAGACGCCTCCGACCAGCGGCCCGGCGGTCGAAACGTGGCTTCAGGGCGGCGCGTACAAGAGCTGGCACTGCGAAGCGGCCTCTCACCCTGCCCGCAGCCCATCGCCGCACGGCATCAACCGCATTTGCTCCAACGACCTGGCGAGCTCGTTCTCGGGAACGGGAGAGCGACCGGAGGGAACGGCGGCCGTCAAAGAGCTTTACGACGACGCCGGCATGAACGTCGTGGGCTATGCCGTGTACTCGAAGACCCAAGCCACCAGCGCGGGGGGTAGCAACTGGTACTGGTACGAACGCGTCCCGACGTCGAGCGCCGTGCCCCACGACGCGCAAGGCGTGGTAGCCGACGGACTCGGAGCATCGGGGACGCCGATGACGATTTGCGTGGCGTGCCACGCGGCCGCAGGATCGGACGCGCCGCACACTCCGTCGCCGGGGGGCGGGGACGAGGTGTACACGCAAGTTCACTGAGGGCCTGTCCTCCCGTGCCCGTGCCCG
>CAZHED010000039.1:0-4117 GCA_964531095.1 uncultured Polyangiaceae bacterium | reverse complement strand
GGACGAGGTGTACACGCAAGTTCACTGAGGGCCTGTCCTCCCGTGCCCGTGCCCGTGCCCGTGCCCGTGCCCGCACCGCAGGTTGGCATGCCGTGGATTCAGGTAGGAACTCGTCTTGGGCAATGGGATCGCGAATTGTCTTCACCGTCTCATGGCCCCGCCTCCCGTGATTCGTCTCGGCCCGAAACCGACACGCATCCGCGTCGGACGCTCGCGGTCGTCTCTCTCATGAGTATGCCGCTCCGCGGCTGACTCGGCTCGGCGAACCTCGGGACAGACCGCTAGGTCGGGCCGTGCACTTTGCAGGCTTCGTCCGTGCACTGGTTGGTGCGTGCGAACCATCGATAACGGTGCTTCGCAACGAGCGCGTATAAGGTGTCCGCCGTCTGCCGTATGCCCGGGACGTAGTACAGCCACCCGATCCACCCGAGGACGGGCACTTGCACCACGATGCGTGCGAACGCTTCGGCGCCAGCAAACACCCGCCCGTCGGGGGCGACGACGTGCATCTTCCGCATCAGCGCGTCGTGGTGAAGCTGGGGATACGGCTCGAGCGCTCCCGGGCGCTGAAAGTCGGTCAGCGTGACGCGCTTGGCGCCGAAGATTCGCAAGACGGCGCGCGCGGAGCCCGTGCAGAACGAGCAAGCCCCGTCGAACAGTACTGTGAGCGGGGCACGCTTCCTCACCACGCAAACATAGGGTCCGGACGGCGCGCGGTCGATGGCCCGGCGCCCCAGCCTGGATTTCCACGGCGCGGAATCGTCCTTATGGTCTGCGCCCGAACGGATCTGCGTTCGGCCGGGACTACACCACCCGCAAGCTGCGCCCGACGATCACTTCGTTGTGGCTGCCCGTACGATAGCCCTGAAGATCGAGCGTGACGTACGCGAAGCCGAAGCGCTTGCCCGCTTCGACGATCGCGTCGCGCAGCTCGAACGCCCGAGAGAGCTCTTCGCGGGCCACTTCGATCCGCGCGAGCGCCGGCTCTGGCTCCCGGCCGAGCGACGAGGATGCCGACGACCGCACCTCGTGCCAGCGCACCCGCACCTGCCGCAGCCCCAAGATCCGAACTTCGGCCTCGAGGCCGCCGATCTGCGCGAGCCGCTCGCTCGTCACCGCCGTGCCGTAAGGGATTCGACTGGACAGGCACGCGCTCGCGGGCTTGTCCCACGCCGCCAGCCCCAAGAGCTGCGCGCACCGGCGCACGTCTTCTTTGTGCAGGCCGCATTCGACGAGCACGCTGCGAGCTCCGGCGCGCTTGGCGGCTTCGAGGCCGGGGCGGTGATCCCCGAGGTCGTCCAGGTTCGTGCCGTTGAGAACGTGGGCAAGGCCCCACTCGCGCCGTTTGATCTCGGCGATGTCGTAGAGCTCCGTCTTGCAGTGAAAGCACCGGTTGGGAGAGTTCTCGACGTAGCCCGGTCGGTCGATCTCGTGGGACTCGACGAGCTCGTGGCGCGCGCCGATCTGCCTGGCGATGGCGATGGCCGCTTCTCTTTCGAACGGCGCGAGGCTCGGCGACACCGCGGTCATCGCCACGGCCCGATCCCCCAAGACTTCGTGGGCGACGGCGACGACGAGCGCGCTGTCGACGCCGCCGGAGTAGCAGACGAGGGCCGAGCCCATCTCGCGCACCGTGGCGCGCAGTCGCTCGAGCTGCGGGTCGGGAGAGAGCACCAAGCCCCTCTCTAGCATCCAGCTCGGTTCCCGTCCCAAGAGGGAGAGATGCCTTTCCCTGTTCTCTCGCCTCTCCTTGCGCATCCTCGTGGGGGCCTGCTAACTTGTTCAGTGCCGGTGCTGACCATGTCTCTTGCACTCGAGGTCGAAGCCCTTCTCCTCCAGCTCGGCTCTTCCGGGCGGGGTAAACTGCGGATCGCCCGCGCCGACGAGACGCGGACGCCCGATGCGCTCGCGCTCTCTTGGGCCGAGCTCGACGCCGTGTTGCCCGACGGTGGGCTGCCGCGTGGGGTGGTGGAGCTGGCGGCTCCGCGAGCTCTGGGCGGGTCGACGAGCGTCGCCCTCGCGGCGGTACGCGCGGGGCAAGCACGTGGTCAGGGTGCGTGGTGCGCATGGCTCGACCCGGAGGGAACGTTGCATGCGCCGGGGGTGGCGGCGGCAGGGGTGGAGCTCGCCCGGATGCTCGTCGTGCGCGGGCCGAGAGCGAAGCTCGGGCGCGTCGCCGTGAAGTTGGTCGAGTCCGGAGCGTTCGAAGTGGTGGTGATCGATTTCGACGCAGTCCCCAGAGCGGAAGCGGAACGGCCGTTTCGAGAGAACGCAAGCAAGGTCGGCGGACACGGCGAAGCGAAGGCTGCGGAGCGCATCGCGGGTCACGTTTTGGTCCGCAAGCTGGCGCTCGCTGCGGAACCGAGCGGCACGACGGTGCTCCTTCTCACGAACGCGTCCAGGCCGCACGCCGTCCCGTGGCCCGTGGCGTTGCGTGTCGAGCTGTCTCGGCCCGGTCCCCTCGAACTGGTCGTGCGCGTGGGAAAAGACAAGCGGGCTCGAATCGGTCTCGCGAAAACGATCCCGTTTCGACCCCATGGTTTCCACTTCGAGGGGAGCGCAGTCGTTTCCCATCTCTCGTTTCGGTGAGTGACCATGGGTCGACGCATCGCTTGCATTGCGCTGCCGGACATCCGGCTCGAAATCGCGCGGGAGAGCGAGCCCCAACCCGTTCTCGCGGTGATTGTCGCTCGCGCGGGGGGCGCGGTGCAGACGGATCGCGACGTTCTCGGCAACACGCGCATCGACGTCGTATCGCACGAAGCGGGCGCGTTCGGGGTACGTCCGGGGCAAACGGTGGCTGCGGCGCGCGCGAAGTGCGCCGCATTGCGCGTGCGGGTGGTGCCCAACGCGACCGTGCAGACGACACTGGCACGCGTCGCCGAAGCGATGCTCGCGTTTGGACCGACGACGGCCTTCGACGCCGCGCTCGACGTCGTCTGGGTCGACGTAGGGGGTTGCGCGCACTTGCATGGCGGCGACATCGAGCTGGCGCAAGCGCTCGGCGCGACGGTTCGTTCGATGGGGCATGCCTGCCGCGTCGCCGTGGCCGACGGGCCGCGCGTGGCGTCGGCCGTCGCGCGCTTTTCGACGCGGCCAAAAGTACACGTCGCGTCGTCCATCCCCGAGGAGCCCGTGGTCGTTCCCGAAGGGCAGGGGGCCTTCGCCGTTCGCTCGTTGCCGATCGCCGCGCTTGCGCTCGACGACGATGTGTCCGCGTGGCTGGAAGACCTCGGGCTTTCCACCTGCGGCGATCTGCAGAAGCTGCCGCGCAAAGCGCTCGGCATGCGCCTCGGCGAGCGAGCGCACGACGTCATGCAGCTCCTCGACGGTCGGGACCTCGCGCCGCTCGAAGCGTGGCGTCCGCCGGAAGTGCCCGAAGAGCGGGTCGAGCTCGAGTGGGGCGCTCACGCGACCGAGTCGCTCGCGTTCGTGCTCAAAATATTGTGCGACAGGCTCGCGGCGCGCCTCTACGGACGTGCGCTCGCGGCGGCGCGATTGGAGCTCGTGCTCGCGCTCGACCGCGCTCTGCTCCCTTCGCCGTCCGTCCGGGCCGGCCCGCTCCCCGCGGAGACCGAGCCGTGCCCCCATCGCTTGGTGCTCCCGATAATCCTTCCTTCGCCGATTGCGCGGGCGGCGGATTTGCTCTCCATCGTCCGCGTTCGACTCGAAGGCTGCTCGCTGCCGGCCCCCGTGCTCGCCGTGACCTTGCGCGCACCGGATCTTGCGCGCGCTCCGGGGCGAACGCTCGATCTGCTCTCGCCGGAGCCAAAGGCGCATCGAGCCTTGCCGCGCCTCGTTGCAGAGTTGTCGGCGGAGCTCGGAGAAGGAGTCGTCGGCACACTGGAGCTCGTCGACACCTGGTCCCCCGTCGAGCGCACGCGGCTCATGCCGCTGAAGAAAATATTCCTGTCTTCGGATGCTTGGGCAGAGCTCTCGACTGCGAAGTCTTTTCTCGTCACGTCGGCGCTCGAGCCCTCCCGACTTATCCATGCTACGCCCGTTGCTCCTGCGGTGCTCACGGGCGAGCAGCGCGTCGCGCGTATCCCGCACATCGCGCACATCGCGCACATCGCGCGTATCGAGGCCGTCGAATGGTGGCGACACCCGTCGCCGC
>CAZHED010000038.1:0-58455 GCA_964531095.1 uncultured Polyangiaceae bacterium | reverse complement strand
CGGGCACGGGCACGGGCACGGGCACGGGGTCCGGGTCGGGCACGGGCACGGGCACGGGCACGGGCACGGGCACGGGTACGGGCACGGGCACGGGTACTACGGACGGGGGCGCAGGGGACGCCCACACGGCCTGCATGACCAACGCGGATTGCGGACCCACGGGGCTTTGCGGCTTCTTGGAGAGCCTCGCGTGTGCGGCGCAAGGGAAGTGCTTCGGGGCGCCGGGAGCGATCTGCCAGGCGTACTCCCCCGGTTGCGCGTGCGACGGCACCCCGGTCAATGTCGCCTGCACGGGCCTGCCCACCGGATACACCTCCAAGCCGCTCGCGCACACGGGCGCATGCCTCCTCGACGCAGGCACCGTCAAAGATTCGGGAACGATCTGCGCGTCCACGAAAGGCGGCCCATGCGGTGGAAACATCGCCAACCCGTGCACGTGCGCAGCGGGCCTCGTCTGCAGCCCAAGTGGTCTCGGTGCCCCGGTCGGTGACGTCGGCGGCATCTGCGAGCCGGCCGACGCGGGCGCGGTCGGCACGGCGTGCACCACCAGCGCCGACTGCGGACCGAGCGAGCAGTGCGGCTTCCCCGCGACCCCGGCTTGTACGGCAAAAGGGCAGTGCTTCGCAGTGTCGCCGATTCAATGCCTCGCGTACGCCGCGGGGTGCTCCTGCAGCGGCGCGGAGATCAACATCGCTTGCAACGGGCTGCCCGCGGGATACGAGACGGCGCCGTTTCTGCATTCCGGGCCGTGCGTCGTCTCCGACGCGGGCGGCGGCGGTTGAGAGCCAACGGCCGGCCCTCCGAAGGCCGGCCGCCGACGCGACGTCGCGACCTCGTATGATAGGGTCGCGCGAGCACCGAGCGCGCGTGATGAACCTCTTTCGTCTCGACGACAAAACCGCGCTCGTGACGGGCGCGGGATCGGGGATTGGCCGCGCGATCGCCGCGCTCTTCGCCGACCAGGGGGCGACGGTGTGGGTCGTCGACCGCGACCAAGCGAGCGCCGATTCGGCCGTGTCGGCGCTCCGCGCGGCCGGCGGGCGGGCGGAGCGGGCCGTCGCGGACGTCGCGGACGGGGTGGCTATGGCGGCGCTCGAGCAGCGGGTCGGCCCGGTCGATGTCCTCGTGAACAACGCGGGCATCGGCCACGTCGGGACGTTGCTCGACACGAGCTCCGCCGACCTCGATCGGCTGTATGCGGTCAACGTCCGGGGCGTGTTCAACTGCTGCAAAGTGTTCGTCCCCGGCATGCTCGCGCGAGGGCGCGGGAGCGTCATCCAGCTCGCGTCGATCGGCGGGGTCGTGGGCGTCCGAGAGCGCCTGGCCTACACGACGACCAAATTCGCCGTCGTCGGGCTCACCAAAGCGCTGGCGCTGGACCATTCGCACGCCGGGGTGCGCTTCAACTGCATCTGTCCGGGTCGGGTCGAAACGCCGTTCGTCCAACAGCGCCTCGCCGAGTCTCCGGATCCCGAGCAGGCGTACCGCGCGATGGCGTCCACGCAGCTCAACGGACGGATGGCCAGACCCGACGAGGTCGCCGCAGCCGCCCTCTACCTGGCCGCCGACGTCGCGGCGATGGTCACCGGAAGCAATCTGCTGATCGACGGAGGGTGGAGCGCGGGCAAGTGACCGCGAGCGCCGCGAACAGGATCTGCGGAGACACGCGATGAAGATCACCGGCATCGTCGAGAACCTCATCGTGCTCGACGTCCGCTTTCCGACGTCGCGCGAGCTGCACGGCTCGGACGCGATGAACCCCGACCCCGACTACTCGGCGGCCTACGTGATCGTCGAGACCGATCGCGGCGACGGGATCGCGGGCCACGGCCTCGCGTTCACTATCGGACGCGGTACCGAGGTCGTGGTCGCCGCCGTCCGTGCCCTTCGGCCGCTCGTGGTCGGACGACCGATTCAGGAGTTCGCCGAAGCGCCGGGGGAGTTCCTCAAGCGTCTGACGGGCGACAGCCAGCTCCGGTGGCTGGGACCCGAGAAGGGGGTCATCCACATGGCCACCGCCGCGGTCGTGAACGCCATGTGGGACTTGTGGGCGAAGCTGTCTCGCAAGCCTTTGTGGAAGCTCCTGTGCGATCTCAGCCCCGCCCAAACCGTCGAGCTGGTCGACTGGCGCTATCTCACTGACGCGCTCACGCCGCGCGAAGCGCAGATCGCCCTCGACCGTCTCGTGCCCACAAGGGCGGCGCGAGAGAGTGCCCTCAGAAAGAACGGGTACCCGGCCTACACGACGTCGGTGGGATGGCTCGGTCACTCGGACGAAAAGGTCCGCGCGCTGTGCCGCGACGCCGTCGACGCCGGATTCGATCGCTTCAAGATCAAAGTCGGCCAGAACCTCGAGGACGACCTGCGCAGGGCCGCGATCGTCCGCGAGCAAATCGGGCCGACGCGGGATCTCATGCTCGACGCGAACCAGCGGTGGGACGTTGCGCAGGCCATCGAGTGGACGCGAGCGCTTTCCGCACAGAACCCAGTGTGGATCGAAGAACCGACGAGTCCCGACGACATCCTCGGTCACGCGACGATCGCCCGCGCGATCGAGCCGCTCGGGATCGGCGTCGCGACCGGCGAGCACTGCCCAAACCGGGTCGTCTTCAAGCAGTTGATGCAGGCGCGTGCGGTCGCGTTCTGTCAGGTCGACTTCTGCCGTTTGGCCGGCGTGAACGAGGTCGTGTCGGTCTTGCTCCTCGCTGCGCGCTTCGGCATCCCGGTGTGCCCGCACGCCGGCGGGGTCGGCCTCTGCGAGTACGCGCCGCACGCCTCGATGTTCGACTACGTCGCGGTGACGGGATTGCTCGAGGGCCGGGTCATCGAGTATGTCGACCACCTTCATGAGCACTTCGTCGATCCCTGCGTCGTCCGCGGCGGCGCCTACCAGGTGCCCGCGAGCCCCGGGACGAACATCACGATGAAACCCGCCTCCCTCCTCGCGTACGCGTACCCGGACGGGCCCGTGTGGCGCGACACGATCGGCGCGTGATCGGCGAGCCTCCGATGACCGCGTCGCCGTCGCGCCGGGTGCAGATGATGGCCACTTGCTTGTGCGACGCGTTCTACGACGACGTGGCGACGGCGACGGTCGAAGTCCTCGAGCACCTCGGCTGCAACGTGACCGTTCCGCCCGATCAGACGTGCTGCGGTCAGCCCGCCTTCAATGCGGGCGACTGGCGGTCGGCCCGTCCCGTCGCACGCCACACCCTACGCGTCTTCGCAGGGCAAGAGCCGGTCGTCATTCCATCGGGCTCTTGCGCGAAGATGGTCTCGCACGGCTCGGCGATGCTCTTCGAGCGCGAGGAAGACTCGGCGACCGCCGAGCAGGTCGCGCGTCGCGCGTGGGAGCTCTCCGACTTCATCGTCCGCGGACTGGGCGTCACGGCGTGGCCCGGGCGCTTCGACGCGAGGATCGCATTCCACCGCTCCTGCCACTCGCGCGGGACGAGATACGCCGAATCGGCGATCGCGCTCTTGCGTTCGATCCGTGGAGTCGTGGTCGACGAGGTCGGCGAGGCGGAGCAATGCTGCGGATTCGGCGGCACGTTCGCGGTGGCTTTCCCCCACATCTCGGCTCGAATCGGCACGCTCAAGCTGGACCACGCCCTCGCCGGGTCGCCCGACGCGATCGTCTCCGCCGATATGGGCTGCCTCATGCACCTCGACGGGCTGGCTCGCAAGGGCGGACGCCCCGCGCGAGCTCTTCACGTCGCCCAAGTTCTGCGCGACGCGCTCCGGAACCGGCCCCCGCAGGGGTGCCCGTGAGCGCCGAACCCATCGACCGCTTCGCCGCGGGGCAGAGCGACGAGCGCAGGGCCTCGGTTCGATCGGGGAGCAAGGCGGGGCACGAGAAGAGGACGCTCGCGCTCTTCGGCGATCTGGCCGATCCCGGGCCCCTCCGCGCGATCGCGGGCCAGATCAAGCAGCACACGCTCGACCACCTCGACGTGTACCTCGAGATGGCGACGGCTCGGCTCGAAAGCAACGGCGCGAAGGTTCATTTCGCCGCCGACGCGGACGCCGCCGTCCGCATCGTCGCCGGCATTCTCGAGAAGCGTCAGGTCCGACGCGTCGTCAAAGCGAAGACGATGGTCAGCGAAGAGATCGCGCTCGCCCACCATCTCGAGCAGCGGGGGATCGAGTGCGTGGAGACGGATCTGGGCGAGTTCGTCGTTCAAGTCAGCCACGACACACCCAGCCACATCGTCAAGCCGATCATCCACCGGAACCGCCGCGAGATCGCGGAGACGTTCGAGAGAACGGGCCTCGGCCCGTACGACGACACGCCCGAAGTCATCACGCGCCGGGCGCGGGAATTCCTCCGCAGAAAGTACCTCGAAGCGGACGCGGCGATCACGGGGGCCAACTTCGTGTCGGCGGAGACCGGGCGGCTGGTGATCGTGACGAACGAGGGCAACTCGAGGTTCTGCCTCGCCGCGACGCGATGCCACGTCGCGCTCGTGGGCATCGAAAAGATCGTTCCGACCGACCGGGATCTCGCGCTCTTTTTGAATCTGCTCGCACGCTCGGGCACGGGCCAGCCGCTGACCGTCTATACGGAGTTCGTCTCCGGCCCTCGCGCGCCGACGCAGCCAGACGGCCCCGACGAGATGCACGTCGTCTTTCTCGACAATGGCCGCACCGACGTGCTGGCGAGCGAGTGCCGCGAGATCCTGCGGTGCATTCGCTGCGGCGCTTGCTTGAACGTGTGCCCGGTCTATCGGCAGGCGAGCGGGCACGCGTACCGCAGCGTGTATCCGGGTCCGGTGGGAGCGGTGCTGTCGCCTCTGCTCGGGGGCGACCGCTTCTCGGCGCTCTCCGACTTGCCGCGCGCCTCCACGCTGTGCGGAGCCTGCCACGAAGTCTGCCCGGTCGACATCCCCATCGAAGATCTGCTCCTGCGCCTGCGGGATCGGGGGAAAAGAGAGGGGGCGAAGTCTCCCGGCGCGCCGTCGATGGCCGCGTGGTCCATCGTCGCTTCGGAGCCGCTCGCGTGGAGAGCCGCGCTCGCGACCGGACGCCTGATCGATCTTCTCCCATCGTGGCTTTCGCCGGGGCCCCTCCGTGCGTGGCGCGACCACCACGATCTGCCGGAGTGGCGAGGAGGCGCGTTTCGCTCGTGGCTCGAGGCGCGCAGGCACGGGTCGCGATGAATGACCGCGAGCGTATGCTGGCGCGCGTGCGCGCGGCTCTCGAGCCACTCGCCGTGCGCACGCCGATGCCGTCGTATGGCGACGACGACGCCGTCGCCCACCGGGCCATCGAAGGCAAAGAACGCGTCGCGGCGTTCTGCGAGGGCGTTGCCCGGGCGGGAGGGCGCGTCTTCGTCGAGCCGGTTGCGCTCGCCCGCTGGCTCGTCGAGCGGGGCGACATGCGGGGCTACTGCGATCCGCGGATCGCCGCGGAGATCGGACCCGCCCTGTCCCCGCATCTGGTCCTCGAGACGAAGCTCGTTCGAGAGCGAATCGACGACTATCGCTTCGGCATCACGCGGGCGGCAGGAGCCATCGCCGAAACGGGCACGGTGATCCTGAACGACGCGACGAGCTCGTCGCGGCTGGGCGCGCTCGCCCCGTGGATCCACGTGGCCGTCGTCCGAGCGGAGACCATTCACCTCCGCCTCATCGACGCGGTGCGCGCGCTGGGCACGGACCCGAACGTCGTCTGGTGCACGGGGCCGTCGAAGACCGCCGACGTCGAAGGCATCCTCATCGAAGGGGTGCACGGGCCGGGCGAGCAGGTCGTGCTGATCGTGCCCGCGGACCATGACTCGGCTTGAGCTAGACAACCGGTCCAACAAAACGAGGGAACGAAGGATATGCGTCGCGTCGTCCTCGGCGCCGGCGATCTCGCCGACCCTGGCACTGCGGTCTCCCAACTTCTAGGCCCTTGGACGGCCCGAGAGCAATTTGGCCGCTGACCCAGCCCAACCGGGCTAAAAGGACGCGCCATGCCGCGTCCACCCCGCCGCGACCTTCGCGGTGACTGCCTCTCCCTTCTCGTCGCCATCATGAGCAGCTGCACCCCTCCATGCCCCCCGAGCGCGCCCGCTCGCGCCCCCGGTCCACTGGTCGCGTACGCGAGCGGGTACGGACCGAACATCGAGCTTCTCGCCGTGGATCCCGCCACCGGCTCGCTCTCGCCGAAGGCCAGTGTTCCTTCGTTCGGCCCCGCGCCCACGTATCTCGCGATCAATCAGTCCGCGACGAACCTCTACGCGCTCGACGAGAGCTCGCCCGGGCGAGTCGGCGCGTATGCGATCGAGCCCGCCACAGGGGCGCTCACGTTCCTGAACGACGTGCCCTCGGGGGGAAACGGTCCTGCGCACGTCGCGCTCGATCGCACGGATCGCTACGTCCTGGTCGCCAACTACGCCGACGGCTCGATCTCGACCTTACCGGTCTTGGTGGGCGGGCGGCTCGGGCCCCCTGTCCAGACTCTGAGCGTGGGCGGCCAAGCGCACATGATCATCGCGGACCCGTCGAACCGGTTCGTTTTCGTCCCGTGCAAAGCTGCCGACTACGTCGCGCAGTTCCTGTTCGACAGCGCCACGGGCAAGCTCACCCCCAATGCAATCCCCCGCGTTCCGACCGCCGCGGGGGCCGGGCCGCGGCATCTGGCTTTCCACCCGAACGGCCGGTTCGTGTATCTCGTCAATGAGCTCGACAACACGCTCACCGCGTATGCCTTCGACGCCGCCGCCGGAACGCTCTCGCCGATCGAAACGAAGCCGACCCTTCCCGCGGGCTTCTCCGCGAAGGATACGGCCGCCGAGGTCTGGGTCCACCCGTCGGGCGCTTGGGTCCTGGCGTCGAACCGCGGCGACGACAGCATCGTGGTCTTCGCGATCGACCCGTCCACCGGCAAGATGTCATTGAAGGGCCATACGAAGACCGGCGGCGCGACTCCGCGCGACTTCACGCTCGACCCGACGGGCGCGTTCGTCTACGTGGCCAACCAGGGCTCCGGCAACCTGGTTGCCTTCCGCTTCGACGCCGCGCAAGGCACTCTCCTGCCCGCGACCGCTCCGATCCCCGTGCAGGCCGCCTCGTTCGTCGAGGTCCTGCACCTTCCCGCTCGGTAGCGCATGGCCCGGACTGCTCGCCCGCTCGCGCTGGCCGCTGTCGTCCTGGCAACCGTCGTCCTCGCGGTCGCCATGTCTGCTCGGGCGACTCCGCCCGTGCCCAAGACGGCGACGCCCACGGCGGCGCCCGTGGAGACGAGCTCGAAAGACGCGCTCGATCGACAGACGCCGCGGCGCACCCTCGAAGGCTTCCTCAAAGAGGGACGGGAGGGGGACTTCCGCGTTGCGGCCAGCTATCTCGATTTGCACGGCATCGCGGAGTCGCTTCGCGACAAGGAGGGCCCCGACCTCGCGCAAAAGCTGGCGTACGTGCTCGAGCGGCGGCCGTCCCTCGACCTCGCCAAGATCCCCGACGAGCCGGAGGGCGACCCGAGCGCGAAGGCCGCCGGCTCGTTCGTGGCGGATACCCTGTACGCGGGAGAAGAGCCCGTCCCGGTCACGCTGGCGCGCATGCCCTTCCCGGACGGTATCCCCCGGTGGCTGATCGCGCGATCGACCGTAGCCGCGATACCGGCCCTCGACGCCGCGTACGGGCCCCGCCCGATCGGAATCCATATCCCGGTGTCGCTCACCCGCCCGACGATCATCGGGAACGAGCCGTGGCAGTGGATCGGCGTCGCCTTCGCGGTGGCGTTCGCGTACGTCATCGCGAGGGGAACGGCGGCGCTCATCGTGCGCGCCGGCGGGTACGTGGCAAGACGCACGCCGACGCAAGCGGATGACGCCCTGGTCGAGTCGTCGCGCAGACCGCTCCGTGTGCTGTTCGGCGCGGGACTGTTTCGCGTGTTCGTCGGCCCCCTTCAGCTGACGACCGCGGTGGTCGACGTGTGCGAGCACGCCTCGTATACCGCGCTCGTCGTCGGAGTCGCGTGGCTGCTCTGGCGGCTCTTGGGCGTGGCGACGCTCTGGCTGGAGGAGCAAACCGGCGACGACCCTTCGAACGCGCTCCGCGGCCGCCGCGTGCGCACCCAGGCGATGCTCCTGCGACGGGTCGCCAGCGTGACGGTCGGCTTCTTCGCCGTGGCGTTCGTTCTGATGCAGTTCGAATTCGTTCGCAGCGTGGGCGTGTCGCTCTTGGCGTCGGCGGGTGTCGCAGGCGTCGTCGTGGGCCTCGCCGCTCAAAAGTCGCTTGCGGCCATCATCGGAGGCATCCAGTTCTCCTTTGCGCAGCCCGTGCGCGTGGGAGACCAGGTGGTCGTCGAGACCGAGTTCGGAGAGGTCGAAGAGATCAACTTGACCTACGCCGTCGTCCGCCTGTGGGACAAGCGGCGGCTGGTGTTGCCCATCACGTACTTCCTCGAGAAGCCGTTTCAGAACTGGACGCGTTCCGCGACGGACGTCGTCGGCACGGTGCTGCTCAAGGCCGACTTCGCGATACCCGTCGACGCGGTGCGCGCCGAGCTCCAACGCGTCTGCGAGGCGGACCCGCTTTGGGACAAGCGTACCTGCGCGCTCCAGGTGACCGACTCGGACGCGGCGTCGATGACCTTGCGTGCGCTCGTATCCGCGGAAGACGCATCGAGGCTCTGGGAGCTTCGATGCAATGTGCGGGAGCGAATGCTTGCGTTCTTGAACGGATGCGACAATGGCAAATATCTTGCCCGGAGCCGACACGAGGTCCAGACCTCGGCGTGACCAGCGCTGTTGGTCAGCCCATGAGAGAAGTCAGCGGCCGGCGAAGAACTCCGCGATCTGGGCGATGACCCACGCTTGCTGGTCGTCGGTCATCGTCGCGAACAAGGGGAGCGCGAGGACCGTTCGGCACAGCTGCTCCGCGCAAGGAAGGTCCGATCCTTCAAGCCCGCGAAAGCACTCCTGGCGATGCAGCGGTATCGGGTAGTACACGCGCGTCTCTATTCCGCGCTCCCCTAGCCACGCCCTGAGCGCGTCGCGCCCGCGCGGCACTCGCACGACGAACGCGTGCCAGGCGTGGACCGCCGGTGAGCCCGGCACCGCCGGCAGCAGGAGAGGAACGCCCGCGAGCTCGCGAAGGTACCGCTCGGCGATCCGCTGGCGCGCGCGTTGCCATTCGCCCAGGTGCCTGGCCTTCGCGAGCAGCACGGCGGCTTGAAGGGCGTCGAGGCGGCTGTTTCGGCCGAGCTCGGCGTGAACGTACGGAGCGATCGCGCCGTGCGCGCGCAGGCGGCGGATGCGCCCGGCAACCGCCTCGTTCGACGTGACGACCGCACCACCGTCCCCCCAACCGCCTAGGTTTTTGGTCGGAAAGAAGCTGAAGCACCCGGCGTCGCCGACGGAGCCCGCGGCGCGCCCTGCGTCGTCGTGCGCCCCGATCGCCTGCGCCGCGTCTTCGACGATCGACAAGCGCTCGAGCCGGGCGATCTCCGTGAGCTCATCGAGGGGCGCGCAGAGACCGAATAGGTGCACGGGCACGACTGCGCGAACCCGGAGCCCCTCGCGGCGAGCGCGATCGATCGCGTCTGCCACCGTCCGGCCGGTCGCGTTCATCGTCGCGTCGTCGACGTCGCAGAACACCGGACGCGCGCCCGTCGCAGCGATCGCTTCGGCCGCAGCCACGAACGAGAACGCAGGCGTCACGACGGCGTGTCCGGGTCCTACTCCGAGGGCACGCAGGCTGAGCTCGATCGCGTCCGTCCCGGACCCCACACCGACGGCATGCGAAGCCCCGCAAGCGTCGGCGAGCCACCGCTCGAACGCGTCGACGCGCGGACCGAGTACGAAGCGCCCCTCGCGGGCCACGCTCGCCAGGGCCGCGAGCACCTCCTCCGCGACGGTCGCTTCCTGTGCGGCGACGTCGACAAGCGGCACCTTCGTCACCACTTTCGATGCGCGAGCGACGGGAGCGATTTGCGGACCCGGTCTTGGTATTCGAAGTCGAGGCGAGCCACCGCAAATCCCTCGCCTTCCGAGCATTGCGCGACCACTTCGCCCCATGGATCGGCGATAAGGGACTTGCCGTACGTCTGCCGGCCCCGCGAGTGCTTCCCGTGCTGCCCCGGCGCGACGACGTACACCTGGTTCTCGATCGCGCGCGCGCGCAGCAGCGCGTGCCAGTGGTCCTTGCCTGTCGTCAGCGTGAAAGCCGCCGGAACGGTCACGATGCGCGCCCCATGATCCACCAGGCGACGGTAAAGCTCGGGGAAGCGCATGTCGTAGCAAATGCTCAATCCCACGCGAACGCCGAGCACGTCGGCGGTCACCACCTCCGATCCGGCGCTCGTGGCGGCGCTCTCGCAAGCCGACGTGCCATCGACCAGCGACACGTCGAACAAGTGCACTTTGCGGTACTTCGCAACGACCGCACCGGACGGGTCGACCAGCACCGACGTATTGTACGGACGAGCCGGATCGTCGCTCTTCTCGGGCATGCCTCCGCCGAGGATCCACACACCCCGGGCCGCGGCGATTTCGGCGAGCGCGCTCACGATCGGCCCTGGACGCGCGCCGTCGATCGGCTCGGCGACCTCTCTTTTCCCCGCTTCTTCGCCCATGAATGCGAAATTCTCGGGTAGCGCGATGAAGTTGGCACCGAGCGCCGCGGCCTGGGCGATCCAGTGCCTCGCGCGGGCAAGATTGGCGAGCACGTTGTCTTGCGAGTTGAGCTGAACGACGGCGACGAACATGGGTGCTCCACGAGGATAACCAACCGTTCAGAAGTGCCCCATTTTTTTCTCTTTCACAGCGAGGTATTCCGCGTTGTGCGCGTTCGGCTCGGTCTTGATCGCGACGCGCTCCGCCACGTCGACGCCACCCGCGATCAGCCCCTCGACCTTCTTGGGGTTGTTGGTCATGAGCGCGACGCGCGTCACGCCGAGATCGCGCAAGATCGCCGCAGCGACGTCGTAGTGTCGCGAATCGTCCGCGAAGCCGAGCATACGGTTCGCCTCGACCGTATCGACTCCGCTCTCCTGGAGCGCATAGGCGCGCACCTTGTTTCCGAGGCCGATCCCCCTGCCCTCCTGACGCAAGTACACGAGGACGCCCCGCCCGGCGCCGGTGATGCTGCAAAGTGCCTGATGGAGCTGGGCGCGGCAATCGCACTTCAGGGATCGCATCACCTCACCAGTCCAGCACTCGGAGTGCACGCGCACGAGAACGGGCGGCTCGTCGAGCGAGCCGATCCGGACGTCGCCAGCGACGAGCGCGACATGCTCCTCGGGAGGACTCGAAGCGCCGGCACGGTAAACGACCACGTGTAGATGGCCGTACTCGGTCGGCACGTCGGCCTCGGCGTAGCGAGTGACGGAAGTGCTCACGGGGTCGTCCGGGAGGTTCAAAATGCGGCGCTGAGGCTGATCGTGCCGACGTATGCGCGCGCGTTGGAGACGGGGATCCCCCCGAGCGTGTACTGGTCGTACGTGGAGCTCGACACATTGGCCGACGCGGCCAGCTTGAGGCTTTGCACGACGCCGAGCAAACGCCTGTTCGGGGGCGCCAAGGCCCACACGACCCGAAGCCCGACCAGCCAGCTCGAAAAGGGCGACAGCTCTCGGTCGCCGCTCCAGTATTGGCCTCTGGGCCCGAGGGGCGGACTGCCTCCGGTGTAGTCGTCGCTCCAGAAGACCGCGCCTGTTTGCCGGTAGAGGCGCGCTCGAAGGAGGACGCGAAGCGCTTCGCCGATCGACTTCTCGGCCTCGACCTCGGCCGAGCCGCTGTCGATCGCCCACGTGTCGTGATAGCCGCGAACGGCCACGCGGAGCGCGCCCCGGACGGGACGCAAGTACCAGGCGACGCGAGCCGTCACCGCCTCGCGCGCCCGTTCGTTCGGTTCATGCTCCTGCGCCAGAAGTCCTTCGCCCAACACGACGCTCCGATACGGATCGCTCTGGAACCCGTCCACGAGCTGCGCGGTATAGGTCAACTGGGTGGCGACCACGGGCGTCCAGGACTGCGACCAGCTCGCCTCGTACGTGTCGACGGCGATGGGGTGCGTCGTCCGTCCGGTCGCCGACGTGAAGCAATCGGCGGACGTCTCGAGGGCGAGCCACTGGGTCGGGTCGACGGCGCTCGCGCTCTGGACGCGGTCGCACACGCTGTCGAAGTTGTGCGCATACGAAAGCTCGAACTGGGTATTGTGCTGGAACGCGTCCGTGCGGGCGCTCGCGTGCACCGACTGCGAGCGATAGTCGTGTTCCGTGCCGTAGGCGTACCCCGCGGTGAGCGAGGTGGCGTCCCCTTTGACGGTGAGCTCGCCGCGCCCGACGTTCCGAAAGTCGTGCACGCTGGCGGTCGTGACGACGTCCGGCGAGTGCGTCGCGCCGTACGAAGGGCCCGCCTTCACCTTGACGCTCGCCCCCGAGACGACGTCCGCTTCCCAGCCGGCGCGCACGTCGAGCCAAGACCACGGAGAGACCTGGACGTCGAGCGACGGCGAATACACGAACATGTGCGTGCGCGTGGGCGCCTCGTAGAAGACCGAGTGCGCCGTGTCGACCTCGGCGACCTGCGCGTAAGCGGGGCGAGCGACCGCCGAAAGCGCCAGGAGGGCGACCGTCCGCGTCAGTTGCACCCGCATCCCCCGCCCGAGGCGCCGGTCCCCCCCATCGAACCCTCGCGGTTCTCGATTGCGTGGCGTAGCGCGGCGTCGTGCTTGGTTTCCGCGTCGAACTGCATGGTCGGATCGGCGAGGATCGCTCGCTCTTGCGGCGCGACGGTCGCGCACCCCGCCGTCAGAAACAGAAATAGGCAGACCAGAAAAACGGCAAGCTTGCGGGCTCGAACCTCTCTCTCGCTTCTCGGCTTGCCGTCCATCTCCCACTTCCTTTCAGAAGTACACGCCCAGGCCGCCCGAGTAGGTCTGCGCGTTCTTGTACGTTTCAGCCGAGAACAGCGACAAGTTCGTCGCCTCGAGTCGGACGAGGATTCGGTTTCGCAGAGCGAAGAGTACACCGCCCCCGGCTCGCGCGAGATAGAGGTCCTCGCTCTTGAGAACGAACGAGTCCGGATTGCGCACGACGCTGAGGCCACCGGCGAAGAGACCGACGAACGGGCACACGACCCATCGTGGAGCGAGGTACACCGCGACGCCGCCTCCATAGAGCAGCTGTGCACCGTCGCTCGTCAACCCGTCGCCCACGAAGCCTTCGAGGGCGACGGTCTCGTGCAGGACGAGCGACGGCCGCGCCTCGACGTACCCGAACCGCTGCACGGCGCCCGTGGCCACGGGGATGCTCAGCATCCCTCCGACGAGCGCCAGCCCCCCCCGCGAACCCACGAGCGGCGGCGGTGAGAAGAGGCCGGGTCGCGACGGCGCCCCGGGTTCGCCGGGAGCGACGGAGAAGGGCTGCACTTCGTCGCCGAGCACGTAGGCCGTGCGCCCGTCAGCCAAGAGCACGCGCAGCCAGAAGCCGGCGCCCGGACGGCCCTCGATGGCGAACGTTTCGCCGCGACGGGCCACGTAGATCACGCGGGAACTCACACCGGCCCCGGTCCGCAGCTCCGCAGAATCGACGACGACGCGCGCAAACGCATCGGGGTCGTCTCCCGCTCGGGCAGCCAGCGGGGCGACCATCGCGCACAGCGCCACCGCCAGCGCCACGAGCCCGGCGCGGACGCGCGCCGCCGCTCCGCGAGTCACTTGATCGCCCACGTGGAGAGCAACTGGATGACCTGCACGTCGCCCGGGTCGAAGATCTGACGAGGGTGATAGAGGGCGTTCCCACCCCCGCTCGGGCGCACGAACAGGGGAGCGGTCGTGTAGTCCTTGCTCATCTCGAGCGACACGGCTTCCAGGTTGCCCTGCGCAGAGCTTCCGGTGCCGATTTGAGTGCGGTCGACCGGATGGTCTCCTCCGCCGCAATCGACCGCGGGGTGGTCGCTGAGCGCCATGCCGCTCACGGCAGAAGGCGTGAAATGGCAACTGTTCGAATCACCCTTTGCGGGATCGCCGGGCCCGCACCGCTTCGCGACGATGAACTCCGGTTCCACGTGGCAGTAGAAATAGTCCGCGTCGAAGCTCTTGTCGGCGGCGGAGAAATTCGGCCCAGGGTCCACGCTCGTGCAACCGCAGCAAGCGACCATCGGCCCGAGCAGCGCACCGACCGCCGCGCGGCGCGTCGTCCTCGACCGGACGACCGGGCGTGGTCGAGACGTGCAGGCGGCCACCAGACGACGATAGATCCTCGCTCCGCCCACCACAAGTTTCGACCTGGCGTTCGCGCGCCTCTTTGGGGACGAGCGCACACAGGGCTGTGTCTTGCCGCCCACGCTCTTCTCCCCCCTGTCCCCCCCACGCTCTCCCCCACGCTTGCCTCTCGAGCCCGATCGCAGCCACTCACGAAACCGCCAAGACTCACAGAAAGGGCTACGCATGACGGACGCCGACCGAATGCTCCCCAGGAATGTCCATTCGATGTTTGTTCGCGCTCGCACAAGGGCGGGGACTTGGAACGGCGCATGCTGAGACGCGGCGGGAGTGGTCACGCGAAGACAAGCGGTGACGGGGCCGCGTCGCCCTCGACAGACGGGGCGAGTCGGGTGTCGGTTTCGGCTTGCGCTACCCAGTGGCTCATCGGTAGAAGTTTGGCTCTCCGCCGCTTGATGTCGTAAGTTCGCCTACATGTAATTGAGCCCGCGGTTCGACGTCCTCGCCCGGAGATCCCCTACGAATGAAGCTGACCCCCTGGTACTTCGTCGCCTTCGCCCCAATCGCCGTCGTCGGCTGTTCGGGCGCGTTCTTGGGCCAATGTGCCGTGCTCGTGGTCACGCTCTGCATATTCTTCGGAACGCTCGCGCTGGGCCAACACCGCCCCGCGCCAGTGACCGATCCGGCTGATCTTCACGAGCGCCCGCGGTAGAGACCTCGCGCGCAAGGGCTCGGTTTGCGCTAACGTCCGGGGACGCCCGCGACCACGCCCATGAACGACGTCAACCGGGACGCCGTCGAGAGTCTCACACCGCTCGACCAGTTCACGCTCGCCGATCTCGAGTCCGTTCGCCTCGTCTTGCGAGGCGACTCGGTGATCGATTGGCGTCGCCTCGATTTTGCCACCGACGGCGAGGTACGAACGTTTCTCGGCGCCCACGAGCTGCGCCCGGAAGACCCCGCCGACCGGCTCCGCATGGAGCACGTCAAGGGTGAGGCCGTCGCGTATCTCCGGCGTCAGTTCGAATACCCGATCCCGCGCCCCATCGAGCGCGCGACGGTACCCGAGCTCGTCCTGCTCGCCTCCGGGCGCGGCCACCGCGCCATGTGCGCCTGCACGATCCTGAAGTGCATGCACATCATCAATCATCTCGACGGCCGCGAGCTCTTGTTCGTCCTTCCGATGTCGGACCAGGAAGTGTTCCACATCGTCGAAGAAAAGGTCTATCGGGTCATCGGCGGAATGCTCGCTGCGGGGTTTCCCATCATCGAGTTCGTCGGCGGCCGAAAGAACAAAGACTCACTCATCACGAAGCTCTTATCGAAGCAGGAGACGATCGCCGCGCAGATCTTCGACAAGCTGCGCTTTCGCATCGTCACCCGCACGCGCGACGACATCTTCCCGATCGTCCAGTACCTGACGACGAAGCTCTTTCCTTTCAACTACGTCGTCCCGGGTCAAAGCATCAATTCGGTCTTTTCCTTCAAGTCGTACCTCGAGAAGACCCCAGTCAAAGAACTTCTCGGCGAGATGCAGATGCACGGCAGCGTCGTGGACGACTACACACCGAGCGAGAACCAGTTTTCGGCCCAGACGTACCGCATCATCCATTTCGTCGTAGACATGCCAGTGCGGCTGCCCAAGCGCATCCTAGAGCGAGCGCCGCCGAGTGCTCCCCCCCTCGGCAACGTCATCTTCGTCATCTGCGAATTCCAGGTCGTCGACCGCGACACCGAGGCCCACAACGAGCTCGGCGATGCGTCGCACGCCAAATACAAGGAGCGGCAGAAGAAAGCCGTCATGCGCAGACTTCAGCTCGGGGGGACGGGCGATGCCGAGACCAAAGGGGCGTCTTCTCCCCACGACCCCCGCAAGAGGAAATAAGGCGCGTTCCAGTCAACTCCCAGTCGCGTCCGCGCGCGCGTCGGGGTATGCCAGCGTCATGCGTCTTTACAGCGGCAAGGTTTCCGCCATCGCGACCGAGGTCGTCCGCGCCCTCGTGGCGTCCAAGGACATCGAGGCAGAGAAACCCAAGGAAGTAGAAAGCGACATCGCTGCCGTGCTCAATCAGTACTTGGCCGACGAGCGTGAGGTGAACGACCGAGCCAAGGACCTCATCGAGCGCACAGGCAAGCCGCCGGCGGACTACCAGCGCCTGCGCACGCTCGCCGCGGACGAAAAGGGCATCAAGCTCGGAGACGAGGCGCTCGACTACCTACTCGATCAGGTCGTCGAGATGCTCATGCACTCGACCAACGTCGATGAGGTGTACGCGGCAGACGTCGAGCTGCGCCGCAAGATGGCGCCGGTATTCAAGAAGCACATGGCAGTCGACGCGACGATCGACGCCGAAGTGCGGGCACAGCTGCGACATTTGCGCGAGGGAACAGGGGATTGGGAGGTGGAGTACGCGCGTGTCCTCGACCAAGTGAAGCGGCGCAAGGGGCTGTAGCCGCTGGCCCGATCGGACGGCTGCCCGCCTCCATCGCGGACGGAGCTTGGAGCCGGAGGGGAAATCGGCGTAGCGTCAACGGGGTATGCGCAGCATGACGGGCTTTGGCCTCGGTGAGGCCCCGCTGGCGACAGGCAAGGTTGCCGTCGAGATCCGTGGCGTCAATCACCGGTTTCTCGACGTGCGCGTGCGGGTGGGGCGCGAGCTCGGTGACCTCGCGGGCTTCGTCGAGCAGTTGGCGAGAGAAAGGCTCGCGCGCGGCCGCTACGAGGTGGCGATGCGGGTCGACGGCGTCGTCATCGGCGCGGCCGCTCTCGATCGCGAACGTGCCCGCAGCGCCTTCCGAGCCTTTTGCGAGCTCCGCGACGAGCTCGCGCCCGGCGCAGACGTGCCGCTGTCCCTGCTTGCTTCTGTCCCCGACCTGTTTGTCTCTTCCACCGACCGCGAAGTCGATCGACTCCGCCAGGCTGCGCGTGAGGCATTCGAAGCCGCCGCCTCCGCGCTCGATGCGATGCGGGCGAACGAGGGCACCGCGCTACGCAACGACCTGGCCAGGCGCGTCGAACGCGTGCGTGCCCTCGCCGTGGGGATTGAACGTCGCGCGCCTGAAGTCCTCGAGATGCACCGCCGAAGGTTGCAGGAGCGGGCGGACCGACTGCGCGTGGCAACGGAGCTCGACTTGGACGGCGCCCGTCTGGAGCAGGAGATTGCCCTCCTCGCCGAGCGCAGCGACGTATGCGAAGAATTGACCCGGATGGACAGCCACTGCGCCCAGTTCGAGGCGCTCCTTTCCGCCGACGAGGCGGTCGGGCGTCGCCTGGATTTCTTGCTCCAGGAGATGGCGCGGGAAGCGAACACGATCGGAGCCAAGAGCCCAGACGCCCCGATCGCCCACGCGGTGGTCGAAATGAAGGCAGAGATCGAGCGGATGCGCGAGCAGGTGCAGAACGTCGAATGAGCTCCTACGGCGACTTTCTTCTCCTCATCTTGTCCTCTCCCAGCGGCGCTGGGAAGACGACGCTGACCCGCATGCTGCTCGAGCGCTGCCCCGATTTGCGCTTCAGCGTCTCGCACACAACGCGCGCTCCGCGCGACAGCGAAGTGGACGGACGCGACTACCACTTCATCGATCGCGCCCGCTTCCACGATCTGGTCGGACAGGGGGCCTTTCTCGAATGGGCGGAGGTGCACGGAAACCTCTACGGCACGTCGACGGCAGAGATTGACCGCGCACGGCTAGCTCCCGGCTGCACGGGAATGATCTTCGACATCGACTACCAGGGCGCCCGCCAGATCCGGTCGAAGGTGGACGACGTGGTTGCGGTCTTCGTCCTGCCTCCGTCGATGCGCGAGCTCGAGCGACGCCTCCGCGGGCGCGCGAGCGACCCCGAAGACGTCGTGGCGCAACGGTTCGCCGGAGCGGCCCGCGAAATCGAGCACTATGCCCTCTTCGACTACCTCGTCGTCAACGACGACGTGCAACGCGCCTTCGACGAGCTGCGCTCGATAGCCGTGGGAGAACGGGCACGACGGCAGCGACGGGCGCCGCTTGCCGAATCGCTTTTGCGGACGGGGCGATTGAAGTAAGTATCGGGTGAAAATGAGTCGCCACGACGTCCTTGCGGTCATCGGAGGAAGTGGCCTTTACGAAATCGACGGCCTCGCCGAAGTGCAAGAGGTTCACGTCGAAACGCCCTTCGGTCGGCCCAGCGACGCGATCGTGCGCGGCCGTCTCGGCCGCACGACGATGCTCTTTCTGCCGCGGCATGGGCGTGGCCACGGAATTGCGCCGCACGAAATCAATTTCCGTGCGAATGTCTGGGCGCTGAAGAAGCTCGGGGCGACGCACCTCGTCAGCGTCAGTGCGGTCGGCTCGATGAAAGAGACCATCGCGCCGGGCGACTTCGTCATCGTGGATCAGTTCATCGACTTGACGAAGCGCCGCCCGTCGACCTTCTTCGAAGATGGGCTCGTGGCGCACGTCGGCCTGGCCGATCCCGTCTGTCGGCATCTCGCGGCGGCGCTCGCGTCGGCCGCCGAGCAAACCGGCGGAGCGGGCGGGCGGCCGACGCGCGTGCACCGTGGTGGCACCTACGTATGCATCGAAGGACCTCAGTTCTCGACCCGAGCGGAGAGCGAGCTCTATCGCGTCTGGGGCGTCTCGGTGATCGGAATGACGGCCATGCCCGAGGCGAGGCTCGCGCGGGAGGCAGAGCTGCCCTATGCCCTGCTCGCGTTGGCAACCGACTACGATTGCTGGCACGACGCCGCGGGCGCCGTCAGCGCGGACGCGATCGTCGCCGTGATGAAGCAAAACGTCGCCGCGGCACGCGCGATCGTCGGCGAGGTCGCCGGCGCGCTCCCGGACCCATCGAATAGCATTGCAACCGGCGCTCTCGCCGGGGCGCTGATGACCGACCCACACGTCGCTTCCACACGAGCGACGACGCGACTCCCGTGGATTCTCGACAAGTACATGAGCCCACCGCCGGGCACGGATAAAGAGAGGCAGTCCCCGTGAACACAGGACCCGAACCGCTCCTCATCGTCGGATCGATCGCGTTCGACGACCTCGACATGCCATCGGGCGAATACCGCGACGTGCTAGGCGGTTCCGCCACGTACTCGTCGCTCGCCGCGTCGCTCATCGTTCGCGACGGGGTGCGCGTCGTCGGCATCGTCGGGGGCGACTTTCCGGATGGCCACTTGACCGAGCTTCGCAAGCGCGGCGTCGACACCGCAGGGGTCGAGCACGCCCCAGGGCGCACCTTCCGCTGGCACGGCCGATACTCCAGCGACCTCGCGAGCCGCACGACCCTCGACACCCAGCTGAATGTCTTCGCGCAGTTCTCGCCGAAAATTCCGGACCCGTACCGGGGCAGCCCCTTCGTCTTGCTCGGCAACATCCACCCGACGCTGCAAGTGAGCGTGCTCGAGCAGGTGCGGCGCCCCAAGCTGGTCGCAGCCGACACCATGAACTTCTGGATCGAGCGCGAGCCGGCCTCACTCGCCGAGATGCTCCAGCGCATCGATCTGCTCGTGATCAACGACGAAGAGGCGCGGCAGCTTTCCGGGATTCACAACCTTGTCAAGGCCGCGGCGGACATCCGCAAGCGCGGCCCGAAGATGCTCGTCATCAAGCGCGGCGAGTTCGGCGCGCTGCTCTTCGACGCCACCGGTATGTTCTTCGTCCCCGCCTACCCCCTCGAAGACGTGCTCGATCCGACCGGCGCCGGCGACTCGTTCTCGGGGGGCCTGATGGGATACCTGGCGTCCCTGCGTGGGGAGTGGTCGCCCTCGGCGCTCCGGAAGGCCATGCTCTTCGCTTCGGCGCTGGGAAGCTTTTGCGTCGAGGGCGTGGGCCCAAGTCGCTTGCTCGCGATTGGACGGCCCGAGCTCGCCGCACGGATGGCATCCTTCGTTCGCCTGGTGGACTTCGGTGGGGACGTGTCTCTACCGAGTTTTTAGGGAAGCCTTTTCTCGTGCAGCCTCCGCTGCGCCGGCCACACCAATCCCGCCTCGACTTCACCTCGTCGCTGCTGTAGACACGGGCACCCTGGCAGATGCAGGTCGACGCTGACGTTCGCGCCTACGACGCGCTGTCGACACATCCGCGCGCGGCTGACTTGGCGGCTATCGCTCGGTCGTTGATGACCGCCGCCGTCCAGCTGAAGCGAGTCGAGCGCCGCCCGGAACAGGTCGCGAAGCTGGCGCTCGACATGGGCCTCACGCGCGAACAAGCGGCGACGCCATACGGCAATGCCCTCGACGTCCTCGATGTTGGGCCCGAGGACGACGCGGGCCGGGCGCTGGCATGTGCGCTGGCGGCCCACGTGCTGGCCACGTTCCCGCCCAAGGACGGCGAAGAACAAGATCGGCTTGCGAGCGATCTACTGTGGCTGGCGACACATACCTACTTCGACGCAACTGGCCTGATCGACCGCGCCCTGGGGGAGAGGGCGGCCGGGCTATGGGACGCCATCGCCGACCGGATCCGGCGCATCGACCAAGGATCGCTTCCGGCCTTCGGAAGAGGTGAGGCGCTGCTCGGAGGCGTCGCCCTTGCGTCATCCCATGCACGAGCAGCCACGGCGCAAGCCGCGGCGCTCGCCGTCGACGTGAGGGACGGCAAGCTCGCGCGGGTGCTCGCGGCGCGTTCGGCCACCGCCGAACCGGTACAGCCGGTCGTCGGCGAAATGGCGCCCGCGCCGCGCGGGCCGGTGGCCACGACGCTTCTCGCGATGACCGGCGCGCTCTTCGTGCTGCAGGGGGCGCGACTTTTCGCGAGAGTCGCGCTGGCCTATCGGAAACCGGCCGAGGTGTTTGTCCTCGCTGGCGGCGACGACGAAGGCGTGCGCGTACGCTGGCGAGTCGAGTTGCTCGGGCGCACGATACGCGACCGGGACGTGGTGGTACCCCGCGCTGCGCTGCTCCGTGCGTCCCGCGAGGTGCGCTACCCGAGGCTCGCCCTCTACGCCGGCCTGCTCTCGCTTGCCATCGGAAGCTACGTCGGGGTTTCCGCGTTCGTCGACGGCGTCCACGCGGCGTCACCTTCGTTGCTTGCCTCCGGCGTCTTGGTCGTCGGCATAGGACTGGCCCTCGATTTCGCCCTGTCGAGCCTCTGGCCAAGCGCCCGAGGGCGCTGTGGGATGCTTTTCATCATCCGGGACGGCACAAAGCTGTCGGTCAGCGGGGTCGATATTCACCTCGCCGACGCTGTGCTCGCTCGCCTGGCGCGCGCGTAATCTTCGGCCAACGGACGCGATTGGGCCCGCGTACTTACCCGCCCCAACGAATGGGGGCGGGTAAGTCGCTGCCCGGAAAGCCAGCCGATCCTTACTCCGTAGCGCCGTCGCTGCCGCCGTCGCTCGTCGTGGCGTCACTTCCGTCGGCGCCGCCACTGTCGCCAGCCTCGCCAGTGCCGCCGTCGCCGCCGGCTTCGCTGCTACCGGCTTCGCTGGTGCCCGCTTCGCCCACGCCCCCTTCGCCGCCGTCACCAGCCCCGGACTCATGCCCGCCGTCACCCGTCCCGGACTCATGCCCGCCGTCACCCGTCCCGGACTCATGCCCGCCGTCACCCGTCCCGGACTCATGCCCGCCGTCGGCTGCGCCGCTGCTGCTCCCGCTGCTGCTGCTCGCACCGCTACTGCTGCTTGCGCCGCTGCTGCTGCTGCTTGCGCCGCTGCTGCTGCCCGCGTCCGAATGACCACCGCTGCTGCTGCTCCCGGACCCGCTGCTGCTGCTCCCGGACCCGCTGCTGCTGCTCCCGGACCCGCTGCTGCTGCTGCTGCTGCTGCCCGCGTCGCCGGCAGGGGGGCTCGAGCTGTCGTCAGAACTGCAAGCGGCGACCGCGACGGCGGCGCCCAACGATACGACGAAGATTATGCGGCCAATATTCTTAGTGCCCATGGATCCACCTCAGGGTGCGCACCCTACACGCTGGGATCGCCACGACGCCGTCTCTACGCCGTCTCTGAAGGGGCAAAACATCAGTGCCAACGGAATCCGGTCGGCCACGGAATGCTCTTTGCCGCCCGGCTCTTGGCCAGTCGTTGGCGCTAGTTTGCCGTGACTCTCTCGCCGATGATCGCGTCGACATGGCCTGCCGAAGCGCGCGCCTCGAAGCGGGCGTCGCGCGCGATCCCCTGCGGTGCGCACGCGCGGACCGACGCGGCGTGCACGGCCTCGGAGCGGTCGAAGTCCGAGCCGTCGGCGGGGTCCAGTGCGCGCAGCTCGACTCCCGCGCCATCCCCCTGGGCACCGACCGTGACCCGGACGCAGCGGCCCCCTGGTATGTTTTCGGTCCACCCGACGACGCGCGTGCCGTCCAGTGACAGTTCTCGCGCCGGCGCCTCTTTGCCGTCCAGCAGCATATCCGGACCCGCTGCGGCACGAGCGAGCATGCGGGACGCGGCGAGGGGGTGAGCGGCGAAGGCGGCGTCTTTCCAGCGCTCTTGGCGCATGGACACCGCGAACGGTCCGGGACGGCCCCGTGTCTCCAGCTCGAGCCGGACCGCCGTGCGGGCGCAGGCGAAGAGCGTGAGCGTCGACGAGGCTTCGGCCGACGCCAGCAGCGAGCCGGCGTCGTCCCAGACGTGCGCGTCGATGAGTGCCAGCGGGGCTCCTGCCACAACGTCGATGCGCGCGCACGCGCCTGCAAGTCCCTTGGTGTCCAGCGGGATGCTCACTCGGCGGCCGAGCACGAGCATTCCGGACGTGGCGGCGAGCGGGGCTCCGTAGCCGCTCTTCGCCAGTAGCGCGTCGCGCGCCGAGCGGGCTGCCTCGAGCGGCTGCGTCCCCGCCGCCCACGCGACGTCGGGGCGCTCGGAAAAGTCGCGCGCGACCTCGCCTCGGGCGCGAGAGAGGACGACCGCCGCCAGCCCGCGCCCCACATGGGGACGCACCGACAACGAGCCTGGCATGGATATGGGCGAGCAGACGGTGAGCGTGCGCGCCCCCATGCCTTCGCGGGCGCGCGCCATGACGCGCCCCTCCCCGTCGAACGCCTCGATGTCGAGGAGCGCGACGTCGGTGTCGGGCACGATGACGGCGTCCACACACTGGTCCGCCTCGATCGGAAGCGACACGTAGGTCGGAACGCGCGCGTCGACCGACAGCGCCACCCGCTTGATCTCCTCCCATGTCCCGCCGAGCGCCTGCCGGTGGGCGCGAACGGCGTCGTCCAGCCCCGGCCACGCGTCGGCGGGCCGAGGCCCGTCCGCGATCGCACCGCGCGCGCCGAGCGCGCGCGCGACGATGAGCGCTCGCTCCTTGGGAACGAGCTGCGCTCCGACCGCCACGAGCCCCTCGCCCCCCACGACGTGAGCCGCGACGTAGACGCGGTCCGGGTGGGGTACGCACAAGACGACGGTGGGATGGACGTCGCGCCCCTCGTCGGCCGCGAGCTGCGTCCCCTCTTCGGAGTAAATCGCGACGTCGACATCCTCGATCGAAGGGGCCGCGCGCGCGTAGCCCAGCAGGCAGTCGTCCCGCGGTACGTCGACGAAACCTCCGATCCAATCGTTTTCGATGGCCTCGGTCGAGGAAACGAGCGCTGGCGCTCCAGCCCCAAGCCTCGACGCTCGCATCGGCAGCTCGCCCAAGAGGGCGCGCGGATCGAGCGCTCCGGCGGTCACCCGGGGCGAGGGCACGGGCGGCGGGCCGCTGGGTGACATCGACGCGGGGTGTGAGGCGCAAGCCGCCAGCGCCAGCGCGAGAGCCAGTGCAATCCCCCTCGTCACCGCGGAACCTCCCACACGCCCGATTGCAGGCGAAAGAGCGCGAACCCCCACCCGAGCATCGGCGTGCCGCGCGCCTCGACCTCGGCCAGAGCGCTCGCGCGGTTACCGGCGCAGAAAGCCACGGCAGCCCCGTCCCCGTCGATGCCCCGATCGTCGACTGCATCGTCCGAGCCGACATGAACGCGCAGCCCGATCGCTCGCGCCGCCTCTTTGGTCCGCGTGGTCACCCCCAGATAGCACCCGCCGGGTTCGATCGAGAGGGGTATCGGTGTAACCCCGGCGCCCCCCTGGGCGAGGAGGACCGGAACTCGCGGGAGCGACGCGACATGCCGGGCCAGAAGCACGTGCGCCATCCGGCCGCGCGCGTCTCCCCCCCACAGGGTCGGCAAGTGATCGGGGAGAGGCCATGCAAAGTGAGCTACCAACACCGGGGCGTTCGGGGGTGACCCCGCGAAGACGACGTTGACCGGGGTGGCGTCGCCGACGCACGCGGCGAGCTGTGCGTCGGGAGCGTCGCTGCGGTCGCGTGCCAGAACTCGGTCTTCTGCGTCGTCACGCATCTCGGCGTCGAGGTCGAGCTTGCCGCGTCGGGCGGGGTGCGACGCGCGAGGGTCGAGCGCGAAGAGCTGGAGCGTGTGGCATCCCGGGTCGAGCATCTCGTGCCCGCCGCCGGCGCCGTCGATCCCGGCCTGCCATGTCGCCCGCGCATCAATCCGAGCGCCGTCGCGCATCGCCCGCGCCTCGGCAATCTCGGCGCGCTTCTCCGGCGAGGGCAGCGGTGGAAGCGCTCCGGGTTCGGAGATAGGCATGAAAGCGCCGCCGGAGCGCTCGGGAAGGACCGCTCGCAGAGGCGGCAGCGGCTTCGACGAGCGTGCGACGACCGTCTCGAGCGCCCCCCGTCCCGAATCGCTCGCGACGACGACCCTGTGCGGAGGGCCGTCGCCGCAGTGCTCGATCGAAAGGACGCCGGCGATGCTGGGCAGGCGCTTGCCCTCGGCATCGTCTGCCTGGGCATCGGGCAAGCGAGCGTGGAAGCCCAGACCGCGCGCGCCGAGAAGCACGACGGTCGTGCACTCGCCTTCGGGAACGTCGGGAAGCGTGATGACGACCGGGCGCTGGTCGTCGCTGTCGTCGGTCAAAAAGCGCGTCTTGTCGACCGCGACCGCTGCACCAACCGCCCGCCACGCCTCGGCCACGCGCTCGACCGCCTCGTGGAGCTCGGCCCGCGCTGCCGCGGCGTACGCGACGACAGCCGCCGCCACTGCGCACGCCGCCGCTCCACGCGCGCGTCCGGCAGGCGTTGCCATCGTCAGACGCCCTCGTCCCCTTCTCGCATCCGGAGCTTGCTCTCCACGAAGTCGCGGGCCGCCGGGTCCCAGACGAAGAGCTTGCGGTCGTCGACATTCCCTGCTCTGACGCTCGTCACCAGGTACGCGAGGTCCCAAGGCGGCTCTCCCTGGCCCATCTTTGCGACCTCTGCGTCCGTCGCCGAGAAGTACGCCCCCGCGTCGAGGTGCGAGTGATAGAGGACCTTCACGGGCCGCCCCTCCGCTTCGCCGCGACCGATCGCGGCCTCGAATTTCATCGAGTCGATATCGAAGTACATGCGCCCCGTGCGCGGATAACTCTCCGGATCGAGTCGGTGCAGCGCGTTGGCCCGATTGACCATCGGCACGATCCCGTCGATGCCGCGGGCGTCGGACGCGGGACCGACGAGAAAACCGCAGCTCTCTTCGTCGCGGGCGTAGGCGCGGCGCGCCTCCTCGTCGACCTGATCGAGCACGCGCCGTGCAATGACCAAGTTCCCCTCCGCCCACGGGTGCCTTTCTACGTCGCGCATTGCTCACCCGACATCGTGACCAAGGCTTACCACACGTAGCGGCGCTCCCATTTCATCGGAGCGAAGTAGCGGTCTCCACGGTCGCACACGATCGCCACGACGCAACCGCCGCGGCCGCTCTTCTGCACTTGATCGGCGATGCGAAGCGCCGCGAAGACGTTCGCGCCCGACGAGTGACCCACGTGCAGGCCCTCCTCGCGCGCCAGTCGATCGGCCATGTCCCAACCGTCCTCGGTGGTCACGGGAACGATGCGATCGGGCACACGCGGGTCGTAAATCGGCGGGACGAGGCTGCTCGCCATGTGCTTGAGCCCCTCGAGGCCGTGAAGCGCGTCGGCGGGTTCGACGGCGACGCACTCCACCTGCGGCGCGTCGTGCTTGATTCGCCGGGTGCAGCCCATCATCGTCCCGGTCGTACCGAGCCCGGCGACGAAATGCGTGAGGCGCCCGCCCAAGTCCTCGAGAATTTCACGCCCTGTGCCATCGTAGTGCGCGCGCCAGTTCGACGGGTTCGAATACTGGTCAGGATAGAAATAGGTATCCGGGTTCTTTGCGACAAGCTCGCGCGCGAGCATGATGGCGCCGTCGGACCCCTCCATCGGATCGCTGTAGATGATTTCGGTCCCGAAGTTCCGCGCGATGTCCTTGCGCGCCTTGCTCACGTTGGATGGCATGACAAGACGCACGCGCAGCCCCAGCGCAGCGCCGAAGAGTGAGTAGGCGACCCCGGTATTGCCACTGGTCGAGTCGATGAGGATCTTGTCGCGAGTCATGCGGCCGTCGGCGAGCGCATCGAGGATCATGCGCAGCGCAGCCCGGTCCTTGACACTGCCGCCCGGGTTGGCAAACTCGAGCTTGGCCCATACCTCGACGTCGGGGGCGTGCCGGCCGACTCGGTTCAGGCGTACGAGCGGCGTATTGCCGACGGCATCGACAACCGATTCGATCCGGCGAGCGCGAGCAAAGCTCACGAAGCCACGCCGGGAGCGGGAGCATCGACGGCGAGCGCCGCCTTGAGGGCACGCAGCGCAGCGCACGCGCCGCGGACGAGGTCGCGGCAAGCGGGGTCGCGCAGATGGAATGCCTCCTCGTCGGGTTCAAGGGCGAGCAGCGGGTCGACCTCGACCCTCAGCGAGGGGGCGAGCGCGCGCGCTCCGGAGGCGAACGCCGCGTCGCGAACGCGCACGCCGGCGACCCCTGCCCCGCCCAGATAGCGCACGGCGACGTCCGCCGCGGGCCCTTCGAGGCGGACGTCGACCATGGCGCGCCCGATGCGTGCCTGCCCGGCCGCGCCGACCTCCACGAGCTTGGCTTGCCGAACGTACCGGTCCACCACGCGGCTTCAGCCCCCGGCGATCGCCGGTACGATACTGATCTGGTCTCCGGCGTTGAGAGCCGTACGGAGGCCATCGAGGAACCGCACGTCCTCTTCGCCGACGTAAATGTTCACGAAGCGACGGACTCCCTTTTCGTCGAGCAAGCGCTCGCGAATTCCAGGGTGTTTGCGCTCCAGGTCCTCGATGATGTCGCCAACCGTCTTGCCGGACGCGGTGACCTCGTCGGCACCGCCGGTGAGCGTCCGGAGCGGCGTTGGAATGCGCACGATCGTTTCCATGGGTTACTTCTCTCCTTCTTGGGCCGTGCTATGCGCGTGTAGCGTACGCTTGGGGTTCGATGCGGCGAATGCTCGCCGGATAGCCGCAAAGGGCGCATTCTGCCCTCGCGCCGATCGTTCGCCGGCGCAAGTCGTTGGTACGGCCGTCGAACGTGACGAGCTGCGCTTGCCCGCCCACGCCGTCGACCATGGCGAGCGCGAGATCGGCCTGCACGGCCGCGATCACCCCGACCACCGGCCCCATCACCCCGGCCTGCGCGCAACCAGGCCCCGCGTCGACGGGCACGTCTTCGAATAGGCACCGGTAACAGGGTCGCGCCGTCGCCCCGACGGCGAGCGCCGTCGCCACCCAGCGCACCGCGGATGCGTGGACGACGCGAACGCGCGCGAGGGCGCACGCGTCGGCAGCCAAGAACTTCGTCGCATAGTTGTCGGCGCCTTCGAGGACGACATCGTATTGGCGCACAAGGTCGATCGCATTGCTCGGGAGCAGCCGTCCGCGGTGCAACCGCAGCTCGAGGCCAGGCGCGATCGCGCGCAGCGCTCGCGCGGCGGCGTCGACTTTCGGCATCCGCTCGTCGGCGTCCCGGTCCGAGAACAGGATCTGGCGATGCAGGTTGGCCCGCTCGACCTCGTCGTCGTCGCAAAGACCGATCGTCCCGATGCCCGCGCGCGCCAGCGCCAGCGCCGCCGGGCAGCCGATGCCGCCGACGCCTACGATGAGCGCGCGCGCGCGGGCCCGGGTCACGCGGAGACCTCCGGGAAGTATTCTTCGAGGCTGAAGTAGCGCTCGCCGGTGTCGCAAAGGACAGTCACCACGTTCCTGCCCGCGCCGAGCTCGCGTGCGACTTCGAGCGCGACATGCACGGCCGCCCCCGAGCTAATGCCCACGAGCAGCCCCTCGCGGCGCGCCAGCTGCAGTTTGGTACGCCAGGCGTCGGCGTCGGCGACGGTCCGCACTTCGTCGACGACGGACGGCTGATAGTTCTTGGGAACGAACCCTGCCGCGAGCCCCTGGATCTTGGTGGGGCCACGCTCGCCTCTCGAGATCGTCGCGCACGACTCGGGCTCGACGCCCACGATGCGCGGCGCCGGCGAGAGCTCGCGACGAAGCACCTCGCCCACGCCGCTGATGGTTCCACCGGTGCCGATGCCCGCGACGAAGGCGTCGATCCGAAGTGGGCGCATCGCCTGGATGATCTCTTGCGCCGTCGTCTGCGCATGCGCGCGTGGGTTGGCGGCATTGTCGAACTGGTGCGGCATGAAGGCGCCCGGCGTTCGCTCCGCGATTTCGCGCGCTTTGGCGACGGCCCCTTCCATCTGTTGATCCGCCGGGGTGAGCACGACTTCGGCACCGAACGCTTCGAGGAGCTGGCGCCGTTCGAGGCTCATACTCTCGGGCATCGCCAGGACGCAGCGGTAGCCACGCACCGCGCAGACCAGGGCCAGGCCAATCCCCGTGTTGCCGCTCGTCGGCTCGACCACCACCCCGTTCGGCTTGAGCTTGCCCGTCCGCTCGGCGTCTTCGACCATGGCGCGGCAGATCCGATCCTTCACCGAACCGCCCGGGTTCGCCTGCTCCATCTTGGCCCAAACGGCCGCCCGGCCTTCATTTGCGAGGGACCGAATGGCGACGAGGGGGGTGTGGCCCACCAGCTCGAGCACGTTTTCGCAGAGCCGCGACATCAACCCTCGTCTAGAGCGTTCGACCCGTCCGGCACAGCTCGAACGATAATGGGGGCCCGGGGGCTGTCAACCGCGCCCGTGACGCTGACCGCGCTAGAGTCCCGCCTATGCTTGGCTCGACCGAGGCGCGCGCTCTTCACGCTGCATACCCCCCGATCGACCTTCACGCGGACACGCTGACGTGGGCGCGCTGGCTTGGCTACGACGTTCACGCTCGCCACGAGCCTCCACTTTGGAGAGCGGCGTTTGCGGGCCATGTCGACTTGCCGCGCATGCGCGACGCAGGCATGGGGGCGCAGTTCTTCGGGCTCGTTTCGCTGCCGATCGGCAAGCGCATGCGCGGGCTGTCGCGGACCGTACACGAGCAAATCGACCTTCTCGTCGAGGCCGCAGCAAGAAGCCCGGGCGAGCTTCGCATGGTGCGCACGGCAGCCGAGATCGAAGCCTGTCGAAGCGACGGGGTCATAGGGGCGCTCCTCGGGATCGAAGGCGCGCATGCTCTCGAGGGCGAGATCGAACAGGTCGACTCGTTCGCCCGACGCGGCGTCCGCTACCTGGGGTTCATGCACTTCACCGCGAACGACGCCGGGTACCCGGCTTACGGTCACGGAAGGCGCGACGCGGAAGGTCTGACGGCCTTCGGCTTCGAGCTGGTACGCCGCTGCGAGGCGGCTGGTGTGCTGGTCGATCTAGCGCACATCAACCGCCGTGGCTTTCTCGACGCGTGCTCGGTGGCGACGAAGCCACCTATCGTGAGCCACACCGGGGTGCTCGGGGCGCACGCTCACTGGCGCAACATCGACGACGATCAACTCCGCGCCGTCGCAGACAAGGGTGGCGTGGTCGGCGTCATTTTTTTTCCCCGTTACCTCGGCGGCGAAGGGCTCGACCCGGTGGTCGCCCACCTTGTGCACATCTTGAACGTCGTCGGCGAGGACGCTCCCGCGCTCGGGAGCGACTGGGACGGCATGATCATTCCAACCCGCGAGCTGAGTGATCCCCGCGGGCTACCCCTGCTGACTGATGCGCTCCTCGGCGCGGGTATCTCCGAGCGCACAATCGGCAAGATTCTGCGGGGAAACGTGATGCGGGTCCTGGCGGAGGCCTGAGGTTTGCCGCAGCGCGTTGCCAGCGCACTTGACCAGAGGCCCCACTGGGTTAGCTTGCTCATAGTGAACGCCGGTCCAGGGGGGCTCGTGGTGCAAGTCATCGCCGCGGCGGCGGCCACGGCTGTCGGCTCGTTATTCGCTGCGGGCGACGCAGCGCTGAGCGAGATACCCGACGGGCGAATGCAGGCCCTCTTGGCCGACCCCTCGGGCGCCGCGTTTCGCCGCTTCACGGACGACCCGCTGCGCGTCCTGTCACGGTGGCTGGTCGGGCGCGTCGTAGCGCTCAGCGCCGCGACCGTGCTTCTGAACGAGGTCGCTCGAAGCGCTGGGCTCGACCGCATCGCACTGCCCCTCGCGGTCCTCGGGGCGGTGTTGACCTACGGAACGTTCACCGAAATCGCCAGCACCCTGGCTCGTCGCCGTCCGGAGCGCGTCGGCGCCCTCGCGCTCGTGTTCCTGCGGCCGCTCGAGTGGATCCTCGTCCCGCTGGCCGATCCGCTTGCGATCGTCGGCCGCGCGGTGGGCCGGCGCATACCCAAGTCCAACCCGGTCGATGCGCGCATCACCGAGACAGAAGTGGAGTGGGCCGTCAGCGAAGGGGAAAAATCGGGGGCCATCGCGAACGGGCCCGCGGAGATGATCCGCAAAGTCCTCGACTTCAAAGACTTGACCGCTCGAGAGGTCATGGTGCCCCGCCGGCACATCCTTGGCATCGAGCTATCGACGCCTCTTCGCGACGTGATCGCGCTCGTGGCCGCCGAGAAGCATTCGCGCTACCCCGTGTTCCGCGAGAACATCGATACCATCGTCGGCTTGCTCAACGCAAAAGACCTATTCGCCCTGGTCGGCGACGGGAGTATGGCCACGAAGGCGCTCTCCGAGGTCGTGCGCACGCCGGTGATGTTCGTCAGCGAAAGCCAGTCTGCTGCCAAGATTCTGCAAGACATGCGCTCGCGACGCCTGCACATGGCGGTGGTGAGCGACGAGTTTGGCGGGACCGCGGGCCTCGTCACTCTCGAAGATATCATCGAGGAGATCGTCGGCGACATCCGCGACGAGCACGACCTCGAGGCCCCAATCCAGGCGATGGGCGATGGCCGAGTCGTGGCCGATGCCTCCGTCCCGCTGGCCGATCTGGCGCACGCCCTCGGGAAACCTCTGCCCAACGACGGGGAGTTCGAGTCGCTCGGTGGGCTAATCGTGAGTCGCGCGGGTCGGGTGCCCCCCGTCGGGGCCACCGTTCAGGTCGACGGGCTGAAGCTCATCGTCCGCGAGGCGGACGAGACACGCGTCGTGAAAGTCGAAATCGTTCCAGAGCGGGTGACGCACCCGGTCACATGATCCCGTCCCGGCCGACTGGACTGCGCCTGGTCACTCGCGCGGTGGGCGCGCGCGAGCCTGGGCCCCCTCTGGGCCTTCGCTCATGGAGCACCGACGCAGATGCGATCGCTATTCTGATCGACGCCGCCGAGATCGACGTCGACAACCCCGGCGAGATAGCCGCCCAAGTCCCGCAGTCGACCGAACTGCCACCAGCCACGCTGGTCTTCGTGCTGGGGGTTGCCGCGCGGGGCCGCGGGGCCATCGGCTGGCTCGCCCGCGCGATCCGGATTCCGCGGGCGACCCGGTGCACCGCCCTCGTCGCGCGCGGCTACGTGGAAGTAGGCGCGGGCGCCGACGATTCGGGCGCCGACCTGGTGTGGGGGCTCAGTTCACCTTGCTGAGCGAATCGGCGAGCTTGAGGGCCACGTCGCCCAGGCCCGCTTTCGTCTCCGTGATGACGTCGCCGCCCTCGGCTGCCTTCTGACCCTCGATGTCTCCGATCAGCGAGTTCATGCTCGACACGAGTTGCGCGATCTGGCCGTGCTGAGCGCTGGGACAAACCTTTTCGAACGTATTGGGGACGACGGTGATCGCGGCGCCTTCCTTTGGAATTTTATCGCTCGTCAGCCGCGGCAACTTCACGTTGCCAGAGCCGCGTGGATTCAGGAACGTCAGCTCGTTGGGAACGCCCGTCTCCGGTCCGAGCGGGGTCGCGAGCGGCGCGAGGAAACCTCCCATGTTCGGCGTTTCCTTGTCGACAACGATCACGTACTGCAGGGGCAGCTGACCCGGCGGACGCTTGAGCTCTTCCGTGATCGGCTTCTCGAGCTTGTTGAGCAACGCGACGATGAGACCCTTCTTGTCGTTGAGCGCAGTTACGCGGGTGATGAAATCGAACAGATTCCGTGTTGTGTCCGCAGGAACACCGCTGAAGCGGCGCCCGAACAGCTTGTCGCCGGCGAAGTCGATGTTCATGCCCGAAAGCTGTTGCGCAAGGTCCTTGGGAAACTTGCGCTCCGAGACGATGGCTTTGGCGCCCTCGAGCAGCTTCTGGTCCAGCTGGTCCAAAGAAGCCTTCGTCTTGACGAGATCCTCGGCCAGGTCGTGCGCGTCATGGACCCCTTGCGAACGCGCAGCGCCCTGTTGCGATGCGGTGCCGCCAACCCAACAAATAGCGCCGGCTCCTACGGCCAGCACCAAGCCGATGATCACTCCCTGCTTTCTGCCACCGCTACGCGCCTGATGCACGGCCCCTTCGTCGACCTCGATGCGCTGGGGCTGATGAACCGCGGGCGCCGAAGGCACGGCCTGTTTGAACTGGGCGACGGCAGAAAGAGGGTTCCTCGGGTCGAGCGCCGCCGCTGGTACGGAGCGGCCAGCCAGTGGAACTCCGGCAGGCGGAGGAACCGACGCTCCCGCCGTGGATGCCATCGGCGGAATGCTGCGCGCTATCGGCGGCTGCATCCCAGGCGCGGGAATACTCCCCGCGCCAGGCGGCGGTGCAGAGCCGGTCGGAGGACCCATCCTTTGCAGGCGCGACTTCAGGTCAATTTTCGGTTTTTGTTGTTCCGCCATCGTGCGCGTTGGGGACCTTACGTGCCCCGGCGCTCGCGTGTCAATCGTGTGCAGGTTGGTCCGGCACAGCCTTCGCTCCAGCGCCGCTGGCCCTCGGGATGTCCCATGCCCGAGGATAGCGCGGCTGAGCGTTCTAGACGCATTCCGCAGCGGGCCTACCTGGCCTTTCTCGTCTTCTTGGTCTCGGTCTCCACGTCGTTGGACATCGCCTGTTTCAATGAGTCCGAATGCGCCGCGAAGACCTTGGCCAAGTCTGTTCGGCTGCCGAGGCTACCCAGCGTTGCGCCAAGCCGCGTCACACGTCCCAAGTCGGGCGTGCTGGTGCTTGGCATCATGCGAATGAGCATGCGGAGGTAATCTGAGGCGTTGAGCCCATCGCGCTCTGCCAAGAGCTTGAGGAGCTTCAACTCGTCGTCGGACAGAAGAAGGTGGAAGCTGCTGTTGCGCTCGATTGCCATGGCTGAATGATGGCCATTGGATGGCTGTCATGCAAGCCATTGATTGGCTACGTGGCGCACCCGCGGCAAGGAACGCAGCATTCGGCCGCCGCGCTGTACCTCGCAAGGATTGGGGAAGAATCGGGTCACGGCCGGCGGGCTCGCTGCCCCTCAGTTGGACTGCGGCGACCGACGGACGTCGCGCACCTGTCGCGGCCAGGGGCGAAGGGGTTCCAAGTGCGCGGGCCCATTGCCATCGACCGCGGTCCGATTCGTGATTGGTTCTCTGCTGCGCTCGTATCGGGCGTGTGCCAAGTTCGACCCCGCACGCGGAAGGGCCGACAGGCGGTGCCGTGAGCTCCGGCGCCCGCAACGTCCGGTCTTCCGCCGCGGGGCGGCGGGAAGGGTTAGGGAAAACGACACGACGACGACGACTTGGGATGAAGGGTTCGCCATTGGGACGAGAGGGCGGCGAACAGCGCAGGCCCGCGCCTCATGAACCCCTCGTAGTTGCTAGAGCCTGCCTCGCGGTGGGACATCGAGGGTCAGTGGGGCACGACGCGGGTCAGCGATGACGGGACCGCAGCGGGTGCGGGCGGCCCGGCAGCCGAAAACCTCGTTGGGGTGCTGCGGGTACCAAAACAGCTCGCTGCTGCCGGGTGCTTTGTTTTGCTTCTCAGATCTCGGGCCGGTCATCCCGGAAGACAAAGTGCGACAACGACTGCGCGCCGCACCGGGAAGGCTCGGCGCCAGCGCATAGGTGCGCCTCGCGGCTCACAGACCCATTGGTGCGGCTTTGTGCTCTGTGGAGCGCGAGGCCCCACCCCCGAGCGACGGAACGACACCATGCGGGTTGGGCCGACGGTGGCAGTCTAGGCTACGGCGGCGCACGGCCGCCGGCTTCGTGCTACTCGAAAGAGCGGCAGACGCACCCATGCGTGTCCTCGTTATCGACAACTACGACTCATTCACGTTCAACCTCGTGCAGTACATCGGCGAACTGGGCGCTCGGGTCGATGTGTTTAAGAACGATGCCATCAATGTTGCCGGAGCTCGAAGGTACGACGCCGACGCCCTAATCATCTCCCCGGGACCTTGCACACCGAACGAGGCGGGTATCTCGCTCGAACTCATCACCGCTCTCGGGAGCACTCTGCCAATCTTGGGCGTGTGCCTTGGGCACCAGGCGATCGGACAGGCGTTTGGGGGGCGGGTCGTGCGTGCAGGTCGTCTGATGCACGGAAAGACGTCTCCCATCGTGCACGACGAGCGCGGGATCTTCGAGGGTCTCCCCTCGCCTTTCGACGCGACGCGATATCATTCGCTGCTGGTCGAACGCGCGTCTCTGCCTGACTGCCTCGAAATCAGCGCGTGGACCGAAGAGGGGGAGGTCATGGGCCTGCGCCATCGCGAGCTAGCGGTCGACGGGGTGCAGTTCCATCCGGAAAGTGTTCTTACGACTCAAGGCAAGCGCTTAATCACCAACTGGCTCCAGCGCGCGGAGCGGAAAAGGCGGAAGGAACCATGAGCGCAGACTTCGGCCATCTGCTCTCCCGCCTCCTTTCGCGTGAGCCAGTGGGCCTAGACGACGTGCGGGGCGCCTTCGGCGCGATTCTGGCGGGGTCGTGGACCCCAGTTCAAGTGGGCGCGTTTGCCGTCGCGCTTCGAATGCGCGGCGAAACCGACGAGGAGATCATCGGCGCTGCTCAGGCGATGCGGGCGGCGATGATCGTGGTCGAGCACGATTTCCCGGTGGTGGTCGACACATGTGGGACGGGGGGCGATGGCGCCCAAACACTCAACCTATCGAGCGCGGCGGCGCTGGTGATCGCAGCGAGCGGCCTCGTGGTCGCCAAGCACGGAAACCGGTCGGCATCGAGTCGCTGCGGAAGCGCCGACGTCTTCGAGACACTTGGGATTCCCCTTGATCTGCCTCCCGAACGCCAGGGCGAGGTCCTCCGCGAGGCCGGGATCACGTTCCTCTTCGCGCAGGCGCACCACCCGGCGCTCAAGCACGTGGGCCAGGCGCGACGGGAGCTCGGCACGCGGACGATATTCAACGCGCTCGGCCCGCTGGCGAATCCGGCGCGTGCAACCCACCAGCTCGTCGGTGTCTACGATGACGCCCTTCGACCGATAGCAGCGCGGGCCCTGCGGCAACTCGGGAGCCGGCGGGCATGGGTCGTGCGCGGCGAGGACGGCCTCGACGAGGTCAGCCCATGCGGCCCAACGCGGGTCTCTGAACTTTCGGAAGACGGGGCAATCCGCGAGCGCATCGTCACGCCCGAAGACTTTGGGCTAGCCCGTGTTCCACGGGCGGCCATCGCCGGAGGCGACGCGGAGGCGAACGCGCGCGCACTTTCGGCGATCGTCGCGGGGCAAGACCATCCCGCGCGCGGCGCGGTCGTGCTCAACGCGGCTGCGGCGCTCGCCGTGGCCACCGGTGATGACTTGCGCGCGTGCGCCGATCGGGCGCGAAGCGCGATTGACCGCGGTGCCGCCCGAGCGACCCTGGACCGATGGAAGCGCGTCGCAGCGCGCGTGCGCGGCGCTTGAGCCTGCTCGCCGACATTCTGGCGACCAAGCAGCGCGAGGTGGCCGCGCTTCGGGCCCGCGCGCGCGTCGGATCTGTGCGAACGCCCGTGGACGCGTTCGGGGCGTTGCGGCGCGCCGGCGATGCCCCGCTTCGTCTCGTCACCGAGGTGAAGCTGCGCAGCCCGAGCGCCGGCGTGCTGTCACGCGCGTTGGCTCCGGGCGAACGAGCCGTCGCCTACGCGGAGGCGGGCGCAGCGATGGTCAGCGTGCTGAGCGACGTCGCATACTTCGATGGCTCTTGGGAGCACGTGGCCGCCGCCCGCAAATCGCTCGACCACGCCGGGTACGCGATACCCGTACTCGCGAAGGACTATGTCGTGGACGAGCGCCAGATCATGGAGGCCCGAGACCGCGGAGCGGACGCGATCTTGCTCATCGCGCGCATCGTCGACGCCGTCGAGCTTGCGCGCCTCGCGCGGTGCGCGCGCGCGGAGGCCGTCGAGCCGCTGGTGGAAGTGGTCGACGAAGGGGAGCTTGACGCGGCGCTCGCAGCCGGTGCGCGCATCGTTGGGGTCAACGCGCGCGACCTCGACACGCTGGCCATGGACGTCGGGCGCGCAGCACGCGTCTGCGCAGCAATCCCAACAGGCGTCGTCGCCGTTCACTTGTCGGGCCTGCGAGAGGCAGCCGACGTGGCCAAGATAGCCCGCGGCAGGGCAGACGCGGCGCTCGTCGGCGAGGCATTGATGCGCGACGACGATCCGCGACCGCGGTTGCGAGCGATGCTCGAAGCGACCCGCCCGTAGCAACACCAGAAACTCGCCCCGCGTGTGGGCAGCCTCTACCCTGGAACGCAACGTGGACCTCCAAGGCTGGATCGACGTCTACATCGACCACCTGCGCGTCGAGCGGGCGCTGGCACGAAACACGCTCGAGGCGTATGCCCGCGATCTGAACGCCCTTGCGGCCCAGACGGGCGGCGAGGTCGACCCGCGCGCAATCGCCGTGGACACGATCGCGGCGCTGATGGCCGCCAACGTCAGCCACGGCTTCGGCGCACGATCGAGCGCGCGCCAGCTCTCCGCCTTGCGGGGCTTCTTCCGCTTCCTCGTGCGCGAGCGGGCAATCGCCGAGGATCCAACAATCCTCCTCGACCGCCCCAAGCTGGCGCAAAAGCTACCCAGGGTGCTGTCGTTCGACGAGGTCGATCGCTTGCTGGCGGCTCCGGACGCGTCGACCGACCGAGGCAAGCTCCACGCCGCAATGCTTCACTTAATGTACGCAACAGGCCTGCGGGTGAGCGAGCTATGCGGCCTTCGGGTGTCCGATCTCGACTTGCAGCGTGGACTGGTCACGGCACGGGGCAAGGGCGACAAGCACCGCCTCGTCCCGGTCGGCGAGGTGGCGATCGACCACGCGACGCGCTACGTACGCGACGTGCGCCCGCGTCATGCGCGCCCGGGCGAGAACGCTCTCTTCCCGTCGCCGCGCGGCGGCCACTTCACGCGCCAAGCGTTCTGGCGGATTATCCGCCGCTCCGCCGTGTCGGCGGGGATCGTTCCGCTGCCTTCTCCGCACAAGCTCCGACACTCGTTCGCGACGCACCTGCTCCGCGGCGGCGCGGATCTCCGAGCGGTTCAGGCGATGCTTGGCCACGCCGACCTGGGCACGACGGAGATCTACACCCACGTCGCGCCGGACCACATCCGGGCCGCATACGATAAGTCGCACCCGCGCGCGTGAACGCGGCCGCCTTGTGCTATCTCCGGCCCATGCGCGCGCCGTTCGAGCTCTTGGAGCCGACCGGGCCGGAGACGCCGGTCATCGTCGAGGTGCCCCATGCGGGCCTCGACCTACCCGCCCGGTTTCTGGCCACGCTCGCGGCGCCTGCGCGGGCGGTCGGCCGGGATGCGGACCTGTACGTCGACGATCTTTACGAAGATTGCCCGGCTGAAGGGGCGAGCTTGGTCGTGGCCCGAACCTCCCGTTACGTCGTCGACCTGAACAGGGCCGAGGGCGATGTGGACGGCGAAGCGGTCGAGGGAGGAAGGGCGGACGTGCGGATGCAGCACGGGCTCGTGTGGCGAACGACGAGCGAGGGCGAGCCGGCGCTCGTTCGGCGGCTCCGGCCCGACGAGCTCGAGGAGCGGCTTGAGCTCGTGTGGCGCCCGTATCACCGTCTATTGGCCTCGGTCATCGCTCGCAAGCGGGAGCGCTTCGGCTTGGCGGTGGTGTTGGCGGCCCATTCGATGCCGAGCGTCGAGCGTTCGGGAGCGCGCGGGAGCGCGGGGTCGCGCGGCGGTCCGCACCGCGGTTTGGGGGCCGGTGCCATCGACGAAAGCGCGCCTAGGCATGGTGACACACACGCGCGCGCCGACGTCGTGCCCGGCACGCGCGGTCGGCGGAGCGCAAACCCTTGTTTCATCGATGCGGTCGAGAAGCACGCGGCTGCCCAGGGCTGGAGCGTGCGGCACGACGACCCGTACGCCGGGGGGTTTACGACGCAGCATTATGGACGCCCAGCCGATGGCGTACACGTCGTCCAGGTGGAGCTCGCTCGACGCCTTTATCTCGACGAAGGGACCCTTCGACCGAACGAGAGCTTCTCCTCGGCGCGCGCCTGGTGCCGGGAGCTGGTGGCTCGACTGGGTAGCGTCGCGCTCCTCGCTTGACAGAAGGCCAACCGTCCGTCAACTTGGTCGCCCTCCCGTCATGGCCAAGAGCGACATCACCGGCAAGCGCAAGCTAAAGGCGCACAACGTCTCGCACTCGAACATCAAGACGAACCGCTGGCAGAACGTCAACGTTCAGCGGCGTCGCATGTGGGTGCCCGAGCTCAAGCGCTTTATCACGTTGCACCTGACGACGCGCGACATCCGCACCATCGACAAGCTGGGCATCAGCGCGTACGCGAAGCGCCACGGCGTCGACCTCGCGCGCATTTAGCGGCCGCTTCGCCGCGCAAATTCTCGTCCGCTAGCCTGACGCCAAGGCCTTGGCGGCCTCTCCCTCGCGGATGACCGCCACCGGACGCCCGCTTGGGGCTTCAGCGATGGCCGCTGCGACGGTGAGTGTCTGGGCAAGGGCGCGGACGACCGCGTCGAGCGCGCTCTCGGCGTCGTGGGCTTCGGCAAGTCCGAACGCCAAATCGGCGATTCCATGATGCGCTCGGAGGGCAATGGGGGCTGCCGCGGAACAGGGGTCGCCCGGACGAACACGCGCCTCGCCGCGCATGACGGGGGCCGCAAAGGCGGGCGCGACGAGGCCTAGCGCCGGAACGCCCAGCCCGTCCAGCGGTGAGTCATAGCAAGCGATGGCCACGAGGCCGCGCGGGTCGGCGGCGGCGACCACGTGAGTGAACGAGGCGTCGTGGGGTACATCCCCGCGCCAGGGCACTGTGAAAACCCCTGACGGTTCGAGTGCCTGGTCGTCGCGCGACTGGATGTTGGGGCGCACCGATGCGAGGTCTTCGCGCGTCAAGAGCCCGCTCACCGAACGACCGGCGACGGCGGTCAGCTCGCCGACGACACCGTCGTCGACCAGCGCTGCAGCGCCACGGCGCGCGAAAGCCTCGAGGACGCGGGCGCGCTCGGGCGAGCGGCCGCGTGCGCGCTCGATTGCCGCCCCCGTGACGCGCAGCGGGGTGGCGCTGCCCAGCGATGCAAGCACCCAAGCAAGTGCCGCGGGCAATGCCGGCACTCCGACGCGCGCCTGAGGCGGCACCTGCTCGCTGGCGAGAAACCCCCGCGGCCGCGGCACGCCCAGTCCCGGTTGACGCACCCGACCGTCAACCGCACGGACCCCCGCCCCAGCCCCCGCGACGAGCATCTGAACGGGTCCCAGCAGAACACTCGGCGATTCTGCAACGGCGACGAGGACGCCGGCCACGACGGCGTCCACCGCGTTTCCATACGAGAGAGCATCCCGCGCGGCTTGTGCGACGTGCGACTCCGACGCGACCGCCTCGCACCTCGCCGCCACCGCCTACTCCTGCTCGTCGTCGCCGACGACGATTCCGCCGCGCGGTCGCACCAGTCGGGCTCCGCCGCCCACGCGCGCTCCGGCGCGCGCGCTCTTGGCGGCGTGACGCAAACGCTTCGCTTCGACGAGCGCCGCGTCGGTCTCGACGATGACGAACACTTCGCGGCGAGGTCCGACCGCACGCACGATCTTCTCGATCGCGACGGGACCGAACGAACGCGTTTCGCCCAGCGCACGCAGTCGCAAGTAGGCCACCGCCCCTTGTGGCACGGGATCGCGTGCCGGATCGACCGCCAACACGACCCCCCAGGATCGGGCTTGCGCCGCTGCGTCCGCCGATTCCCAAACACCGCTGGGCTCCCAAACGAAGTGAGTCACGTCGCGTGGAAAGCGGTCGATCACCTTTGCGAGGCGGTCGCGCCAGAGAGCGCTCGGCGTGACGTCCAGCGGCGTGCGCAAGACGAAGCAACGGGCCTGCAGGGCGTCGATCGCCGCACGCGCCGCTTCGAGCTCGCGGTCGCCCGCTGCGCTCGCCTTGACCCGAGACAGGTGGGGCCCCGCGACGACGGCGAAGTCGAAGTGGGGCGGCACCGACTTGCGCCAGCGGCGAAGGGTGGCCAAAGACGGGACGGCGGCGGCCGCGTCCTCCCCTCCGGGCGCATCGATCGCCACGCGCACTTCGAGAAGGTCAAAGCGCTTCGCGTAGGCGGCGATCGCACCGCGGAGGTCTTTCGCGCCGATATGCCAGCGGGGGATCATGCAGGGCGCGGCCCATCTTGCACGCTTGCCGCCGCTGCCGCCAGCGGCTTCGTCCGCGCGGCCGACGCTGCGAAGCAGCCCCTACTCACGGAAGTCGAACCACTGCGTCGGATGAGCGCGAACGAAGCCTTCCATCGCATCGGCCAACCTTTGTGCCGCAGCGTCGATCTCGGCGGCCGCGGCCGTGCGCGCAAGATGGATCGGAGAATGAATGACGATTTCGTACCGGCGGTGGCCGGTGCGTGCTGCGAACACCGGAACGACCGGCGCGCCGGTGAGCATCGCCAGGCGCAGCGGTCCTTCGGGCACCCGCCCGGGTGCGCCGAACATCGTGACGTCGCGCGACCGCAAGCCGCGGGGAACCCGGTCGATTTGAAGCGCGACGACGCCGCCATCGCGAAGATGCTTGGCCAGGGGCAGCGCCGAGAGCGGGTCCTCTCCCACGTGGGCCACGAGGAGCCCGTGCGCCTTGCGCGCTTCGTCCTGTATGGCCCGCACAGCGACATCGGGCTCGGCCCTTTCGGCGATCATTACGCGCAGCGCCTTGTCGCGCGACAGGAGCGGCCCCACCGCCTCCCAGCCCGCCGTGTGCGCCGTCGCAAGGAGCACGCCGCGCCCACCACCGAGTGCGTCTTGAAGGTGTGGCTCGCCACAGATGACCGCCTCGGGCAGCCGACCGCGCGTCGATCCAGCGCCGAGGGCCTCCGCCAGGCAGGACGCGTACGTGGCGAAGGTGTGGGCGACGTCGACGGCGTCGCGAAGCGCGCTTCGCTCTCCCCGCACCCTGCGCAAGTTGTGGAGGACGCGCTGCCTGCGCTCTGCCGCGATCCCACACGCGATGATTCCTACGACCGGGGGGCTCAGGCGCACGAACCATTCCGGGCCGGACGACCCCCACTGCGCGAGCGCGCGCCAGAACGGGCCGTCGAGCGACAGCGATCCTTCTGATGCCATCGCGGGCCCCGTCAGACCCGGATGATCTCCGGCGCCGCCTTCAGCAGCTCGTCGAGCCAAGCATTCGAAAGCTTCTCCTGCATCGAGTTCGCGCGGAGCCGCTCGCGCAGGTTGCGAAAGTCGACGGCGTCGAGGTCCTGATCTTGGTTGAAGCACGTGAAGACGACGCGCTCCTTGCCCGTCACCGGGTCGCGCAATCGCTGAAGGCACTGCGCGCAAACCTCCTTCATCATGCACTGCATCGGCGAGTTGATGCTTCCGATGGCGAGGTGACGCCGGTTGAGGAGCGGCTCGAGAACGCCGTGCCGCGCCTCGCGGACCGCGTTCATCATCCCGTCGCTCCCTATCGCAATGATGCGCACCACGTCGCGCAGCGGAATCGCCGGGGGCCCGCCCATCTGGCCGGTCGCATACGCGTGCATGGCCTGCACGATGTTGCCGCGGAAGTGCTTGTCCTGCGGGCGGTGGGGCTCGACCGAGGCGCCAGTGTCGGTGCACCAGACCACGAGGTCGGTCCATCGTTCGATGTCCTCGCGCTTGAAAAGGTCCTCGCCACGGCGATACCCGGCGAAGTAGAGGACTCGCCCCCCCAGCACCTTGAACGCGCGTGCGATCGAGAAAAGAACCGCGTTTCCGAGCCCACCGCCGCAAAGCAGCACGGTCTCGTTCTTGGCGATCTCAGTCGCTTGTCCGGTCGGGCCCATCAAGATGATGGGTTCGCCCGGGCGAAGCGAAGCGCATAGGCGCGAGCTACCGCCCATTTCGAGGACGATCGTCCCGAGCAAGCCCGCCTCGACGTCGACCCACGCCCCTGTCAGTGCGAGCCCCTCCATCGCCAACCGCCCCTTCGAAACCATGTCCGGCGACCCGTTGCCATCCCCCTTGCGGGAGATCGCGACCACGGGCGCGAACATCTCGAAGTTCTGCAATCGGTAGAACTGCCCCGGCTGGAACTTGCGAGCCGCCATCGGCGCGCGAACGACAATTTCGACGATGTTTTCGGTGAGGCGGTTGACCTGGTGCACCGTGGCGACCAGGCTCGCGTCGAGCTTCGCGAAAAGCGCGTGCAGCTTGGCGTCCCGCGCCGCCTGCGTCGCCGCCTCGGGTCGCCGCGCGTCCGGAAACAGAGCCACCACGTGGCGGTACCCGTCTTTGGCGCTCGCCATCGCTTTGACCACGCTGCCGGCGTAGTGCGGATGGTTGTCGCCGTAGAATGAGACCGTGCGTCCCTCTTTCAGGTAGCTCGTGAAGAAACCCTCGCCCGGGCGGGTCGCGCGCCCGAGGACGACCCGCCCGCTCTCGTCGACTCTGGCCACGTACGGGCGAAAGTACTGATTCTTGTCGTCGAGCTCGAATGTCCCCGGATATTCCTTTTCGTAGATGACATTCGGGCTCGTTCCCGCCGCAACGCACACGGTGCGCGCCGGCAGGTCGATGGTGCTCCCGTCATCTCTCTTGAAGCGCATCGCCCGGACGCGCGCGCGGTCGTCGAGCAAGGCCTCGAGCGGCGCCATGTGCTCGACGTAGCGAACGCCCTCTTCGAGGCTCTTGATGACCTCTTCGTGGTTCAGGCGATACGCCGGCGAGTCGGCGAGCGCTTTCCGATAGACGAGCGTCACGCCGCCCCACGAATCGAGCAGCCTCTGGACCTGAGGCTCACGCCCTTCTGCCGCGGCGCGCCGCTTCTCCTCGCGCAGCGCGCGCCCGTGCGCCAGGTGCAGCTCGAGCGTCTGCCACTCTTCTTCGTCGAAGAGGGCGCGCACGTCGGCGGCCGATCGGCCCGATCGCAGCAAGAGCTCGTAGCGCTCGAGCTCCTTTTCGATCTCCACTTGGTAATACGCCAGAAGCTCGGTCGCCGTGTCGATTGCGGTCAGCCCGCCGCCGATGACCACCGCCGGGAGGCTCACCTGCAGGTTGGCGATGCTCGTGTGCTTGTATGCGCCCGTCAGCTGAAGGGCCATCAAGAAGTCGCTCGCTTTGCGGATGCCGCGCGCGAGATTGTTCTTGATGTCGATGATCGTCGGCCGCCCTGCGCCCGCCGAGATGGCCACGTGGTCGAAGCCGAGCGCCCACGCGTCTTCGAGGGTGATCGTGCCTCCGAACCGAACCCCTCCGTACATGTGGATGTGTCGATTTCGCGCGAGCGTCAGATAGACGATCGTGAGAAAGTTCTTGTCCCAACGAATGGTGATCCCGTACTCGCTCACGCCGCCGAAGCCGAGCAGTCGGCGCTCGTCGAGCTCGCCAAAGAGCGACGCCGCCCACTGGAGCGGGCGGGGGGCCTCTTCGGCCGTTCCGACCAGCGACGGATCGAGCGGCTCGATCTTCAGGCCGTCGACCGCGACGACGCCGAAGCCTTCGCACGCGAGGTGGTGCGCCAAGGTGTACCCGGCGGGCCCGAGGCCGACGACGAGGACGTTCTTTCCGTTGTGGGGGCGCATGGTGGGCCGCTCGACGTGGAGCGGGTTCCAGCGCGTCAAGAGCTGATAGATCTCGAGCCCCCACGGAAGGCCGAGCGTCTCGGTGAGCACGCGCGTCTCGACCTGGGGGATGTTCACGGGCTCTTGCTTCTGGAAGATGCATGCCTTCATGCAGTCGTTGCAGATGCGATGGCCCGTGCCCGGACACATGGGGTTATCGATGACGATGAGCGCCATCGCCGCCAGAAGCTCGCCGGCCTGCCGCATCGCGTGCATCTCGCTGATCTTCTCGCCGAGGGGGCAGCCCGTCAGGGCGACACCCAGGGGGTTCTTCTTGAGAGAACCGGTCTTGGCGTCGACCATGCCTTTGCTGCACGAGTCTTTTTCTCGGTCGTGGCAAAGCATGCAGTAGTCAATCTCGGCTTCGACGTCGCGCGCGCCCATTCGGCGGTCGGTCAACGAGAAGCCAAGCCGCTGCCGCCGCTCGTGCAGCGGGCCGACGAAGAGTTCGGGTAGGGTCGGATCGGGCCGCACTTCTTCGACGAGATGCGCGTAGTCGAGTGTCTTGGGCGCGCGCATGCTCGGCCAGCGCCGGACGGTGTCGTGCTCGTCGGCGTAGCGCCGCGCCAGCCACGCCTCGATGGCGTCGAGGGCGAACGCGACCGTGGAACCCAGCGAAGCATCATCCTCACCGGCGCATGCATCGGGACGGAATGGAAGGATCGCCCGGCGCGCGGCGCGGGCCCGGTCGCGCAGCTCGTCCGTCCACTGCGCTCCGCCGGCCTTCGCGGCCCGCCGCGCGACGATGTCGACTTCGACGAGCGCAAGAGCCGACGTGGCGATCGTCAGCTCTTCGTCGGTCGTGCCGCCGAGGGGAGCCGGGGTCATCGCCTGCAGCGCCGCCCTGGCCACGGATTCGGCCTCGGCGTGCCCGTTCGTCCAGATCTTCCCTGCGTCAGCGCGGAGCACGCGCTTTTTTGCGAAGTCTTTACGAAACCGCCACAAAGGATCTTCGCTTCGTACGCGCTCGCGAAACGCGTCGAGCTCCTGGTCGATGCCGAACAGCTTGCCCACGAACCGCCCCACGAACGGCGCCGCCGCGAGCAGCGCCTCGCTGCGCGCCAGAGGCGTCATGCCGGCCCCCTGGCAGGCTCGGTACTCCGCGAAGCGCGCGTGGTGCACCTGCGACCCCGCGGCAAACCATTGATCGAACCGGGCATAGAGCTCGGCCAGCTTCTGGGGATCGTAAAGGTCGGCGTACGTGAACCCCTCGACGCCCAGCGGCATCGCCGAAGTCGCAGCACCCGAGGGCGTTCCCGCGCCGGCGCTGCCTCCAGGCATGGCAGGCGTGGACCCGCGAAGGGCCGTCGCCGGAATGGCGGTCGAATCGGTCATGGACACGCGGGAAGCCTTAGCACCGCGGCCGGCTCAGCGCTGGGCTCACCCCTTCTTGTCTTCCCCGGGCGTCCACGCCGTCTGCGCCAGGTCCCCCTCTTCGTAGCCAAAGTAGATCGCGCACTGCTTGAGCATGAACTTCTGCCCTTCCGGGGACGCGAGGTCGACGCGATACGTATTGATGAACTTGACCGAGTCTTTGACCCAATTTTGCCATCCCTCTTTCGAGACCTCTGCAAAGACGCGCTGCCCGAGCTCGCCCTTGAAGGGCGGTCGCTCGAGGCCCGGCAGGTCTTTCTTCAGCAGTCGGCAGTGCACGATACGCTCGGGCATGACGCCAGCGCTATTAGCCGGAAGCCGCCAGGAATGCCAGACGCGGGCGGTCGTGAGCGGGAGCCGGGGCCAGCTCAGAAGCCGAACGCGAGCTGCTCCCCGCCACTCGCGAAACCTCTGCCGTCGACGTCGAAGCGCCGAACCTCGCCGTGCGGCAGCACTTCCAGGGCAAGGCGCCTGACGCGCGACGCGACGATCTCGCGAGCACGTTCGGGCGTGTTGTTGGTGCGCGACAGGTGCACGAGCACCAGGCGCGAGACCCGCGTGTCTTCGAGCGATGCGGCCAGATCGGCCGTTTGCTCATTGGCCAGGTGACCGAGGGGCCCCCCCACCCGGCGCTTGAGGTGCGGGGGGTATGGCCCGCTCTCGAGCAAGGTCGGGCAGTAGTTCGACTCGAGGAGGACCAGGTCGCAGCCGCGCAAGAACGCGCCGAGATCGCGCGTGGCCCGCCCCAGGTCGGTGGCGATGGCAAAGCGGCGACGACCCGCCGAGATCCGGAGCGCGACCTGCGGCGCATCGTGCGGCACCGGAAGAGCCTCGACGACGAACGGCCCGAGGGGGAGCCCGCGGCCCGGCACGTACGATCGCACCTCGACCCGCGAGCGGGCTCGCTCGAGGGCGACGCCGGAATGCGCGAGGATGGGCATGCGAAGGGCGCGAGCGAGCGGGAGGGCATGCGCCGCGTGGTCGCCGTGGTCATGGGTCACGAAGAGCCCGAGGGGCGGCCGTGAGGTGACCAGGTCGGCGCCGAGGGCCCGCATCCGCTTGGCGGCCCGGGTCGGCCCCATGCCGGCGTCCACGAGCAGGCGCTCGCCTTCGGCTTCGACGACGAGGCAGTTGCCGCTCGACCCGCTGCCGAGGACGAAAATCCGCACGGGTCACGTTTTACACCAACTCCCGCGGCGAATCGTCGCGGCTCGGCCACTCGTCGACGTCGCTTTCGTGGTCCGCGGAGCCCTTTCCAGCTTTCCCGGGCCGCTTATAGTGACGTCCACGGATGGATCTCAAGAGCCTCATCGAGACCCACTTCGACCTCCCGCGCTTGTCGAAGGACCTGAGCGAGATCGGCCACTTTGCCCGGGTATGGTCCGTGCGCCAATGGACCCGCGCGAACATGACCGTCCTGTGGGAGGCCGCCCGAGGCTTTCGCGCGCTCGAGCTGGACGACTTCGTACCGCCGTCGACTCCGCCCCTCGTCGAAGTGATCCACGACGGCACGAACTCGCTTCCTGCGCACAAGCAGTTCCAGAAGCGCTTCTGCCGCCCGTCCGACGCGACCGCGAACGGCACGCTCCTCGGCTACAATCATCAGTCGTTCTCGCCTTTCACAGGACCGGGGTACTTCGTCGTCCGTCCGTCGACCGACCTCGGCGAGGTGGACATCGATTACACCGTCGTTCCGAAGGAAAAGCCGGGGGAGTGGCCGGCCATCGTGACGAACCACGCGCGCCTGGGGCGGTTCGTCTACGAAGGCATGGTCGACGTCATGCGGGGTCTCTCGCCACACGTGTCCATCGGCCGCGCGAAGAAGCAAGGACGCTGGATGGACGCCTGGTTCGTGCTCGTGCGCGAAGAGGCCACCGCCGCGTGAGCGAGGGCGGAGACAAGGCCGGCTACGAGCTTCGCGTGCTCCAGCGCGTGCGCGACATCCCCCGGGAGACATGGGACGGCCTGCTCGGCGAAGACAGCTCGCCATTCGTCGAGTGGACGTGGCTCGACACGCTGGAGGAGACCGGGTGCGTCGGTGGCGAGACCGGCTGGGCCCCCGCCCACCTCTCGGTGTGGCGTGACGGCCGGCTTCTCGCCGTGGCCCCTTCGTACCTCAAAGGCCACAGCGAGGGGGAGTTCGTGTTCGATTGGGGCTGGGCGGAATTTGCCGAGCGACTCGGCGTTCGTTACTACCCTAAAGTCCTCGTCGCGGTCCCGTTCACCCCGGCGACGGGCGACCGCGTCCTCGTCGCGCCGAACGTCGACCGGTCGCACGTCACGCGCATCGTCGCGGAGGCCGCGCGCCAGTGGTGCGATCAAGTGGGCGCGTCGAGCGTTCACGTTCTTTTCCCCCGCGAAGACGAGGCGCGCGACTGGGAAGCCGCCGGGTACCTGCGGCGCGATGGGTTTCAGTACCACTGGTTTCGGAAAGGCGCGCGCAGCTGGCCCGAGTACCTCGAGCGGTTCTCATCGAAGCAGCGCAACCAGATCAAGCGCGAGGTCCGGGGCGTCGAGCAGCAAGGGATCGTCATCGAGACCGTCGCCCCCGAGGCTTATGACCGAGACCTCGCGCATCGGATGCACGATCTCTACGAGAGGACGATCGACCGGCACGGCGTCTGGGGGCGCCTCTATCTCAATCGCACGTTCTTCGAGCGCATCGTCGAGCGCTTCCGTCATCGGCTGGCGTGGGTCGTCGCGCGAACGCGAAGGGGCGGCGGCGGCGGCGAGGTAGTCGGCGGCGCTTTCAACGTCTTCTCCAAGACGCGTCTCTACGGCCGCTACTGGGGCGCGGGCGCGAACGTGGACATCCCGTTCCTTCATTTCGCCGTCTGCTACTATGAGGGCATCCGCTTTTGCCTCGACCGAGGGCTCGACGTCTTCGAGCCGGGTGCGGGCGGCGAGCACAAGCGCGCCCGCGGCTTCGTTCCCACGCAGACCCGCTCGGCGCACTGGGTGGTCGACGCGCGCTTGCGATCCGCGCTCGGGCCCTGGCTTGCGCGCGAGCGGCAGCGCGTGGGCGCGCTCCTCATGACAGAACCATGACAATCGACGGATGGGATGACCGAAACGTGGCAGGCGTTCGGATCGACCGTGCCGTAAGAAACCATCGTGGCAATCCTGATATTCTTCGCAGTCCACTGGCAGCTCTCGGTCATGTTCCAGAGCTTCTTCTTGCACCGCTATGGCGCGCACCGTCAGTTCGAGATGAGCAAGGGGTGGGAGCGGTTCTTCCACGTGCTCACGTGGGCGATTCAGGGGCCGAGCTACCTGAACCCACGCGCGTACGCGATCATGCACCGGATGCATCACGCGTACAGCGACACACCGAAGGATCCGCACTCGCCCGTGCAGCAGACGAGCTTCTTCGCGATGATGTGGCGAACGAAGACGCAGTACGCTGACCTCAAGCACCGCCGGGTCGCCGTGGAGCCGCGCTTCGAAGGCGGGTACCCCGAGTGGAAATTCTTCGACGAGACGCTCGGCGGATGGGCGGCAGCGATCGGCTGGGGCGCGCTCTACCTTCTCATCTACGTCGCGTTCGCGACCCATTGGTGGTTGTTCCTGCTCTACCCGATCCACTTGGCGCTCGGCCCCGTTCACGGCGGCATCGTCAACTGGTTCGGACACAAGCTCGGTTACCGGAACTACGACAGCGACGACAACTCGAAGAACACCCTCGTCTTCGACGTGCTCACCATGGGCGAGCTCTTTCAGAACAACCACCACAAGTGGGGGCAGTCGCCGAACTTCGCCGTGCGCGCGTTCGAGGTCGACCCCACCTACCAGTTCATACGCCTCTTGGGCGGGCTGCGGATCATCGACCTGTCGGGGGCCCAGGTGGCCCGCTGGGCGCCGGCGCACCCCGAACGGGTGGCCCGAGTCGCGACCACGCCCGTACCGCCGATCCTGGGCGCACCCTCGCCGATGGATGGGGAATAGCCGGGAGACGTCTCGCGAGGGAATCGGCCTCCCTGCCGACAGCGGGGGCTCGCGGCGCAAGATGGCGCCGAATTCGCTGGTGCCCCACGGACTGGCTACGCTATGGCGGGCTTGCCCATGCCGAGCGTGACCGTCGTCGGCGCCGGCCTCGCCGGATGCGAGGTGGCCTGGCAGCTCGCCGAGCGAGGCGTCGACGTGCGCCTGGTCGAACAGAAGCCGCTCGCTCGCACCCCGGCGCAAACCACCGACGCGCTCTGCGAGCTCGTCTGCTCGAATTCGATGCGAGGCGCGGCGCTCGCCAACGCCGTCGGCCTGCTCAAAGAGGAGCTCCGCCGCGCCGGGTCGCTCGTTCTCGCCTGCGCCGACGCGACGCGCGTTCCCGCCGGCGGCGCGCTCGCGGTCGATCGAGAGGCCTTCTCCGCGGCCATCACGGCGCGCATCCTCGCGCATCCCCGCATCGTCCTCGAAGCGCGCGTGGTCGACGCCTTGCCCTCGGCTTCGCCGGAATCGCCCGTCGTCCTCGCCACGGGACCTCTGACCGGGGACGCGCTGGCCGCGGACTTGGCGAGTGCGGTCGGGCGCGAGCACCTCGCCTATTACGATGCGATCTCCCCGATCGTCAGCGCCGACACGATCGACTGGGATCGGGTGTTCAAACAGTCGCGATACGGCAAAGGCGCGAGGCCGGGCGACGACGAGGCGTACGTCAACTGCCCGTTCGACGAGGCCGGCTACCGGGCATTCGTCGCCGAGGTGCGGGCGGCCAAGAAGATCGAGCCGCGCACGTTCGAGGACGTGCGCTACTTCGAAGGCTGCCTGCCGATCGACGTGATGGCGGCCCGCGGCGACATGACCCTCGCCTTCGGGCCCATGAAGCCGGTGGGCCTCGTCGATCCGCGCACCGGGCAGAGGCCGTTCGCGGTCGTCCAGCTCCGACCCGAGGACGGGGCCGCGTCCGCGTACAACCTCGTGGGCTTCCAGACGCGAATGACGTGGCCCGAGCAATCGCGCGTGCTTCGCACGATTCCGGGGCTCGAGCGAGCCGAGTTCCTGCGATTCGGGAGCGTGCACCGGAACACGTTCGTCGACGCCCCCCGCGTGCTCGACGGCCGCATGCAGCTGCGGACGCGCCCCGGGGTCTTTCTCGCTGGGCAGATCGCCGGCGTCGAGGGATACGTCGAGAGCTGCGCGTGCGGCTTCGTGTGTGCGGTCATGCTGGCGCAATCGCTTGCGGGCCACCCGGTCGTACCCCCTCCCCCCACGAGCGCCCTCGGAGCCGTGCTGACGCACCTGGGACAGCTCGGAGGTGGTGGCGAGCGCGCGTACCAGCCGTCCAACGTGACCTGGGCGTGGCTGCCGCCGCTGCACGACCGCCGGATGCCGAAACGCGACCGGTACGAAGCGATGGCCCATCGCGCGCTGGAAGGTCTGACCCGCTGGATGGAAGAGGCGCCCATGGCGGGGACGACCGGCGCACGGGCCGCGTAGCCGTGTTCTTCTTTTTGTCGAAGACCCTCGACGCGCTGCTCAGCCCCTTCACGTGGTCGGTCGCGCTCATCGCGATCGGGCTCCTCTGGCCCGGGCCCGCGGTTCGCCGTCGATTGTCCGCGGTCGCCGGCCTGGCGTTGCTCCTGCTCTTCTCGTTCGAGCCCTTCGCGAACGCGCTCGAACGGGCGCTCGAACGAACGGCGGTCCGCACATACCGCGCCGACGTCGTCTACGACGCGGTGATCCTCCTCGGCGGCGTCGTCGAGCGATCGGCCGCGTCGGGCGAGCCCGCGTACAACGACAACGTCGAGCGCCTCGTCGTCACCTACGACCTGCTGCGGACCAACCGCGCCCGCCACGTCATCGTCTCCGGAGGCGTTCTCGACCCCGCGGTCCCGAGCCTCGTCGAGGCGGAGGTCCTCGCGCGGCAGCTGGTCGACTGGGGCATCGCGCCCGATCGCATCGCCGTCGAGACGCACTCGCGCAACACCCACGAGAACGCGGTGGAGTCGAGGCGCATCGCGCTGGATCGCGGGTGGACGCGTCTGGTCGTCGTCACGAGCGCGTTCCACATGTCACGCGCGCTCGGGTGCTTCCGCGCCGTGGGGCTGGCGGTCGACACCCTGCCGGTCGACTACCGGGCCTACGATCCGGCCAGCTTCTCCGGGAGCTGGTTGCCGCGCGCCGCCTATTTGGAGCGCAGCACGATGGCCGTGCGCGAGTGGCTCGGGCACGGGGTCTATCGTCTTGAGGGATACGCGCGATAACGCCCTTTGCGGATCACGGTTGCAACGCCGCGGCTGCTTGTGGCATCCAAACGGCCCGATGAACCGAGCCACTGCCTGCCTTGCCTCGCTTCTCGTCCTCGCGGCCGCCTGCGGAGCCGAACCTCCGCCCCCCGCCGCCGCGCCACCCAGCGCGCCCGCCGCGTCGAGCGAAGCGCCCGCCGCATCGAGCGCTGCCCCTTCGGCCAGCTCGCCGGCGCCGGCCGCCAGCGCCGCTCCCGCCGCGAGCGCCGCGGCCGGTCCGCCCGCACCGCCCGGTCCGGGCGAGTGGGACTCGTGGAGCAAAGACCAGAAGACGGCCTATATGAAAGCCGCAGTGATGCCCAAGATGGGGCCGCTCTTCCACGACTTCGACGCGAAGAATTTCAGCGAGCCGAAGTGCGGCCTGTGCCATGGCCCCGGCGTGAAGGAAGGCAACTTCAAGATGCCGAATGCGGCCCTGCCCAAGCTGGTGGCCACGCCCGAGGGGTTCAAGAAGCTTCAGACGCTCCACCCGGTGGTGTTCGACTTCATGGCCAAGCAGGTCGAGCCGACGATGGCAGCGCTGCTCGGCGAGCAGCCGTACGATCCGAAGACCCAGAAGGGCTTCGGGTGTTTCGACTGCCACACCAAGAAGTGATTCGGGCGCCGATCCGACCGCTTCTTGCGGTCGCGCCCGCGTCCGGCGCCGCGTCGAGAACGGCGCGGCGCGCACGCCGGTCCGCCACGGTGCCCCCGCCAGCCGCCATGCGGTTCGTGGAACCTGGCCCGGCGAACGCCGCCAAGACGAGAAGGGTCTGCGCGAACGAAGGCGTGGGCGACGAACGCGGGGCGCGAGCTTGCCCCGTGGCGGGGTGGGTCCACGGGTGCGGCCGAGATGCGGCGCGTAGCTTGCCATGGGTGGTCGGTTGTCGGCTCCATGACGCAACCGCGCGACGCGAACCAGGCTCCCTCTTCCGACCCGAGCTGCCCGTATGGGGCTCCTGATGCGCTCCCCGTACTTCCGCTGCGGGAGACCGTCGTCTTTCCTCTGACGATCGCGCCGATCTCGATCGACCAAGACCGGTCGCGCAGGCTGCTCGACGATGCGACGAAGGGCAATCGCCTGGTCGCGCTCGTCGCGATCCGCGAGGGCGACTCGCGGCCGCCGCGGCCGCAGGACCTCTACGCCTTCGCCACCGCCGCCATCGTGCACGACGCCCTGCGCGGGCCCGACAACGCGCTCCGCGTGGCGGTCCAGGGGCTGCAGCGCGTGCGAATCGTCGGCTGGGTGCAGACCGAGCCATATCTGATCGCACGCGTTCGCTGGCTTCCCGACGCCATGGAGCACGGCGAGGAGCTCGACGCCCTCGTCCTCAATGCCAGGGGGCTCTTCTTGCGGTTCGTCTCGCTCGTTGCCGAGCCTTCGAGCGACCTCGCGTCGACCGTCGACCGGGTGACCGATCCGCGCCAGCTCGTCTACCTGCTCGCGTCGACCGCGCCGATGTCCACCGAAGCGCGCCAGCAGATCCTGGAGCAACCCAGCGTGCGAACGAAGCTGCGCCGGCTCATCGACCACCTTCGGCACGAAATCGCGGTGCGCGAGCTGATGCACCGGATCGCCGACGAGACGACCGGCAACGGCTCGCCCCGAGCCCCCCGGGCGACGCCTCGGCGCAAGCCGGACGAGCTCACCCCCATCGAGCTGCCCGAAGCGGAGTCGGAGGCATCGGAGACGCGCGAGCTGCGCGGCGCGGTCGGACGGCTTCCTCTCCCCGCCGAAGCGCGCCGAGAAATCGACCGGGAGCTCGATCGACTGGTGCGCACACCGGCCACCGCCCCGGAGCATGGAATGATCCGCACGTACATCGAGTGGGTGCTCAAGCTGCCGTGGGGCAAAGCCACGGGGCGACCCATCGACGTCGTGCACGCGCGCGCGGTGCTCGACGCGGATCACGACGAGCTTCGCCGGGTCAAAGACCGCATCATCGAGTATCTCGCGGTCCGGCGCCTGCGCGCCGAGCGCGGGGTCGACGCGACCGGGGACGCCGCGGGTTCGCGCGAGCCCATCGTGTGCCTGGTGGGGCCGCCCGGCGTCGGCAAGACGTCGCTGGGCCAGTCGATCGCACGGGCCCTCGGACGCAAGTTCGTCCGGATGGCGCTCGGGGGGGTCCACGACGAATCGGAGATCCGCGGGCACCGGCGAACGTACGTCGGCGCGATGCCGGGAAGGATTCTACAGGCGCTGTCGCGCTGCGGCGCGCTGGACGCCGTCTTCATGCTCGACGAGGTCGACAAGCTCGGCGTCGGCTTCCACGGCGACCCCTCGGCGGCGCTCCTCGAGGTGCTCGACCCCGCCCAGAACCATGCGTTCGTCGACAGCTACCTCGGCGTGCCGTTCGACCTGTCACGCGTGCTCTTGATCTGCACGGCGAACACGGTGGACACGATCCCCGCGCCACTGCTCGACCGCATGGAGCTCATCCACCTCGCCGGGTACACCGACGGGGAGAAGGTCTCGATCGCCCAGCGTCACCTGGTCCCCCAGGCGATCGCCGCGCACGGCCTCCGTCGCGACGAAGTGGCGTTCGAAGACGCGGCGATTCGGCACATCGTGCGCGGGTACACGCGCGAGGCGGGGGTGCGCAACCTCGGGCGCGAGCTCGCGGGGGTGCTCCGCAAAGTGGCCCGCACGGTGAGCGAAGGTGCGTCGTCGCCGGTCCTCGTGAGCGCCGAGACGGTACGCGAGTACCTGGGAACGCCGCACCACCACGATGAGGCCGCCGAGCGGATCGACCGTCCGGGCGTGACGACCGGCCTCGCCTGGATGCAGGGCGGAGGGGACATCCTCTTCGTAGAGGCCGCCATCGTGCCCGGCGGCGACGAGCGACTCGTTCTGACCGGAATGCTGGGCAACGTGATGCGCGAGAGCGCGCAAGCGGCGCTCTCCTATCTTCGGTCGAACGCCGCGCACCTCGGCGTCGACCCGAGCGCGCTCGAGGGCAAGACGGTGCACGTGCACGTACCGGCCGGGTCCATCCCGAAGGACGGACCCAGCGCGGGAGTGACGATCCTGACGGCGATCGCGTCGCAGGCGACCGGCCGCGTCGCGCGCGGCGATCTCGGCATGACCGGGGAGATCACGCTCCGCGGTCGGGTGCTCCCCGTCGGAGGCATCAAAGAGAAAGTCCTCGCCGCGCACCGCTGCGGGCTGCGCGTCGTCGTCCTGCCGCGGCGCAGCGAGCCGCAGCTCGAGGATGTTCCGGAGGAGGTGAAGGGGGCGATCCGGTTCATCTTCGTCGAGTCGGTCGAAGAGGTGTTGGCGGCGGCACTGGGGATCGGGGTGTAGCGATGGCGAACGCCTCGGGCGGCACCTCAGTTCGACCGGGCGCCTCGGTCGACGCGCCACTGCACCCGGGCGATCACCGGCGCGCCAGGTCGCAGCGTCGCGAACGGAGCCGGCTCGATGCGGGGGCCCTCGTCCACGTCGAATCGGAGTCGGCGCGCCAGCGCGGCCAAGACAATCGGGCCCTCCATGAGCGCGAAGTGGTTGCCGATGCAAACCCGCGGCCCCGCCCCGAACGGGAGGTACGAGCACCGCGGGCGCGCAGCCTCGGCCCCCGGGGTGAAACGCTCGGGGTCGAAGCGCTCGGGATCCGGATAGACGTCCGGGCGACGGTGGACGCTGTACGGACTTGCGAAGACCAGGGCCCGCCGCGGAAGGTCATAATCGGCGACGGTGACCGCCTCGCGGGCCCGACGGCTGAAAAGGTACACGGGAGGGTAGAGGCGCATCGCCTCTTTGAAGACTTTTGCGGCATAAGACAGACGCGCGGGGTCACGAAAGTCTTCCTTCCCCCCGAGCGCGTCGGCTTCCACGGTGAGCTTGGAGTACAGCGGCGGCTCGCGCGCCAGGCGGTAGAGAGCCCAAGTGAGGGCCGTCGCCGTCGTCTCGTGCCCGGCGACAAAGAGCGTGATCGCTTCATCGCGCACCTGTCGATCGTCCATTCGAGAGCCGTCTTCGTCTCGCGCCTGCAGGAGGCGCGTCAAGAGGTCGTCTCGGGACGTGGAAGCGGAGCGGCGCTCGTCGATCATCCTCTGAATGCGATCGTCGAGGATCGCGATCGCATTGCGGAGCCGCGGGCCGCGCGCCCCGGCCAAGAGGACAGGGCCGCGCAGACCGTGGAGCAGCGACGCGCGCCCGCGTTCGAGCGCCGCGGGCAAGCGGCCTTCGGCGCTCTCGAGCAGGACGCGCAGCCTCATTTGCATCGCCAGGCGCGGCGAGCCCAGATGCTGGTTGGACCATTCGAGCGCGACGGTGAGCGCATCGCCGAGGGCGTCCGCCTCGTCGAACGCGTCGGCGTCGAAGAGGGACTTCCCCACGATGGCCATCGTTATCCTCGTCATTTCGCGCCCGAGGTCGATCGCGACGCCGGGCTTCCAGCGATCGGCCGCACGCTCGACGACGTCGGCGACGATGTCGACGTACCGCGCGATCGCGGAAGACTGGAAAATCGGCGCCATCAGCCTGCGCTGGCGCTTCCAGAGATCGCCTTCGCTCGTAAACAGCCCTTCCCCTGCGAGCGGATAGAGCACGACTCGCAGCACTGGCGACTTCTCGAAGAGCCGAGCCTTTTCGACGAGCACTTCGTGCAGCACCACCGGTGACGCGGTGTGAAAGACGTCCCTGCCGAACACTCGCAAGCGGCCGCCCTCGGGCTGCTCGCGAGCGGCACGCAGAAGAAAGCCGAGCCGCTCGGAGCGGAAGGTGCGGGCGTGCCCGACGAAGGGGACCGCGCCCGAGATTTCGGGAACGTCGGCGAGCTGCATGGGAGCTCGTTAGCGCGAAAACGGGATGCCGGCCGCTTCCGTCACGCGATGCGGTCGGTGTTCCCGGGCTTGCCTCGTCAGCCACTCGCTCAGCGTCGCCCCGTCGACCCATCGATCAAGCTTGTCGTGGTGGTAAAAGCTGATGGGCGTTGACGGAGACGACCATTCCCGGAACTTTTCTCCTTCGCATCTCCCCATCTTCCTGTGAATCTGCTCTCCGTGATCCCGGTGCCCGATCTCCTGTGCGCCGACGCCGCCGTGCGCGTGAACGTCCCCGCATTGCGCCAGACGCTCGTCTTCGCGTTCGCCGCAGGCGGCGCGATGGACGCGTTCGACGACGCCGTCAACAAGGCTTCCCTCCCCCCGTCGTCCTGGAACCGCTCGAGCTTCCGCAGAGACATCTACTTCGATGAGCTCATCGAGCATTCTCTCGCCATTCGCATCGGCGCCACGGACTACCGCACCTGCAGCGGCTACTTGGCGCGTGTGGTCGGCGAGCCGCCGCGCGACCCTCGGCACGTCGAGCTGCGACGCGCCGTGCTCTCCGAGCTCGCGTCGTCCCCTGACATGCGCGGCGCGCTCGAACGCGTCTACGTCTCGATCGTTCGGTTGCGCACGCTGCTCTCCGCCGCCCGCCAGCCTGCTCCGCGTGTGCGCCGCGTCGAAATCCTGCGCGCCGCGCGCGATGCGTTCGAGGCGATCGCCTCGTCGTTCGGCGGTGCCACGTCGGCGTTGGCGCGCCTCGGAGATTTCGGGAAGGCCGTCGTGTCCACCGACGCCTACCGCCGCATCGTGGCCCTCCTCGACCACGACGAGCATCTCTCCTCGCTCGACCTGCGCGTGCGCATCGGCGCCGACGGCGAGGTGCGCGCGATGGAGATCGTCGCGGTGCGCGAGAACCGCGAAAACCCCTTTTACGCGTCGGCGCTGCGACGCCTCGTCTTGCGGTTCGTGCTTCTCTTGCGCGGGTACCGCACGACCGGAGGCGAGGTGGCCGAGCGGCTCCTCTCCGAAGCGTTCGCGGGGATCGAGGAGCCCGTCGCCCTCCTCTTCCAGCTCCTGGGCGACATCGAGCCGTATCTCGCGAGCCTGACCTTTCGCGACCGCGCGCTCTCCAAAGGGCTGGCCGTGTCCCTGCCCGAGATCACCGACCATGGCGAGCTGCGCCTCGAGGGCCTGTTCAACCCGTTGCTCGTCGACGCGGGAATCGTGCCGGTGCCTTGCGACGTGCGCGCGGCGCCTGGAGCGCTCGTCGTGGTCACGGGCCCCAACTCCGGTGGCAAGACGCGATTGCTTCAGGCGATCGCGATCGCGCAGCTCTTCGCCGAAGCGGGGCTGTTCGCGCCCGTGCGGGCGGCGAGCTTGCCGCGGGCGTCCGGGCTGTTCGCGTCGTTGTTCGAAGAGGCGCGCTCCGATCAGCCCGAGGGACACCTGGGGATGGAGCTCCTTCGCATCCGCCGGATGTTCGACGAGGTCGACGTCGGCGCGCTCGTCGTGATCGATGAGCTGTGCTCCGGGACGAACCCGTCGGAAGGCGAAGAGATCGCGCGCCTCGTGCTCTCTCTCTTGCCGGAGCTCGGCGTCCAAGCGTTCGTGACGACGCACCTCCTGCAATTCGCCGCTCGCCTCGCCGAAGAGCGCGCGATCCCCGCGCTCGACTTCTTGCAGGTGGACCTCGACGCGTACGAGCGGCCGACCTACCGTTTCGTGCCCGGCGTCGCCCGCACGTCGCTCGCCCACAAGACGGCGGCGCGCCTCGGCGTCACGCGCGAAGAGCTCCTCGAGCGAATTGCCGCCAAGCGGAGGGCCAGGGCGAGAGGTGGAGGCGGCGAGCGCTAATGCCTCTGCGTCCGTAAGGCACCAGCGTCTGAACCGCGATCGAAAGCCTCCGAACCGCGATCCAGAGCCTCCGAACCGCGACCGAAAGCCTCCGA
>CAZHED010000037.1:0-58668 GCA_964531095.1 uncultured Polyangiaceae bacterium | reverse complement strand
CGACGAACGATGCTTTGCCAGCAAGCATAGACGAGCTTCTTACAATCAATGAGTCATTGATCAACGAAAAATGGTCTTTGCCAATAACAAAAGCCGCGTTGCTGACTGCAAGTGGCGCTTCCCCAAGAAAAAGCACGCTTTGTCGCAAGGAAAGGAGGGATTCGCAATCGAACACGCAGCTTTCACGAGACTCGAAGAGGGCTTTCTCGATCACAAAGCTGCTTTCTGGAAAGAAGGGTAGACACTTCACGAAGAGCACGCCGAGTTCCACAAACCGAAAGACGACTGACCAGCCCACCCCAACCGAAAACGGAGAATGACCATGACCGACACGAACAAATCCATCCGCCGCCCGACCATCACGCTCGCCCTGCCGAAGAGCGTGCCCGCGCTCGTCTCGTATGCCCAGGGCATCGTGAAACGGATGACCGGAAACCCGACCTTCCCCAACCCCACGCCCCCGCTCGCCGCCGTCCTGGCGGCCATCAACGATCTGCAGTTCGCCGAGACGGGTGCGCTGTCGCGCATCAAGGGCGCCGTCGCGGCGCGCAACGAAAAACGCGCGGCGCTCGTCGGCGTGCTCCAGCAGCTCCGAGCGTACATCCAGGCGATCGCCGACGCGGACCCGACGAACGCAGCGTCGATCATCGAGAATACCGGAGTCGCCGTCCGCAAGACGCCCACGCGTCGCGCTCGCGCCTTTACCGCAAAGCCGGGGCCCGTCTCCGGAGTGGCGAAGGTCGTCGCCGAAGTGGCGGCCCGGCGCGCGTCGTACGACTGGCAGTACAGCAGCGACGGCGGCAAGACGTGGATCACGGCGCCGTCCACGCTTCAGGCCACGACGACCGTCGCGGGCCTGGCGCCAGGAGCGACGGTGCAGTTCAAGTACCGCGCGGTGACCAAGACGGGCCCCGGAGACTGGAGCCAGCCAGTGTCGCTGATGGTTCACTGAGCGGCCGGCGCGTCCGGTAAGCGTCGCGAGGGCGCGACAAGCGCTCGGTACATCGCCGGGGGCCCGAGCGGGGGCCCCCGGCGGAGCGGCCCAGCGAAAACGTCGCCTTCGTGCACGCCCGCCGTTTCACCGCCGCGGGCGTCGAGCCGTCCTGGCGGTTCGGTTATGGAGTTGGCCCTATCTCTTGATGACCATCGCGCGCCTTCTGCCATTCAAGCGCAGTCTCGCGCGCAAAATCACCGTACGCGCGTGGCGCGTGCCCAAGCAGTCCGGTCACCGCTTCGATGTCGCCCGTCTCCGCCGTAAACCCGCGCTCGAGATACCCCTGGAACATCATGCGCATGTCGAACGCCGCCCACGAGGGCCCATTCTTCCGCATCTCCTGCTCGAAGGCGTCCAAGTTTTCGCCTGTGTAACGGATCTCTTTGCCGAGAAGCTTCGTCCAGATCATTGCCACCTTGGCGCCGCTCAACACATCGGGCCCGTTGAGGTTGTAGACCTTCCCCTCATGACCCTTGGTCGTAAGTGAAATGGCGGCTGCTTCGGATATGTCGCGCACGTCGACCGCCGAGATGCCCACCGACCCGAGGGGCACAGGGTAGACGCCGTTCTTCGTCAGCGGGATCTTGAGCGACGCGTCATTCTGGAAGAAATAGTTCGGGCGAATGATCGTGAAGGGCACGTCGAACTCGCGCAAGGCATTTTCGAGTGCCAGCTTCGAGGCAAAGTGCGGGACATCCTTGAACTGCTCGACGCGGAATACGGAGTGGTAGACGACGTGCTTCAGTTTCAATCTCTTCGCCAGATCGTAGGCGATCAAACCCTGCGTCAACTCATCGGGCGTGACCGCGTTCAGCAAGTAGAGCTTGTCCACGCCGTCCAGCGCTTTACGAACCGAGATCGGGTCCATCAGATCGCCCAGCGCAAGCTCGACCCCGTCGGGCAACGACTCGTCCGCCTTTCGGGCCAAAACGCGAACGTCGACCTTTCGCTTCTTCAGCTCCCGCACGACAACGGAACCCACGCGACCCGTGCCTCCTGTAACTAGAACCTTCATGCAGTAGCCTCCTGGCCGCTCGCGGGGGTGCAAGCTCGGGGCCCGACACCGGCCCGAGGAAATTCGAGATCGGTTGCCTTGGCAACCTCTGTCCAGTTCCGGAAAACGTCGGCGGGTTCCCGGTGGGGTGGACAGCAGGAGTTTGAGGGCGCTGGGGCGCGCCCCCTGCATGCATCCGAGATCTTGGCGATTCGCCACACCGACCCTTCGCAAAACGCCACACCGAGGGCTTCTTGCAACCGCGAACATTCTGCAGGACGCGTCCGTATGTCGCGCGATTGGACTTCCTTGAGTGAAAGCGGGTTTCGTGCCGCGCCCTTCAGCCGCGTGGTGCCGTACCGAGTGCGGGCCCCATCTTGCAGCCTCGCGGCCGACCTTCCACGGAATCCTCTCCAACCAAGACAGGGAGCCCCTCATGGCCACCACGACCCAGAACACCAGCGTGACTTCGGCCACGCCGCTGCGCTCGCCCCACACGCCCCCCCAATCCACGCGGACGGAACATCTCCTCGCGCTGATGAAGAGGGGCGACGACGCCTTCAACGCCCGGAACGTCGCAGGGATGGACGCCGTGCATCATCCAAACATGATCGCGTACGTCACGGGGAACGCGGAGCCGATCTATGGACGAGCCGCGCATGCCGCCGCGATGAAGCAGTTTTTCAGCATCTTCCCCGACGTCCACGTGCACAACGACCCGTACCCGATCCAGTTCGGAAGCGGTGACTGGATCACCGTCGTCAGCCGCATCACGGGCACCTTCACAGGAGAGATGAAGCTGCCGAACGGCAAGGTCGTCGCTCCCACGGGAAAGGCGTTCGACGTGGAGTTCGCGCAAACCGTCAAGTGGGACGGCGACCTGCTCATCGAGATTTCCGCCTTCTGGAACTCCGCCTTGCAGGCGAAGCAGATCGGCGTCGCCTAGTCGATGAAGAATGGAATCATACATGCCCATCGACACTCTCCAGCAGGTCTGTCTCCTAGGCGAATAGGGGTCCAGTAGTTCGGCATGATCAGCTCCCAGGTGCCGGAGTTGCCACGCAGCTAAGGCTTGAGCAGCTCGGTACTGTATTTCGGGGCGACCTCCACGGCTCGCTTCAAGAAGGCCGCCATCTCCTCTCCGCTCGGCTTGGGAGCGAGCTGCGTTCGGCTCTCGACAGCCTTGCCGATGGCCAGGAAGAAGTCCTCCTGGCCGGCCGGCGAGCACATGCAAAGCACACGGGAAGCGCTGCCCGAAGTGTTCGTGAAGAAGTGCGGGGCGTTGGCGGGAATGTTCACAGTCATGCCGGATTTGACAGTTCGCTCTTCACCGCGAAAGGTGAATTGAAGCTCCCCCTCGAGCAGGGTGAACATCTCCTCGAAGTTGTGGCGATGCGGTCCCGGCCCCCCGCAATGAGGGACGTTCATGTCGATCAGGCAGTAGCGTCCCGCCGTTTCCGCGCCGGACAGCAGGATCGTGTACGTGTCACCGACGACGCTGACGTGGCGCAGCGCTGGATCGTCGGGGTTCACGATGGATAGCTTCCGTGTCGGATCGTCGGGGGGCACCGCCTGAGTGGGTCGCGGTGAGGTCTTGGCCATGTCGTTCATGCTCGACTCCTTCGATTCGCGCTGCGTTTGCGGACAATCTCCAACACTCGCTGGACAATCTCGTCTGGAGACTCTTCGGGCACGAAGTGACCGCAGTCTTCCAACGTCACCGCCTCCACGTTCTCGGCGACCAGCTTGACCATCGTGCCGACGTTCGCACCCAGTCCCTTCACGCCACCGATCGCGATGACCGGTTGTCGGATCTTCGCCTTCGTCAGCGGCTCGGTCTGCGCGATGCTCGCGAAGGCTGCGCGGTACACGCCCATCGATCCGAGCACGCCCTCCCGGCCCGCAAACGTCCGGAGATATTCGTCGACCGTGCTCGGCTCGATCGACGATCGTGTCGCCGTCGCCGTGTCGTAGAACCATTCGAGGAACGCACGCTCGTGGCCGACGACGAGACGCTCCGCAACGCCCGGCGCGAGAGGCAGGATCCACCACCACATCGAGCCGTGCTCCATCGCCTCCGGCGTGTATGCGAGGATGGGCTGCAGGACGCTCGATAGCATCACCGGCGCCTCGATGTAGAGCAGCGAGGCAATCTCGGCCGGATGGTCCGCCGCCCACAGGAGAGCAGGCGGCGCGCCCATGTCGTGCGCCACGAGCACCAACCCCTTGCCCTGGCCGAAGTCGAGCGCGCGAACGAGCTCGCGCGTCTGCTCGGCCATGGCTCGCGCGTCGTAGCCGCGCACCCCTTCGGGCTTTGCGCTGTCGCCGAAGCCCAGGAGGTCCGGTACAAGCACCGAGAGGCCCGCTTCGGCAAGTCGCGGCGCGACCTTGTGCCAGGCGTAGCTGGTGGATAGAAAGCCGTGCCAGAGCACGACCGGCGGTCCCTGGGGGTCGCCTCCCATCCACGTATGGATCCGGGCTCCGTCGATGTCGCGCGTCTCGCTTCGGAAGCCTTCCAGCGGAAGTATCTGCGGCGTGGTCACGCTCGCCCCCGCACATTGGAGGGACCGGCAGCTTCGGGCCGCGCGCCCAGCCTTCCGTCCAGAAAGGTCGCCATGAGGCTCAGGGCCTTTTCCGCGGCCTCGAGTGTCCCGACGCTCGAGGGAAAGACGTGAGTCATCCCCTCCCAGACATGCGCCACGGCCTCCACCCCGGCCGCGCGCGCCCTCTCGGCGTAGCGGCGGGTATCCTCGAGGAGGACCTCGCTCGTTCCAACGTGCAGCTGGATCGGCGGTCGGCCTGCAAGGGCCCCATACAGCGGGGATGCGAGCGGATCCCGCGGGTCGTGTCCATCCAGGTAGCTTGCGGCGGTCTTCGAGAGCATCGCCTTCGTCAGCAACGGGTCATCGTCCGCGCGGTCTTCGAGGCTGCCGCCCGTCAGAGCCAGATCCGTCCACGCCGACATGACCACTGCAGCCACCGGCGCGACAGCTTCGGACTGGACGATGGACAGCAGGGCCAGGGCGAGGCCACCGCCAGCGGAGTCTCCGACGATCGCTACCCTCCGTGCACCGCCTTCGACGAGGCCGCGATAGGCCGCCCTCGCGTCGTCCAGGGCGGCTGGGAAGCGGTGCTCCGGGGCTAGCCTGTACTCGGCGATGAAGACCGCTGCCTTGGCGCGCGCTGCGATCTGCCCGGCGAGGTGCCGGTAGGCGTTGGCCGAGCCGAGCACGTAGGCGCCGCCGTGGAGGTAGAGGATCGCGGCGCCCGGGCGCGCGCCTTGCGGCTTGCACGAGGTGCCGAGCACGCCCCCGGCCGCCCTCTTTTCGTACGTCACGCCGCCAGCGTCGGGAGTGTGCTCCATGACCTCGTCGAACGGAGAGCGAGCACTCGGGTCGCCCATCTTGCCTTTGAAAGGAGCGAACTCCTTTCGCATCGCGGCGACCGCCTCACGGTCCTTCTCGCTCAGTGAATGCCGAACGTCTGCTCCAACGGCGTTGCGCTGCTCTATCCGCGTTTCGTGCTGCATGATGTCGTTCTCCGGTCTGCGACGGGGTTCAGTCTGCGGGCTGCGGAGACTTGCCCTCGCGCTTGTCCTCCGCAGCGCGCTCGCGGGTATTCCTGTTCGACATGTCATGTCCTTGCCTGAGTCGCCTCTGGGCGGCGCCCCTCTCCGTGCGTGAAACATGCCGGCCCTCCATGGCCTCCACGGGCGATGGTCACGGTCGAGCCCGTCTTCGGGCCAGGATTCGCGGCGAATTACCAAATGCGCGCCAAAGGCCCCCACGGATCATCGTGAAGGAGACCCGCTTGTCGTCAGACGCCGTGCCGAGGTACCCGACGAGGGGCCGCTCGTTGCCGAGTTCCGCGATCGCCTACGCAGGCATCTTGCGAGGCAGCGACGCGCGCCATCGCATTTCGCCTCGGCGAATACACCTTCGAGCACACACCTTTCGCAGGCTGCGTCGTTGACCAAGCCAGTCGTCGCGGCCGCGGCGAGGGCGCTCGTCGGCGCCGTCGACAGGCAGTTTGAGGCAGGGTCACGGCTTCATCGACGACCGGCCCGTTGAAACACTCGGGCGCGAGTACGACGTCAAGCAGGTCTCGGGCGCGATGGCCCGTGATGCTTGGAGCTCGGCACGCCCCGTGCGGGGCGTCGCGGGGCCTCACACGGTGTAAGCGCTCGCGCGATCTGGGACGGGAAGAACGCCCGCCCCATGCGGACCTCACCGACGGCTCTGCGCGGTCCCTTCGAGCCAAGGACAAAAAAACAACCAGAGCTCGCCGCGCCTTCGTACGTATGAGCTGAGGTAGACGAATGCGCCCTGACCATGTCACGAGTCTCAATCGAGTCCGCTCACTTTCGGGCGCCCTCGCTGTCGCCCTCTCGGCGGGCGGCGCGGCGGGTTGCTCCGGTGAGGCCCCGGCCGGCCGTGAGGAGAACCTGGGCAGCACGCGCCAGGCGTTGACCACGAACGCGTACGCCTTCGCGTGGTCGTCTCAGCTCACGGGCACCTTTACCGCTCCTCCGGCGTTCGCGAGTGCATCGAATGTCCAAATCATCAGTGGAACGAATGGTTATTACTATAACGTGCAATTCCCGGGTCTCGGCAGCGTCGCGCAAAGCGGCAACGGGGGCAACGTGCAGGTGACGGCATACGGCGGGGGCAACGCGAACTGCAACATCCTCAGCGGGCCGGGAGGCGATGGCAACGGTGCGCTCGAGGTGAACGTGGGTTGTTTTGGTCCGTCGGGTGCTTCGACGAGCTCGCAATTCACGATAAACTACGTCTCTCGGTCGGATACTCCAGGCGTTCAGGGCGGCTACGCGCGTGCCCACTTCGAAACCTCATCCGTTCAAAGGGCCTGGAATTCCACCGGGCAGCCGATAACGTTTCAGAGATCGGGCGTCGGAGTGTATTCGATTACGTTCGCGGGACAGGCCATATCCGGCGGCACGGCCGAAGTCACCGCGGATCAGGCTCCGGACCCGGAGCTGCCCCCGCGCTATTGTGAAGTCCAGAGCTGGGACACCCAGACCGTCAATGTTCGCTGTTTCACGACGGGTGGCAACGGGCCGGGCGGGGGGCCAAAGTTGCCGCGCGGGCCTGTCGACAGCGATTTTGATGTGATCTTTTCGGAGGGTCTCCCGAATGGCACCGGGTATTTTGCCCCGGGCTCCCCAAACGGCACGCCCTCTTTCACCTATGCGTGGGCAGATCAACCGTCCGCCGCATCGTACCAGCCGGACCTCTTCTATCAAAAAGGAGAAATCCCCGTGCCCGGATGCTGTGTCACGACGACCAGTCCCCCTGTGACGGTTACGCGCAGCAAGCGTGGCGTCTACAGCGTCAACTTTCCTCAGATGCCCTTTTCGACCGATCCAAACAACGGATTCTATAAATCGAACGTCAAGGTGACCGCCTACGGCACGGCGGGAGAGTATTGCAAGGTGGGCGGCTGGTCCGGCACCACATCGAATGCCTCGGCAACGGTCAACTGCTTCAGCGCCTCCGGAAGCGCCGCAGATGCCCTCTACACGGTGACGTACTCGTCCACTTTGTTCCTCATCCCATAAATGCGGCCCATAAATGCGGGGTGGGGCGCGGCGGGGGCTGGTCCCGGCGGGTCGGGCTTGGCACGGGGCTAGGCGCGCCAACTCGCTAGGGCCTCACTCCGGGACAATGGTCCCCGAGCCTCCCATCTCCCGGGGCAGGTCCTGTTGCTTGGGGAGGCCGTCCCTAACCGGCATCACGCGCTCGGCGTAGTTCACGTGCAGCGCAGGCTCGAAGTGCAGCTCGGGCAAGATGGCCGCGTACACGTCCACCAGACCCCAGGCCGGATGCTCGGTGAACAGGTGACCCCCGCAGGACTGGCACCACCGGCGGTAGCTCCGGTCGGTTCGGTGGTAGCTGCCGAGCTGATCGCGGCCCTTGGTGATCTCGAGCGCCTCTGGCTTCCACAGCGTGAAGGCGTTGACCGGGCTGGCGGACCAGGTTCGGCAGGATTGGCAATGGCAGTAACCCATGACTTCTGGCGTTCCGGTCAACCGGATCTGGACGGCGCCGCAAAAGCAGGCCGCCCCCAATGATTTTTGTCCCCTGGCTTGCTGGTCTTTCGTGATCTGGTTCATGGGTCGTCTCCGAGTGGGCAACAGCGGGCGAAGTGCTTCGCTGCGACACCTGTTCTAAGAAAGTCCCGGGCGGCCCACCATGATTCGACATCGGTTTCGCATGACCATTCGTCGCCGGGCTCGGGACTGTGTGACGGCCAGTTCCGCGACGCGCCGCCCTCGACGTAGGTCGCGGAGATCAGGATGAACGACACGATCTCGGATCTGCTGCGGGCCGTGCGGCTGAGGGGCGCGGTGTTCTTCTCGGTGGACGCCACGGCGCCCTGGGTGACCGAGACCCCGGCTGCGCCCGAGATCGCCTCCCGCATCATCCCTGGCGCCGAGCACGTCATCGACTATCACATCGTGACGGCGGGCTCCTGTTGGGGTGGGATCGTGGGCGAGCCCGCCCTGCGCCTCGAGGCCGGAGACGTCATCGTGTTTCCGCAGGGCGACTCCCATGTGATGTCGAGCGCGCCGGGCATGCGCGGCAGTCCCGACGTGGGCGTGTACCGGCGGCCCGAGGACCAGCTGCCCATCGCCATCACCCAGAAGGGCGGCGATGGCGAGCGCGCCGAGGTCATCTGCGGTTTCCTCGGCTGCGACGCCCGACCCTTCAATCCGCTCTTGGCGACGCTGCCGCGCGTGATGCACGTGCGCGGGCAGGCCACCGGCGACGCCGTGATTGGCCAGCTCATCAAGCTGGCCATCTCCGAGACCACCATGCGCCGCTCGGGGGGCGAGTGCGTGCTGGCGCGCCTCAGCGAGCTCCTGTTCATCGAGGTGGTCCGGGGTCACCTGGCCACGCTGCCGCCCGAGCACAGCGGGTGGCTGGCCGGCCTGCGCGACGATCACGTGGGACGCGCGCTCGGCAAGCTGCATCATCGGCCCGAGTATCCCTGGAGCCTGGACGAGCTGGCGCGCGAGGCGGGCCTTTCCCGCTCCACGCTGGCCGAACGCTTCACGCACCTCGTCGGCATCCCGCCGATGCAGTACCTGGCCCACTGGCGAATGCAGCTGGCGTCCACGCTGCTGTCGGGCACCGCCACGGGCCTGGCCGAGGTGGCAGAGCGAGTCGGGTACGGCTCGGAGGCCGCCTTCAGCCGGGCCTTCAAGCGATACGTCGGCATGGCCCCGGCCCACTGGCGTCAGGGCCAGCGCAACCCGGACGAGAGAATTCAGAACCAGGCGGCACGCAAGGAAACGGAGCGCAATGATGACGCGCTGTTCCCGACGACACGGCCACGCTCAAGGTGACCGACCCCCGCGCCGCAAGCCGCCACCCGAGAAATCAGACGTGTGGCGGCCTCTCGGTCCCCGGACTTCACCCCGGCCGCTCGAGCTGCGCATCAGCGCCCCAAGCGCCAAGCCGAGTGCTCGACGCACGGGGACAGCGCCTGGGGCTCCCTCGCCGCCGCCGACGAAACGGTGCTGGTGCGCACCGACGAGCTAGGACTTGCTGGTTTGGTCTCGTCGGCGCTAGTCGAAGGGTGGGTATCGTGCACCCGTGACAGAACCTCGCCCCTCCGTCAGCCAATTCGTGCGGGCGGTGGTCCGCGCCGAGCTCGCCCGCACGGGTGGCGCGCGCGATTGCGACGCGGTCCAACTCGTGATGGTGCGGCTGCACAATGAGCTTGGAAGGCTCATCGGCCGGGCGGGGTTCGATGTCTTGTTCGCTCGGTCCCTTCTCCTCGCCCGACGGGCCCATCCAGCCCTCGCCGCGATCACAACGGGTCCGGGCGGCACGCTCGCGGGGCTCGACAGCGTCGCGCAGGACAGCGTCGCGCTCAACGACGGTGCGATCGCGATCGCCTCTCATTTCGTCGAGCTGCTGGTCACGCTGATTGGAGAGGACCTCGCGATGCATCTCTTGCGCAACGTCTGGCCGGCGGTGGAGAAGGGAGAGAAGCAATGACCACGGTGCGCAATCCGACCATCAGGCTGCTTCCGAGCGGCGTGCCTGGCCTGGACACAGTGCTCGGCGGCGGTTTGCCCGAGTACTCGTTCAATCTGATCGCCGGCGGCCCCGGCGCCGGCAAGACCACGCTGGCGCAGCAGATCGCTTTTTCACGGGCCTCGGTGGAAGCGCCGGCTCTTTACTTCACCGTCCTCGGGGAGCCGCCCCTCAAGATGCTGCGGCACGTCCAGCAGTGCGGCTTCTTCGATCAGGCAAAGCTCGACGGAGCGATTCGGTTCGTGAATCTCAGCTCCGAGGCGATGGATCAGGACCTTGCGAGCATCATGAAGCGTATGCTCGCCGAAATCGAAGAAGTCCACCCCGCGACCGTCGTCGTCGACTCCTTTCGCACGGTCGCACACGCGAGCACGTCCGAGGCGCAGCTTCAGGCGTTCGTGCAGCGACTCGCGCTTCACCTGACCGGCTGGCAAGCGACGAGCTTTCTTGTCGGCGAGTACGAGACCGCCGAGTCGCACAGCAACCCAGTCTTCACAATCGCCGACGGCATCTTCTGGCTCTCGCAGACCGTCGAACGCAACGCATGCGTGCGCCGCTTGCAAGTGACGAAGATGCGCGCCAGCGCCACGATGCCGGGGCTTCACACATTCGTAATTTCATCCGACGGCGTCCGCGTTTTTCCCCGGATCCTGCCCCGCACGGAGCCCCGTCCGCGCGCGATCGATGCCACGCCCGCGTCGACGGGCGTCGCGGGCCTGGACGCGATGATGTCCGGCGGTATCCCGGCGGGCGAGTCGGCGCTCTTCGTGGGGCCGTCGGGCTCGGGCAAGTCGCTGTTCGCACGGCACTTCATTGCCGCCGGGGCCGAGGCGGGAGAGCCGGGCATCATCGTCGCCTTCGAGGAGCATCCGGGAGAGTACGTCGCGCGGGCGAGTGCGCTCGGGCCGAACCTCGCATCGTTCATCGAACGCGGGCTCGTCGAAGTGCTCTATCTGCGGTCGCTCGATCTGACCATCGACGAGGCCCTTGCCGCCGTGCGCAGCGCCGTCGAGCGGAAGCACGCCCGTAGGGTCGCGCTCGATTCGTTGTCCGAGTTCGAGCTGGCCCTGGCACCCTCGCAACGCGACGACTTTCGCGAGTCGCTCTTCCGCACGACCTCGGCGCTCACCGGCCTTGGCGTCACGGTGCTCATGACGGTCGACATCGTGCAGTCGTTCACGGAGTTCGGTCTTTCTCCGCACATCACCGAGTTTCTGGCCGACGTGATCGTCCTGCATCGCTATGTCGAGCTCGAGGGGAAGCTCGAGAAGGTCCTCGCCGTCGTCAAGATGCGCACCAGACGCCACGACACGAGCGTCCATCGCTACGCGATCGAGTCCTCGGGAGTCGTCGTCGGAGGGCCCCTCCACGGCTACGGCGGCGTCCTCACCGGCCTGCCTCTCGTTCGTGCCGAAGCCGCCGTGACTCCGCCGGGCCTGACCCGGGAAGAAGGCACGCTCCTAGAGCAGCTTCGTCTGCTCGGCGAAGTCGACGCGCGCGCCATCTCTGTCCGCACCGGTCTGAAGGGCCGGGCGCTGTCGCTCGCTCTCGAACGGCTGCGACAGCTGGAGTATCTGAGCAGGATGCGGCGCGGGGGCGTCACACGCTATCGCACAAAGCCTGCGAAGAGCTGAGAACCGGAGCACAATGTCCTTCTCGCATGCCGACGGCGATCGAGGTAACGCGTGAGCGGAGCCCAAGTGCCCGGGCGACCGGAGACTGCAATGCCTGCGCGCATCCTCGTGGTGGACGACGACGAGGCCGCACGCGGGGTGCTTGAAGGGCTGCTGCGCGACGAGGGATTCGCGACTTCGGCGGCGCCCGACGGCGAATCGGCGATCGCCGAAGCGCGGCGCGCTCTGCCCGACGTCGTTCTCACCGACCTGCAGTTGCCGGGGATGCATGGCGTGGAGCTGTGCCGGCGCCTTCACGAGATCGATCGCGATCTCCCGGTCGTCGTCATGACGGCTTTCTCCGAAATGCACGCGGTCGTCGAGAGCTTGCAGGCGGGTGCGGAGGACTACCTCATCAAGCCCTTGCAGTACGAAGCGGTCCTCTGGTGCGTGAAGCGCGCGATCACGCGACGCGCGGTGACGCTCGAGCGGGAGGCGCTCTACCGCTCGCTCAACGAGCGACTCGTCCTGAGCAGCATGCGCGAGCAGGCGCATGCCGAGGCCGAAGAGCGGCAGCGGGCGCAGCTCAACGCGCTGCTCGCGAACGTGAAGGAGGGCGTCTGCATCGCGGACCCGAGCGGCCGCATCCTCATGCTGAACGATGCCGCGCGCGCCATCCTGCGTGCCGGAGACGTGGACCTCGGCACCGTTGACGCGGTCCATTCGCTGGAGTCTCACGATCTCGAGGGGAACCTCCTCCGCAGCGAGCAGCGTCCTCTCACACGGGCGCTGCGGGGCGAGCAGTTCGTGGACTACGAAGTGCTTGTCACGCCGCCGAACGGAGAGCCGCGCCGTGTCGTATCCACAGGCACGAGCGTGAGAGACGACAGCGGCGATGTCGCGTTGGCGATCGTCGTGTTTCGCGACGTCACGGAACTGAGGCACCTGGAGCAGCAGCGCGACGAATACTTGGCGCTCATCACCCACGACCTTCGCAATCCGCTGAGTAGCATTCTGATCTTCGTCTCCACCCTCAGGCGGTTCCTCGAGAGCAAAGGGCTTCGCGACGACGCGAACCTCGCGGAACGCGCCCAGCGCAACATCAGGCGAATGAATGCGATGCTAGAAGAGCTCACGGAGGCAACGAGCCTCGAGTCGCAAGGCGTTCTGCTGCGATGCGTGGCCTGCGATCTGCGCGAGCTCGTCGCCGACGTCGTCGATGGCATCGATGACGTGCGCGCGCGGCGAATCACGATCGAAACGGACGGCGTGTCGCCGTACGTCGTCCGCGCGGACGCGTCGCGGCTCGAGCGTGTCGTCGCGAACCTCCTCACGAACGCGCTCAAGTACTCCGCCGAAGACGCGCCGGTCATCGTCAAGCTCGCCCGCAACGGAAGCGACGTCGAGCTCCGGGTCATCGATCGCGGCATCGGTATTGCGCCCGAGAGCATCAAAATGCTCTTCGACCGTTACTACCGAACGATGGGGGGAAAGTCGCGCGCGAGCGGTCTCGGCCTCGGCCTCTACATCGCTCGCCTGATCGTCGAGGCGCACGGCGGGCGAATGCTCGTTTCCAGCGAAGTGGGCAAGGGAAGCACCTTCGGGCTGATCTTACCGTCGCTCGCGCTATCGGGCTGGCCCCCGGCTCTATCGCGCGACGACTGAGCGAGCTGGCAAGAGACGGCAACCAGCGACAAGATCGAGCCCACGTGTGATGCGCCGCGCGCAGCGGCTGCCGGCATGCGCGTTTTCTGCGCCGTCGCACCCTTCAAGCGGACTGACCCTGGTCGTGGCCACTCCTCCCGCGTTCGTGGATGAATCGATCGCCCCAGGGATTGTGGCTCCGAACTTGCACCGGCACCCGCTTTATCCGAGGCGATCGAGCATCGAGCCGTCCTCCAAAACGTAGTGGCTCGCGTTCGTGTACGTTGGCTTTGCGATCCGTCGAACCGACAAGAGGAGGCAGCAGTTATGGCTTCGATGACCTCGGTGTGGTGCGGCAGCCTTGTCCTCATGGCCGGCGTGGGTCTTGTCGCATGTGCCGGCGGTTCGGCAGACCGCCAACCTGCCGCGAGCCCCACCCCTTCGGCCGCCGCCGACGACGCAACGGCGGATCTGACCGAGCACCACCGCTACCACCATCACGGCGGAGTGACTCTCTTCATCGCGATGAGCCTCGACACATTGGGCGTCTCGCCCGAGCAGCGGGCGGCCGTCGAGAAGATCCGGACCGACCTGCACGCAAGGCTCGAGCCCGCTCGCATCGCGGAGCAAAGCCTCGTGGCCACCTTGGCCGAGGGGCTCACCTCGGCGACCATCGACGTCGCGAAGGTAGACACCGGCGTCGCCCACGTCATCGCCGCGGCCTCGTCGGCGCACGAAGCGTCCGCTGCCGCGCTGAACGACCTCCACTCGATACTGACGCCCGTCCAGCGGGGGGCGCTCGTCGACAAGGTCGATGCGCACTGGGCGGTCTGGCAGAAGGCGAACGCCGACGAGACCGGATCGGCGAAGCTCGATGGCGGTCACCTTGCGATGCTGGCGACGGATCTCGGGCTTTCGCCGGACCAGGTCGAGAAGATTCGCGCGGGCCTCGGCGACGGGATGAAGGCCGTACCGCGGCTCGATCCACAGGAAATCGAGGCGCATCTGCGTGCCTTCGGCGACGCGTTCCGGAGCGACAGCTTCGACGCCAACGCGCTGCCCACAGCGAGCGGTGCCGACGCGCACATGATCGGCTGGGGTGCGGCGAATCTGGCCCATTTCGTCGAAGTGGCAGGCCCCGTGCTCACCCCGGAACAGCGCATCGAGCTCGCAGAGCGCCTCCGCGAGCACGCGGCCCATGACCCGAGCGCCCAGGCAAACCCATGAGCCGAGCCCGCCCAACAAGCCTGTTTCGAAGCATCGCCTGCGCCCTCGCCCTCGGCATGGCCCCCGTGGCCACCGCGGGATGCGGCCTGGAGGTCGGGGCCGCGTATCCCGCCGGCTACTACGCCGACTACCCGCCGGACGCATACTTTGCGACGACCGAACCGGTGTACTTCGAGGGGCACGCTGCCTATTGGTACGGCAATCGCTGGTACTATCGGGAGGGCGGTCGCTGGAACCACTACGAAAGGGAACCGGCTGCCCTCTATCAGCGCCGCGTGCAGGCCGCGCCCGTGCGACGCACGTACGAGCCGTCCCGCGGGCGTCCGGCGGGTCGCTCGTCCGGGGCTCCCAGGGGACGATCCGGCGAACATCACTGACGGCTGCGCTGTATCATCCGCCGATGAATCCTTCAGCGGCGCCGGGCCGAAATCGGCTGAGAAGCATCGCCCGGCGCGCGATGCTCGAGCACGGCCTCTTGTCCGACTTCTCGCCCGCCGTCGTCGCCGAGACGACGGCGATCACCAGCGCCGCTCGTGAATCGAGCCCTTCCCTCCGCGACCTCCGTGGCCTCTTGTGGGCCTCGATCGACAACGACGATTCGCGCGATCTCGACCAACTCTCCGTCGCCGAGCCGACGTCGGACGGCGACGTGAAGATCTTCATCGCGATCGCCGATGTCGATGCGACGGTGAGGCAAGGGTCGGCCATCGACGCCCACGCGGCGACGAACACGACGTCCGTGTACACGGCCGCCGAGATATTCCCGATGCTCCCCGAAAAGCTATCGACGGATCTGACGTCGCTTGGCGAAGGCCAAGAGCGCTTGGCGATCGTGATCGAAATGGTCGTCAGCAAAGGCGGGACGGTGAAGGCATCGGACGTCTATCGCGCGGTCGTCCGCAATCGCGCCAAGCTCACCTACGACGGCGTGGCCGCGTGGCTCGACGGTGCCATTCGTACGCCGCCCGGGATCCTGGCCGTGCCAGGACTCGACGAGCAGCTCCGCATCCAAGATCGGGTCGCGCAAGCGATGAAGGCGGTGCGACACGAGCACGGCGCGCTCAACCTGGAGACGCTCGAGACCCGGGCTGTGTTCGACGGCGACGTGCTTTCCGAACTGAAACCAGAGGAGAAGAATCGCGCCAAGGAGCTCATCGAGGACTTCATGATCGCGGCGAATGGGGTGACCGCGAAATACCTCGACGACAAAGGTCTTCCCTCGCTGCGACGCGTCCTTCGCTCCCCGGAGCGATGGGAGAGGATTGCCCTTCTCGCCGCGGCCCTGGGCGAACACCTGCCTTCGGAGCCAGATGCCCGCGCGCTCGCCGCGTTCCTCGCGAAGCGGCAAAAGGCCGATCCGGTCGCCTTTTCCGATCTCTCCCTCTCGATCGTCAAGCTCCTGGGTCGCGGCGAGTACGTCCTCGAGATGCCCGGTCAGCGAACGGAAGGGCACTTTGGGCTTGCCGTGAAAGACTACACGCACTCGACGGCGCCCAACCGGCGTTTTCCCGATCTCGTTACGCAGCGTCTGCTCAAGGCGGCGATCTCGGCTCGACCGGCACCGTACGGTGCTCAAGAGCTGACGGCCCTCGCGGGTCATTGCACGGAGCAGGAAGACAACGCGGCCAAAGTGGAGCGGCAGGTGCACAAGTCCGCGGCGGCCCTGCTCCTGGAATCGCGCATTGGCGAGCGTTTCGATTCCATCGTGACCGGCGCCTCCGAGAAGGGGACGTGGGTGCGGATTCTCCAGCCGGCCGTTGAAGGCAAAGTGGTGCGCGATTTCCAGGGCCTCGACGTGGGGGACCGGGTCCGGGTCGAACTCGTGGGAACGAATGTCGAGCGAGGCTTCATCGATTTCGCTCGGGCCAAAGCCACGTGAGGCCGTCCGAATTCGTGAGGCGTCGACGCCCCGCGTCGCGAGCACGTCACCCATCTTCGGCTGGACGCGGCTCGCGTCCACCTTTCAGAAATAGAAATACGAGCTGAGCTGTACCTCCGAGGACGACGGCTGCATCGCGGCCTCCACACCCAGCGCGACATCCTTTCCGAGGGACTCGCGAAGTGTTGCACGGAGGTCGTAGGTGCCGCGCAAATTCTGGGCGGGAAGGTAGGACCAGCTCGCCGTCACGAGTCCGATCATCTCGCCGGGCAAGCGAACGCGAAAGCCGGCGTACGGACCAAGACCGACCCGCACGAAGCTGCCGCCGATACCGTCGAGCGAGCCAGAAACGGAAAAGGCTACGTAGACGTCGGCCATCAAGAAGAAAGTCGCGTGCTCGTTCTCGGTGGCGATTGTCCCCCCAATCGCGCCGTCGAGCCCGTGCGCGAAGCAATCCAAGCAGCCGCGGTCATGAAGCCGGATGCCGAAGGCACGCGCACGCCACGACACCGCTTTTTCGAACCGAGTGATGGGATTGAGTGCAAGAACGTCGGCAAAAGTGAGGCTGTCCAGCGTCAATGCCCGCCGCGCGTAGTCGAAGCGCACGTGAGTGTCGAGAATCTGCACTTGCGAGAGCTCCGGCTCTCCGTCGGGCGGATCCGCCAAGTCGTGCAGCGTCAGGCGGTAGCCGAGCGTGCCGAAGCCGTCGCCATATTGGGTGGCGATGCCGGTTCCCAACGTGACGCGTGACGACCCGTGCCCGCGGTCGGGGGCCTTGTCGACGGGTGCCCGCACCGGCGGGGGGGGAGGAATGGACGTCGAGAGGACGGCGCGGCGCTTGGCTAGCCAGGTTTTCGTGGCCACGACTTCCTTGTCGTGGCCTGATTCCCATTGCTCGGCGAAACGTGCGTCGAGCACGAGGCCCGCGGCGTCGAGCGCAGCCACGCTTTGGGCAACCGAGAAATCGTTTGGCATGGGCGCGGTCGGGTCCTGGGTGAGCCGCTGGGCCATGTCCTTCTCCCTGGGTCCAAGACGCGCCACTTGTGCGCGAAACCGGCTTCTCAGAGAAGGCAGATAGTCGATCCCCACCACGAGTCCCGGAACCGTGAAGAGGGCCTTGATCGTGTCTTTCGGAAGGACCACGGTATGCAGACGGGAGATAAGACGGAGACGCGGTGCGGCGGCCTCAATCGCGGCGAGCGCGTAGTACGAGCAATTCTTGGTCAAATAGTAGTAATCGACGCGGATCGCCGCGAGCTCCCAGAGATGAAGTGTGAGAAGGGTCACCTCGCCGGGGGTGAGCGCCAGGTCGTACTCCCACAGATCACGCGCTTCGTGATTGCCATATTCGTGCATCTTGTACTCGAACGAATGAAGGCTGAGGCTGCCCGAGAACAGACCGGTCAGTCCCTTGAAGGCGTAGAGCACCGGGTTTTTGGTGTCGGTGACCGCGGCGTAGTCGATCCCGTAGTCGAGGCGCTCCCTCGGCTCCGTCGCGTCCACCGAACGTCGCTTCTTGAGGCGCAGGAACGTATGGCCGAAGGCCGAGGCTGGATTGTTCAGGTAGTTCGCCGAAAAGATGACAGCGACCGCCTCCGGGTCGAGCGCCGCGCTGTAACGGGCAAGGGCAGGGCACTGGGGCGCGTGCAGATTGCCGTCGAAGTGAAGTTGTTCGTCCAGCCAGAGCCGACGCGCGGGAAAACGACAGAGCGCATGAGCATCTTCCTGGCCCGATCGGATCGGCACCAGAAAGGCGTTCAACGTAGCCTCCAGCTCCGCCTCGGGGTCGCGCTTGCCTGTGGGCGCCAGGAAGAACTCCTGCCCGTCCACGTCGCTCACCAGGTTGCCCCACGGATCCGGCGCCGCGCGGTAGTGTACCAAGCGCTGCCATGCGAGCGACTGCGCCAGGCCCATTTCGCGAGCCCTCGCGACGACACTCGGCACGCTGGGAGCTGCGCGCGCGGAGAGCGCGACGGTCGACACCGCGAGGGCCAGGCAGAGCGAAGAGGCGACGGCACGTCCCCGGCCGCGCTGGTTCGTGGTCGCAATCGGATCGCATTTCATATGCGCAGAGGCGGCTAACGGAGAGCGTCCGACTGGAAGTCTCGCCGACTGTCGGTTGCCCTGTCGTACGGCAGGTGCTGCGCCAGCCACGCGGGTGCGCGTTCGCCGATGACGGGATCGTCGGCGATCGATCGGTGTCCTGCCCCCGGTACCAGGAGGAGCTCCGTGTGCTCCCTGCCGGCGGCCAAGATGAGCTGCGAGTGCCACGCTGGAATGCGGTGGTCGTCCTGACCGTGGACGAGCAGCACGGGCGCATGGCAGCGAGCGATGGCGACCACGGCGCTCGCCGAATCGGGGTCGAACGCGCCGCGGCGGCCCGCCATATCGATTGCGCCACTCACGAAACTGGCAGGAAGCGGTATCGGCGCATAGCCAGGTACGACAGAGCGCAGGCTCGCGAACGGCGCGACGGCGACAACCGCCTCTATTCGCGGGTCGCTTCCCGCCCACTCGATGGCCACGGCCGCGCCGTACGAGATGCCCATGACGCCGACGGAGCCGGCACGGAGCCCTCGCGCTTCAACTGCATCCAGCACCTGCGCGAGATCGCGCGATTCAACGACCCCATACGAGAGCCAGTCGCCGGTCGACCGACCGTGTCCGCGTAGATCAACCAACACGGCGCGTAGCCCCGCCGCTGCGAGCATTCGCCCCCACCCGCGCATGCTCCTTTTGTCGGCACGAATGCCGTGCAGCACGAACACGGTTCCGTGCGGAGACTCGCCATCGATGATTTCGAGCGACAACGTGGCGTTCGGCGGACCGACCATCACGGCGAGCTCTCCGTCGATCGGTTTCGAAGCGGCGGCGCCTCGATTGGGAGCGACCACGATGGCGGATGCCGCGAGATACTGGAGCGGCTGGCAAGAGACGGCAAGCAACGACGAGAGCGTAGCTCGCGCAGCTGCTACCGGCACGTGCGGCTCGAACGGCATGAGCCATGCTACCGATCGAGCCGTGATCTCCAAGCGTTTGCCGTTGCCGCGCGCCACGGACGCCGAGGCTTCTCTCGTCGACCTCGCGCTCAGGCTCGCACGCCTCCGGGGCGGCCTCCGCAGCCACGAGAAGGCTATGCGACGGTCGATCGAGCGCGCGGCTCCCGATCGACGGGAGAGCGCCAAGAACCTGGTGCACTACCTCGCGCTCCGACAACATGACCTGCGCGATCTGCAGATCAAGCTCGCGCAGCGAGGCCTCTCGTCGCTGAGCCACTGCGAGAGTTGCGTGATGGGCAGCCTGCTCGAAGTATCGGAGCGCGCGCACGAATCACTTGCCCTGCAAGGCAGGCGAGGAGCCAAGGGCGAGCTATTGCGACTCGAGAAAGAGCGCAGCGCGGCCATGTCGTGGGCGACGGCGAAAGGCTACCTGCACCAGCACACCCATGACGTGCTTGGACCACGCCCTGGCGACCGGCACATCTACATCATGGTCACCGCGCCCGCGGCCGCGGAGAGCGATCGCGCCTGGATGCTGAAAATGCTCCGTGCGGGGATGAACGTGCTCCGAATCAACTGCGCGCACGAAGGCGAGCCCGAGTGGGGCCAAATGATCCGCGCGCTGAGCGAGGCGCGAAAGCAGAGCGGCAAGAAGTGCCGCGTGCTCATGGATCTCGCGGGGCCGAAGATTCGGACGGGCCCCGTCGCCAGCGGACGCCACATTGCGTCGTGGAAGCCTACCAAGGACAGCATCGGCAAGGTGAAGGCTCCCGCCCGCGTCGTCATCCACCGTGCCTCCGCGCCGCGGGCCGAAGGCTCCGGGCCGTTCCTGTCTGTGTGCGACGAAGCGTTCGCAAAGGTACGCAAGGGAGACGAGCTGCATTTCCGCGATGCGCGCGGCAAGAAGCGCCAGTTGGCCATCCAACGGGTCGCGCGCGACCTGGTCGTCGGCTCATCGACAGAGCATACCTACGTGCTCGAGCGTGCCCGAGCGCGCCTCTACCGCGCCGGGAAGCACGAGGACGATGTGACGATCGAAGTGGGCGGCGACGTCCAAGACGCGGTGATCGACATCAAGAGCGGCGACACGCTGCTCCTCACTCGGCGCGCCATGGATGGAACACCTCCGCGGCGGGATCGCGACGGCCGCGTTCAAACGCCTGGCATCATCGCGTGCACCCTTCCGGCTGCTCTGGATCACCTCGAGGTCGGCCACCGCGTGCTTTTCGATGACGGCCGCATTCTCGCCACCGTGGAGCGGGCCGCAAGGAAGCGTGAAGACTTTCTCCTTCGCGTGGTCCGCACGCAGAAGCAAGTGGCGAAGCTCGGGGCCGAGAAGGGAATCAACCTGCCCGATACGCTCATGACCGTGCCCAGCCTGACGGGAGAGGACCTCCGCGCACTCGCATTCGTTGCGAGGCACGCGGACGCCGTCAGCATATCGTTCGTTCGCGCGCCCGCTCAGATTCGCCGGCTGCACAAGGAGCTTGAACGGCTCGGCCAGCCCGACCTTGGAGTCGTCCTCAAGATCGAGACGCGCGAAGGCTTCGAAAGCTTACCGCGCCTGATTCTCGAAGGCCTGCGAAGGCCGCCTCTTGCCGTCATGATCGCGCGCGGAGACCTAGCGGTCGAAATCGGGTTTGAGCGCCTCGCCGAGGTACAAGAGGAGATCTTGTGGCTCTGCGAGGCCAGCCACGTGCCCGCAATTTGGGCGACGCAAGTCCTCGACACGCTCGCGCGCACGGGAGTGCCTTCGCGAGCGGAGGTCACCGACGCCGCCGCGAGCGTCGCGGCAGAGTGCGTGATGCTCAATAAGGGCCCGTTCGTCGACAAGGCGGTGGCCGCGCTCTCCGACATTCTGCGGAGGATGGAGAAGCACCACTACAAGAAGCGCAGCCTGTTTCGAAAGCTGCGAGTCTCGACTTTCGCTGCGCCGTCACGACGACAGTCCGACGGTCTTGCAAGTAGCCAGAATCCATTGTGATTGGGTTGCAGGCGCGGTACCGACAACGATCCGCGACCGCAGCGCTTCTCGTTCATGCATCGGGCCGCGCAACGAGGTGTGGCAGGATGCGAAAGCCTCTTTGCGGCTTGCACGGGCAAACCGAGAGCGGGGCCGCAGTCGCGCGAAACGGGCGAGTTCTCGATGCCGCGACGTGGCATGAGGGGTGCTTTCGTCTCACTGCGATCCTTGTCGCCTCGCGCGCATGGGTCGCCCCCTCCGGTTCCGAGGAACCCCAATGCAGCCTGTCCCGGCCACCCGTACCCGTATGGCGTCTCTCGGGCTAGCCAAGGCGCTCACCGGCATCTCGGGCCTCGACGAGCTCACCTCCGGCGGGCTGCCGCGCGGGCGGCCGACCCTGGTCTGCGGCGGCGCCGGCTGCGGGAAGACGGTGCTGGGGCTCGAGTTCCTCGTTCGCGGCGCGACCCAGTACGGCGAGCCCGGCGCGATCTTCACTTTCGAGGAGAGGGCCGACGACCTGGCCGCCAACGTGGCGTCGTTCGGATTCGACTTGCCGGGGCTCATCGCGCAAAAGAAACTAGTCGTGGACCATGTGCTGATCGATCGGTCCGAGATCGAGGAAGCCGGCGACTACAACCTGGAGGGCCTCTTCATTCGGCTCGCGCATGCCATCGACTCGATCGGCGCCAAGCGGGTCCTGCTCGACACACTCGAGGTGCTCTTCGCCGGGCTCGCCAATAAGGAGATCCTGCGCTCCGAGCTGCGCCGACTCTTTCGCTGGTTGAAAGACAAGGGGGTCACCGCCGTGATCACCGGCGAGCGCGGCGACAGCACGCTCACCCGGTACGGCCTCGAAGAGTATGTGTCCGACTGCGTGATACTCCTCGATCTGCGGGTGCAGGACCAGATTTCGACGCGGCGCCTTCGGGTGGTCAAGTATCGCGGTGCGCGGCACGGCACCGACGAATACCCGTTCCTGATCGGCGACCACGGGATCTCGGTTCTCCCCCTCTCGTCTGTGCAACTCGTTCACGAAGCCTCGACGCAACGCATCTCCAGCGGCAACCCGGAGCTCGACCTGATGCTGGGCGGCGGATTTTACCGCGGTTCGACCATCCTGGTATCCGGCGCATCGGGCACCGGCAAGACGAGTGTCGCCGCGTGTCTCGTATCCACCTGCGCCCGCGACACACGCGCTCTTTACTTCTCGTTCGAGGAGTCGCCGGCCCAGCTGGTCCGCAACATGAGCTCGATTGGGATGGACCTGGCGAGCCTGGTGAAAAGGAAGGTGCTCCGGATCATCTCCACGCGGCCGTCGGGCTTCGGCCTCGAGACGCACCTCTTCGCGATTTACCAGACCATCGAGGAATTCAAGCCCTCGGTGGTTGTCCTCGATCCGATCACGGATTTCGCGGCGATCGGGAACAAGAACGAGATTCGCGCGATGATGACCCGCCTCGTGGATCACCTCAAGACCAACGGCATCACGGCCCTCCTCACAAGCGCGCATGGGCATGGCGTGATGAGCGACGGGCCCAACTCGGAGGCCGACGCGGGGATCTCCTCGCTCATCGACACCTGGATTGTCCTCCAGAGCTTCGAGGTAGCGGGCGAACGAAACCGGGCCGTTAGCGTGCGCAAGTCTCGAGGCACCGCGCACTCGAACCAGATTCGGGAGTTCGTGATCAGCAATCGCGGCCTTGGCCTGATCAACACGTATCGCGACGCCGCCGGGTTCGTCACCGGCTCCGCTCGCGAGGCCCAGCAGCGGCACGACGCCGCCAACGGCACCAAGAAGTCCGCGGGACGCCCGAGCCCCCCATGAAATACAAAGCAGGTCGCGCGCAACAGGCTGAAACGAAGGGTCCTCCATGTGGCCCAGTCACGGCCGTCGCCGGGAAGCTCCGATCCAAGAAGCGCAAGGTGGCTCCCGAATACGTGCTGCGACTCTTCGTTTCCGGCTTCACACCACGCTCCCAGCGCGCGATCGACAACCTTCAGAACATCTGCGAGTGCTATCTGGCGGGCCGGCATCGCATCGAGGTGGTCGACCTCAACCAATCTCCAGGCCTCGCGCACGACGAGCAGATCATCGCCGTCCCGACCTTGCTGAAGGTTCTTCCCCTTCCCCCGCGGCGCGTCATCGGAGATCTCTCCCAGGTGGACAACGTGCTGCAAGGTCTCGACATCAAGTGAGGATTCCGACGCCGATGCCCACACGAGGGAGTCCCACGCGGGTGAGGAAGGTGTCGTCGTCCGGCTCGGGCCGTGCGCGGCGCGCCCAGCTCGAGGTGGCCGAGCAGACGCTGACGGCGATCTGCGCCGGCGAAGTGGACGCGCTCGTGGTCGGAGGCCCGAGCGGCAAGCGCGTCTTCACGCTGGAGGGCTCCGAGCACGGCTACCGGGTCATGATGGAGGCGATGAGCGAGGGCGTCGCCACGCTCAGCGAGAAGGGCCTCATCACCTATTGCAACGCTCGCTTCGCCGCTATCGTCGGCGCGACGCTCGAGCGGACCATCGGAAGCCCGATCGCTTCCCTCGTGCCGGAGGCGGACTGGGAGCGCTTTCAGGCGCTGATCACCGCCGGAACCGGGGGCCGGAGCGAAGGCGAGTTCTGGCTGAACGCGCCCGCTGCCGGCAGTCCGGCCCTGGTCAGGCTGGCCGTCGTGAGCGTGGCGATAGGTGGCGTCCAAACCCACTGCTTGGTCATGACCGATTTGACCGAGCAGCGCGCCCAGAGCGCCGCAATCGCGGCGGAGCGGGCGCAGATGCAGACACGGCTGCTCCTCGCCGACCGCATGTCGGCGCTGGGCACGCTGGCGGCCGGTGTGGCGCACGAGATCAACAATCCGCTCGCGTACCTGCTTACCAGCCTCGAGGCGATGAGCACGCGGTTGCTCGATCTCGCCGGCCCCGCGCGGGGACTGGGCGGCGAGCCCACCGAGTGGCTGCGCCGCCAGCTGGATCGCGCGCGCGAGGGCGCGGAGCGGGTGCGCCACATCGTGCTCGGTCTGAAATCGTTCTCCCGGTCCGACGACGAGAGCATGGGCTTCATCGATCCGCGACGCGCGCTGGACACGTCGATCGCAATGGTCTCGAACGAGATCCGCCACCGGGCGCGGCTCGTGAAGGACTACGACGCGCTGCCGGCGGTCTGGGCCAACGAAGGGCGACTCGAGCAGGTGTTTCTGAACCTGCTCATCAACGCTACCCAAGCGATCCCGGCGGGCGCCGCCGCGCACCACGAGATCTGCGTCTCCGGGCGCGCCGACGCGGAAGGGCGTGCGGTCATCGAAGTCCGCGACACGGGCAACGGGATCGAGGCCGAGCATCTGGCTCTCGTCTTCGACCCTTTCTTCACCACGAAGGCGCTAAACGCCGGCACGGGCCTCGGGCTGGCGATCTGCCATGCGATCATCGGCTCGCTCGACGGGCAGATCACCGTCGAGAGCAAGTCCGGCGCGGGTAGCGTCTTTCGCATCGTGCTCCCTGCCGTCAAGGGCGCGGTCCCGACGGCCGCGCGGCCGAGCGTTGTGCCATCCGCGACCGGTCTCCGGGGCCACTTGCTCGTCATCGACGACGAAGAGGACATCTGCGAGGCGATGAAGGAGGCGCTTTCGCCCTACCACGACGTGGTGACCACGACCGACCCTCATCAAGCGCTTGAGCTCCTTGCCGCGGGCCAGCGCTTCGACGTGATTCTCTGCGACGTGCGGATGCCGAAGATGACGGGCATCGACTTTCATACCCAGCTCGAGACCAACAACCCCGCCCAGGCAAGCCGCGTGGTCCTCATGAGCGGTGGTGGTTTCACGCGCCGCCCCGGTGACCCAGCAACGGTCCTACCGAGGCCGCTCATCGAGAAGCCGTTCGCGATCAAGCAGGTCTTGTCGCTGATGCGCGAGGCGATGCACCGCGAACCGCTCGCTCACGCCTGACCGAAGTCGCCCGAGCTCAACCGGCAAACGCCTTGAACTCCCGAGGCAGGCTCACGTCCGGGAGCGACCTCAGGAGCCGGCTAAAGCGATCGGCAGATCGATGGTGAACACGCAGCCGACGCCGGGGAGGTCGCGCACACGGATCTCGCCGCCGATGGCCTCGACGCTCTTTCGACTGATCGATAGGCCGAGACCCAGGCCCGTGCGGTTGGCGCTTCGCTGCGAGAACGGGCGAAAGATGTCATTCGCTGCCCCGGGTGGAAGGCCGCCGCATTGGTCCTCGACTTCGATGAGGACGCGATCTTTGGTGGAGGACGTGTTCAGTGACACACTGCCCTTGGGGCGGGTAAACTTGAATGCGTTTTGCAGCAGGTTGGCGACCGCCGCGGCGAGGAGCTGCCGGTCGGCGACGACGTCGATTCCCCGATTGACGGGGGTGACAGCCAGAGTGAGGTTCCGTGCGATGGCCTCCATCGAGGCTCCGACCTCGATTTCTTCGACGAACTCGCGCATAGAAACTCGTTCTGGCGCTTGGATCCCCGCTTCGAGGCGCACTTCGGCCATCGAGGAGTCGATGAGGCTGGACAGCCGACTCAGGCTGCGGCCGAGGAGGGCAGCGGTGCTTCCCCCTAGCCCGACGCTTCCGGATTTGAGCGTCTGAAACGACAGCATCGCGGCGCCGAGCGCGTTGCGAAGCTCGTGCACAAGCGCCCCTGAACGCTCCACACCCGCATCCGCGATCGATTGCTCGCGCGCGCGGGTAAACTCCGTGACGGCCTGAGCGATAGCGTCGTCGAGGCATCGGTTGAATGTGTGAAACTCGTCGGCGGTGATCGACGCCTTCGTTTCGTCGGCGAGCTCGGTGACCGCCTGGCAGACCCCTCCGTAGTCATGAACGACCTGGGCGACTGTGAAGCCCCTTCTAAGGAGGTCACCGCCATGTATGGTGGCGCTCACGTCCATCGCCTCGCTCGAGAGGCGCGACAGCCGCAAGTTGTCGATCAACTGGTCCAAGAAGAGCGGAATGCCACTCTCGAGCTCCTCGTCGGTTGCGCGCGGCGCAGGCCTCGCGGCAACTTTCTCCCGGGTTCGCGCGATGATTTCCGCTCGATTGGTCGCGAGAAACTCGTGAAGCACGGTGTGTGAGTAGCGCAGAAAGCGGTTGCCGGCAAAGGGGCTTCGCTCAGCCGTAGCTTTCTTTGGCGACGGGCGCTCGCCTCTGGTGATTTGCCACGGTTGACCGAGCGAAATGCAACTCCGGAGCGGTCAGACGGGACAACCGCCCGGCCTATGACGATGAACGCAGGGTCGACGCGGCAGGCGCCTCGTCCGCCACGATGCGATTGCGCCCGAGAAACTTGGCTCGGTAGAGTGCCGCGTCGGCACGCCGCATCCAATCGTCCACCGGTCCTGCGCCCAGCTCCGCAATTCCGACGCTGATCGTCAAGAACGGAAGCCCCGCCGCGATCGCCTGCGGGATGCAAAGTCTCCCGATTGCGCGCCGCACACGGCTCATCGCGGCCTGTGCATGGGCGAGTGATTGCTCGGGAAGAATGACGAGGAATTCCTCGCCGCCGTAGCGGTAAAGACTGTCGCCGCGCCGAAGGTGGCCCTGGATTGTTCGCGCAAGCAGGCAAAGAGCACCGTCGCCCGACACATGACCGAAACAGTCATTGTAGGCTTTGAATGCGTCGACATCGCACAACGCAGCGCAGTATCGGTGCCCATAGCGCATGGACCGCGCCAGCAGCAGATCGAGGTCCTCCTTCAGCTGCAGCCGGTTGGAGACGGCAGTGAGGGGGTCCGTACGAGCCGCGCGATGCTCACGCGCGAAGTCGAGTCGCAAAGTGTGCGTACTGGCCTCGAGGCCACGCTGAACGGTCACGGACCGCCAGGCCGCTTCCAGTCGTGCATCGAGTTCGCCGAGGTCGAGCGGCTTCGACATGTACTCGTCGGCCCCTGCGCGCAGGCCCTCGATCAGACGCAACTTGTCGTTTCGTCCAGCGACCCCAGTGACGAGGATAAAGTGCGTGTGCCGTTCAGGTGACTCGGTTTCGCGCACTTCCCGGCAGAGCTGGAGACCGTCCATGGTCGGCATCTTCCAGTCAGAAATAATGACGTCGGCGCGATTGGCCTGATGCATCATCCAGGCTTCGCTTCCATCGCGCGCGGCTTGGCAGTAGTGGCCGCGGCCGCGGACGGCGTGCGCGATGATCAGACGACCATCCGGGTCGTCCTCCGCGATGATCACTTGGAGCGGCGCGGGCTTGGGACGTGGGGATGCGAGCGACATGGAACGATCTCCTCCAGTGGCAAGCGATCGCGGATCGGGGCTTCGCAAGGGTCATTCCAACGGCCGTACAATCGCGGGCTTCAACGGCGGCCTCCTACGGTCGGGACGTGAAAAGGAGCGTCCCCATGGAAAAGGTCACAAAGAATCGTGTTCAGAAACTCTCGCTCGCTCTCGTGGCGTTGTCGTTCGTGGTCGCCTTCGCCTGCGAACGCGCCCCCACGGCGCACGCCGAGGAAGCAAGCCCCTCGCCGGAAGCCCGCGCCGCGTATGCCGACATCGAGAAGACGCTCGGCCTCGTCCCATCGTTCTTCAAGGCTTTCCCCGAAGAGGCGATCGGGGCCGTGTGGGACGAGTTCAAGGCCGTCCAGCTGAACCCCGCTTCGGCGATTCCTCCGAAGTACAAAGAGCTCATCGGCCTCGCCGTCGCCGCCCAAGTTCCGTGCGCGTACTGCACGTACTTCCACACGAAGGCCGCAGGCCTCGACGGCGCGCAAGAGCGTGAGCTGAAAGAAGCCGTCGTCATGGCGGCGATCACCCGCCAATGGAGCACCGTGCTCAACGGCATGCAGATCGACGAAGCCCAGTTTCGCCAGGAGCTCGGCCGGGTCATCGACTACGTGAAAAGGGACCACCCGCCGCTGCCCCCGATCGCGGTGACCAGCGCGTCCAGCGCCTACCGAGACATGGAGGCGACGCTCGGCCTCGTGCCGTCGTTCTTCCGTCAGTTCCCCGAGGTGGGCATCGCCGGGGCGTGGCGCGAGTTCAAAGGCGTGCAGCTCAATCCGCACTCCGCGCTACCCGGCAAGTACAAGGAGCTCATCGGCTTGGCCGTGGCAGCCCAGATCCCCTGCCGCTACTGCGTCACGTTCCACACCGAAGCCGCTCGCCTCAATGGCGCCTCCGACGCGGAGATCCGCGAGGCCGTCGCCATGGCGGCGCTCACCCGCCACTGGAGCACGTTCCTCAACGGGATGCTCACCGACGAAGGCGCGTTCCGGCGGGAAACCGACCAGGTGGTCGCGAACGTGCGGCATAGGGTGCAGGTGGCGGCCGCTCGGTGAGCGCGCACGCCTTGCCCCTGGCGCCTCGGTCTCCGGGGCGCTCGGGGGCGCCTTCTTCACCGCCCGATCGGCGCAGACGCGCTCGCGGCCGGAGCCGTCATTGGACGAAGCGTCATCGACGTACATAATGACGGCAAGCCGTGAGCCCCTACCGCCTTGCCGCCCCCAAGTCGCCGCCTCCGCTCGTCGCGCCGGAACGCCGGGAGGACGCGTTCGGCTATCTCTTCTGGTTCGTGGTGGCCGTGCTCGGCCTCGCGGTCGCGAGCGGCGGGGGCTCGGCCGCCGGGCCCCCTTGCGCGCAAGAGCGCGCGAAATGACGGCAACGCATCGAGTCCACCGCTACTTCTCGGTGTGCACGACGAACCCGGCTTGCGCTGGCTTCGTCGTGCGCTGTCACCGCAAGTCCGTCCCCACCGATCCCTCCAGCTCGAACACCGCCGTCCAATAGTTCGTCAAGTCTTGGAAGTATTCGACGTTGGTCGCGATGTAGGTGCGCTGCGCGTCGAGCAAGTCTGTCAGGCTCGCCGCACCCTTTTCGAACTGGAGCCGTGTCATGTCGCGAGCCGTCTTCGCGCTCTGCAACAGGCCGCCGCCTTCTCTGCGCGGCCCTTCCATGCGCTGCACGAGCTCGCGCGCGCCCACGTAGGCGGCGTACCCCGTCGAGACGTCGTTGACCACTTGCGCCGCGATCTTCGCTTGTTGCAGCGAGCTCGTGTCGAGCTGCGCCTCGGCCTGCCGGAGCTCGCCTTGAAGCTGGTACACGACCGGGATGGGCGCCGAAATACCGAACGTCACCATCGGTGTCTGAAGCGGAGCGTTGGTGCCGAGGCCGCCGTAGCCGCCCTGCGCGTAGTCCACGGACAGCGAGATATCCGGGAAGCGCTGCCTCCGGGTCAGGTCGACTTGGGCCGCGGCGGACGCCTTCTGGTACCCGAGCGCGATGAGGTCCGGGCGGTGATCGAACGCGGTACGCAGGAGCGCCCCTTCGGCCGCGTCGTTCAGCTTGGGCGGCACCGAGAAGGTCAGCACGTTCGTGTCGATGTCGAAATCAGGGACTTTGCCGCGTACCCCCATGAGAAACGCCAGGGCGACGCGGGCCTCGCGAAGCTGGTAGCGCGCCGTGGAGACCGCCTGATCGGCTTCGAGCTTTTGCGTCTCGATGCGCGCGAGATCCCCGTCGTTGATCGCTCCCGCCTTGTAGCGAGTCTGGAACAGGTCGAGCGTCTTGGCGTTCGACTCCGCGACGTCTTTCGCGAATTTCGACGCGAGGACCTCCCGGGCGAGCAGCACGTAGGCCGACTTGACCTGAAAGGCGATCGTTCGCTCGGCGTCCGCGCGCGACATCTTCGCGGCGGCCAGCGCGTTGCGCGCCACTTTGAGGCGCAGATCGCGTTTGCCCGAGAGCGAATCCACGATCGCGGCCTGGTCGGAGACGCCCAGATTGACGACCCAAGGCGTACACACGGCGCCGCTCTGGTTGCATGAAGCCTGATTGGGGACGTACGTAAACGCGTTACCGAGGCTCGCGCTCACGACGGGGTTGCCGCCTGGGGGGGCACCGGCGATCTTGACCGCGCCCTCGGCACTCCTCACGGAAGCCTCGGCGATCAAGAGGTCCAGACCGCGGCTCCGGAAGATGCGCAAGGCGTCGTCGAGCGCCAGGACCGCCGGAAGGTCGATCGAAGGCGGCACCACGTCGCCATCGGCTCGCGCGGCGCTAGGGGACAGCGTCGCCATCGCGAAGAGGAACGCCGCGAGGGGGATCCATCGAAGGGGCATCGGGTTGGCGCGCAGGCTCATGGTGGTGGGGCGTTCTAGCCCACAATGGGGAAGCGAGAGGGGCGAGGCGCCCTGCGCCAGGCTCGCCGCGCGCCAAAGAGCGCCATCGCCCCCGCGTCCTCGGCGGCGGCCTTGGGTGGATGCGTCAGACAGACCACGGCAAGCACGATCGAAATGGGTCGCAGACGCATGCGTCCGGCGCTAAGCACGGACCTTGCCAAGCGGCCCTGCCATGTGCCCGTTCTCATTCGTCGGCAAGCTCCTCGCGGTCGCCTGCGTCGGGCTCGCGTCCATCGCAGCGACGACCGGGGCGTCCGCGGAGAGTCCGCCGCCGGTCGATGTCGTCGTTCGCGAGCGGCCGCCCCCGCGCCGCGTCGTGGTCATCGACTGGAATCCGCTGACGGTCTTCATCGCCAAAGTGAGCGTGGATGTCGTCATCGCGCCGGTGGATCACCACGCGCTGGTGTTGGTGCCCTTTTATGCGTCGACGACCACGGCGTCGCTCGCTACGACGGACGCTGCGGGCAACATGATCCAGCTGCCCCAGCAGACGTTCAGCGGCTTCGGCGGCGAGATCGGGTACCGCTATTACAGCGCGCTCGGCGGCCCCAGGGGTTTTTTCGCGGGCCCGTCGCTCCTCTTCGGTGCGATGACCGCGAAAGCGGCCAACGGCGTCGACACGTTGTTTCAGAGCTACGGTCTGGCCGCGGACGTGGGGTACGAAGCGCTCGTGGCCGACCGCATCGCCCTCGCGCTCGGCGGAGGCGTGCAATACCAGCTCACGAGCAAGTCGATCCCCGACCAGCGGCTGCCCGCTTCGCTTTACGCGAACAGCCGCGTTGCTCCACGCGTGCTCCTCGCGCTCGGGGTTGCGTTCTGATTTCACCCCGGAGGCTGTCCGCGATGCGTAACCACGTGGTGATGATGCCGGCGCTGGCGCTCGTCGCTGCGTGCTCGAGCGAGACCGTCGCGCGGCCCCCACCGCCCCCCGTGAACTGGACCTCGCTCGATGCGCCCGCCGCGGTCGACGCGGGAGCCGCTGCGCCCACAGCGAACGAGCGGGCCGCGGCCGAAAGGTACGTCGCGGCTCTCGCGTCGCCCGGGCTCGCGCAGCTCGCGCCGCTTCTGGACGACGACGCCCACTTCACCTTTCCCGGGGGGGAAGACGTGCGCGGGCGCGACGCGGCGGCGCGCGCCCACGAAGCGCTCTTCGGCGCGTTCGACGAGCGCGCCGCCGTGGCCACCCGCGTTTGGCGCACGGCGAGCGCGCAGGCCGTCGAGTGGACGATGAAAGGCGTACAGGCGCGCGAATGGATGGGGGTCGCGGCCACGCACAAATCCGTCACGTTCCAGGGCCTGACTCTCTTGTGGACTCGAGACGACGGGTCGCTGGCGGACGTTCACGTCTATGTCGACGTGGCCGTGATCAAGGCGATGCTCGGCGTCGGACCGAAGTCCCTCTTGGCGCTCCCCGTGCCGCTCTTCCCGGCGACGGGCGCGCCGCAAGTGTTCGAGCAAACGGGGTCACTGGAAGAGCCGAAGAGCGTGGCGGTGGTCGCCGCCCACCTCGACGCGCTCGAGAGCGATCGCGAGGCCGACTACGTCGCCAGCGTGACCGACGACGTCGAAGTGACCACGTCCGAGCACGAGCCGCAGCGCGGCAGAGAGGGCGCAAGGGCGTATTTCAAAGGCATGCACAGGGCGATCGCGCAGCTGGACACGACGATCCAAAACTCCTGGGGCGTCGGTTCGTTTGCGATCGTCGAATATTTCATTTCCGGAGAGCAAATCGGTCCGTTGGAGTGGATCCCCGCACAGCGAAACCGAGTGGTCCGGCTTCGGACGACGGACATCGCCGAGATCCGCGACGGAAAGATCGCCCGGGTCCGGCGGTACTCCAACCCGCAGGAGATCGCCGGAGGCTCGAGTCCGTGATCGGGCCCTCTGCGCCTCGGTCGCTCTCTCCCCTTTCTCTCGGAGGACTCCACCCGTAGGGCGGGGCCTTTCGATACGAGGCGGGCGCGCTCACCTTTGGGCTCGACATCGGGGCGCTTGTTGATAGACGGGATGCCTTCCGGCACGTCCCATGGCCCCCCGACGCGAAGATCAGCAGCCCCGCGCCTTCGCGTTCGCACGGAGGGCACAGCTTCGCGGCGCGATGGCCGCAATCGCGGTCCTGCTCGCTCCAGCGACCGCGGGCGCCGAGGTGAGCGAGCCGGCGCCGCGCCCCGACGAGCAGTTCGACTTCATGAACCTCATCACGCAGCATGGCCTGCACGACATCCGAGACGAGACGTGGAACGCCTACGGGCAGTTCACGTACATCACGAGCTGGCACCCGCCATTTTCGGCGGCCTATACGAATTTGAACAACCCGCCGGGCGTGGGCAACTCCCTTCTCGACGGCAGCGAGCGAAGCTGGACCGGCACGTTCACCGTTTTTCTCGGTGCGCGCCTCTGGCCGGGAGGCGAGGCGTACTACGTTCCCGAAGTGATCGCCGAGCAAGCGTTCTCGGACCTCCGCGGGCTCGGCGGCGTGATCCAGAACTTCGAGCTCCAAAAACAAGGCGGCACCGAACCGCTGTTTTATCGATCGCGGGCGTACATCCAGCAGACGTTCGGGTTCGGCGGCGCGCGGGTGGTGCAGGACTCGAACCCGATGCAGCTCGGCAACGTGGTCGACGGCAGGCGCCTCGTCCTTCGGATAGGCAACTTCAGCGTGATCGACTTCTTCGACAAGAACACGTTCTCGGGCGACTTGCGCCAGCAGTTCTTCAACATGGCGTTCTTGACGTACGCCGCCTACGACTTCGTGGCCGACGCGCGAGGGTACTCGTGGGGCGGAATGGCGGAGCTCACGTACGACGACTGGGCGCTTCGAGTGGGTCGTCTTGCGCCGCCGCAGGATCCGAACGGTCTGCCGCTCACTCTCGAGCTCGACAAATTCTATGGCGATCAGGTGGAGATCGAGCACGACCACCGGATCTTCGGGCGCGCCGGCGCGGTGCGGGTGATTGGCTATCACAACCGCGAGAACACGGGGCAGTTTCGCGATGCCATCGCCGCGTTCCAGGCCGATCCGGCTGTGAACAACGCCGCCAACTGCGGGAGCCGCTACAACTACCATTCCCAGAACGCCAACGCCCCCGACCTGTGCTTCGTTCGCGGCCCCCACGACCGGGTGGGCATCGGGCTCAACGTCGAGCAGCACATCACGGACGATATCGGCGTTTTCTTCCGCGGGATGTATTCCGACGGCCTGACCGAGGTCTATTCGTTCACGTCGACCGACAGCTCGATCTCGTTCGGAGCGACGGCCAAGGGATCGCTGTGGCAACGGCCATCCGACGTCACAGGAGTGGGCCTCGGCCTGGGATGGATCTCGCAGGCGCACGCCGATTACTTGCGCATGGGCGGGATCGACGGCTTCATCGGCGACGGGACCATCCGGCGGGCCACCGAGGGGGTTCTCGACGCGTTCTACAGCGTGAACGTCGCGAGCGCGGTCTGGCTGTCCGCGGACTACCAGCACATTGTCAACCCCGCGTTCAACGCCGACCGAGGGCCGGTCGACGTCTTCGGCGCGCGGGTTCACGCGGAGTTTTGAAATTCCCCCGGCTCCTCGACGACGGTACCGGCCGAACGACCGATCTCGCGCCCGAACCGGTCTTTCGCCACCACTGCGGGTCCCTCAGCGAAGGTAGACCTCGATCGCGACGTTCGTTTGCCGCACCGACCAGTTCCAGACGGACGTCTTATCGTGCACGTCGAGGGCAAAGCCGTCCGTCGCGTTTCCGCACGCGTGATAGACCGACGGCCACATTTCTCCGGCCACCGAGCAGGTGAACGCCAAGATGCTCGACGGCGCGAGCTTCTGAGCGGCCGCGTTCCCGGGGTCGCCGACGACGGTCCACGCCGCTTCTTGCGCGCCGGCATCGGCGAGAGTCTCGTTGGCGTTCGTGAGGAGCCCCATCCGCAAGTTCTGGATTGGGAGCACCGTGGCGCTCGTGAGGTAGGCCGCGGGCGCGGCCGCCCCGCTTGCCGGGCGCACGTGGACGCTCGTCGACACTTGGGCGAGCGCGGTCAACGCTCCACTCGGCATGTACGCGCATGAACCGAGTGCCACGGTCCCCGCGGTCTCGGTGGCGGGACTGCAGCTGCCCGCGTTCGTGGATTGGACCAGCGTCCAGCCGCCGCCACCGAAGCCCATGTCGCAATGGACCTCGACGGCCGTTCCACCCGGGGCGATGAGATACGTCCCGCTTGAGCTCGCCGGTGTCGCCTCGAGAATCGCCAGGCACGAGCGATACGATGCCGCTTGCGAATCGGAGTCGACGACGGGGCCATCGGTCGGAGCGCCGTCGGCCGAGGGGGCGGAGTCGGGCGCGTCGAGGCCGCCGTCCTGTCCGCGCTCGTCGGTGAGCGTAGTGCCCGGGGCGTCCGGGGCGTCGGTCGAGTCGTCGAGCGTCGAATCGAGCCGGGAGGGGGTGGCCTCGGCAAGGCCGTCGGGCCCCTCGTCTTCCGTCGCGTCCCCTGGCCCGGTGACGGTCATCGGTCCGTCGGCGCTCGCGGCGGTCGCGTCGGCGTCCGCCGCAAGGGCGTCGCCGTCGGCCAAGCTCGCGGCCATTGCGTCCGACCCGGCGGGGGCGTCGTCGCGAGGTCGCTCCGTCAAGCCGCCGACGTTCAGCACCCCTTCGCAGGCGGAGAGCCCCGACAACAACACGACGCCGACCGCGAGGGACAACTTGCCCATTTCCGAGCGGGCGCATCCTAGCGCCAATCCGACGTGCAGGCCTTCATCAATTGGATCGACGAAAGACTTCAGACGGCCAAACGTCGGCGTCGTCTTTTCCCCGAAGTCCTTCGTCGAGCACCGTATCGGCGTCGAACCCGAGCAAGGCGAGGCGCCTATTCTCGTCGACTCTCGATCACCCCCGCTAGATGGTGGGCACCAACCCGGAGTCGACCATCCGGGCATCGGCCGTGACCACGGGCACGCCCAGCACGCGCGCCGTCGCTACAATGATCCGATCGGCTGGATCCCAGTCGCGTGTCACGCGGAGGTCCATCATTTCTCTCGCGATCCGTGGCGACATTCCACAGCGCTCGATCAGCGGCGCTGCAGTCGCGCGCGCCAGCCACTCGTCGATCGGCAGTGCGAGCCGAATGCGACCCCGTTCGAGGAGGAGGGCGACCTCCCAGAGCGTCGCGTCGGAAACGCCGAGCGCATTCGCGTCGCTCGCCTTGTGAAGCGTGCGCCTCTGAGCCAAAGAGAGCTTTTTCGGCTGCTCGAACCACCACAGCAAGACGTGCGTGTCGATCAACGCTATCGTCGCGTGCGGCGTTCCTTGCGCTTCGCGGGCGGCAGAAGCTCGCTGCGCAGCGCGCTCCAGGCCGATGCTGGTAGAACCGGGGAGATCACGTCTCCGACGATGGTGACCGTTCCGGCGAGGCCGTCTTGTGGGTAGCGGTCTTTCTCTTCGCCGCTCGGCACGATGCGCGCGAGTGGTTTGCCGCGCTTGGTAGCCAGGACCGGTTCGCCCGTTCGTGCCACGTCTTCAAGCAAAGCCAGGCAGCGTGCCTTGAACTCGGTGACTGCGTTCGACTTCATCTGACCAGATGAGTCTGACCAGGTTGGCGAAGGCGTCAAGCAGCTGCATTTGTCGCGATAATCCCCCCCGGCTCCTCGACGGAGCCGGGGGGGCCCCGACGCGCGACGTCACTCAGCGGGCGAGCCGGATGGGCTAGCATCCCGCCGGTGCTCGTGACGAAGCGAACCGAGAGCGTCCCGCTGGCAACCCGACGTTCGTGCGTGTCGATCGCGGTCGCCGGGACCCTCGCGACGGTCACGGGCGGATGGGCATCGCGTGCCGAGGCCCAGGAGCAGGCCCAGGGGTTCGCGGTCGAGCGGTTCTATCCGTCCGCGCCGGGGGGCGGCTGGTTCGTCATGGACGATCTCGACATGCGTGGAGGCATCGGCGGCGCCGTCGCGCTCACGGGGGGCTACGCGTACAAGCCACTGGTGGTGACCGATGGGCGCACGCGCGTCGGCGTGGTCACCGATCAGGCGTTCGCGGACGTCGCGGCGGCGATCACGTTCGAGCGCTACCGGCTGTACGTGAACTTCTCGCATCCGATGATCATCGGCGGCACCGGTGGGACCGCGGGCGGTTACACGTTCACGCCGCCCTCTGTGGACGCCGGAAAGAACCCCGACCTCATCACCGATGTCCGCATCGGGTACGACGTGCGCCTGGTGGGCCTCTCGAGGAGCCCCTACCGCCTCGGCATGAGCGCGCAGCTCTTTATCCCGAACGGAGACCGCCCGGACTACGACACCGACGGCACCTTCCGCGCCATGCTGCGCGTTCTCTTCGCCGGCGACGTCGGGATGTACACGTATGCGGCGCAGATCGGCTGGCACATTCGCCCGCTCGACGACTCGCCGACACCGGGCAGCCCGCAAGGCAGCGAGCTTCTCTTCGGCGCCGCGGGCGGACTCCGGCTTCCGGTGACCCCCGCCGGGAGCACGGTCCTCGTCGCGGGACCGGAGGTGTACGGGGAGACGGCGGTCCAATCGTTCTTCGGCCGGACTTCGACCGGCATCGAAGCGCTGTTGACTGGGCGCGTCGAAGGGACCGCGAGCAATGGGGTGCAGGCGCGCGTCAAGCTCGGGACCGGCGGCGGGCTGAGCGCGCACTTCGGCGCGCCGGAGTGGCGTGTCGTCTTGAGCGTCGAGGTCTTCGACCACGACAGCAGCCGGGAGAGAAAGTGAGCCCGGGGCAGACCGTGGGTCACCACAATCGGGAGCGCATCCCGACCTGAAGCGAGCATACGCAGCGCTGGCAGGTCGCGTCGCAGGCGACATTCAGCCCGCGACGAAAGCGGACCATTTCGTCGTCGAGCAGCGATCGCAGACCCTTGTCGCGCACGTTGCCCACTGGCGGTTGGAAGAAGCACGGCCGCACGGTCCCGTTCGACTCGACGACCGCGCTCGCCCAGGGGGCGTTGCACTCCACGCGAGGGAACGGTCCGCGATTCTGGTGCGCGCGGTAATAGCGGGCAAGCTTGCGAAGGCGACCCCCGCGCTCGGCCACGCGCCCGGCGCTGAAGGCGGGGGCGTGGCTCACGAGCGCCTTCTCGATCACGCGCTCGAACTCGTCGACTTCCGCCGCGTCGAGCAGCAAGGCATGCGGGCTCGACTCGACGCTCAATGCGCCTCGGCCGAACGTGGTGGCGCCGACGTCGGCGGTGAGAAACGAGATCTGGTCGAGGCCCATCGATTCGGCCTTGTCGATCAGATCGGAGAGCGCGCGGAAGTTTCGCCGGTGGAGGGTCGAGCGCGCCCGTATCGGCAAGTCGGGTCGAATGCCTTTGAGGCGGCGGACGCCGCGCTCGACCGCTTCCAGACCGTCGACGCCGCGGACTTCGCGGTAGAGCTCGGGCGTGTGGCCGTCCAGCGAAATGGTCACCGCCGCGAAGCGGTCGGCCACGGCCTGGGCATGTCGCTCCAGGGCGAGCCCGCTGGTCAAGAGGTGCAACGTCACCCCCTGCGCGCGAAAGAGGTCGGCCAGGTCGAAGACGTCGTCGCGGACGAGGGGCTCTCCGCCGGTGAAGACGACGAGCTTCGTTCGCAAGCCGGGGAGCTCACGGCACAAGGCTTCGACCTCGTCTCGCCGGAGGTCGGTCGCGCCGTCGGTTCGCCAGTAGTCGCACGATGTGCAGCGCGAGTTGCACCGCGACGTGGGCGCGTAGAGGAGGATCGGCAGGGCCCAGGTGCGGTGGGTTCGCACGTTGAGCTGGACCAGCGCGTTCGCGGCGAGGCGGGAGGGGTCCAGGGCGGAGAGGGCGCGGCCTAGCTTGCGCTTGGTCAGCTCTGCCGCGTGCCTTGCGCGCATGGGTTTGCGTACTCCGGTTGGGGGAGGGGGGCAATGGTCACCCTCGCCACTTCCGGTACAGCGACCGCAGTGGAGACGGTGCGACCGGGCGGACGATTGTCTTCGCGGCGCCCCACCACCAATCGAGATAACGCCAGGAGTAGGTCGACGATGCGATCAGCGTGCGAGCGACAGCCGCGTGGTCGCCGCGGTCCACATACTGCCCGGCAAGGACGAGGGCTTGCTCGGCGCGTCGACGCATACACAGCGACCGGAGTCGCGAATCCGGCATGATCCCTGCCATCTTGCCGTAAAGCCTCACCCACGCGACGAACTCAGCCAGCCGATCGATGCTGTACCTGTCGAAGTGCCTATTGCGAACCCGAGCGAGCGGTTCGCTCACGACACTCACCTCGCTGCGCAACGCCAGTCGAACCCACAAGTCGTAGTCTTCGCCGAAGTGTTGCGCCTCGTCGAATGGCCCCACCTCGTCCAGGAGGGATCGCTCGACGACGACGCTCGGGGTCGCGATCGAGGCTCGAAGCGTCAGCAAGGGCTCGACAATCCATCCATCGTAGAGAGATGGCTCCGCACCAGCTGGCAACGGATTGCTCTTTTCGTCGATCTCGGTGGTGTTCGAATAGCTCCAGCGTCTCTCTGGACGGGACCGCATGAGGTCGAGTTGAATCTCGAGTTTGCGGGGCGCCCAGACGTCGTCGGAATCCAGGAACGCGACATACTTGCCGCGCGCCCTCTCGATGGCCCTGTTCCGAACGGCCCCCGGGTTTCCGGAGTGCGCCAGGAAGAGAACAATGGTCCGCGGATCATTCAGGCGGCTCAAGAACGCGCGCGTCGAATCGTCCGAACCGTCGTCTGCGATGACGAGCTCCCAGTCCCGATACGTCTGCGCCGAAACGGAGTCGACGGCTTCGCGCAGGTACGCCGCGCGATTGTACGCAGGAAGAACGACAGACACCTCCGGCAGGGTCATCACTCACCCGCGGCGCAATCGCCTGACTCGCCGACGCGCGGCCACGCCCCAGTCTACGTCGACCGAACCCGAGCTGCGCATGATTTCCGGGCCCCCTCGGGTCGTCGAAGCGCGCTGCGGAATGGAGTAGTGTGGGTGCGTCATTTGGGATCTCCGTTCGTATCGTCCGCCGTTGCATTGGCGCTTTTCATTTCTGTCGCATTATGGCTGCGTGCGCGGCAATACAGGGGCGCCTCCAGGACCCGCCCGCATCGCGACGACTCCATTCGATGTCGCGTCGACCACCAAGTGGTGGCGATCGCTCTCGACCGCGATGGCTTCCATTTGCCAGCGGAGGTAGGCAGCCGCGGCCAGACCGCTTTCCTCCGCTTGTGCGTCCGCGCGACGGCGATCGGTCGACTCGTCGATCCCTTCATCGAGGTCTCCCGTGGCCGCACGAGGTACCGCCAGTACTTCGAGCGCGGTGCGACCGGTCAGCGTCATCTGAACCTCTCGCCCATCGTCGGCGAGGCCGGCGAGGATCTGTTGGCTACGCGCGTCCATCTGCGCGGAAGCTCCATCACCTGGCGCCGGGACGCCGAACTCGAGGTTTTCGAGTCCCCGTTGGCTGACGGTGCGCGAAGCCTCGTGCTCGCGCCGCATCCGGACGATGCGGAGATCGCCGCGTTCGGACTGTATTCGAATCGGTCTTCTTGGGTGGCCACGATCACTGCCGGCGATCTCGGCGCCCCCGACCTCTCGGCCGTGCTTTCTCAGGGGCCAGATGTCGCCCGATGGAGCGCCATTTTGCGCGTGTGGGACAGCCTCACCATCCCCCGGCTCGGCGATGTCTCGGACCAGAGGTGCGTAAACCTCGTCTATCCGGATGGCCGTCTCAAAGACATGTACGATCATCCGTCCCGGACAGCCATGCTCCTTTGTGAAGAGAGGCTGTCTCGAGTTACCCTGCGGTCGCAAAACGGAGTCCCCGAATTCCGAGGCGGCGACCCGGGCTGCACATGGATCCAACTCGTCGGCGAGCTTCGATTGCTCTTGGAAAAGACGAACCCCGACATCGTCGTCTGCCCCCATCCCCTACTCGACGAACACGAAGACCATATTTTCGCCACGGTCGCCTTGGAGGAGGCCGTTCGCGGAGCGGCGCGCGCGGACCGACTGTTCTTCTTGTATGTCGTTCACTGCCGGGGCGCGCCGATCCATCCTTTCGGCCCCGCCGACACGTGGGTGTCGCCTTCTCCATGGAGCGGCGACGACTGGGTCGGCGACTCCATCTACTCCCATCCACTTGCCGAGAGCGTTCGAGTCGCAAAGTACTTCGCGATCGAGGCCGCGCACGGACTTCGAACGTATTCGGCTGGCGAGCCGATGACGCTCGGCCAGGTCCTCCGAACGGTCAAAGGAGAGGCGGGTGCCTTCTTGGGCGGCACCGGTATGCCGGCGGCCAGCTTCCTTCGTCGCGCGCCGCGACCCAACGAAATCTATTACGTGGTGTCTTCCGATTCGCTGTCGGAGTTGGTGCAGCGTGCGCTCGGCCGCCGAGCCGCGGGGGCGTCTATCGCCGGAACCAAGCCACGTGGAAGTCCTCGAGGAGGCTTCGCGTGATCCGAACGCCATCCATCTGAAACCCCGCGTCGCGAAAGGCATCCAGAATTCGACCTCGGTCGCAGTCCTCCGAGTAGAGGACGACCACGCGACCGCCTTGGCCCAGGTGCCGCGTGCACCCGTCGACGAAGCGGCGTACGGTTTCCAGGTTTCGCCCGGCATGGAACGCATGCTCGAGCGGCGTCCGCGGATCGCGCGCATAGAACGGAAGGTTGAAGCAGATCAAATCGAAGACCCGACCCGCCAGCGCGCCAAATAGGTCCGACTCGATCACGTCTTGGTCGAGTCCGTTGAGGCTCAAGTTATGTCGCGCGAGCGCGACCGCATGCGGGTTGATGTCGCAAGCCGTGACGAGGGCACCCGCGGCGGTCGCGGCGATCGCGATCGGCCCGGCACCCGTGCCCATGTCGAGCAGTCGAAGCCCACGCAGCGGCCGCGCGAGGATCTGCTCGGCCAGGATCCGGGAAGACGAAAAGTGCAGAGGATGAAACACGTCCGGAGCCGTTCGCAGGCGGTGCCCAAGCCAGCGCACCTCCGAAGGGCGGCTCATGCTCTTGAGGACGTACGGCCTTCGCAAATGGTTCACGATGGGGCGGGCAATCCGCCGTCGTAGCATCGTGATCGCCCGCTCGAGTACCATGCCTGCCGTGACCATGTTGCCACAAGAGAAGCCTTCGGTGCTGCTCGTGAACCCGCAGATGTGCCGGCCGTGGAGCGTCAGGCTGCCGCTTTCGGTGCTTCACCTTGCGGCGGTTCTCGAAGGTCGGCATCCGTGGCTCATCCTCGACGGGAATCTTGGTCCCATCGCCGACCGCGCGCGTCAGGCGCTCGCCGAAATGCCGCACGCGCTGGTCGGCGTGACCGTGATGCCTGGCCCGCAGGTGGCGACGGCCATCGAGATCTCGGCTGCGATCCGCGCGGCTTGCCCGACCGTTCCGATCGTGTGGGGGGGGTACTTTCCGACTCTCTATCCGGATTCGGCCATCAACGCGCCCTATGTCGACTACCTGGTCCGTGGCCAAGGCGAAGAGACGCTTCTCGACCTCTTGGCTCGCCTGCCCGATGCCGGCCCGCCGTCCGCGCTGGACTCCGCGCGTGACTCCACCGCGATCCGCGGCGTGGCCGGTCTCACCTGGAAGGCCCGGGGACGGCCCGTGCACAATCCTGAGCGCGCGGTGGTCAGCCCCGACGTGCTGCCCCCGTTGCCCTACGAGCGACTTGGCGATGTGCGCGGCTACCTGCGGCCGAGCTTCATGGGATCGCGCACGGCCGTGCACCAAGCGGCGCTCGGCTGTCGATACAAGTGCGAGTTCTGCGGCGTCGTTTCGATGTGGAACGGCAAGACGCTGCTCGATGCACCTTCGCGCCTGCAGGCGTCGCTCGGGATGCTCCGCGACCGATGGGGTGCGGACGGCGTGCAGTTCTACGATCACAATTTCTTCGATCGCGAAGAGACGAGCCTGCCCATCCTCGACGTGCTGGGCAAGCTCGCGATGCCGTGGTGGTGTTACGCGCGCGCCGACACGCTGGCTCGCTTCTCCGTGTCGACCTGGGAGGCCATCCGACGCAGTCGCCTTCGCATGGCATACATCGGCGCGGAGACGTCCAGCGACGAAGTCCTGTCGCGAATGCGAAAGGGGTCGAAGGTCGAGCACACGATGGAAGTGGCCGCCCGCTGCCGTGAATACGGAGTGATCCCCGAGTTCTCATTCGTGCTCGGCGGACCCGATGACGCCGAAGGCGAGATCGAGAAGACGTTCGCGTTCATCCGAAAGATCAAGAACAAGAACCCCGACTCGGAGATCATTCTCTACTTCTACAGCCCCACCCCCCAGGTTGATCGGGCTTCCCTGCGCAAAGAGCCGGGCGTCGCGCACTTGCCCATCCTTCGGACCTATGGTCCGTCCGGCCCCGGGCTTCCCACCACCCCGGAAGAGTGGACGGAGCCTCGCTGGGTGAGCTGGGTTTGCCATCAAGACGCCCCGTGGCTCACGCCACGCATACGTCAGCGTGTCATGGATTTCGCCCGCGTGATTGCGTGCCGATTTCCGACGACGCAGGATTTTCGGACACCGGCGTGGGGCAAGGCGGCGCTGCGGAATCTGTCGCGCTGGCGGTACGCGACGGGCACCTACGGGCACCCCCTCGAGCTCGCCATCGGTCAGCGACTCCTCGGCGTGCGCGATCCGAAGAGCGAAAGCATCTGACGTAAGGCCCTCCATTCGATGATGACTCGGGACTTCGCCTGCCCCGCTTGCCGCGCCGATCTCGTGGCAATCAGCGCGGACGAAGCGCAATGTTCGGGATGTGGGGTCCGCTACCTTCGCGTAGACCGCATTTGGCGCTTGCTGGCCCCCGGAAGACGAGAGGCGTTGAGCGCATTCGTCGAGCAGTACGAGACCGTCCGCCAGAAAGAGGGCCGCCGCGTCACGGATCCGCGCCGCCTGCCCGGGCTGCCGTATCGCGCCCTCTCGCGGGCTCGCGCGTACGAGTGGTCGATCCGAGCTCAGAGCTACCGGGCGCTGATCCGGCGGGTCATGGGCCCGCTCGAAAAGATGGCCCCCAGGCCCGTGAAAGTCTTGGACCTGGGAAGTGGCCTGGGCTGGCTCGCTTATCGACTGACGGTGCGCGGGCACGAAGTCGCGGGGGTCGACGTGGTGGTCAATGACTTCGATGGGCTCGGCGTTCACCGCCATTACGATCGCGCGCTCCTTGCCGTCCAGGCGGAGTTCGATCGATTGCCGTTCCGGCAGGGAAGCGTCGATGTCGTGATTTACAATGCGTCGTTCCACTATTCGTCGAGCTACCGTCGAACGCTCGAGGAAGCCCTGCGGGTGCTCACGGGCGCCGGCCGCCTGGTCATCATGGACTCGCCGATTTATTCCGATGCGTCGAGCGGAAGGACCATGGTCCGCGAGCGCGACGAAGTGTTCGAAAGGCAGTACGGCCTGCGAGGGAACCTCGTTCGCACGGAGGGTTTTCTCACCTACGATCGGCTGGGCGCGCTCGGGGCCGACCTGGCTTTGCGCTTCGAGCTCTTCGAGCCGTGGCGAGGCATCCGCTGGTGGCTCAAGCCGTGGAGCGCGCGCCTACTCGGGCGGCGCGAACCGGCGCGCTTCCAGATCGTCGTCGGCCGGCGAGCCGAGCCGCCGCCCGGTTGACTGGCGGCGCGCGGCCGACGCAGCGCGGTACACTTCGACGGCACTTCGGGCGACGGCCGTCCAGCTGAGCTCTCGCTCGAAATGAGCGCGCACCGTCTGCCGCCGCGCGGCGAAATCGGCAGCGCCGAGCCGTTCGAGAGCCCGAGCCAGTTCGACGGGATCACCCGGAGCAAAAAGGGCTCCGAGCTGCCCCCCGTCAGTCAGAACGCGGAAGGACGGGATGTCCGTCACCACGGGAGTCACGCCAAAGGACAGGGCCTCGATGAGCGCGTATCCAGCGCCCTCGTGGTGGCTACCGAGAACGAACAAATCCGCGCTCGCATACAGCGGGGGGAGGGCTTCGCGGTCCACAGCGCCCAGCAAGTGGACCCGCGACCTCAACGCCGGCGCGGTCGCGATCCGAGCCGTGACTTCGGGCAAAAGACGGGCTTCATGGAAGACGAGTGTCAATGCGGCGTCTGGGAACGACGCAATCGCTTTTTCGAATCCTTCGAGCACGGTCAAGGGATCCTTGTTCGAGTCGAGCTTGCCGACCCAGAGCACGGCGGGCCGACCGGGCAACCGGCGCTCGCCCGACGAGGGGAGCTGGCGGGATGCGAGGTCGGTGCTGCTCTCGAGAACCTCGTAAACGGGCTGGCTGCGCCCGATGATGCCGGCACGTTGCCAGGGAACCGCCTGGTCTCGGGTGGTAAAGAGGAACCCGTCGGCGGCACGCAAGCCCCACCGGAAGAACGTCCGACGCATCGGGCTCCGAAACACGACGGACCGCTCGTGGATGCCGCCGTGATCTTGGACGAGGATAGTCGTGCGCCGAGGAAGGCTCATGCGCAGGTGTCGAACGAAGGCCGGGAAGATCAGCCCGTCGAGATGCACGATCGCCGGATTGAGAGCCCGAAGCACGCGCGCGACGCGTCGGCCCCAGAATGCAGGCGAGGGGAATGGCGGCCCACCGTCGGAGACGAAATGGTAGGCCACGGCTCCTCGCCGGAGTACGCGGTCATCTCGAAAGCGCTGCACGACGATGACGCGACCGGCGCCCGCGTTCGCCAGCGCATCGGCCCATTCCACGAGCGAGTGGTAGCGGGAAAGCAGCGCTTCCGGGTCTCTCGCGTCGCCGTCGAACGCGCAGCCGACGACCGCGATGTCGAACGCATGGGTCGCAGCGGGTGGCTCGCCGCGGAGCAGGCCGTTCACGAATCGGCGTATAGTGCCTGCTGCGGTCACCGGGACCTTTCTTTTCGTTCGAACGGGCCGATTATCGCTCTCTAGGCATGCAAGCGCAAAAGGTGATCATCCGCGGTGGCGTCGTGTGGACCATGGTCGAAGGCAAGGCGCCCGGACTCGCGGACGTGTTCATCGACGGGCAGCGCATCGTGGCCGTCGAGTCCGGAGGAGCGTCAACCTTTGGCGACGATCCGGCGGCGACGATCGTCGACGCGACGGGCTGTTTGGTCATGCCGGGGCTCGTCAACGCGCATACGCACTCTCCGATGACGCTCGCGCGCAGCACGATGGACGGCGCCGGGTTCCCGGGTCCAGAGGCGGCGCCCACGATGCCCCGCGGGAAGGACTGGCGCGGGCGACTTGACGCGGACGACCATTACTGGGCGAGTCGATTGGCCATTGCCGAGATGATCCGCTCGGGAACGACGACGTTCGTCGATATGTACCGCGACATGGATCGCGTGGCCCAAGCCGTCGCCGAAACGGGAATCCGAGCCGCCCTCGGATGGGAAATAACGACCTTCCGCAACGATGCCCATGAATGGCTCCCGTACGACGAACGGACCGCCCGCCGCACGTTCGAGGAGTGCGGGCGTTTCGCCGCCGACTGGCACGGCAGGGCGGGCGGGCGCATCAGCGCGTGGATCGCGCCGCACGAGACGTCGACTTGCCATGAGCCTTGGTTGTCGCGAGCGGCTCAGCTCGCGACCCAGATGGATCTCGGCATTACCATGCACGTGGCGGAGAGTCCGCGCGAGGTCGATTTCTGCAGAGCGGAGTACGGAGCCACGCCTGTTGGGGTGCTCGAGCGCGCGGGCGTTCTGAACCGTTGCGTCATCGGCGCGCACAGTGTCTTCCTGAGCGACGACGATCTCCGGATCCTGTCCGGGGCACGATACTCGGCCGTGAGCTGCCTTGGTTGCTACATGAAGATCGCGATGGATGTGACCCCCGTCCCGCGGCTGTTGAAGTCGGGCATCAACGTCGCGCTCGGAACCGACGGCGCGCCCACGAACAATAACTTGAACCTCTGGGACGAGATCCATCTCAATGCGACCTTGCACGGTTTTCTTGCCCGCGATCCGGGCCTTCTGCCGGGCGATGCCGCGATTCGATTGGCGACCGTAGGCGGGGCGAAGGCGCTCGGAATGGAGCACGAGCTCGGAACCGTCGAGCCCCAAAAGCGGGCGGACCTCATCGTCATCGACCTTCGAAGGCCCCACCTCTTTCCGCAAGAGGGAGCCCTCATCGGCAACCTCGTTCACAGCGCGAGTGGAAACGAGGTGCGAGACGTGATGGTGGACGGGCGCATCCTGATGCGCGACGGCCAGATCACGTCATTCGACGAGATCGAAGTCTTGCGACAGGCACAGGCCATCGTGAGGCGACATCGGGCGGCTGTCGGCCTGCCCCAGCGATTCGAGCGCCCTTGAACCCGCACGACGATTTCGGCAATGAAAGAAGGCGGAGCGTGATTGTGAGACGACTGGCATTCCACGAGGCTCTCGGCGTTCTCAACGTCGGCGACCTGCATCCCGGGGGCTCGTTCGCCACGGAGTTCTTGTTGGACGAGATTGCGAAGATTTACCCCCGCGTCGTGCTCGAAGTGGGCGCCGGAATCGGCTGCACGACCGCCCGCATGATCGAGCGCGGATGGAAGGTGGTTCCGATCGAGCCGAGCGACGTGCTTCGGAGAAAGCTCCAGCGCAGAGTCGGTATCGAGGCCTCCGCGGATCCTTTCGAGGTGTTCGAGAGCGACGCCGCGCCGTTCGACGCGGTCATCGGTGAGAGCTCATTTTACGGGATGGACGCCGCGACGGCCGTCCAAAAAGTCCGTCGGCTCCTTCGACCTGGGGGCCTCTTTGCTTCGTTGGATATGGTGTGGACCGCCAAGGCCGAGGCGAAGACCGCGGCCCGCATTCACGACGAAACGAAGAGGGTCTTCGGCATTCCAGTGGCCGCGAGGCACATCGTGACTTGGACGGACTGGCAGGCCACGCTCCGGGCCGCTGGGTTCGAGGAGGTCGAAGCCCGTCGGTTGCCCGCCGGGTCGCTGCGGTCCGACGGGAAGACCAGGCGGACGATCTTGGCTTCGGCCGCCCGCCATCCCCTCGCGTTCCTTCAACATCTCAACCACCGCTTGCAAGCGCGCACGCCACGAGTCCCGCCAGGGTGGACCGAGACGTGGATGGCGGTCTGGCGGCGCGCGTGACGCGACCGATCCTGCAGCTGTGCAGGGTGGTGCGTGCGCCGACGCAGCCGTGAAGCTGGCCTTCATCGTGCCAGGCGGGTTCGGCCCGGACGGGGACGCAAACACAATCCCGGCTCTCGCGAGTCTCGTCGACGAGCTCGTCGGGCGCCACGATGTTCACGTCTTCGCGTTCGCGAGCCCCGGTTACCGCAGCCGCTACGCCCTCCGAGGTGCCCGGGTTCATCGAGTCGAATACCCCTGGCTTGCGAGCGGCGCCGGGCTGGCCCTTCGGGGCCTGGCCATCGGTCGGCTCAGTGCCCAGTTGGCGTACGAGATCGCGAGGGAGGAGTCGAATGCGCCGTTCCAATGCTTTCACGCGTTCTGGGCGAACGAGCCCGGCCTCTTCGCAGGACTGTTCGGCCATGCGATGGGTGTTCCGGTCGTCCTGAGCCTCGGCGGCGGAGAGGCCGTGCGAATGCCGGAGATTGGGTACGGCGGCGCTCGAACCAGACTGGGTCGCGCGGTCGGATCGCTGGCCTTCCGGATGGCCGACCGAGTCACCGCGGGGACGACGTTCGCGCGCTCGTTCCTCCCGGCGCCCGTCGCCGAGCGCACGCGGGTGGTGCCTTTGGGAATCGACTGGCGGCCCTTCGACGCGTCGCCGACGCGGCCTGTCGGTCCACCTTGGCGATTGCTTCACGTCGCCAGTCTCAACCTCGTCAAAGACCAGGACACGCTGCTCCGTGCGTTTGCACGAGTGGTCTCCGAGCTTGGGGAAGTCACCTTGGACTGCGTCGGCCAGGACGCGCTGGGGGGACGCGTGCAATCGCTCGCAGAGGCTCTCGGCTTGGGCGGGCGGGTGCGCTTTCACGGATTCCTGCCGCCGGAGCAGCTTGCGCCGCTCTACAGAAGCGCCCACGTTCATGTGCTCTCGTCTCGATATGAGAGCCAGGGCGTGGTCGTTCTGGAGGCGGCGGCAGCAGGTGTGCCTAGCGTCGGAACGGCCGTGGGGTTGCTACCGACCCTGGCCCCGGTGGCGGCCTCCATCGTGGCGCCTGGCGATGCCGCGGGACTTGCGCGAGCGATCGACGCCCTCCTGCTAGACGAAGGCGCCCGCCACGCGATGGGGACGGCAGCCCAGCAATTTGCAAGGGCCCACGATGTCGTCTGGACCGCGCGGGCCTTCGAGGCCATTTATGCGGAGCTTCTTGCCGCGCGGGCAGGCTCCCGGGCCGCGCGCTAGCGCGTAGCGTCGTGAAGGCGCCACTTCGCCCGGTGGTCGAGCGTCGTGGACGGTCGCTAGGGCATCCGGTACGGTTTCGCGTGGGCTCGACCCTCCTTCGCCGCGCGTCGGCCGCTCTGATGCGCCGCCTCTGGAGGGTACGGTGGCAGACGGACGAGATCGAAGAGAGGGCCTTGCGCCTGCTTAGGCCATCGCGCATGAGCATCCCGTACACATGGCCGCTGATCCCCGACGAGTGCCCGTGTGACATCCACTTCTGCGATTATCTCGAAACGAGAGCGATCCGACGTCGTTCGATCTTCCACTTCGGCACCGGGCTTCACCACGTGGTCGGTCTGCGAAACCGGGACGCCACATGGGAAAATGAAATCCTCGCGATCACGGCGTCCCCCCGCGAGCACGCCAGTTACGTCAGGAAGGCGGTTGGAGACGCGGCATTGGGCAGGCACTACAAGGTTCTGTTCGCCGATATTTACAATCTCGGTGCGACGTCGCTCGCCAGCTTCGACGTGGTTACCCTATTTCATCTGTGCGAGTTTACTCCACGAGGTACGCCAGAGACGCGGCTGGATGACGCGGGTGTTCTCGACCTGTTGTTATCGAAGTTGACGGAGAGCGGCTGCGTCATCTTCTACGAGGGCTCGTACGGTTTTGAGCGGACCGCGAGCTTGATTGAGAAGGCCGTGGCCCACGGTCGGATTTCGTTCGCCGAGCGATACGAGAGTTTGCTCGTGTATCGCGCGGGACCCGGACGCTAGTGCGTCCATATGGCTGGATGTTCATGCTTCGCGCCTTGCCCGCCTTTTCGACGGTGGCCGCCTCGATGCTTTTCGCGTCCAGCGCAATGGCAATCCTTTCTTTCCGTGGGCAAAAGTCACGATCTTCGTCGAAGCGGCAAGCGTCAGCGCGAATCGTCGGCGAAGGCGTCGGCCTCCGCGCGACCCGCGGCTCGTCCGCGATTGCCTTCTGCGCCTCGACATCCCAAGCAGCGCCACGACGGTGAGCAGAGCAGGCCCCGCGGAAACGGTCGCCGCTCGGTCCGACGCCCTGCACGTGCAGCCACCGGCGCTCGTGCCCAGGCCCCTCGACGCACCACTGTCCTCCAAGGGAGGGTTGCCGACCGCCGTCGCGTCGAGCATCGAGCCAAGGCTCGGGGCAGCCAGTTCTTCCTCCTCGCCATCCGCTCCAGCCCCGCCGGCGTCATCCGTTCCTTCGCCTGGTGGCCGGGCGGCCGCGCTGGCATCCCCTCCCGCATCCGGAGCCGCTGCGCCCACTGTCGTGGCGTCGGGCCGATCGCCGCCGGCCCCCGTCTCGTGGATGCCGCCGTCCGCCGAGCCGCCGACGGGAGCCCGCGCGTCATCGGCCGCCATCCCTGCGTCGCCGACCGCTCCTCCGCCGACCACTTCATCTCGAATCACCGTCCCGTGCCGGAGAAACCCCAACCCATTGGGCAGCACGGTGAGGGGCGTCCAAGTCGTCAGGTCGGCGCTGGTCGACGTGAGGTAGCGCGCCGTGAGCGGTCGGCTCTGGCCGTCGAGGAAGATCCGCCAGGTACCGTCGTCCAATTTCACGACCGTCGGACCCTCCATCCCCGGCCCGAAGCCGGACCAATTGGCCGTGCCGACGAACGTCCATGGGCCCGTCAGAGCGGGGGCGGTCGCGTGTTCGAGGTATCTCGTCGTCTCGTTCTTGGTGAAGGCGTGATACACGCCCCCTTCCTTGAGCACGAACGTATCGATGTAATTCGGCCCGAAGCCGAGGGCGACCGGGCCGCTCCATGCCGTGAGGGTGCTGTCTTTGGCAGTGAACACGTAGGGCTTGAAGTCCGAATCGGTGTTCAGCGTGTCGATGTTGGCGATGACGTTCACGGTGCCGTTGTCGACGAACCACTCGGGCGCCCACGTGTGCGCGACGCCGGGAACACCGGCCATCACCATGGTGACGTCGGTCCACTGCATCAGATCCGCGCTTGACGCGATGCTGAAGTGGTCCTCTTTGCCGCAGCAACCGACGCTGAGCGGATCCGTATAGGCGACGTAGTACTTGCCGTCGGTGTGCTTCATGATGCTCGGATCGCGAAGATATCCGCTCGGCCCGGTGAACCCCGTGTCCGACACGAGCGCAAAATTGAGCGCGTCCGCCGACCGGTAGGTCGACAACTTCTCGCCTGCGGGGGTGTCGCCGGTGAACGTCGAGAATACGTAGCCGGCGGCACTTGCGGAAGGAGCGAAAAGGAACACGGCACTGGCGGCAGCCACTCGAAGCACGCCCACGTATGTGGCCGATCGCGCGCGCTTTCGTGTCCGAAAACGGGGCCTGGGCGCGCCACGTCCAGCGCGTCCCCCAACGAGACGAGCACGCCCACGAGGTGAGCACGCCTGCAACCGCGCCTCACCCCTGGCGCGCAGTGTCCTCGTTCACACGCGTCCCCCTCACGCCGCCTGTACGTCCACCACGATCTTGATCGTGCTCGCCTCTTCTCGGTCCAGCTGATCGAACGCCGCTGTGATGTCCCGCAGCGGCATCCTGTGCGTGATGAGCGCATCCGGGTGCAAGAGGCCTTTGGCCAGGAGGCGAATTGCGCGCGGAAATTCTCCCAACGTGACCCGCGACGCGATGATCTCGCCCTCTTTGATCACCAGCGTCTTGAAATGCACGCTCGACGGCTGCTCGCCCAAACCGGCGGTCACGATCCGTCCGCCGTTGCGAATCATCTTCACGGCCTGCCCGAGCGGCGCCTCTTGTCCCTCGACCGGGTGATGATGGCCGACGCACTCGATCACGCAATCGACCCCCACGCCCTTGGTGATCTCGAGAACGCGCTCGACCGGATCCTCCTTCGTGGCGTCGATCGCGAAGTCCACCCCGAGCTTGCGCGCCGTGCCGAGGCGCAGCGCCTGCACGTCGACGATCATCGAGACCGCCGCGCCGGCGCTGTGGCACAGCACGTCCAGCACGCAGAGGCCCAGCTTGCCCGCGCCGAGGATCGCCACCGTCTCCCCCGGCTGCACGCGCCCGCGGCGCAAGATGTGGTGGCCCAGGCTGTACACTTCGACGAGAGGTACGTGATGGAGCGGCACGTTCTCGGGCAGCGCGAAGATGTGGCCGACCGGTACGTTCAGCAGCTGGCCGAAGCCACCGGCGAGATCGACGCCGAGCAGCTTGAGCGTGCGGCACGCGTTGATCTGTCCCGCGAGGCAGGGTGCGCAGCGATGGCAAGAGACGATGGGATCGACCGCCACGCGGTCCCCGACGTTCAGCCCGGTGACACCCTTTCCGAGACCGACGATCGTACCGCCGAACTCGTGGCCGAGGATGGCGGGGAACGTCACGCGACTCCGGAATTCGCCGCGGAAGATATGCAGATCCGTGCCGCACACGCCGGCGAATGCGGGCTGGATCAGGACTTCGCCCGTGCCCGGCGCGGGGTCGGGCGCCTCGCCCATCCGGATGCTTCGGTCGTCGTAGAGGATGGCTGCCTTCATCGTGGTTGCTCTCTCTCGCTCATAGGCGGTAGGCGCGGCGGGCCGTGCCCCCCAGAACTTCCGCGCGCTCCGACGCCGTGAGCCCGGCGGTGAACCCGCGCACCGCGTCGACCCACCGGTCGTAAGGCGAAGCCACGAGGCACACCGGCCAGTCGCTCCCGAACATCACGCGGCTCGGCCCGAACGCCTCGAGGACCGTGTCCGCGTAGGGGCGGAGATCCGCATCGGTCCACGCGTGGGTGTCGGCCTCCGTCACGAGGCCCGAAAGCTTACAGTAGACGTCGGGGCGGCGCGCGAGATCGCGCACGTGGGTGCGCCATGGCTCGACGGAGCGCTCCCGGATCCGCGGCTTCGCCGCGTGGTCCAATACGAACACCTGGCCCGGGTGGCGGTCGACGAAGGCCAGCGCCGCCGGGAGCTGGTGCTCGTAAATGAGCAGGTCGTACGCCAGCGAGAAGTCGCGGAGCGCGCCGATTCCGGCGTTGAAGTCGGGCCGCTCGAAGAACCGCGGATCGGCTTCCCCTTGAAGCACGTGCCGCACCCCTCGGAGCTTGGGGTGTGCGACCAGTTTCGCCAGGTCGGCGCGCACCGACGACGACGCCAGCGGAACCCACCCGACGACGCCGACGATGAAGTCGTGCGCCGAAGCCAACGCGAGGAGCCATTCGGTCTCGTCGAGCGTTTGCCGAGCCTGGACGCTGATGGCCCCGTGCACACCCCCGGCGGTGAGCGCCACGGCGAGATCAGGGGGCAGAAAGTCACGCCGCAAGGCGGACATCGAATCGTCGATCCATTCGTATTCGGCTGAGTCGTACCGCCAGAAGTGATGGTGGGCGTCGATGGTCGAGGCGGCGTCACCGGTCATGACGAACGACGCGACCATAGCGGCACCGCGCGACGCCGGCGACTTTCGTGCATTGAAGATGCAAATGTACACGGCCGTGGCTATTCGGCTGGGCCGGGATGAAAGCGTGCTCGAATGGCCCGTCCGGGAACACAGATCCCCGGGGGAGGGTAGGCGTCTGCCGAGCCACTCCTCGCAGCGCCGTCCCGACGAAGAGGCCCAATGATGAGTACGCGACGCAGTGGTCGTCTCTTGTTCCTGACCGTGGCTCTGGCGCCCTGCCTCTCGGCTGGCCCCGCACGCGCGGACTACCAGGCCAACATGTACACCGACCCCATGACCAACGAGGTCCTGCAGTACAACCTCTTCGTACCGAGCAACTACGACCCGGCCACGAAGTATCCGCTCCTCGTGTTTCTCCACGCCGCGGGAACCGCGGCTCAGCTCCCGAGAACGTTGGCGGCCGACGGCATGGGGTGGGTCGGGGTCGTGTTCGGCACTCCGGCCAACCAGGCCCTCTACCCTTCTTTCTTTCTCATCCCGATCTCCCAGACGAACGACAGCGGCTGGGGCGATCCCACCGCCCCGATCACGGACCCCGAGAAGTTCGAAGGCCGGCTGACCGTGGTCGTCCTCAAGCAAACGCTCGCCAAGTACAACATCGACACAACCCGCTTGTACATCACGGGGCCGTCGATGGGCGGGCGGGGAACCTGGGACATCATCCGGCGAAACCCCACCCTCTTCGCGGCCGCGGCGCCTTCCAACGCACCCGCGAGCACGGCCGACGCGGCGCTTTACGTCAATCAGAACATTTGGTCCATGTGCGGAGACATGGATCCGATCGCGCAGGGCAATACCGATATCATCAACGCCATTCGTGCCGCCGGGGGCAATCCGATTTACACCGAAAAGGCAAACGACGGCCACGACACGTGGCGAACGATCTACCCTGATCCGCAGTTCATGGCGTGGATGTACGCGCAGCGTCTGGGCGTGCCCTGGTGGACCGTCAGCAAGGCGCCGACGTTCACGGGGCTGGTCGGTCCCGACGTGGTGACTCCGGCGGGCCTCGGTACGACGTTCGACTTCGACGCGGGCGGTCTCCTGGCAGGCTATGACGCGGCCGCGGGCTCGTCTGGTGGCATGAAAGGTTCATCGGGCTCGGAGGCCGGAGCGGGAGGCTCGTCTGGCAGCAGCTCCGGCGCGACTGGCAGCTCCGGTGCGGCCAGCAGCTCGGGTGCAGCCAGCAGCTCGGGTGCAGCCAGCAGCTCGGGCACGGCCAGCAGCTCCGGCGCGGGCCCAGGCAGCGGCGCCCCCACCACGGGCGCTGGCAGCAGCTCGGGCGGAACGACGGGACCGAGCACCGGTGGCCAACCCGCGACGGCCGGCGGGTCGGGAAGCGCAACGCAGCCCCCCGGGAGCGCTCCCCACAACGTCGCGGGCGAAGGCGGCGGGTGCAGCCAGGCAAGTGGCAGTCGCGCGGCCCACCCAAAGCTCGCCGGAACGCTGGCGCTCTTGGGCCTCCTCGGGCTTCGACGCCGTCGCTCGTCGAGCGAGCGCACCAACTAACAGGCACCTCTCGCATGGCGGCCCTAGCGCGCTGGCGGTTCATCTGCCGTTTTTTTGAACGGCCTTCTAGACGTCGGTAGCCAGTCGAAACGGGGGCGGCGAAAAGCGCCGCCTTCTCAAGTGAGATTGGCGAGCGGCCCCGTCGTGTTCTTCGGGTCCGTTTGCGTTCCGAACGTGTTGATGTTCGCGCCAAATGCCTGCGCGATCGAAACGAGCAGGTGGTTGTTCGTCAACCCTGTCCACGTGCTGTCGGTCGGCTGGCACCAAGGATTGGCCGGAGGGGGACAGTCGAGCGGCATCTTCAGGCGGCGGCCCATCCGAAACTTTCCTCCCGCTCCGCCGGCGAGCACCGTGGGAGTGTTCTGCGTGCTGTGCAGCGCAGGATTTCCCATGTCGCTCGAGACGTAGATCAGCGTGTTGTCGAGCGCCCCGAGCGCGTCGAGCTTTTGCATCAGCCGGGCGACTTTCGAGTAGCTGTAGCGATTGAGCTCCGCCAGGGGCACCCATGTCGTGGGATCGCCCGGCGTGTTGGGGTGTTGGTTCTGGCCGACCGACGATCCGTTGTACGTGTGCGCGACGCCGCCGTGGTTGTCCGCCGGCAGCATCAAGGGATTGCCCGCGTAGCTGAGATCGGCCATGAAGAGCGTCGCGAAGCGCGTGATCCCGCACGCGATCGCCTGGGCCAGCAGATCGACGTGGGCGTTGGTGATCGCGTCGAAATACGGCTCGCCCCCGTTGTATTGTTTCAGCTTCGGAAACTGCGTCGCGTCGGGCGCGGAAGGGGCCATGCACGAGACCATCCCGCCGCCTTGAAGCTGCTTCTCGATGTCGCGCAGCGAAGTCAGGTGCTGGTCGAGCTTCTGCTGCTCGATGGACCCCAGCTTCGGGCGAAGGACGCCGATCTCGCCGGTCACGAAGTCGAGCACACTCTGTCCGACCTTCTGCTTGTGCGCGGCCGCCGCCTGCGCCGCGGGATTCGACTGCGTGGCGAAGTTTCCGAAGAGCGTCTGGAAGGCCGCGCTCGGATCGATGATCTTCGGCAAGCCGACGCCGCCGGGGCCGAAGGACAGCGTGGTACCCGAGGCGGTCGAGTCGTTCCCGACGCCCAGGGCGATGCTCGTCACCGGAGTCGACGCGCCCAGCATCTGGTCGACGGCGAGGAATTGATCCAGCGATTTGTTCTGCGGCTGCGTCGTTCCCCCGGGGACGATGGTGCTCCCCGTGAGGATCGTCCCCGCCGAGTCGTGCCCGTTGGCGTTGGAGAGGTGATTCAGCCCCTCGATGACGAGGATCTTGTTCTTGAATGACTTGCCGTACGTCACGGCGTCGTCGAACGGTTGAAGCGAGCAGTTCGCGTACGCGATGTCGAACACCGTCTCGGTGTCCGTCGCCTTCATAGCCCAGTACTCGGCGCTGACGCCGTGCGGGTGATAGATGCCGATGAAATTCATCGGCTGCGTGGTCGAGTCCGCGAGAACGGCTCTCTCGAGGATCTTGAGCAGGGGAATCCCGGCTCCGGCAAAGGCGGCCGTCTTGAGGAATGCACGACGATTCGGAGCAGAGCGCTTCATGGCATGAACCTCCGCTGCACGAACCCGTCGCTGGCGATCCAGGCCACGAGAATCTCACCAAAGCTGCCTTGCGCGGCCGGCGCGAGGGCTTGCCATTTCGGCATGAAACCTTGCTCGACCGTGGTCGCGTCGCTCCGGGCCACCGCGAATTTCAGCATATGACGTGCGAAGCAGGACGCGACCGACGAGCTCTGCGCCATCTTGGTCAGAAGCGACGCGCTGTCGGGATAGGCCCCGTCGAAATCGGCGCCGACGGCGACCGTCGTACTGCTGTCTATCGGCAAATTGTTCTCTTGCGACCGAATCATGCCCATGGCGTCGAAGTTCTCGAATGCAAAGCCGAACGAGTCGATGTTCTTGTGGCAGCCAGCGCACACCGGGTCGGTCTGGTGGATGTCGAAGCGCTGGCGCGTCGTTTTGGTCGGATCAGGGACGGGCGGAACGATGTTGATATTGAGCGTCGTGGGCGCCGCGACGTCGATGCACGCGATGCGGCGCATGACCGCGACTCCGCGCAGCACCGGTGCGGTCTCTTGCGCGCGCGAGTAGACGGACAAGAACGCGGCCTGGTTGAGGATTCCGCGACGGGGAAGGGCCGTCAGCGAAACACGAGTGGTTCCCGGACCGGGTGCCGCGGCCCCGTACGCAGCGGCGAGGTTCGGGTCGGCGGTGACGGTCCAGTCCGCGGAGAGCAGGTCTTTCAGCCCGCCCGCGGACCCCGCGAAGACCTGGGCAACGAAGTCGTCGGCCTCTTGCTTGATGGAGCCCAACAGGCCGGCAAACTTCGGGTAAAGAGTGGTGTCCTTGGCGGTGTCCGAGATGGTCTCGATGCCGAGCCACTGTTCGACGACGCTCGTCACCCGGGCGCTCGCGCTGGGCAGTGCGAGGAGGCGGCGGGCCTGCGCCGCGCGCTGGTCTCCGGTCGCCAGTTGGTTGGCGGCAGCCGCGGCCGTCAACGTGGCGTCGGGGGGGCCCCCAGTGATCAAGTAGGCCAACTCGCTGGCGGTCTCGTACGCAGTCAGCGTCGCGGAGGGGGCCCCCGACCCGTCGCCGATCTCCGTCACGTAAAGAAACCCAGGGGACTCGAGAACCGCTCGGATCAGCGCCTCGATGCCGTCCGCGTACGTGAATCCGTCCGCCCCGGCGTGGTACACGGCGATCAGCGCGCTGACCTCGCGCGCGTCGGCGGGCCGTCGGTAGGCTTTGGCGGCGAACGTTGCGAGGAACGTGCGCGCGCACGCTTCGCCGGCGGTCGGATCCGTGGTCGTGCACGGCGCGAGGGTCGCGACGTTCATCCGCGCCTGCGCCGCGAGCGCCTGGGCTGCGGTGTCGACCTGCTGGGCAAACACGGGATCGACGCGCTGGGCGTCGTTGTTCGTGAACCCGTCTTGCTGGGCGTCGGGGGTGAAGCTCGCGCCGTACGTGGAGGCGATCCCGAGCAGCGACATGACCGAGGAGTCGAACTCGGCGTCCGTGATGCGCCGAATGCGCGCGGGAAGGAGCGGGGACGAAGTGACCGCTGCGCCCGATCCCGACCCGGACGCGGCGCCGGACCCAGCTCCAAAGCCGGACCCGGACACGGCCCCGACGACGGACCCACCGGTGCCGGCGGTCGTCGAAACGCCGGGAGCGTCTCCGATGTTGCCTCGGCATGCCGCGGATGCGCCAATCCCGAGCGCAATCGTGGTAACGGCGCTGAACCCTCGAAAGCGTCGACGCATGGACGGTGCTGTTTCCGTGTCTCCGCCCCCGTTGCCCCTTCTATGTACAGCGTTTTGGGGCGACGCGCACGCCACGCAAGATTTTCTCGGGACCGCGCCGGCGAACGCGTGCTCGCGCGCGCCTAACACGTCGAATTTGTTCGGTGATTGTTTCCGCCTGCACGGTCGCATGACCACCGCGCGAGGGGCCGACTTGCGGTCCGTTGCGACATGGCCCGACACGGCCTCGACGCGCGGACCGCATTCGTGCCGCGCGCGCGATGCCGCGGGGGAGGAAATATTCGTTGTTGCCACAATTCAATGCGTTCTTCGATTGGCATGGTGGACCCGGCCACCGTCGGTCCCCAAGGGGTCCGCCATCCTGCGGTGCGGCATTTCGAAGGCCCCGAACAATCGAGCGCAGGGACTGCTCGCTGGGGCGGACGGCGGTTTCCCCGACCAGGCCCGAGGCGCTCGAAGCGAGCATCTCCGTCTCGATGGCGCCTTCCCGGGAACGGCCTTTCGGGCGCGGATGCGTCATGCACTGATCGGAACCGATGACGCCGGTTGCTCGAGATGCATGCGAAACGTTTCGCATTGGGTCATTTCGAACCGTCTTCCATTTCTTTGTTAGGCGCAACACTCCTGAAACAGGCGTCGCAGTACGAGCACCGACATCCCTCACCCAACCAGGGGAGACCCCATGTCGAATATAAGCAGCGCACCAAATTCGGGAGCGCCCTCGTCGAGGGCGACA
>CAZHED010000036.1:38093-60046 GCA_964531095.1 uncultured Polyangiaceae bacterium | reverse complement strand
GAGGTTGGCGGGCGCGATTGATCGCGGAGCGGACGCGATCGCGAGCTTGGCGGGCGCGATTGATCGCGGAGCGGACGCGATCGCGAGCTTGCGGGGCGCGATTGATCGCGGAGCGGACGCGATCGCGAGCTTGTCGGACCGGTTGTCTAGGTAACACTTTAGACCGAGAGCCTGGGTGACACTTTCTGCTCGTTTGGGGACGCGATCCGGAGGGTCGGTTGAAAACGCCACGGAAGCGGTCGAAGATTCGTTGCTGTTCGACCATCGAGTGACTTGGCGGATTGGCCGTCTCTTGCTTGAGGGTCCGGTGCATTCGCGTTGTCGCTCTCGCACAACCGATCGACCTGACGAGCGCTCCCCACCCCCTGACTGGTCGCGTAGACCCATAGACACAGCAGGATCAGTGGGTCGATCGCGGGCCGCCCGGGGCCGTTCACCCGAGCTGCCACCAACTCGTAAAATCGCGTCGTGTCCAGCCGCTCCAGAGCAGCCCAGATCAGCCGCGCCTCGTGGTCTTCGGCGATCAAGCTATCCAGGTCGAACGTACGTCACTCCACCTGCGCGCGATTTGCCGCTTCCACTCTACGGTCACCAGCCTTGCCCATCATGCCGAACTTTGTCGCCCTGAACCCCGAGTTTATTCATTCACAAACTCTCAGGGAGCGGTCCGGTGCAGTTCGTTCAATCCCGGGGCTTCAGTCGTTCGCAGACATGTAGTGTTCGCGCAGGACCAAGCCGTCCCCCGCGAACCGCATCGCGATGACCTCCGCGAAGTAGTCCTTGTACCGGTAGCGCAAGGACGCGAGGCTCTGCGCACCTTCCCGCGCGAGATGGGCCTCGTCGAAGCTCCCGGACGTCTGGTGGGGAGCGCCGACCTCGGACACGAGCTTGCCCTGGACGTCGCGCGCCACACCCGAGCTCGGGAGATGCATGCGCATCGTCGAGACGTCGACGAGTCGACCGTGGGTGTCGAACCCGAAGTAAAGCTCGCTCACCGGACCGTCCGAGTCCGAGAGACCGAGGGCCGCGGAAGGCACGCCCTTGCAGCGGAGAAGCCCCTCCCGCACGTCTTCGCAAGCAACGTGCGTCCCCTCGGCCCAGGCCCGCGTCTGAGCGAGGGTCGTTCGATCGAGCTCGAAGCCGAGCGCCGGCCGCGCGGGCGCGGCTTCGAGGCCTCGCTCGGCGGCGATGGCGGCGCGGCGCGCCGGTTCAATCTCGGCGAGCTTGGCGTGACCGACGGGGCAGCCCCCTACGCTCATGAGCAAGCCGCGCGCGAAGGGCATGTGGAGGACACCCACGGCCGCGACACCGGCCGCAAGACTGCCCGCAGTGATGGCGAGAGCTCGTTTGATGCGCATCGGCGTTCTCCTCATTGCTCCGCCCCGGCGTCCCCTGGGAACGGCTCCAAGCCCGCGTCGGCGACTGAGGGCGTGACGATTTGCGGTTTGGTGCTCACCAGCACGCTGGCCAGGGTGGCCACGTCGGCGGACGAAACCCCGGCGCCGCTGAGCGTCGCGCCTGCGATCATGACAAAGGTGTCGAACGTGCCTCCAGAGATCAGAAGCGGCGCGTGGATCGCCTGCATCGAGCGGCAGGTGTACGACCCGGCGTCGCCGGTGATCGTCGCGGGGTACGTTTCGGGGCCGCCCGCTGCGTTGCCGACGAGGTCCGTGAAGCACTCCTCGATCTGATCGGCGGTCGGGTGTCCGTTGCCGGGAGCGCCCCCCTGGAAGAAGAAGTAGCTCGCGATATCGGCGTTCTGGAGCTCGGCGGCGACGATCGCGTTGACGGCGCTCCGAATCCCCGCGTGACCGCCCAGCCGGCCGTAGAGGGTCGACCCCGCGTCCGTGGGCCCTCCCTCGGAGGAAGCTCCTCCGCCCTCGCCAGGCGATCCGCCGTCGCTCGGAGCTCCCCCGCCGTCGCCGGGGAATGCCTCCAACCCCGCGTCGGCGAGCGAGCTCGTGACGATTTGCGGCCGGGTCGCTTCGAGCGCAGAAGCCAGCGTGGCGACGTCGGCGGACGAGACCCCCGCGCTGGTGAGCGTCGTACCGGCGATCATGATGAACGTATCGAACGTGCCTCCGGAGATGAGGAGCGGCGCGTGGATCGCCTGCATCGAGCGGCAGGTGTACGACCCGGCGTCGCCGGTGATCGTCGCGGGGTACGTTTCGGGGCCGCCCGCTGCGTTGCCGACGAGGTCCGTGAAGCACTCCTCGATCTGATCGGCGGTCGGATGTCCGTTGCCGGGCGCTCCTCCCTGGAAGAAGAAGTAGCTGGCCATGTCGGCGTTCTGCAGCTCGGCGGCGACGATCGCGTTCACGGCCGCCCGAATCCCCGCGTGACCGCCCAGCCGACCGTAAAGAGTGGAGGCTCCCGTGTCGGCGCTTCCGGTATCGGGAGTCGAGCTCCCCGCGTCCGCCGCGCTCCCATCGTTCTGGGGGATCACGGTGCTGTCGGCGGCGCCCGAATCGGCCGCCGGCCCCGGGCTCGAGCTGTCGCTGGAGTCGCACCCCGCGGTCAGCGCGGGTGCGGCCACGAAGGTCAAGGCGCCCAGTGCGGCCTTGACCAAGACGTTCGTTCTCGAAGCTAGCTCGGTCATCTTTTTTTCCTTTCCACGCGAGACGCCGTTCGCAGCGCCCGGATGACTACGTTCGACGGGAGCAAACGGTTCACGAAAATCGCACGCGCGACGGCCCTCTCCGAGGGCGATGGTATGGTGCGCGCCGTGTCAGCCTCGCGTGCGCCCCGAAGGATCCGGTTCTTGCCGAGTCGGAGAACCACGCCCGCGATCCGCAGTCGCGGGCAACAAGTGACCTTCCTCGACGACATCTACCATCGGGTGCTCGGCATGCCGTGGTGGACCTTCTTCGCGTCCGTGGTCGCCGGATGGCTCGGGGCGAATCTCGTCTTCGCGGTGCTCTACGCGCTCGTGCCGGGCTGCGTCGCGAATGCCTCCGGATTCGAAGAGGCGTTCTACTTCAGCGTGCAGACGCTTGCGACCATCGGCTACGGGGGCATGGCGCCCGCGACGCGATACGGACACCTCGTCGTGGTCGTCGAGGCGCTCTTCGGCACCGTCGGGGTCGCCCTCGTCGCGGGCGTCACGTTCGCGAAGTTCGCCCGCCCGACGGCGCGGGTGCTCTTCGGAGAGAAGGTCGTCGTTCACCTGCGCAACGGAGTGCCCCACATGGTGTTCCGGCTCGCGAACTGGCGCGGCAACATGGTGGTCGAAGGACAGCTGCGCGTCATCCTTCTCATCCTCGAGAAGACGCGCGAAGGCGACGTGATCCGCATGCCGCGCGAGCTGCCGCTCGTGCGAGACCGGACCGCGCTCTTCGCTCTCACCTGGGTGCCGATGCATAGAATCGACGAAGGGAGTCCCTTCTGGGGTGGCGAGGGCGCCCTCGAACGACTGCGCGAGCAGCGGGCGGAGCTCTACCTCGCGTTCACGGGGCTCGACGAGACCATCGGCCAGCCCATCCACGCGCGGCACATGTACCGCCTGGGAGACATCGTGTGGAACGCGCGGCACGTGGATGTGCTCACGATCGAGGACGACGGAAGCCGCACGATCGATTACTCGCTGTTCCACGACGTCGAAGTGCTCGGTGAGCCGTCGGCGATTGCGTGGGGCGAGACCTGGGATCGCGCGCATTCGTGAGATAGAGTGCGCGCGTGCGCAGGCAGCGACCATGAAATGGTGCGTAGTGAGAAGCAAACGCCACGCGGAGATCGCCCGCTCGGTCGCCGTCCGACTTGCCGCTTCCGTCGCTCTCCTTCAGAGCGCCGGTTGCTCCGAGCTCACGGAGCCGCCGACGCCGGAGCCGGTGTCGATTGAAGCGATCCCGGTCGCCGCCGCTCCACCTGCCGCCACAGTCCCTTCCCCTGCGCCATCGCCGGCGCCTTCCCCCCCGCCGGGACCGGAAGAAAAGATCACGATCACGACGCTCAAGCCCGGAAAGGGACTGCCCGCCCAGCCACGAGACAAGGTGAGCGTGCACTACGTGGGCACATTGACCGACGGAACGAAATTCGACAGTTCGCGCGACCGAAAGAAGCCGTTCGAGTTCGTCCTCGGGTACGGCCAGGTCATCAAAGGTTGGGATCAGGGCGTCGTGGGCATGAAGGTGGGTGAGAAGCGCAAGCTCGTCATCCCGCCAACTCTCGCCTATGGCGCCCAGGGACGCCCGGGCATCCCCCCGAACTCGACTCTGGTGTTCGAAGTCGAGCTGCTCGGCCTCACCCGAGCGCAAATCAACGATTGACGCCGACCTGCCGCAGCAGCCGACTCGTGGATTCACGTCCCACCCGACACGGCGCGCGTTGCGCGAGCCCCCCCGCGCTTTGGGCGGGGCTCATCACGGCCTTGGTCGCCTGCTCGCGCGCGCCTGCCACCTCGCAGAGCGCAGCGCCCAGCGAAGTGGACGCGGCGGCGCCAGATTCCGATTCGCCGGCGCCCTCGGCGCCGAGCAGCGAACCGCCGGTGCTCACCGGTCGAGCGCAAGAGATGCTCCTCGGGGTTCTCAATCCCCTCTTGCGCCCGCATCTCGAAGTCTTGGGCGGCCATTTCGGCGGTGACGCGGAGAGCCCACTCGCGGTCCAGCGCGTCGACGTTGCAGGCGCGCGAACGGCCCTCCTCGTTTCGAAACAAGACGGCAAAGATCCCATCCTCCTCCTCGTGGACGGCGACCACCTCGCGTGGTCAAAGCCGTTTCCCACGTTGGGCATCGCTCCGCCTTTCGACCACCTGACGCTGGCGCCTCGTCCGCGCGGAGGCGTCGTTCTGTTCGGCTACGGAGCCGCCGTGCATCAGGTGGTCGCACGCATGTGGGCGGACGACGGGACACAGGAGCCCGACCTCCGAGTCGCCTCGTTCAACGCGTGCGACAAGCTGTCGGCAGCCCACAGTCGCGAGCTCGGATGGGTCGTCGCATGCGCCTCCCGATCCGGGGTGCGCGCGCAGCGACTGGATGAAGATCGCGGACCCGTGTGGGGGGAGCGCGGTGTGGCCGTCGGTGAAGCCGGCGCAGTCGGACGAGCGACGATCGTGTTCGACACGGCGACGACTTGGGTTCTCGTGGAGCGAGCCCACCGGCCCGACGCCGACCACGTGATCGCCTTCCGGTATGACGCGAAAGGGCAGCCCTTGTGGCCGGCGGCTGCAGACATCGGCGTGCCGGCCGGCCCCCCATACCGAACGGCGTGGGTCGAGCCGAACCTGGCGTACGGGGGAATCGTCCGCCTCGAGCTCCCCGGTGGCCTGATCGGCCGGCAAGGGAATGCGGTCGAGGTGGGACAGGACGGTGAGGTCCGGAGCATCGGCCCGTAATGGGGCCGCACCCGTGTTGCGCTTTTGCGGGATGGAGAGAAGCTCCCGCTGCGAGCATGGGGCCTTCTGGAACCGCACCTTCGAACCGCGCATGAGGTCCGGGTCCGGCCTGAGAGACCTGCGGCTCCTCGCCTATGTGGTGCTCGGTGGCCTCGTGGGGACCACGTACGTCGTGTTCGACGTGCTGTCCGAGGGGCGGATCCGCAGCGGAACCATCGGGGGCACGCTCGCCGCCATGCACGCCCTGATCGACCATGGGGTACCCGTGCTCACGGGAGGTCTTCTGGGCGTGTGCGCACACTATTTCCGTCTGCGTGCCCGCCTCTCGGCGGCGGAAGAAGCGGCTGCCAGGGCCGACATGCTGCGCACGAGGTTACAGAAGGTCGAACGCGACCAGGCCGTTTGGGTGCTGGCCGCTGCGGTCCTGCACGAGCTCAACAATCCCCTCCATGCCATCGGTCTCTTGCTCGACGAATGGAGCGCGCGCGCGAGCGACGACCGGTCCCGCGCCGACTTGGTCGAGCGCGTGCGGTCCCAAGCGGAGCGTGCCTTGTCCAACCTGAAGATGCTTCGGTCGATGCGCGGCACGGGAGAGCCCGAGCTCCAGCGCGTCGCGCTCCAGCGCCTCATCCACGCGCTGGCCGACGACGTAGAACCCCTCGCGGCCGAAGAGGGGCTCGTCGTGCGTACGGAGTGCGAGGCGCCGGTGCAGGCGAACGCGGACCCGAGATACGTTCGCACGATCCTCGAGAACCTCTTGGACAACAGCCTGTCGTCGCTCCGCGACCATCGTTCCGGGTGCATCACGATCCGGCTGTCGGCCGAGCACGGACGGGCCGTCGTCCGCGTGCGAGACGATGGTCCGCCGATCGACGCCGACGTGCTTGCAGCGCTCTTCGAGCCCCTTCGCTCGACGAAGAAGCACGGGCTCGGCTTGGGCCTCCCGATTGCCCGAGCCCTCGCGCGTGCGATGCGCGGCGAGCTCGCGCTCGACAGCGCGGACGGCAAGGCGTTCCGTCTCGAGCTGCCTCTGAGCCCTGCATCGTGAAAGCAACCATTCTGCTCGTCGAGGACGAAGACGACACGCGCGAAATGCTCGCGAGCGCGATCGAGCGGGCCGGGTACGGCTGCGTGACGGCTCGGGACGCGCCGGGAGCGGTCGAGCGCGCGCGGGCGGGCCTCGTGGACGTGATTGTCACCGATGTGGTGCTCGGCAGCGACGATCGTGGAGGGCTCCTTCTCATCGCCGACCTTCGCGCCATGGGCGTGCGTGTCCCCGTGCTGGTCATCACGGCGTACGCAGACGTCGAGAGGGTGAAGCTTGCCCTCAACGAAGGAGCAACGCACCTCCTGGAGAAGCCTTTTCGCGCGGCGGAGCTCGTCGACGTGATCGAGCGGGTTCGCACGCAACGGAGCGATGTCGGGCATCGGATCGACCAAGTTCTTTCTCTCGCGCGCCTGACGGACAAGGAACGCGCCGTCGCCCGCCATCTCCTCGACGGGCTGTCCAGCAGCGAGATTGCCGAGATCGAGCACAACAGCCCGAAGACGATCCGGCAGCACGTGAGCCAAATCTACGCCAAGTGCAACGTGGGAAGCCGCGCGGAGTTCTTCCGACTCGTGTACACGCGCTGACGGCGAGGCGGCGAGGCTCACTGGCAAGAGCAGCTCGGCACGGCAGGATCGCGGCACGTGCAGCCGCTCCCGCACGAACCACGACCACACGACGTCCCCTTGTTCACCGTGAAGACGTTGTCCGCGAAGCTGCAGATCGGCTTTTCGCCCCCATCCTCCATTGCGCAGCTTATGCCCCCGGCCAAGAGGCAAACAGCCCCGGACCCCCCGTCGGAAGTCAAACACGTGATGGTCGGGGCGCAGCTACCGGGGATGCCGAACTGGCCGACGACGACGCAGCTCCAGAAGCCCGCCACGCAGCTGCAGTCGTAGAACGTGTGCGACGTGGTGAGTTCGTCGACGATTGGGCAGTTTGGATACGAGCAGAAGGGACAGGAGTGGGCGTAGAGAGAGCATGTGCCCGATGGTTTCGCCGACTCGGGGTAGCAAGAGCCGACGCCCGCATCGGAATGAATGTGACATTGCAGATCCGCGTCGGCCGGAAGCGCCGTTCGGCTTCCACACGCAGCGATGGCCGTCGCGACAAAAGCTCGAGGGAACCAGGTCGCCGCTGCAGGCGGGCAACGGCACAAGAGGGATCCGATGGCCTTGTTCATTGGGTCGCCATTGTCTCCTGTCAGAAATGCAGCGCCAGCGTGGCAAGCAGCGTCAGAGGAGGAGCGGCGATGAGGTGCGTCGCCGACGACGCGAGAGAAGTGGTCGGTTTCACGCTCCAATTCGAGACGAAGACCTCTTCGTCGTCCGCGTAGTGCAGGTCGAGCAGATTGTACCCGTCCACGCCGAGCTCGATGTCGCCGTAGCGAAGCGCGGCGCTGGCGTTGAGCACGTGGCTATCGGGGCCGACGATCGTGTCGGTCAAATGACGGCCGGCCAGAAACGTGTATCCGACCCCAACGCGCCCCGTGAGGGGTCGCCGAGCGAGGTCGGCGAGCTTGCGCCGGGCGGTCACATCGACCCGCACCAGGATGGGCGGGATGTTCGGGACGTAATGCGACACGCCCGCGACGAGAGTCGTGAACGTCGCGGTGGTCACCGACGCGGCGGTGGAGACCAGTAGCCAAGCGAATGGCTTGGCGACCACGGAGCCGACGATCCCTCGGCGGATGCTCGCGCTCTCGGTCGCCAGCCCGCCCGATGTCGCCTCGAACACGACTTCGTTCCCGACCCAGGTCTCGAATGCCGACAGCGTTGCCGTGTAGCGATCGTGGTTGAGCTGCGCCCGGAAGCCCGCCTCCACGGAGCGCACCTTGGAATACGGCGTCGAGCCCTCCTGCAGATTGGGCTGGACGCTGCCTGGTGAGGCGACCGACGCAGCGGGGTTGGAGCTCGCGGCCAGAGATCGGAACCCCTCTCCGTAGGACACGACGGGTGCAATCTCCGGCGTGACGTCGTACTCGGCGGTCACCCGCGGGCCGGCCGCCACGCCTTGCACGGCACGCACGGCCCCGGGCAACGCGCCCAGTGGCGCCAGTCCCGCCGGGACGACGTTTTGCAGGTGGTCGTCGACCGAAACGGCAAGCAGATCGGCGCGCAAGCCGCCCGACAGGCGCAGTCGTTTCCAGAGGCGCACATCGACGTCCAGATAGGCGCCGATGTCGAGCGTGTTCAAACCCTCGTCGACGCGCCGGTCCCAGGCCTGCAGCGCACGACCCGGCACGACGTCCGGTGGGTTGACCGGGTTGATTAGACTCTTGGTCTGGTCCGTGTGCCCGGCGCGGAGCGATACGCCCGGCTCGGACGCGACCTCCAGCCAGGGCCACGGATGCCATGGGGCCGCGTGAACGCGCGATGTGAGACCCGCGGCCGTTTCGACGTTGGTCGTCTCCCAGAGGTCGCCGAGGCCGCCCGGGAGCGCCGGATCGATCTCGGAGCTGAGGATGTTGCCGCTGAAGTTCTCCCGGGAGCGAAAGTCGGTCCACATCACCCACGGCGCGAGCTCCAGGCGTGCGCCGCTGGGCAGGACATGGTCGAAGTCCGCCCCGAAGATGACCCGCGACGACTGCACGCCCTGCCCCTCCGTGTAGTAGGGATAGCTGTCGTACAGGCCGATGCGCCCTGCATCGACATCGTCTTGACGCACGACGCCGGGCAAGGTCGCGCGCGCGCTGTAGGCCGTTGCGAGCAGGCGCACGTGATCGCGCACGCCGACATCGATGCCGACCTGCGCATTCAACGTGCCCGACTCCGCAGACCGATTCGCACCGAAGCCGTCCGTCTTTCGCAGCGCGAACGCGGCGAAGGTCTCCTGGTCGGCGCCCTCGGGCGCCGCAATGGCCATCAACCGCATCTGATTGAACGAGCCGTACGTCGTCTTCAGGTGGTAGCCACGCTCGGCCACACCGAGGTCGAAATACGCGCTGCCGACGATGGCGGCGTCCCCCTGGCGCGGGTCGTACGGTCCCTCGAGCACTCGAATGCTACGCACCACCTCGGGAATGATGAAGCTCGCGTCCGCGTACCCCTGCCCCTGGACATGCAGCGGAATGTTGATGGGAACGTTGCCCACGCGCATCTCGATCCCCGACCCGTGCTCCAGATCGAAGCCGCGCAAGAAGACGTCGTTGCCGAGTCCCTCGCCATCCTCGTGGTCGACGAAGAAGCCTGGAGCCGCCGAGAGCATTTCGGCCGTTTGCTGGCGGGGCGACGCCTCCAGCATGTCGCGCTTGATCCGCATGTCGCCGAGGCCCCGGGGCGACGACCAGCCGGCGCCGCGAACCTGCACGACTTGCGCGTAGTCCTCGTCCTGCTCGTTGGTCGAAAGCGGCCGTGTCGGAGGCGAGGGCGCGGAGGCTGCTGCGGCTTGGACAGGTGGCGGCGCGGGGGGAGGCGGGGCGGAAGGCGGGTGAAAGACGACGACGTATTCGACGCGCGACCGAATGGGACGGCCGTCACGAGTCGACGGACGAAACTGGGTGCTCTTTGCGGCGCTCGCCGCCGCGGCGTCGAACGACGCAGGCGCGTCGGCGGGGGCGCGCGACAGGGCCACCGCGGACTCCACCTGCCCGGAGGCGTCGACGACGAGCTGCAGCACCACTTGCACTTCGACGGCGGGCGCGCCTTCGGGGAACCCGGCCTCGACAGGCGCCGTCGGTTCGGCGCCGACGACCTGTGCACGCGCCGGCGACGACGCGAGCGCCAGCGCAAGCGCCGACGATGCGGCAGCGCAGAGCTTCCGGCGAGGGCACGTCACATGAGCACGAGCTCGCCGACGAGCCCCGCCACGCTCCCGTCCGGGGCCGTTTGCGTGTCGCCGTCGATGTCCGAAGTGAACAGGTAGGCCCCCTCCTGAAACGGCGCGACGAAGGTCGTCGTGGCGCTCGCGCCCGGCTGCAGGGGCGGGATGTTCGCACCGGGGGGAAAGCACGATTGTACCGGGCAGCCGAGGCCATTGGGAGTCGGCCGGCAATGAACCACCAGGTCGTGCGGCTTGCTACCGGCGTTGACGATGGTCAACGTGACCGTGGCGGCGTTCTCGACTGTGATGTTCGGCTCCGTCGAGCCGCTGTCGGCCGCGCCAACCGAGAACGCCACGTCGTTCACCGTGAGGTCGACCACCTGGCTGCCGCCGCTGGCCCCGTTTTGGTCCGTCCGGCAAGCGTCCGCGCTGCCGGAGCCGTCGTTGCCGCATCCCGCGGCGGCGAGAACGGAACCGAAGCACGTCGCGGCAATCCGCGTCCTTCGCTTCGCGGCACCCCGCATCACCACTTGTCCCGCTCGCTCATCCCGATCATCGCCGGGCAGCGTAGAAGGCCGCTCGGCCGGGGGGTATCCGGCAGTTGCCGGATGCGCGCCCTAACGGCCCGTCACCTGCCACTGGTAGACGCCGAGACACGGCCGCGCCCGATCGACCCGCGTCGGACGGCACAGAGTCGCGACAGGACGCAGTGGCCAGCGCGAGTCGGCGAGGCCGGCGAGCTCGCTCGTCACCCACACGCGAGCGGGCAGCTCATCGCAGTGCGTGAGCTCCAGGTGAGCCTCGTCCAGGGATCCCGCGACCACGCCGGACGACGCGAGCTCGGTCACCTCGAAGAAGCGGACGCTCGCCACGCCAAACACAGCCAGGCGCTTCGGCGACGGCTGCGCACGCACGAGATCGACCAGCTGCTGGCCTGGTGGCGGGATCGTACGGCGGGCGTGCGCGTCGCCGGCCGTGCGCACCGTCATGGCCATCGCCAGCGTGGCCACAGCCGCGTGCGCGCCGCGCGATCGGGCCGCCGAAAGAGCAAGCCCCGCGGCGAGCCCGGCGACCAACGGGACGGCGTGACGCGGCTGGTCGCGCAGGTTCTGGCCGAGCCCGATCCAAACGAAGTAGGGGGTCGCAAGCGCGAGCCACGGCCACGAGCCCCGCCAGCTCGCCGCGCGCCACGCGACGAGCGCCTGCTCTGCCGCGACCACGAGGAGCGCCGCGGTCGCGAGCCCGAGCGCGTCGGCGCCGACACCCAGTCCGTCGACGAAGATGTCGCGCATCATCCAGAGGGCGCGAGCGATTCCAGGCTCGGTCACGATCGTGCCGCCCCAGCGCGCCGCGTGCCCGGCGAAGTGCACCGCGTAGAGGGCCGCCAGCTTCGCCGGCCCGACCCATGCGACGAAGGGCGCGGCCCATAGCACGCACACCGCCGCGGCCGATCCCCAGGCACGCTTTCGGTCGGTGCGGCCTGCCATCCCGAGCGCGGCGACGTAGAAGGGCGCCCACGAGAGCCGGACGCCGAGACCGAGCGCGGCGCCGAGCCCCAGCACCACCGGCCCCCACGACCCGGACGGGCTTCTGCGCGAAACCGAGAGACCCCACACGCACGCCGCGGCGCACGCGAGCGCGGGCGCCTCGCTCCCCACCCCCGTGCACGCGCGCCAGACGCCGGGCGCGACCGCCACGACGATCGCGACCATCCAGGCGGCGCGCTCCCCGGCGCATCGCCGGGCGGCGTCCCACGCGAAGGCGATCGCAACCAACCCGCTGGCGACCGCCACGAGGACACACGAGCGCATCGGATCGCCCACCGCCGCCGCGGCGATGCGAAGGAGGGCGACGTACACAGGATAGCCCGGCGGGTGGGGACGGAAGCGCGCGAGGTCGAAGTCGCGCACGGATTGAACGAAGCCGACGCCGTCCCAATCGTCGGGCCACGCGGGGGCGGTCGCGAACAGGAGCGCCGCATAGGCGGCGAGCGCGAAGCCACGGACGGACTTCACAAGCTCACGATCTGCGTCCGGAAGGTCAGCGTCGTGTCGCTCGTCGCGATCTGGCGGACGAATAGCTGCACGAAGCTCCCGAACAGCGCGTCGCTCGGCCCGATGCCCGTGCTCCCCGTCGGCCGCGACATCCATCGCCGCATGTGATCCACGATCTCGTTGGAGACGGGGTTGACGTCGACCACGACCCCGAGAAAATACGATTGCCTGGGCTCGAGCAACCCACGACGGACGATCGGCATATCGCGCGCCTCCGTGCAAAGGCGCAGCACGCCGTCGAGGACCGCCGCCTGGTCGCGCTCGCGCTCGGGCTCGCTCACATGCACCCGGTACACTTCGTCCCACAGGTCGTAGACGACATGGCACACGCGGGGTGCAAGCGCGACCGGGGCGTCGTCCCCGATTCGATAGAGGTAGGCGCGCATCGCGATCACCATCGGCAAGCCGCTCGACAGCTTCTTGACGAGCGCCGGGTCGAGGAGGACGTCGCGGTACGAGAAGCTCGCTCGGAGCAGGTCACGGTCCCACGCGTAGTTCGCTTGCCGCGGCATCAGCGCGGCCGGATGCGCCGGCTGCTGCTGCGGCCCGGGCTGCTGGGCGACCGCGACGGCGGGCAGCACCCCGAGGAAGAGGAGGAGCGCCGCTCGAATCGCGACGCTCGGCCAGCGGGTGTGCGGGGACCTGCTCACGGTCGAGCCGCCCCTTGCTTGAGGCCGAGCCCGACGAGGTTCGAGACGCCGAAGACGAAACCACCCGCTTGCGTGTCGATGCGAAGCCCCGCGTTGAACGTCAGATCGACCGGGACTCTGCGAAGGCCCGTGTACCCCACCGTGCGATCGGAGAACGTGGTCTCGTCGGCAAGGCCGTAGAGACCGAAGCGGCCGAACAGGTCGACGCCGTAGATGGACCGGGCGCCGCGATAGAGCGGAACGCGGTACTCGGCGTCCACTTTGGCCGCGTAGTTGCCGTAGCGGACTTGGACGATGTCCGTGCCGAGGAAATTGAGGGCTGGCCGGCGATCGAAGTTCAGGTCGAGAACGCGGTCGGGCAGCAAGTCGGTGAGATCGCCGACGTAGAAGCAGTCGAATATCGGGGCCGTGCCCACGACCGCGCCCGCGAAGCCATCGACGTGGAGCACGTGCCCCCAGGGGAGAGGAAACCAGTTCGATGCGCCGAGAACGACTTTGCCGTACGGGTAGTCGCTTCCGAAGGGCGTGAGGGACGCCTCGACTTTGGCGACGACGTGATGGCCACGGGTCGGCAAGAACGGCTCGTCGCGGGTGTCATGCGTCAGTTGCGCGCTCACCGTCGAAAGGAAGGTCGAACCGAGGGGAGCATCGATCTTCTCGAGGCGGTATCCGAAGACGATCTGCGACGAGATGCCCAGGTCGTGCCCAGCGGCGATCAGGCCCCCGAAGCGCTTGTACTGGGCGATCGGGGTCGCGATCGAAGAGTCGCTCTGATCGACGCGCGCGTCATGTTTGCCGAATACGTCGGTCGCCGCGTTGTAGAGAACTTGCGCTTCGGCGTCCCAGCTGCTGCGAAGGAACTGCGGAGCCGCAAGTCGCGCGCGGAGCGCAAGCTGGCTATCGGCCACGGCGAACGCTCCGCCGAGGGCGACGCCGGTGCCCGCCAGGTTGGTCTCCGTCACTTGTGCGCCGCCGTAGGCCGTGAGAGGGCGCGCGTATCCGCTCGGCGCGACGTCGGCGGAGACGCCCAGCCACAATCCGTCGACAAGGATCGTGTTGCGCTCCGAGACGGAGACGACCAGCACCACGTATCCGCGGCGCGTCCCGCGCCGGAGCGACAGCTGGACGTCCCGGAAGAAGCCGGTGCTGAGCAGGCGGAAGCGAGTCCGCTCGATCTCCCGGTCGTCGACGTCGAGACGATCGCCGGGTCGGAAGGGAACGTAGCGGAGCACCACGCGCGCGAGGGTCGTCGTGTTCCCGCGCACCTCGACCCCCTCCAGCGCGTATTTGGACCCGACGACGATGGACGCGACCGGGGCCGGTGCGGCCGAAGATGGCGCCGAGGCGCTCGGCGCCAGAGCCGTCGATCCGGGAACCGGCGTGCCGATCGTCGCCGGAGGAGGCTCGGGCGGCGATGCCGGTGCAGCGGACGGAGCGGGCGCGCCCGCGCGGTCGGCGGGCGGTTCCTGCTGTCCGTCGCCCCAGGTGCGCACCGCCTGCGCGCGTGCGGGCGACGCGAACAAGACGAGCGGCGCGAACAGCGCGATGCTCACCCGTGCACGAACCGACGTGGAACGCACGCGTCTCCTATCGTGCGCGGAGAAAGGGACGCGTTCGAGCGTGCTCGGCCACGGGGTCGAGGTACCTTAACGCGGCGCGGTGCGACACGTCGTACTCAATGAGAGCGAAGCGCGGTTCGCGCGAGACACGCGCTTCCGTGCAATCGAGCGGCAGGACCTCACCGAGGCGATGCCCCGACGAAGGTATGCCATTTGCTCACCTCCTCGGAATGACCACCGCGAAGACGTCTCCAATCAAGACCGAACCGACGAATGACGCGCCGCCCTCGACCGTAGCAGCGCGCCAGGAGCTCGCCGTCGGCGGTGGAAAGCCAAGGGAGCAGCTGCCGCCGGCGGACGCGGCCGATGACCCTTATGCCAACGTGGCCTGCACGGATTAGCCCGGCGCCACAGGGCACCGTGCGGGCGTGGCTTTCGGCCCCGATCCAGGGCGGGTGGAGCTACTTGGCCAAATAGAGGGTCAGCTTCTTCGTCTGGCCCGCCTCGACGCTGAAACCGACCGTGAGCTTGTGAGCCCCGTCGCTCGTCACGAGCGTCAACCGGTGGTGGCCCGCGTTCACCGGCAGATGATGCTGCGGGGTCGCCTGCCCGATGTCGACTTCGTCGATCAGAATCTTGGCAGCCGACGGCTCCGAAGAAACGTCGAGAAACCCCATGTCGGCGCTCCCGGCCAGCGCCGGCCGCGCGGCCCCTGCCAGGCTCACGGTCAGGACCACGGCCCGGGCGAGGGTCGATAAGAGCGCCTTCATCCATCCATTGTCGCGCGCTCGACCAGCCTCCGCAACGATCACGGCTTCCACAAACGACTCTGCTCGAGGAGCTTGGCGACGAGCGCGGTCCATCCCGTCTGTGCGCGCGCACCGAGTCCCTCGCCGGTGTCGCCGTGGAAGTACTCGAAGAAGGTCACGTGGTCTTGGAAGTGCGGGTCATCGCGAAAGTGCGTGCTGGTGCCATGGGTCGGGCGACGTCCGTCGGGGCCGGTCAAGAACAGAGAAATGATGCGTCGCGAGAGCTCGTTCGCGACTTCGCCGAGGGTCAGCCTCCGCCCGGATCCGGTTGGACACTCCACCCGGAAGGAATTCCCATAATAGTGGTGCAATCGCTGCAGCGACTCGATGAGCAGGTAATTGACAGGCAGCCAAACGGGACCCCGCCAGTTCGAGTTCCCGCCGAACAGTCCCGTTTGGCTCTCTCCCGGCTCGTATTGCACGCGGAAGACCCGGCCGTCGATCACGAGCTCGTAGGGCTCCGCCGCGTAGCTCCGCGACAGCGAGCGCACCCCGTACGGGGATAAGAACTCGTCGGACGACAGCATTCGTCCCAGGATGCGGGCCAACCGCTCGCGCGGGACCAGCGACAGCAGCCGCCGCTGGCGCTGCCCCGGAACCTCCATCAAGGGGCAGTGGACCGCCAGCTCGGGACGGTTCTCCAGCAGCCAGTGCGCGCGCCGCCAGAAGGCCCCGAAGCGGTCCACCGAGTCCGGCTCGAGAACCGTCACGGCAAAAAGCGGTGTGATGCCCACCATGGATCGCACGCGCACCGGAAACTCGCCGCCGGGGCGGCGCATGACGTCGTAATAGAAGCCGTCCTTTTCGTCCCACAGGCTGACGTGGCCGCCCATGTGGTTCATCGCGTGCGCGATGAGGAGGAAGTGCTCGAAGAATTTGTTCGCGACGTCCTGGTAGCTCGCGTTTTCGCGCGCGAGCTCGAGGGCGATGTCGAGCATGTTCAGGCAGTACATGCCCATCCAGCTCGTGGCGTCCGCTTGTTCGAGGACTCCCCCGCCAGGCAGCGGGCTGCTTCGGTCGAACAGGCCAATGTTGTCGAGCCCCAGAAACCCGCCCTCGAACACGTTGCGGCCGGCGGTATCCTTGCGGTTTACCCACCACGTGAAGTTGAGCATCAGCTTGAGGAACACCGATTCCAGAAATGCGCGGTCGGTTCGCCCGGTCGTGCGCCGCTCGATCTGGTACACGCGATAAGCCGCCCAGGCGTGCACCGGCGGGTTCACGTCGCCCAGATGCCACTCGTAAGCCGGGATCTGCCCGCTCGGATGCATGTACCACTCGCGCACGAGGAGCGTGAGCTGCTGCTTTGCCGACTCGGGGTCGACGAGCGCCAGCGGGATGCAATGGAACGCGAGGTCCCAGGCGGCGTACCAGGGATATTCCCACTTGTCGGGCATCGACAGAACTTCGCTATTGTAAAGATGCCGCCAATCGTGGTTGCGCCCGTGGCGGCGCTCGAGAGGCGGGGCCGGCTGCCCCGGATCGCCCCGGAGCCAGCGCTCGACCTCGTAGCCGTAGTACTGTTTGCTCCAGAGCAGGCCCGCGATCGATCGGCGGAAGACGCGCCGCTCGTCGTCGCCGAGGTTGGCAGGGGTGATGGCCTCGAAGAACTCGTCGGCTTCGCGGCGGCGCCGCTCGAAGATGCGGTCGTGGTCGGAGAAGGCGTGCGGCCGCGGGCTGCTCGTGTATCGCAACCGGACGGTCTCGCTTTCGCCGGCCTGCAGCCAGAGCGACACGCGCGCTCCGACTTTCGTCCCGGATGCAGCGGGGCTCACCGCGTCGCGGCGGCGGTGAACGATCGCTTCGTGAAACGCGTCCTTCACGTGCGGCACGGCGTTCGGCACTCCCCAGAGCCGCTCCCCGTTCGACTCGTTCTCCGTGAACAAGAGCTCGTGCGCCCCCTCGACGTACAGCCAGAAGCGCCCCAGGTGCTCCTGGACGGTCTCCACCACCGAGACGTCTCCGAGGGGCTCGAGCGCGAGCATGCCGGGGCGCACCGCCTGAGGAGACCAGCTCCACGTGTTTTTGAACCAAAGCTGCGGCAGGAGCACGAGCGGGGCGGGGCTCGGGCCGCGGTTGGTCGCCGTGATGCGCACGAGCAGGTCGTCGACGTCTTCTTTGGCGTACTCGACGACGATGTCGAAATACCGATTCTCGTCGAAGGCCCCGGTGTCGAAGAGCTCGGGCTCCGGCTCGCTTCTCGTCGCGGCGGCGGCGCGCGCGCGAAGCTCGTCGTAAGGAAAGGCTCGCTGCGGGTATTTGTAGAGAGCGCGCGCGTAACTGTAGGTGGGCGTCGCGTCGAGGTACCAGTAGAGCTCCTTGACGTCTTCGCCGTGGTTTCCTTCCTTGCCCGACAGTCCGAACAGGCGCTCTTTGAGGATCGGGTCGACTCCGTTCCAAAGGGCCACGCTGAAACAGACGAGGCCCCGGTTGTCGCAGAGCCCGAGCAGGCCGTCCTCGCCCCAGCGATACGCCCGGGACGCGGCGTGGTCGAACGGCAGGTAGCCCCAGGGCTCGCCGTCGGCAGAGTAATCCTCGCGCACCGTTCCCCACTGTCGCTCGGAAAGGTAGGTTCCCCACCGGCGCCACTTCTTCCCCGTCGCGCGCGCCTCCTCGATACGGCGGTGCTCGGCTGTCGACCTCGAGGACATGGCTGCCCAGCGTAGCGGGTCTGCGTCGCCCAACGTGCAAGAGCTTGGCGCCCTGGGCCGTCGCCTGGCTCCGTCTGACGTCGCTTCGAGGCCCCCGGAGCGCCGTCCAGGCGAGGCTTGCATCCGCCCACCATTGCGCAGATAGTGCGCATCGCTATGTCGCGCGGCCAGCGTCCAACCGTGCCGGCCTTCGATGCTGCGGCGGCACTGCGCGCGCAGAGGGCCCGGGCGAAAGGCAAGGCGCCGGCGGACGACGAGCCATCCTCGGGCATCGGCTTACGCGCGGAGACGCTGGCCAGCGTGCCCCGGTTGGTCGTGTCGACGCCGCAGCTCATGGCCATGCCGCTCGATCACCGCGCGGGGTTCATTGCATCCTTCGTCGACGGTACGTTCACCGTCGAGATGATCCTCGACGCCTGCGCGATGCCGCGAGAAGAGGCCCTGACCCTTCTCCGAGAGCTCGCCGCTCGCGGGGTGATCGTTTTCTGAAGCCCCGTACACGTGCCCGTGCCCGTGCCCGTGCCCGAAGGTTGCCACCCCGATCTTCGTCCGATGTTCCGCCAACCACAGACTGCCCCTTCACGGGCACGGGCACGGGCACGGGCACGGGCACGGGCACGCTTGCCTCTACGCCAACCCCTTCGGAAGGTGCTTCTTCTCCCATTGGTGCCAGTCGTCGAGCGCGCTCTTGGCGCGCGCGGCGGTCTTCGGGAGCAACGTGACCGCCGGTGCGCAGTCGACCGGGAGCTCGCTCATGGCCTCGATGATGCCCGCCACCGCGGCGAGACGGTCGACCAGATCGGTCGGGGCGAGGCAAACGATCGCGAGCTCCAGGGCCGTCCTGGCCTCCCGCCGGAGATGGTTGATGTCCAGTTGGGTGACCGGCTTGCCTTCGGGTTGCGTTGCCCGCTTGCTCTCGGCACGCTGACGCTTGCTCACGCGACGCTACCGACCAGATGGCTCGCCTCTTCGATCACCTGCTCCAGGTGCTGCTTGGAACGGAAGCTCTCCGCGTAGAGCTTGTAGACGTCTTCGGTTCCGCTCGGCCGGACCGCGAACCAGCTCTGCTCCGTCTCCACTTTGAGCCCTCCGAGATCGCCTCCGGCGCGGGCCGTCGTACGCCGCGCGGTCACGGGATCGCCGGCAAGGCTCGGAGCGGTCCAGTCGTCCGGCGCCAGACGCCGGAGCCTCTCGCGCACGGCCCGCGACGCCGGGGCATCCCGTCGGTCGTAGTACGAACGGCCTAGACTCTGTTCGAGCGCCTCGTACAACTTGCCGGGGTCGCGACCCGTCACCGAGACGATCTCCGCGGCCAAGAGGCCGAGCAGAAGCCCGTCCTTGTCGGTCGTCCACGTCGACCCGTCCCGAGACAGAAACGAGGCGCCCGCGCTCTCTTCGCCGCCGAAAGCGAGCGTTCCGTCGCGCAACCCCGGCACGAACCACTTGAAGCCGACCGGAACGTCGAGCACCGACCGGGCGACGGAGCGCGCCACGCGGTCGAGCATGTTGCTCGTCACGGCCGTCTTTCCGATGCCGAGCGAAGTGGGCCACGCGGGCCGATTGCGAAGGAGGTAGTCGACGGCGACGCTCAAGTAATGATTCGGCGGGATAAGGCCCTCGCCGGGAGTGACGATTCCGTGGCGGTCGGCGTCCGCGTCGTTGCCGATCGCGACGTCGAACTCACCCTTGTGGGCAATCAGATTCGCCATCGCGTACGGCGACGAACAGTCCGTGCGCACCTTGCCGTCGTGATCGACCGGTATGAAGCGGAACGTCTTGTCCACCAGGCGGTTGACGACGGTCAGGTCGATCTTGTAGCGCTCCGCGATTCGGCTCCAATACTGGACGCTGGCGCCCCCCATCGGGTCGACCCCCAGCTTCGGCCGGGCGCGCGCGATGGATCCCAGATCGATCGCGCCGGCGAGGTCGTCGACGTACCTCCCTAGAAAGTCGAACTCGACGACGAGACCCGCGCGAACCGCGCTCTCGACGGACATTCGCGAAATGGCGCGGGCTCCGCCCGAAGCCAGCAGCTCGTTGGCGCGTCGTTCTATCCAAGAGGTGATCTCCGCCTCGGCGGGACCGCCGTGGGGAGGATCGTATTTGAACCCGCCGTCTTCCGGGGGGTTGTGCGAAGGGGTGATCACGATCCCGTCGGCCCGTGGGCCGTCGCCCCGGTTATGGACGACGATGGCGCGCGAGACGGCGGGCGTCGGCGTATACGAGCCCGCAGATGCCACGCGGACGGTAACCCCGCGCGCGGCGAGCACTTCGATCGCGGTCTTGCATGCCGGCTCGGAGAGGGCGTGCGTGTCCATCCCGAGGTAGAGCGGGCCGCCGACGCCGTTTGCCTGTCGCCAGTCGCAGATGGCGCCGGCTATCGACGCGATATGATCTTCGTTGAAGCTTCGGCGAAGCGACGATCCCCTGTGGCCGGACGTGCCGAACACCACGCGCTCCGAGGGCACGCTCGCGTCGGGTCGATCACGGGAGTACGCGAGCTCGAGCTTCGAGAGGTCGACGAGGTCGGTCGCGGGTGGGATTTTCCCCGCACGAGGATCGAGGGTCATTGGATTTCGCCTGTGCTTCGCTGGGACTCGCCTCGGCGGTTGGATCCGCCAAGGACTTTCTTAGTACAGCGCCCCTTTGAACGGTACCCAGCTTCGCTGGGCGCGCCCGCTTCGCACGCGGCACGGCAGGGGTCCGGTCGGCGCCGCCGAGGCGGCTCTACTTGCCGAGGAGGGCGTTTCCCATCGCCGTGTACGAGGGCTTGGGCGCGAACGCGCTGTCGAACATCAACGGATAGGGCAGCGGATCGCCCGTCGTGCAATGAAACGCGGCGTCGAGGGTCTTCCACGAGTCGGGGTCGTCGATTCCCCAGGTGGTGATCCCGTTGCACCCGGGCTGCGCCACACAGGCGGCCGCGACCGCGTGCCACTGCGTCGCCTGCTGCGCGTTGCCCTGCCCCGCGGCGGCGCCGCACTCCGCGATGTCGAGCTCGCTGATGTTGACGACGAAGCCCTGCGTCACGAGACGCTGCATGTTGGCCGCGAACTCGGCGGCCATGGGCGACGTGAGGCTGTCGTGGCTCTGGAGGCCCACGCCCTGGATGGGGACGCCGTCGGCCTTCAGTTTCACCGCGAGCGCGTACGCCGCGTCCGCCTTGGGACCGGCGGCCTCGATGCCGTAGTCGTTGTAATAGAGAATGGCGTTGGGGTCGGCCGCGCGCGCGGCAGCGAAGACGTCTTTGATGAGGGCGTAGAGGTTGGTCTGCCGTTCGGTGTTGGTGCTGCCGAGGCCGTAATAGAGGGGATAGTTCGTGGCATCGCCCACGCGAAGGGCCGCGATGGGGTTCGTGGCTCCCGACGCGGTGGCCGTGTCGTCGATGACCTCGTTGATGACGTCCCACGCGACGACGCGGCCTTTGAAGTGGGTCACGACCTGCGTCGCATGGTTCACGATCGCGTCGTGGATCGCCTGGGCACCAAGGGGCGGCAGCCAGCTCGGAACCGCCTGGTGCCAGAGGAGGTTGTGGCCTTTGACCTTCATGCCGTTCGCGGTGGCGAACGTGAAGATTTGCTCGGCGGTGGTGTATGTGAATTGTCCTTGCGTGGGCTCGAGGGCGGAGAACTTCGTCTCGTTCTCGGGCGTCACGTAATCGAACTCGCGCGCGGCGACGGCCGCGTACGACGGGTTCGAGAGCTTGCCCGCCGATAGGGCGACGCCGACGAGGCGCTTGGCCACGGCGCCCGCCGCACGCAGCGTATTCGGAGAGCCGGCGTCCGATGCACCGCCGTCGTGCGCGGTCGCTCCGGAGGAGGAGCCGGAGGACGAAGACGAACCGGACGACGATGCAGAGGAAGAGCCGGACGAGGACCCGGACGACGAGCTCGAGGACGAACCGGACGACGACCCAGACCCGGAGGACGAACCGGACGAGGATGCGGAGGACGAACCGGACGACGACCCAGACCCAGAGGACGAACCGGACGAGGATGCGGAAGACGAACCGGACGAAGAGCCGGACGACGAGCTCGAGGACGAACCGGACGACGACCCAGACCCAGAGGACGAACCGGACGAGGATGCGG
>CAZHED010000036.1:0-37993 GCA_964531095.1 uncultured Polyangiaceae bacterium | reverse complement strand
AAGACGAACCGGACGAGAAGCCGCCCGGGGTGTTGGCCGCCCCCGAGCCCCCGTCGCAGCCCTGTCCCGCCGCGAGCAAGAAGAACACGCCGAGCGCCCGGCGCGCCAGTCGCCTCATCGTCATCCGCGTACCATGCGCAAGGCGGCGAATTCGCGCAATAGCCGATGCTCGGCTCGCGCCCCGCCCGCCCCCGGCCGCACGCTCACGGACGAAGAGGGCGATCGCCAGGCTCGGCGCGCACGCTTCCCGCAATCACCTGCCAGCGACCGTCGTCTTTGCGCCAGGTCCGCGCGTATCGGTAGTCGCCGTCGCAAGGGGTCCCGTCGTAGGTGCCGGCCAATGTCGCGCGCGCGCTGACGTTGGCGACGAGCTCGTCGGCGTCGATGCGGGTGTGCTCGAGATCGAGCCGGGTGAGCCGAAGCCGTCGCTGCGCATGCGCGGCCAAATCATCCTCCTTGCGAAGGATCGCGCCATCCGGCCCGCGGAAGACGAGATCCTCGTGGAGGAGGTCAGCGAGCACGACGACGTCGTTCGACAGCATCGCCGTTCTCAATCGCTCTTCGGCGTCGCGGACTTCGTCCTCCAGCGCTCCCATGGGGCGGGAGTCTAATACGGAAGCTCCAGGCGCTGTCCGACGACCTCGAACTCGACGGCGAGGGGCGTTCGCCCGGTGAGCGCCACACTTCGAGGATCCGGCTGGCTCCCGCCGACCGTCACGAGAAACCGGCCCGGCTCGAGGACGCGACGCCCGCGATCGTCGATCAGCGACAGGTCGCGCGGCGTCAGCCGAAACGTCAGGCGCCGCGATTCGCCCGGTCCGAGCGCGACGCGGTCGAACCCGCGCAGATCATGGTTGGGCGCGACGCACGAGCTCTCGATGTCTCTGACGTAGAGCTGGACGACCTCGTCCCCCGCCCGCGACCCGCCGTTCGTCACGACCACGGAGACGTCGACGCTCTCGCCGGCGTCGACGCGGCCGCGAGACACGGCGATGTCCGAGTACCGGAACTGCGTATAGGAGAGACCGTAGCCGAACGGGTACAGGGGCTCCTTGTCGAGGTACCGGTAGGTGCGCCCGGTCATCGCGTAGTCTTCGAACGGCGGCAGGTCGCCGACGCTTCGTGGGAAGGTGACGGGCAGGCGACCCGCGGGGCTGTAGTCACCGAAGAGGACTTCGGCGATCGCCGTCCCGCCCTCCTCCCCGGGATACCAGGCTTGCACGATCGCCCCCGCGTGCTCGTGCGCCCACGCGAGGTCCATTGGGCTACCGGCCAAGATGACCACGATCGTCGGCTTGCCCACGCCGACGACGGCCTCGAGCAGGCGGTTCTGAAGCCCGGTCAGGCGAAGGTCGACCTTGTCTCCCGCGGCCTCGGAGTTCCCCGCGTCCCCTTGCTCCCCTTCGATGTCGGCCGACAGCCCGAGGCACAGGACGACCGCGTCCGCGCGCTGGGCCATGCTCACCGCCTCGGACAGGTTCCCGGCGCGCCCGAGCCCGTCGGTCTTCGTGCCGAGCAGATGACAGCCATCCGTGTACCAGACTTTCGTACGTTTCGACACAATCGCTCGAATGCCATCGAGCGGCGTCACCGAGCGCGACGCAATCCCGAAGTAGTTGGCTCGTAGAACGGCATCGTCGTGGGCATTCGGGCCGATCACGGCGATGCTCGGGATGTCTTTGCGCAGCGGCAAGAGGGCCCCTTGGTTGCGGAGCAGAACGATCGACTCGCGCGCGACCGCCCGCGCGAGGTCCCGATGGCTGTCGCCATCGTTGACCTCGTACGGAATGGACGCGAAGGGGACTCGCTCCGGCGGATCGAACATGCCGAGCTGCATTCGTGCCCGGAAGAGTCTCTTGATGCACACGTCGACGTCGGCTTCGTCGAGGAGCCCCACCTCGATCGCGGCCGGGATGTGCTCGTACGTGCACCCGCAGTTCAGATCGCAGCCCGCCTTCACCGCGAGCGCGGCCGACTCTTCCCACGAACGAGTGACCCCGTGGGCCTCGTGAAAGTCTTTGATCGCCCAGCAGTCGCTGACGACGAAGCCATCGAACTTCCACTCCTCGCGCAGGATGCGCCCGAGGAGCGTCGGGCTGCCGGAGCACGGCTCTCCGTTCGTTCGGTTGTATGCCGCCATGACGCTGTGGGCCTTCGCCTCGGTCACGCACGCGAAAAATGCGGGGAGGTACGTTTCGCGCAGATCTTTGGCGCTCACGACCGCATCGAAGCCGTGGCGAAGGCCCTCGGGCCCGCTGTGCACGGCGTAGTGCTTCGGGGTGGCGACGAGCTTGAGGTACTTCGAATCGTCGCCTTCGAGCCCTTTGCAAAATGCGACGCCGAGACGAGCCGTCAGGTGCGGGCATTCGCCGTAGGTCTCGTGACCGCGCCCCCAGCGCGGGTCGCGAAATATGTTGATGTTCGGGGCCCAGAACGTCAGCCCCTTGTACATCCCGTGGTCGCCCTGCCGGATGTACTCGTGGTGCTTGGCGCGGGCCTCGTCGGCGATCGCGCTCGCCACCTCGTGGATCCGGCGCGTGCTCCACGTCGCAGCCAGCCCGATCGCCTGCGGGAACACGGTCGCGACGCCCGCGCGCGCGACGCCGTGAACGCACTCGTTCCACCAGTTGTAGGCGGGAATGCCGAGCCGCGGAATAGCGGGCGCTTCGTGCAGCATCTGCGCGGCCTTTTCGGCGATCGTCAGGCGCGCGACGAGATCGGCGACTCGCTCCTCCGTGGGTCGTTCGGGGTCCTGGAACGGAAAAATGGGCATCACTTGGGGCTCGCGACCGCGAAGGCTAGCACCGGTGCTCGACCGCGCGCCGCGTGGCTTCCGCGACTCCATCCCGCCATGGTAGACGTCGCGCCATCCGGCAGTCGCTCGCAGGGCGGCCGCGGGTAGCCCCGACGATGCTCGACAAGTTCCCCTACGGCAAGGCTCCGCTTTGCCTGCTCGTCATCGCCCTCCTGGCCTCGGGTCTGCGCGCGCTCACGGTGTCCGGCGGACCGAAGCGCGCCGACCTCGTGCTCGTGACGTTGAGCGCGTACCACTACGAGGCGTACCAGAAGGCCATCCCCGAGTTCGAACGGCAGCGGGGCATTCACGTGCGCCTGCAGTTCGCGAACGCGACGTCGCTGCAGAGCCGCCTTCAGAACGCGATGCTCGCCGACACCGAAGTTCCCGACATGGCCGAGCTGGTCGAGAACTCTCTCGGCTTCTTCACGCGCGGTCCGCGCAAGGACATCGGCCTGCTCGACCTGACCGACCGGATCGAAGACAGCGGCCTCGGCAAGCGCCTCGTCGCCTCGCGCCTCAGCCTTTGGACGAACGACGATCGCATCTACGCGCTGCCGCACGACGTTCATCCGGTCATGCTCGCCTACCGGCGCGACCTGGTCGAAGCACTCGGAATCGACGTGACCCAGCTCGACACGTGGGACAAGTTCGTCGAGGCCGGGCGCCGGGTGACACGCGACAAGGACGGCGACGGGACAATCGACCAGTACATGGTCGACCTCTCTTACGAAGGCAGTTGGTCGATCGACAGTCTCCTTCTGCAGCGCGGAGATGATCTCTTCGACGCGAGCGGCAAAGTCGCATTCGACAACGACGCGACCGCGGATGTCTTTCAATGGCTGCTCCGCCAGACGTTCGGGCCAAACCGGATCGCCTACGACCCCGATGCATCCGCGTCATCGGGACAGTCGCTCTTGAAGGCCGTGACCGACGGCCTCGTTCTCTTCGTCTTTACCCCGGACTGGCGCAGCCGCATATTTCAGGACGACGCGCCGCACCTCAGGGGCAAGATGGCGCTGATGCCGCTCCCGGCCTGGGAGAAGGGCGGACGGCGCACGACGGTCTGGGGCGGCACGGGTCTCATCATCGCGAAGAAGACGAAGCACCCCGACTGGGCGTGGGACCTCGCGAACTTTCTTTACTTCGATCCCAAAGAAATCGGCAAGCGCTTCACCGAGACCAACATCGTTCCCGTCCTCCAAGACGCCTGGAGCCTCCCCGAGCTCGACGCGCCCAATCCGTACTACTCGAATCAGCCGATCGGTCGCATGTACGCCGATCTCGCGCCGACCACCCCGGCGCGTCACCCGACGGCGCTGAGCTTCATCGCGGAGCAGAAGCTCTACGAGGCGTACAGCCGATGCCTCGAGCACTATCGTGCGTTCGGGGAAGACGGGCTGAAGCAGAAGATACGCGACGAGCTCGCGCGCGCGAGAGACTACGTGAATCTCCGCGCCGAGCGCGTGGCGGCGCTGGCGAAGGCCGACTGAGCGCGCCCGATGCCGCCCGCCTCGATCCGAGCCAAGCCGCCCACACAGTGGGCGCCGTACGTGTTCCTCGCGCCCTACGTCCTGCTCTCGGCCGTGTTCTTCGTCGTTCCGTTCGTCAGCGCCGCCGTCCTTGCCTTCTACGAGACCAACGGCCCGCGAACGCGCGTGTTCGTCGGGCTCGCGAACTTCCGCTTCTTGCTCCACGACCCCATGTTCTACAAGGCCCTCGCGAACACGACGACGTTTGCGTGCGCGTCCGTTCTCTTGCAGTTGCCGCTGTCGATGGCGCTCGCGCTCTTGCTCAATTCGAGCGAGGGCCGCATGAAGGGCTTCTTCCGACTGATCCTGTTCTCGCCGAATCTCGTTGGCCAGATCTTCGTGGGGATCCTGTTCTCGGTCCTCTTCGCGCCGCGCTACGGTCTCATCAACCAAACGCTCCAGGCGCTCTTTCACTGGGGGCTCGAAGAGCGCTGGCTCGGCAACCCCACGCTCGTGATGCCCGCGATCATCCTCACCTCCCTTTGGGTGTGGGTCGGCTTCAACATGGTGTACTTCTTGGCCGCCCTTCAAGGCGTGGACAAAACGCTCGAAGAGGCCGCGCGCATCGACGGCGCGAACGTCTGGCAGGTGTTTTGGCACATCACGCTTCCGGCCGTTCGTCACGTCGTGGTGTTCGTGGTCATCACGAGCATCATCGGCTCGTATCAGCTCTTCGAGCTCCCACTGGCGCTCCTCAATTCGTCGTCGGGCCTGGGCCCTGCCAACTCGGGGCTGACGCTCATCACCTACCTCAATCAGCTGGCCTTCGAGTCGGGCGACCTCGGGCTGGGCTCTGCGCTGGGCTGGATGGTGGCGATCATCATCTTCACCGTCAGCATCGTTCAGATCCGGGTATCGCGCATCATGGAGGACTGAACGGAGGCTCGCCGCATGAACGTGATTCACTCCGTCCTCCTCGCGCTTCTCGCGCCCGTCGTGCTGCTCCACCGCCGCCCGAGGCTGGCGGCACGCTACGCGCGGGCGCTGGCGCTGGGCCTGGCGTGCGCGGTCGTTCTGGCTCCGTTCTTCTGGCTGGTCGCTGCGATCTTCAAAGACAAGAGCGTCTTCAACGAATACGTGTTCTTTCCGCCGCTGCGCGAGTGGTCGACGAAGACCATCAATTTCGAGAACTTCGTCCAGCTCTTCCAGGGCGGAAAGCACGGCACGCGAGGCACCATTTCATCCGGGACGATCTCGTTCTGGCAATACGTGCTCAATTCGACGGTGTACGCAACCGTCGGCACCGTCGTCCAGCTCTTCTTCGCGTCGCTCGGGGGCTTTGCGCTCGCCAAGTACGAGTTCCGCGGCAAGAGCGCGCTCATGATCTTCATGCTCGGGTCGATGACCATCCCGTCGGTTCTCTTGATGGCACCGATCTACAAAATGGTCGTCGACTTCGGAATGGTCGACTCGCTCGTGGGGCTGATCGTGCCGGGAATGGTGACCGCCTATGGAATCTTCTTGTTTCGCCAGGCCTGCGTGACGATCCCAGACGAAATGATCGACGCGGGGCGGGTGGACGGGTGCAGCGAGTGGACCATCTACTACCGACTGGTCATGCCCTTGGTCCGGCCCATGTCGGCGGCGTTTTGCCTCATGAGCTTTCTCGGGCACTGGAACGCGTTCTTCGCGCCGAACGTATTCCTGCATAGCCCGCAGAATTTGACGCTGCCGGTCATTCTCAACAAGTACGTAAGTGACTATTCGCAAGACTACGGCATTTTTCTGGCGGGGACCGCGGTGGCGATGGTCCCGCCGGCACTCCTCTTCTTTGCCCTTCAAAAAGAATTCATCAGCGGCCTCACCTCGGGAGCCGTCAAAGGATAAGCCGATGGCCTATCGCCGTGACTCCATCAAACCATCGCTGAGTACCTCTTGGTCTGGGCCGCGGCTGGGCGTATCGTACCGCCTCATGCCGCGCTCCAGAATGCTCGCTGCCGCTTGCGGGGGCTTCGCCCTGGCGAGCTGCATCCAGAGAACGCTCGTTTGCCCCCCGGTCGGCGGACCGGGCGCGAGCGGATCCTCCCCTTCGGCCCAGTTCGGGACGGTGCCTGGCGCGGCATTGCTCGGCGCATCGGGATTGAAGGCGTTCGCCGTGCAGGGGGAGGGCGACAAAGTCGACCTCAGCACGGTCGCGGTGACCGGTCAGCCCTTCACCGAGGCCCTGCGGGCTCACGTGAAGAAGGGGTCGGGCCACGAATGGGCCGTTCAGCTGCTGGCGCCCAATAGCGGCGCGGTCGACGAGGGCGATGCGCTCCTGGCGACGTTCTATCTCCGCGCGGAGACTCCGAACGCGGACACAGGAACGGGGCAGACGCAGTTCGTGTTCGAAGAGTCGGGCGAACCGTTCACGAAGTCGACGATGTACGACGTCGAAGCAGGCGGGGAGTGGCGCAAGGTCTACGTACCGTTCGTCTCGAACCGCAAGTTCGCCGCCGGCGAGGCGCACATGATCTTCCGGCTCGGATACGATCCGGAGACCATCGACATCGGCGGGGTGACCGTCGAGAACTTCGGCAAGAAGATGAAGGTGTCCGCCCTGCCCAGGGCGCCGCGGTGGACCCCTCCGCCCCGGCCGAACGCAGCCGCCTCGCTCGAACCGACCGAAGGCGGGCCGCTGGCGATCGACGTGGACCCGTCCAAGGCCATCGGGCCGATCAGCCCGTACGTCTACGGCATCAACTCGCAGGTGGCCGAGGGGCTCGGGGTCACCGTGCGGCGCATGGGTGGCAACCGCCAAACCACCTACAACTGGGAGATCAACGCGTCGAACGCGGGGAACGACTATCACCACGTCAACGACGACTGGCCGTGCACCGTGCTCGGCTACACCAACTGCGGCGAGCCGGGGGCCCAGTTCGTCGACTTCGCCCAGGCCAACAAGCGCCTCGGCGCAGAGTCGCTCGCCACGATCCCGCTGGTCGACTATGTGTCCGCGGACAAGAACCACGAAGTCTCCGAGGCCGAGAAGGCCCCGAGCAAGCGCTGGATCCGATCCTACCCGCACAAGACCGGGCCGTACGCGCTCGCCCCTGACCTCAACGACGGAGCGGTGTACGAAGACGAGTTCGTGAGCTTCCTCGTGAAGAAGCTCGGGACGGCCGCACAGGGCGGTATCAAGTTTTACTCTCTCGACAACGAACCCTCTCTCTGGCCGTCGACGCACCCGCGCATCCATCCCGAGAAGACGACCTACCAGGAGATGGTCACGCGGACCGAAGCGCTGGCCACGGCGATCACGGCGATCGACCCCACGGCGCTGGTGCTCGGCGGCGTCATGTACGGATGGCCCGAGTACATGTCGCTCCAGAGCGCTCCCGATTCGGCGGAGCTCAATGCCAAGTACGAAACGTACGCCGACTTCTACCTCGCGTCGATGAAGGCGCTCGAGCAAACGCATCACAGGCGCCTCGTTCACCTGCTCGACGTCCACTGGTACCCGGAAGCGCGCGGCACCAAGCGCATCACGGAGGACGACGAGTCGCCGAAAACGGTCGAAGCGCGCCTCCAGGCGCCGCGGGCGCTCTGGGATCCGACCTATCGCGAAAAGAGCTGGATCGACGACTCCTGGGGAAAGGCGATCCGTCTCGTTCCGTGGCTGCGCGAAAAGGTCGCCAAGCGGTATCCGGGCACGAAGCTCTCGATGACCGAATACGATTTCGGCGGCTCGGCGCACATCTCCGGGGCCCTCGCGCAAGCCGACGCGCTCGGCGCGCTCGGGCGCGAAGGGGTCTACCTCGCAAACTACTGGGGAACCGCCGCGGGCAACGGCGACCTCCCCCCGTACATCGCCGCCGCGTTCAAGCTCTACCGCAATTACGACGGCAAGGGTGCAACGTACGGCGACACGGCGGTCACGGCGAAAGTCATGGACGTGACCAAAGCGTCGGTCTACGCGGCGACCGATTCCAGGCGGCCGAACGTGCTCACGGTGCTCGTGATCAACAAGGACCAGCGAGCGCGGTACGTGGGCAAGCTCGCGCTGCGAGGGCCGGCGAAATACGGTCGGGCGCAAGCGTACGTGCTCGACAAGAGCTCGCCGCAGATACGCGCCGGCGATAAGGTAGAGGTCAAGGACAACCAGGTCGAGTACACGCTGCCGCCGCTTTCGGCCACGCTGCTGGTCTTCGAGCAGCACTGAAGCGGGGCGCCCGAATCACCACGGAGACTCCATGTCACAGCCAGTTTTCGCCGGAATCGAGCCGATTCGATACCACGGACCGGAGGCGCACCCGTCGCTCGGTTTCCGTTATTACGACAAGGATCGCATCGTGCGCGGCAAGCGCATGGAGGACCATCTGCGAATGGCGGTCTGCTACTGGCACACGTTCAGCTGGAACGGCTTCGACGTGTTTGGCGCGGGGACGTTCAACCGCGCGTGGCACCGCGACGGCGACCCGATCGAAGTGGCCACCCAGAAGGCGGCGGCGGCGTTCGAGCTCTTCGAAAAGGTCGGGGTACCGTTCTTTACGTTCCACGACCGCGACGTGGCGCCCGAGGGGCGAACGTTGGCGGAGACCAACGACATCCTGGATCGATTGGTCGACGTCGTAGGCGGGCACATGCGGCGCACGGGCGTGAAGCTCCTCTGGGGCACGGCGAACCTGTTCTCCCACCCGCGGTACATGTCGGGCGCCGCGACCAACCCCGACCCCGCGGTGTTCGCGTACGCCGCGGCCCAGGTGAAGAAGGCGATCGAAGTCACCCACCGCCTGGGCGGAGCCAACTACGTTCTCTGGGGGGGGCGCGAGGGCTACGAGACGCTGCTCAACACCGACATGAAGCGCGAGCTCGATCAGCTCGGCCGATTCATGAACCTCGTCGTCGAGCACAAGCACAAGATCGGCTTTCGCGGGCCGCTTCTCATCGAGCCGAAGCCGAGGGAGCCGACCAAGCACCAGTACGACTACGACACCGCGGCGGTCTACGCGTTCTTCCAGCGCTACGGGCTGAAGAGCGAAGACTTCGGCGTGAACATCGAAGCGAACCACGCGACGCTCGCGGGGCACACCTTCGAGCACGAGATCGCGTACGCCATCGCCACTGGTGTGTTCGGCAGCGTCGACATGAACCGCGGCGATCCGACGCTCGGGTGGGACACCGATCAGTTCGCGAACGACATCGGCGAGCTGGCGCTGGTCATGCTGCGCATTCTGCGTGCCGGTGGGTTCAAGACCGGGGGCTTCAACTTCGACGCGAAGGTGCGCCGGCAGAGCATCGACCTGCAAGACCTCTTGCACGCCCACGTCGGCGGAATGGACAACCTGGCGCGCGCGCTGCTTGTGGCCGATCGCATGCTCGACGACGGCAAGCTCGTCGAGCTGGTCGAAGAGCGGTACGCGGGCTGGCGAGACGGGTTTGGGCGCGAGATACTGGACGGCCGCCTCTCGCTCGAAGACCTATCCGAGCGCGTCTTGTCGCAGAAGATCGACCCGAAGCCGCGCTCTGGCCGGCAGGAGATGATCGAGAATCTGGTCAACCGTTATCTCTGAGCACGGATCGGCGGGCCGCTCGGCTTGGCAGGGTGTCGAGAAGGCGAGCGCCGCTGTTTCGACACTCTGCCCGTTCACCGGTTCTGGGGGCGGCACCGCTGGATGGGGAGCGACGCAGCGCTTTCGGCGCGGACGCCCTCCGGTGGCACATCACACCCGCGCGCGGCCACGAGGAGCGTCACCACCGCCCAGGAGTCGTCGGGGCTCCAGGCGCGGACGCGCTCGTCTCGAGCGTGCGCGCCGACGTAGTCGTACAAGTCTTGCGCCGTCCGAAACGGGCGGCGGATCGGGGGGCCGATGCGGTGCGTCTGCTGCTGGATCTCGAGATCCTGCGCGTCTTGAAACGCAAAGCCCGTCGCGACGGAGTCGGCGCGCGGAAACTCGGGCAACGCGGCGGACCCCGATAGCGCTGGGGCATCGGCTCTTCCTTCGCCTCGATCGCCATGGCAGCGCGCGCACGCGCCTGCGAACGCGGTCGCGCCGGCCGTCGCTGGTTCGGGGGCACGCGCCAGGCCCGCGTCGGGGGCGCCGGCCCGGGTGGCACCGCAGGCCGGCAGGAGTGCGAGCCCGAGCACGGCGCGCACGCGGCCGAGCGGCACGGAAGCCACCTACGCGCCCCTCCCCGCCTGCTTTCGTCGGCCACGCCACGCGGCGGCGAAGATCGCCGCCAGAGCGACGCCCGCCGCCATCCCATCGGGACGTCTTGCCGGGGTCGAGCACGCGCAGCCAGGCCCCCCACCGGGTGCATCCGGCGGGTCCGGGATCGCAGGCAGCTTGGGTCCCGGACCGGTGACGAGCCCCCGGAAGGTCGTCACGCTCTGCGGATCGAGCGACACGACCAGCTCGTTCGGATTGCTTCCGCCGTCGACCGGCGACCCGGAGGAGACGGAGCTCTTCGTGGACGACGTCACCCATGACATCCACGATCCCGCGGCGACGCCGTCGAACAGAATCGCTTGGGAGACCGGACCTGCGTTCTCGTTGATGACCACGATGACGATCTGCTTCGATGGCCCGTCGGCGTACGCGCTGATTGAAACGCCGGGGGTCGGCCCCGTCGTCGTGGTGTCGACACGATAAAAGCCGGGACGGACGAATCGGCTGAAGTTTCCCATCGCGTAGAGGCGCTTGGCCGGAGCGTCGCTCGCCTGGTCGAACAGCGCGGCGTTGCCCATGACGGGAAGGATCCACCAGTAGTGCCAAGCGTTCACACTCGCTTCGACCAGCGCGCTGTGCATCATGAGCGCAACGCGAATACCGCTCGCGATCCCGGCATCGACGTGCTTCGCCTGGTCGTACACTTCGGTTTGCCATAGCTCCTTGTTCGCTTGGTCGGCCGCCGGATAGGCCGCCGGCGCGGACTGTCCGTAGGAGTGCGTCGCGAGGACGCCGACGGCGGACGATGCGGCCGAGCTGCTCAGGATCGCGCTGGCGAACGTCGGGAACGTCTGCCAGTCCTGCGTCTCCGGTGCGACGATCTTGGTCGTATCCAGGTTTGCGGCGTGGAGGGCGGGGCCGAGGTGGTTGCCGATGAAGTCGGCGAGAGCGGAGGGCGTATAGATGCACGATTCGTAGCTCACCTTGGTGGTCGGCTCGTTTTGCCCCGACAACTTGGAAATGGTGACTCCCTGCGTTTGCATCCACTGCACGTAGGCGACCAGGGCATTGGCCCAATCGTCGGCGTGCTCCGGAAGAAGGGTTCCGCCGTTGTCGACGTCTCCGTTCGACTTCCACGCGGCCGGGGGCGACCACGGAGCCGCCCACACGGTGGCTCCGCGGGCCTGGGCCTTGACCGCCGCAGCCGCTCCACAATCATCCTGCGTACAGCCGTCCGGTGGGATGCGAAGGCGCAGCAACGTCAGTCCCACCCCGCTGTCGGTCGTGAAGAGCAGATCGGCTTCGGCATCGGTGAAGTCGGCGCTCCATGCCGACGAGGCCCCGAAGCCCGTGATGCGCTGGTGGAGCTGGTTGGGACGAACGATCGCGTCCGCGGCGCGGGCAGAGGTCGACGGCGTACCGGCGAGGACCACCACCGCCGCAAGGATGTACTTTAATTTCACCGTGCAGCGACTCTACCAGGGCAACGACCGAGCCGCCCCTTACCCGGGGCAACCTGGACGTCGGCAGTCCCGCCCGGACGCCGCGCGCGCCCTTGACCAGGCATCTGCTCTCGCGGTACCAGAGGTGGCGCGGCCGCGCGGAAGCCGGGCTGAAGACATATGGACAGTCGGCTCGAAGCCTTCCGGTTTGCGGCCCGCCGGCGGAGGGCGCTCTTCGCGGCGTTGGGTTTCGCGATCTCGGCCGGTGTGGCCCTTGGATTCGCGGGGTGCGAAGCGTTCGGGGTCCAGCCCGGCGGCGACCAGATGTACGACGCGTCCGCGCTGCACGCCGGATCCACCGCGACACAAACGGATTCGTCGCCTGAGCAACCCCTGCCGTGCCTTGGCACGTGCGCGCCCGACCCAGGCTCCGGGCCGGTCGATTGCAGCGTAAGCACCCTCGGAATCACGACGCTTCCGCTTCTGACCTTCGATGACTTGGATTCTCAGGGCGACTTCTACGCCCAGAATTTGTACGTGTATTCCGACGGCACAGCGCTTCCGATGAACGTGTACGGGACCCCGCCATCGCTCCTCGCCAAGCAGGCGGGATGGCAGCCGGAGACGCAGAGCGCCGAATTCTGCAGGCGCGGCAACAACGCGCTCCACATCGTCGGCGGGTACCTCCCGGACGCCAACGCGGGCTGCACCCGCCTCGTGACGGGCGCCGCGGGCTTTCGCGCCTGGGGCGGCGGGATGGGCATCGCGATGCAGAAGCTGAACAACAGCGATGGTCAGGGAGACACGCAGAAAGGCCTGTGCGGAGTCCAACCGAACGGCGGTCCCCCGCCGCACCCGGAGGTGTGTCCCCCTTCCACCGCCGAGTATGCCGTGCGAGTCGCTGCGCTCGACGTGAGCACCTTCGACGGCGTGAGCTTCTGGGCCCGCCGCGGCCCCAACAGCCAAGCGGGAATCGGTGTGAACGTCGGCGACAAATACACCGACGACGACCTGAGCTACCTCACTTACAGAAACGACCCGACCGCGCCGCGTCACTGCGAACGCGTGAAAGAGTGCGGGTGCACGAGCCTCAAGCCGTGCGAGTACAAAGACCCGGGGCCGATCAACGTATCGACGTGCAGCGCTTCCTCTGCGGGATACTACTGCTGGCCACCGGACCCGCTGGGGTTCCAGTCGATCAGCGGGCAGGGCTCGAATTTCTATTGCGACGTCACCGAGTGCCAGCAGGTCTATCCGGCGTACCCCAACGACATCTTCCACCTGCCCGACGGGGGAACGGTCCCTGGGCCGAACGGCCCCTCGTTCGGCGACCAGCAATTCTACAACCGCCCCTGCACTCCGCACACACGGGCGGATGGATACGGCGCGAGCTACTGCTTCGACCCCGCCACCGATCCTCCGCCCGCCGATCCAACCCAGACATGCGGCGATCACTGGATGAAGATGGTCGACCTCACGACGGATTGGCAGTTCTACAAAGTGCCTTTCACCGATCTCCGGCAGCAAGGCTTTGCCAAGAAGTCCGAGCTGCTCGATCTTCACTCGGTCTCGGTCGTGCGGTTCACGTGGTCGCCCGGGTGGATCGATTACTGGATCGACGAAGTGAGCTTCTACCACGACACCCAATGAGCGGCTCTCCGCGCACGGGCGCTCGGGCGAGGTGAGGACGATGGCGAGTGTCGAGCTCTTGCACGTCGATAAGTACTATCCGAACGGGGTAAAAGCCGTCGACGACTTCAATTTGAAGATCGACGACCGGGAGTTCATCGTCCTCGTCGGGCCTTCCGGGTGCGGAAAGTCGACGACGCTCCGCATGATCGCGGGCCTCGAACTCGCGTCGAATGGCACGATCTCGATCGGAGGCCGCATCGTCAACGACGTGCCTCCGAAAGACCGCGACATCGCAATGGTGTTCCAGAGCTACGCGCTCTACCCGCACATGACCGTGTACGAGAACATGGCGTTCGGCCTCGCGATGCGGAAGACTCCGAAGCCCATCATCGCCGCGCGCGTGCAGCGGGCCGCCGACGTCCTGGGCATCGGCCTTCTCCTCGAGCGCAAGCCGAAGCAGCTGTCCGGCGGCCAGCGCCAGCGGGTCGCCCTCGGGCGAGCCATCGTCCGGGACCCGAAGTGCTTTCTGTTCGACGAGCCCCTCTCGAACCTGGACGCAAAGCTCCGGGTGGAGATGCGGTCGGAGATCAAGCGCCTGCACCTCGAGCTCGGGAGCACGACGGTGTACGTGACGCACGACCAAGAAGAGGCGATCACGCTCGGCGATCGAGTCGTCGTGATGAAAGACGGCGTCATCCAGCAGTGCGCGAGGGCGCTCGAGATTTATCACCGGCCCTGCAATCGCTTCGTGGCCGGCTTCTTGGGCAACCCCCCGATGAATTTCTTCGACGGGCGCCTGGTCGAAGACGGGGGACGGCTCTATTTCGACGAAGGAAGCGGGAAGTTGCCCGTGCCGGACTGGGCGGCCGCGGAGCTGAAAGGCCGCGCCGGGACGGAGGTCGTGCTCGGGGTGAGGCCCGAGGCGCTCAGCGACCAACCGCGCGCCCGCTTCGAGACGAAGGACAACGCGCTCTCGATGACGATTCGGCTGATTCAACCGCTGGGCGACACGATGCACGTGCACCTCGCCACGAGCCGCCACTCGCGGATCGTCGCCGACCTCACCGCGTTTTACGGCCTGGCGGTGGGCGACGCGATCACGATCTATTTCGATCCGAACCGTCTCCACTTCTTCGAGAAGGGCGAAGTGGGCAAGAGCCTCGTTTACAATGCCTCGTTCGTGAAGGCGCTATTCCACGGTCGAAGCGCCGACGCTTAGCGCTCTACATGCACTCGAAGAACTGGATGTCGTCCACCCAGACGTCGAACGTCTGCCCTGTTCCGATCGACCAGTTGATCGACATCAGCGCGGTCGGCGTGACCGACGGGTGCGGCTCGCCCCACCCGGCCTCCTGCTTCATCTCCGCGAACGTGACCTTGTAGTCCTTCCAGTCGGTCGTCAGGAGCAAGTCTTTCCCGAAGTGATTCCAGCACGACTTGCAGACGCCGCCGTCCGGGTGCGTGTTCACGTCGCCCACTTTGAAGCGCACTTTTCGGGTCGAAGTGCTCCCCACCTTCGCTTTGAACGCGATCCCGGCGTACTTCGAGGCGTCGTAGAGGCCCTGCGACGCGAAGTTCGCGCCCCAGAGCGCTCCCCATGCGCCGTTGTCGCCGGAGGTTTGCCCGGTGACGTGCATCGCCTTGCTCGAGCCGGCGCCACCGTCTTCCATCTTCAACGGGTTCGGTCCGATCGACGATCCCTTGTCGTCGTGGCTGGTAAACCAGTACCCGTCGCGCTCGCCGACTTTGCCGAGCTGGTTGTCTCCGTCTTCGAAGTCGTCGACGAGGCCATCATCGGAGGGCTTCGTACCGCCCGAGCACGTCTTCAACGGGCCCGCGCTCCCCGGGTCTCCGGTGCCCGTCGGGCACGTGGCCATCCGCTGGGAGGCGTCGACGCAGCTCGCCGATGCGAGGCCGACCAGAAGACCGAACGTGGAAGCGATTCGAAGCCTCTGCATCATCATTCTCCGCAGGAAAATCCGCGATCGGGTGCCGTCAGTAAAAGGAGACTTCGTCGATCCACGCATCGACGACGACCAGGGCTGCCGGATCGCTGTACCTCGAAAACTCGAACTGGACCTTCAGAAGCTTATCGTAGTCGAGCGTGTCCATGGTCGGGTCGGGCGTCGTCGAAAAGCCATCCCGCGTCGCCTTCGAGAAGTCCAAGCTGCAGAGCGTCCACATCGTCGGATCGATCATCTGGCAGTACGTCCCGTAGTCGTCCCCTTTTCGATCCGTGGCGGTGACCAGCTTGAGATGGATCGTTTGCGCCGACGAGGAGTAGCCCGGCCCGCGCGTTCCCGTGATGGTGCCCTTCGCCCAAAACTGGATGCCTTTGTACCCCGCGGCCATCGCGTCGTAGTTCGTCGCGGTGCCCGCGGCGTTGTCGTTCAGATCGAAGCCGACGCCCGCGCCGTATCCGGTGAACCCGGCCCCCGAGGCCGGCCCTTTGACATGGAACGCGCAGAGGCTCATGCCTCCGCAGCCGCCCATCTCCGGTTTGGCGGACATCGATAGACCCGCGTCGTCCGACGTGTCGTGGTACTGAAACCACTGGCCATTGCGGGGCGCGGGGATGTTGGACGCGCAGCCCATCCCCGTTCCCATTGGAAAGCCGCTGAAGAGGACCCCGCTCGGCGTGGTCGGGGGCGGAAAGCCGCAGGAGTCTGGAGTCGCGGGGCCGGTGTCAGGCGCCCCTCCGCTGCTTCCGGAAGAGGAGCCGGCGCCGCTCGACGACCCGCCGCTCGATGATCCCCCCCCCGTGTCCGGGCCGGCCGACGTGCCCGAGTCGTCCCCGCTTGCCAGGTCGTTGCGGGAGCCGGCGGTGTCGACGCAGCTCGCGGCCGCCGCCGCCCCGAGAAGCGCCGCGAAGGACCACCCACCGAGCCACGCGAGATTCGTGATGCCCATTCGATGCCGATCCTCCCTACGAGACCCGTCCCCGCGCTGTCAATCGGCCCGTTTGCACGTCCACGCGAGCGTTCACCACCACATGCTCGCGGCGAGGGAGATCATGTCGGGATCCGGAAAGATACGCACGTTGTCCACCGGCGGCGCGCCACTCCTCACGGTGGTCAGCGAGCCGTCCACCCAGTGCGAGTACTGGAGCACCACCTGGTCGGTCGCGGTCCACCCGGTTCGAAGGATGACGCGGGGGGAAACGACGGCGAACGAGTATCGCGCGTCGTCCACGTTGGGCGTGACCTGATCGAAGCGCGCGGAAAAAGCCAGCCACGGGAGCACGCTGTAGCTCGCCTCCACCCCGACCTTCGCCTTCGTGACGCCGTCTCCGTAGACGCCGCCTTCGAGCGGGACCTTGCTCGTGACGTGCGTCGCCATTCCAAACACGCTGACGACGACGTCCGGCCCGTCCGGTGTGAACGACACCGGGTAGCTGACCAACCGGCCCAGGCTCAAATCGTATTGCCCGCCGAAGGTCGTCAGCGACCCCGTTCCGTCGCCCCCGGGCCCTAGGTAGTTGTCGACCAGGCCCGGCCCGCCCGGCGTGTTGAGCACGCCGATGATGCGACTGACGGTGTACGCGTGCGTCGCGTCGGTGTGAGAAAACGCCGCGTACAGGTGACCGAACCGGCGCATCGTGATGCGGAGGTCGCTCGCCAGGATCGTGATGTTCCCGTCCGGCGCGAGCGTGCCGGTCGCTCGGTCGTCCTGGCTCCACGCGCTGATGAAGTGCAGGCCGAGCGTGGCGAGCGAACGGTATCCGATGCCGGCGTGCATATGGTTGACGAAGGTCGTGCCTTCGGCGGGGTTCGCGAAGTCGTTCCACACGTCCGGCGTGATGTTCGCGCCTGCCTTGTTCGTCTGCCCTTGGATCCCCTGCTCGAGGAGAACCGTGAAATCGCGCACGCGCATTCGCGCGCTCACTTGCTCCCCCGAACCGTTGATGCGCGCGATGAGCGGGGTACCGTAGCGGCCCTCGTCGTACTCGCCGGTCGAGCCGTAGCGGCTGGTGAAGGCCCCGACGATCGCGCGCAGACGCACTTTCGATCCGACGTCGGGCAGTATGGTCAAGAACGCGTCGCTGATTCCCAACTGCGCGCTCGGCTCGAGAAACGACTCGGACACGTTGGCTTGTCGGGCCAAGATGCTCACGTTGGCCGATACGATCCCGTTGCCTTCGGAGAGATTGAGCTGGGCGTACGTCGTCGGGACGACCCCCGTATGCGAAAACGTCTCGAGGTCGTCGGGGACCACCGGCGGGGCATGCAATGCGGTGGAGCTCTGCCCGGGTTGGACGACCGGCGCCGTCTGTCCAGGCTGCCTTTGGCGCGCGTTGATGCCGGCGTTCAGCGGCGCAGTCAGCAGGCCGTGGAAGTCGAATCGCCATTCGTTGTCGTTGAACGCTCGCTGGCCGAAGGCGGGCGTCGTGCCTCCCGGGAGCGCAGCCACTTGCGGCGTGGCGGGATCGAGGCTGAGCGAGTCTGGGACACCCCCCTTCTTGTCCGCCGCGGGGGGGGATGCGTCGTCCGCGCGAGCGAGGCCGGACGAGGCAACGACGGCCAAGAAGACGAGCGGTGCGAAGAGCGCCGTGGCCCTGTCAATGTGCCTGATCCGCCGGGAACATCCGAGCGGATGGACTGGAGGGACGAACACACAGCCGAAAGCCTTTAGCTCGTCGGTCCGCCGACGTGTTCGGCGCTCTAGCGGATGGCTCAGCGAGTGCATCGGGGTCGACTCTGCCTTGGGCGCCATGGGACTCGGCTCACCACCAGATTTGGGCGTTTAGTGCGAAGAGCTGGTCGTCGAGCCGGTCGCCCGGCATGACCAAGCTGCCTTCGGGGTGGGAATGGGATCCATAAAACCATTTCGCGTAAAGGAGCGTGATGGTCTCGCGGCTCGTCCAGTCCGTCTTGAAGACCAAGCGAGACGCGATCACGTGAAACGTTTCTTCGGAGTCGTACGAGCTCGGAACGACACGGTCGACCCGCAAACCGACGCCCATGAACGGCAAGAACGTGTAGAGCAGGTCGGCGCCGTACTTGTGGCGCACCCGACCGTCGAAGGGGCCGAAGGTCGTCCAGGTCTTGGCGATCTCGAACCCGGCGTTGATCGTCAGGTCAGGCCCTTCGGCCGTGAAGGGCACCGGATAACTGACCATCCTTCCGAGGCTTGCGCTGTAGTTGACGCCAGCGACGAGAAGCTGCCCGGTTCCACCTGACGGCACGCCGAACCATCGATTCGTGAGCGACTCACCGTCGCCGCCGAAGGTATTCGTGCCTTTGATCGGATACGAGCTCTCCGCCTGCACGTACGAGACCGCGGCTGCGAGGTACCCCCAGACGGGAGAGGCGATACTGGCGTCGAGGCCATAGGTACGGATGCGCCCATCTTTGACGATGGATTCGTTGATCTGGCGAGTCGCCGGGTTGTCGAGCGGGAGCTGGACGCGATCGTCCTGCGCCCAGTTGTCGATGAAATGCAAGCGCGCGCGGGCGGTGATGTCCCCCCTTTTCTCGAAGCCGAAGTGCGCGTGGTGGATCCACGCCGCGGGCCACGGGACCGAGCCGACCCCGTTCTGGCCGGTCGGGATGATGGCGATCGGTGCCATCCCGTTGCGCGTGCCCATGACCCCGTCCTCGAGCGCGAGCGTCAACGTGTCGCTGAGATCGTACTCGGCGATGACGTCTTCCCCCACGCCGCGCACGCCGCCCACGATCGCATTCGTGTACATCCCGGATCCGTACTGGCCAATGGAGCCGTACCCCGCATAAAAATAGCCGGCCAACGCGCGCAGCCTCACTCCGGCCACGGCGGGCAAGTTGAAAGACAAGTACGCGTTGTTGATGAACTGCTGGCTGCCGATCTGGTAAAAGGTCGACGGGTCGGCCAGATTCCACGTGGTCAGGCTGAGGTTGGCGCTCACGGACCGGTTGCCGTAGACGAACGACATCTGCGCCCACTGGCCGGGCATCGTGCTCGTGCCCACGAACGAGCCGTACTCGTCCATCGTCTGCGGCGGCACGTGGAATACCGTCTTGCTCTCCCCCGCGGAGGTCATCACGCGCTGGTTCTCGCTGAACTGCAGCGACGCGCTGAAGAACCCGCTCCAGCGAAAAGTCCACTCGTCGGCGGGCATGGGAGCCGCGTATCCGGGGGTCATCCCACCCGGGAGCGATCCCACGCGCGGCGCGTTCGGCGACATCCCGAGCGTTCTGTCGGCGCGATAGCCCGGGATGTACCCCGCGTTCGGCAGCTCATCCGGCGGACCCGGCGTCCGCGCGTTGTCGTCACTTCGGGCCGGGGTCGATTGGGACGCTGCGTTACCGGCTGGTTCGGATTGGGCCGCGGCGAGCGGACAGGCCAAGAGCAGCGCGCCGCCCAGCAGAGCCCCGAACGCGGCACCCGCTACCGGCCGGCTACCGTGACCTCGCCGATCGTCGTTCACCGCCGACCGCCGCTCGTCGGCACCGAACTGGCAGCCCGGCATGGCATCCGGGCGACTTTGTACTTGTTGCCGCCCATCTTCTCAAGGCCGTTTTGAGCGCCGGCATCGTTCCCCTCCACGGCGACCGAACGGCAGGTGCCGCTGCTCCTTGCGAGCGCGAGGCACGGGCCCCCCACCGGTGACCCCACGCGCGAGCACGCGCGAGCACGATGTGGGGGGCTCGTGCCGAAGCGGACGCGATCGAGCGGGCCCTATTCGCGAGTCAACGAAGCACCGTATTCACGATTCAGGAGGAATCGTGACGAGAGCCGCCCGCGTCTCTTGGAGATCGCTCGAGACTTTGCTCGCGCTCGCTCTCGCCGCGACCGCCGGACCGGGCTGCGGACAAGCGGCGGAAGGCGACACGATGCCGGAAGCGGTCGTGACTCTGTCCGAGCGGAACAGCGCGGGCGATGCGGGGTCCCCCGAGCCGCTGGTCGCGTGCGCCGCCGCCGCCGAGGGCTGCCCTTGCGCCTCCGATGGGGAGACGATCGCTTGTCCTGGGCCGAAGATTCACTCCGGCAACTACACGAGCTGCGCGCCGGGCCATCGCGAATGCGTCGCGAACGCATGGGGGCCGTGCATCGGCAACACGGTGTACCAGAACGCCGACGCACTGACGGAGGACTACGCCAGCCCGTGCCAGCCCGGAACGGCCGTCCACTGGGGTGCGGTCACGCTTCATGGTCTCACGCCGGATGACTCCCGCATCGAGGTCCGCGTGCAAGCCGCGGAGAGTGCGGCGCGCCTGGATTCGGCTCCCGTCGTGAATGCCGGGCAGTTCGAGGGCCCCACCGGCTTCGTGTGGACGAGCGCGGATGTGGGAGCATTGCTGGCGCGCAGCGGCTGCGCGACCATGTCCCACCTGCGGGTCACCCTCGTTCTCGTACCCGCGTCCCACAGCGGCTCCTTGCCCGCTGTGGTCGACTGGCGGCCCGCGATCGCTTGCACCCCCGCGCAGTAGCGCGGCCCGACCCGAGAGCCAATGCGCCGACGCCGCCAAGAAGATGGCGGGGCGGCACAGGGCCAACGCGCATTTGTTCGAGATTCATAGCGATCCGGCCGCTGGCCCTCGGGTTGCATGGCCCGTCTCCAGAGGACATCACGCGATGGCAACCAACGCTCCCAGCTTCTTCGCCCCGGCGACCATCGCCCGTGCGTACGGTCGCGTTTCGCTGACCACCACGCGGGGCCAAGGCAGCGCAGACACGCTTCCACCGGACCACGTCGGTCCGCGACGCATTCTGGTCGTCGACCGAGACACCGAGCTCGCGGCCAGGGTCGTTCGCGCGCTCCGTACGGACGGACTCGAGGTCAGCTCCTGCACCCCCAACGACGATGTGCTCGCGTGCGTCCTCTCGACGCGGCCGGACGTCATCCTCGTTCACACGCGCCCGGGCGACCAACAGGCGCTCGTGGCATGTTGCCAACTGCACGAGTTCGACACGGCGCGGACCCGCACCGTGATCGCCTACACGACCGGCGACGCCAAGGAAGACGCTGTCGTGCACGCCTTGCACTCCGGTGCCGACGACTACATTTCCGACGTGGGCCGCGAGCGTGAGCTGCGGGCGCGCGTCTCGGCCCAGTTGCGGCACTTACGCGATCGCGAAGTGATGCGGTGGGCACGCGCGCAGCGATCGTCCTTGCGGGACCTCGCGAACACCGATCCGCTCACGGGCCTTGCGAACCGTCGGGCGATCGAGCGCGTGCTGCACTTCGCGCTCGGAACCGGGCGCGGCGTCACCCTCGTGCTCGTCGATCTCGATCACTTCAAACGAATCAACGACACGGCTGGTCACCCCGCCGGCGACGTCGTCCTGCGGCGCGTGGCGCGATCGCTGCACGCCGTCAAGGCGCTCGAAGGCGTCGCCGGTCGCTGGGGCGGAGAGGAGTTCGCGATCGTCGTACCGGCGCGCGACGGCACGGCGATCGACATCGACCACGCGGCAGCGCTCGGGGAGCGCTTCCGCGAAGCGGTCGAAAGTACGGCATTGCGCGAGATCGAAGGGATGCCGACGATCACCGCCAGCGTCGGGGTCGCCGCGTGGAGCGGGGCCGTCGAGGCGCAATCGAGCGATCGCCTCATCGCGGCCGCCGATGCAGCGCTCTATCAATCGAAGAATCAGGGACGAAACTGCGTGAGCACGTCACTCGTGCAGGCGACAATGACGTGATCCAAACACCAACATCCGCATCAGCCGGCGCGAGGGGCGCACAATGACCGAGCAATTCACCCCGATAACAATCATCCCGATAGAAAACGTGACGGGCACCGAGTCGGCGGCCTTTCGAGAGGTGATTGCGTACCTGAACGGGGTCGCCGATACGGTGGCCGCTCAAACGGACTACGGGCAGGCGCTGTCCCTCATGCCGTCCGCGCGCATGTCATCGCGAGCCCCTGGTGGAATCCCGGCGCGCACGCGAGTCACGCTGCGCTTCGGCGAGATCCCGTTCGATCGCGCGAGCGTGTGGCCTCAGGTCGCCCTCGGCTCGGCACCCGAGCCGACCCGCGGCGGCGCGCGCACGCTCGACTTCGGGGTCGATCCCGCGAAGGCTTGCTCCCTCGCGCCGACGATGCGTCGTCATACCCTCCCCTACGACGCACCCAGCGTGTCGCTCGCGCCGCGTCTCCCCACCTTTCCCCCGTGGTTCGAGGAGCGGCAAAGCGACGTCCGCCTCCGAGCGGCCCACCTGCCTCTCGAATGGTACGACCTGACCGGCAGCGACGGCGACGGGTGATCGGTCCCGCGAAACGCAGAGGGCTGAGTCCTATGAGCTCGAGGACTCCGCGACCCCGTCGAGCTTGCGATAGATCGTGCGTGTGGAGATGCCGAGGAGCTGCGCCGCGACGGACTTGTCGCCTTTGGTGTGACGCAACGTCTCACGGATGACGCGAAGCTCGATCTCGTCCAGCGTAGTTCCGACCTCGAAAGTCAGCTGCGTCGGCACGGTCGGAGCCGCCGTCGCGATGTGGTCGGGCAGATCGCTCTCGCCGAGCGCGTCGCCGCGGGACAGGACGACCGCTCGCTCGATGACGTTCTCGAGCTCGCGGACGTTGCCGGGCCACGCATAGTCCATCATCCGGTCGAGCGCGCCCCGGGTCGGGTGCAAACGTGGCCTGCCGTTCTTGGCGCAGTACAGCCCGAGAAAGTGATCGACCAGGAGCGGGATGTCTTCGCGACGCGCCCGCAAGGGCGGCGCCGTGATCGCGATGACGTTGAGACGATAGAAGAGATCCTCGCGGAAGCGACCCGCGCCGACTTCGCCCACGAGATCCCGGTTGGTCGCGGCGACGATCCGTACATCCGCCCTCTGCGTGTTTCCGCCGAGCGGCTCGTACTCCCCTTCTTGCAGCACCCGCAGCAGCTTGACCTGCACACCCGGCGAGAGCTCGCCGATCTCGTCGAGGAACAGCGTTCCGCCGGCTGCCTTTGCGAAGCGACCGTCCTTCTTGCCTGTCGCGCCCGTGAAAGCACCTCGCTCGTGGCCGAAGAGCTCGCTCTCGAGGATTGTCTCCGGGATCGCCGCGCAATTGACCGCGACGAACGGCGCGCGCGCGCGCCCCGATCGCTCGTGGATGCAGCGCGCGAGCAGCTCTTTGCCCGTCCCGCTCTCGCCGAGGATGAGGACCGTTGCCTGGCTGGGCGCAGCCTGGGTCGACATGTCGATGACCCGCCGCAGCGCCGGCGAGCTACCGACGATCTCGCGATGCGCCAGGCGCTTGATCTCCGCTTTGAGGGACGTGTTCTCGGCAACCAGCTTCTGCCGCTCTGCCGCTTTGCGCACGCTCTTGACGATCGAAGCGCGCTTCAGAGGCTTCTCGACGAAATCGTAGGCGCCGTCGCGCATCGCGCTCACGGCGGCTTCCACAGACCCGTACGCGGTCATCAGCACCACCTCGACGTCGGGGGCGACCTGCTTGAGCGCGCGCAAGAGCTCGAGTCCCGTGGTGCCGGGCATCATCAGGTCCGTGAGGACGACGTGCACGCGGTGGGTGCGTACGAGCTCGAGCGCTCGCTTCGCGTCCGAGGCGGAGAGAACGCGAATTCCCTCCCGGAGGAATATCTTCTCGAGCGACTCGATATTGGATCGCTCGTCGTCGACGACGAGGACAGTGGTCGCGTCAGGAGACGGGTCCGGAACGAGAGGAGACGGGGAAACCGCGTCCGCCGCCGTCGGGGTGGGGAAGGTGAGCGCCTTTGTCAGCACGAAGACAATATGTCACGGCGCCGGACAGGATGTCCAACCATGCCCCCGCGGCGCGGTGGAGGAAAAGGGGCGGACTACCGCCAGCGCAGCCGGAAGCTCCCCATCCACTTCGCCCACTCCGACCGGACGTCGAAGCGAAGCGTGGCTCTCGCGATCTCCTCGCCCCGGACGTCGTAAATGGTCGCGGGAAGGAGCGTCAGCGAAGCGATCGGCGCTATCTTTCTCCACTCCTCTTGTCCGCTCAGCTCGTAGCGACGCCCGTCGTCGCCTCCGAACGTGAAGCGGTACGCGACGCGTCGTTCGTCGAGAAGGTGGAAGGCGAGCGTTCCGTCCAGGTCCTGGGCGGAGGCCAGGCGCTCGGCGTCGATCGTCCCGGTGATGTGCAGCGTCTTGTCGCGCGCGAAATCGCGAACGTCCGCCGCCGCCGCGTCGAACGTGACGGCGATCGCGTCCTCGCGGGCGGGCGCGTCGAGACGCCAGTACGAGCCGCTCATCGTCTGGCGGAAAGCGAAACCGATGCCCATCGGGAATTGGGTCAGCCCTTCGCCGAATTGGACTCGGCGGCGGGCGCGGTCGAGGCGTGCTCGCCCCCGAAGACCACCAGTCGGGCGAGCACCTCTCCTCGGGCCGCCGCGTCCGCGATCGCCTCGACGTCTTCGAGCTTCACGTGGCCGTAGGCGACGTGCTCTGGCTCCTGCAAAATGGTGATCCCCGTCTCGCACATGTCCAAGCAGCTCGACGAGCACGCACGCACGATCTCTTTGGCGACGCCCCGCCTGGCGAGCGCTTCTTTGAGCTTCAGGACGACCTCTTCCGACCCCTTCGCCGCGCAGGACCCCTTCGGGTGGCCGTCGGGGCGCCGGTTGATGCAGACCATGAGGTAACGGTGGCGAAACGGCATCGTCGTCGACCCTTACGCTACCAGGGAACCGGGCGACTGTACGACCCCGCTTGCGCTTCGGCCGCGCTCGGACGATCCTCGGCGGCCGATGAAAACGTCCAAACTCTTCCTAATGTCCGTTTCTCTCCTCCCCGCAGCCTTCGCGATCGCGTGCGGCGGAGGGAATGAGAACCTTCCTCCCCCTCCCCCTCCCCCGGCGCCCCCGCCCGTCGCGTCGAGCGCCGCCCCCGCCGAGAGTGCCAGCGCCAGCGCCGCTCCGGCCCCCGCGCCGCCGCCAGCGCCACCCGTGCAGCTCGTGCAGGGCGCGGCGAGCCCGGATCCGTCGGCCCCCACGCCCACCGTGAAGTTCATCGCGCCGACCAAAGATCAGGTGATCCCGACGGCCAAAGCGAGCGACTTCGAAGTGAAGCTCGACGTGAAGAACTGGAAGACCGAAAAGGGTGACTCCCACGTGCACCTCATCGTCGACGACAAGCCCTACAAGCCCATCTTCGACACGAAGGCCCCGATCAAGCTGTCCGAGCTCACCGGCGGCGATCCGCTGGCCGAGGGGCAGCACATTCTCGTCGCGTTCCCGAGTCGCGCGAACCACGAGAGCGTCAAGACCCCCGGGGCGATCGTCGTGCTCCAGTTCTTCGTCGGCAAGAAGGGGGACAAAGTGCAAGACCCCACGAAGCCCTTGCTCGTCTACAGCCGCCCGAAGGGGGAATACAAAGGGGACATGGCCAACCATGTCCTCGTCGACTTCCAGATCGCGAACACGACCCTCGCGGCCGACAAGAACCACGTGCACATTGCCGTCACCGGCCCCGGTATCGAAGGCGACAAGAGCGCCGACGCGACGAAGTTCGGGCCGCCGTTCTATCTCGACAACCTGCAAGACGGCTCGTACTCGGTGAAGCTCGAGCTTCTCGGCGGCGACGGCAAAGCGCTGCCCGGGCCGTGGAACTCGACGACGCATTCGTTCACCGTCGCGCACTAGCCTCATGGGCCGGGGTGGCCCCGAAGCCACCCCTACCCAGGGCTTTACAGGCGGAGCGCGGCCGCACATACTCCGCGGCCCTTGCGCGGCGGACCGACCAGGGAGGCCGCGCGGGGACACATGCCGGAGTAGCTCAGACGGTTTAGAGCGGGCGTTTCATACGCGCTAGGTCAGGGGTTCGATTCCCTTCTCCGGCACCACCTGCAAGCGATGGCTTTTTCGATCTCCCCAACGGTCCCGCCCAGCTTCCGACGAGCGGCCGGCGCACCGCGGGTCAGACCAACAAGTCGTGGACATTTCCTCCGTGTCACGAGTCGCTACACGACCCAGCGGGATGCGTAGCAATCGATCTCGCCGTGGTAGCGTGCCGCCATCATGGCGAGAGAACCTGTCGTCGCGGCGGCCCCCACGCAAATCCGGGTCGGCTACGAGCTCATCTATCAATTTCCACAGCCGACACCGGTCCTCCTCGTACTCAACGTTCACTACACTCGCGTTTCGGACATCGTAAAGCCCGACCACATCATCATCAGCCCGAGCGTCCCGATAGACTCGTATCGAGACGGCTTTGGTAACTGGTGCTCCCGCATTTTGGCGCCCGCCGGCAGAATACGAATCGGTTCCGACGCGGTGGTGAGGGACACGGGTTTCCCCGACGCGGTGGCGTCGAGCGCATGGCAGCATTCGGTTCAATCGCTGCCCGAGGACACGTTGACCTTTTTACTCGGAAGTCGGTACTGCGAAACCGACCGGCTGTCTGACACTGCGTGGCAGCTATTCTCTCAATCGCCGACCGGGTGGGGCCGCGTGCAGGCGATTTGCGACTTCGTGCATCGTCACATCGCGTTCGGCTACGAGCACGCACGGTCCACGAAGACCGCGTGGGAGGCGTTCAACGAGCGCAAAGGGGTTTGCCGCGACTTTGCTCATCTCGCGATCACGTTCTGCCGCTGCATGAACATTCCGGCGCGCTACTGCACCGGTTACCTCGCGGACATCGGCGTCCCGCCACCGCACGCACCGATGGACTTCGCGGCGTGGTTCGAAGCGTACTTGGGCGGGCAGTGGCACACGTTCGACCCGCGAAACAATGTCCCGCGCATCGGGCGCATTCTGATCGCGAGAGGACGCGACGCGGCCGACGTGGCGATCACGACGACGTTCGGCCCGAACATCCTCGAGAGCTTCCGCGTGTGGACCGATGAAATGAGCGCCTGAACCCCTCGGCGCTCAGCCCACGCCACCCAGGCGCAGCAGATGGCCGATGAGCGCAGTCACCACCATGGCCGCCCCTCCACCCAACATCACGCGCAGAGACGCGCGCGTCATCGGGGCGCCGCCGAGGTAGCCGCCGAGCGCGCCCAACGCCCCGAGGCTGGCGAGGCAGACAGCGGCCACCAGCGGGACGCGAAGCGATTCGGGGGCGACGACGACCGTGACGATCGGCACCATGGCCAGCGAGGCGAAGCTCGCCGCGGATACCGCAGCGGCCTGGATGGGTCGGGCCAGCCTCGATTCATCGAGCCCGAGCTCGTCGCGCAGGTGGCTTCCGAGGCGATCGTTGGCGCTGAGGCGCTCGGCCACTTTCAGGGCCAGCTCGGGCTCGAGACCCCGCTTGCGGTAGATCGCGGCCAGCTCTTTGAGCTCGCCGCTCGGGTCCGTCGCAAGCTCGTGCTTCTCGCGCGCGACGTCGGCCTGCTCGGCGTCTCGCTGCGAGCTCACAGAGACGTACTCCCCCGCGGCCATCGACAACGCCCCGGCGACGAGACCCGCGATGCCCGCCACGAGCGTGGCCTCTTTGGTAGCTGAGGCTGCGGCCACCCCGATGACGAGGCTGGCGGTGGAGACCACGCCATCGTCGGCGCCCAGCACGGCCGCTCGCAGCCATACTCCGTGCTCTCCGCGGTGGACCTCGCGATGCGTTCTCGCCCTTCGACTCATCGGTCAGCCGGTAGTACCGGACCGAAGCGATCTGCTCAACGACCAACCGCGCGCCGGAGCGCCTCGGCGTCGCGCGACTTGGAGTCGGCGTCCGCGTTTCTTCCCTGCGCCCGGAGAACCCCGGCCTCGGCGTCGAGCACTCTTGCGACGGCGTCCGCCCTGCCCGGCCCGAACATGGCCGCCAAAGTTGCCGGATCGAGCCGCGCGATCATGTCTCGCGTGACGCCCAGCGAGCGATAGCAGCCGTCGACCTCCCGGGCCGCCTCTTCGTGTTTGCCTTCGACGACGAGGCCGGCAATGCGGGCGAGCGCTGTGGCCAGCTGCTCGATCATGCGCTCGACGTAGTCCTGGCGAATCACCCGGGCGAGTCTAGCGCTCGCGGGCCTCGTTGGCCCGGCGGGCGTCTATTTGACGATCGGGTTGCTGGCAACGAACGGCGCACGAACGCGTACGCTGCTCAGCCCGAGCTCCCGAGGAATCGGCGGCAACGGGCTCGCCCTGCGGATGGCGTCGGCGCAGTTGCGATCGAATTCGTCGATGCCGCTCGGACGCGCAGGAGGCCATGACACGGCCGTGTGACCGTCGGCAAACACCACGAACTCCAGGATGACGGTCCCCTGCTTGAGCTCCAAGAGCGCGCTCTTCGGAAACGCGTTCACCCAGAGTGGGTCGATCTTCGCGTGGATCTGGCGAAAGTAAGGCAGGAGCCGGGGGTCGGTCGTCCAATAGTCGAACACGTCGCCTTCGCCGACGCCGAGCGGGCGGGCCAGCGAACCGACGCCGGAGGCGCCTCCCGCGCCGGGTGCTCCGCCCGGACCGGCGCCCCCCTGGCCTTGCCCGGCCAGGCCCCCAGCCGTACTCGCGTGGACGAGCGAACGCACCGTGGTGGCCACCTCCTGGTCGCTGTCCACGTCGTCCGTGGGGCGCGCGCGGTCGATCGCCGGAACGGCCACCGCCGCTCGTTCGACATCGGGCCGCGCACTGCCGATCGGCGCAGTCGCCCGGTGATCGAGCCCGGCCCGCGCGTCGAACACCCCTGCGCCAGGCGTCGCGTCGAGCGAGCCAGCCAGCGCGCCGCCCGGCGCTCGGCCGCCCTCGGCGAGGGCGGAGGACGCCGGGACGCCGGTCTCCCCACCGCGCACGCTCGCCGTGGGAGACTGCAGCGCGCCGCGGCTGGGCTCCCACGAGGACGGCGCACGACGTTCGAGCACCATGCCTACTCCCGTCACGACGAGCGTCAGCTCCGCCGGGTGCGTGGTCGCACGACGGTCCTCCCACGACTGGCGCGCGCGCGCGACGCGCAGCCGCTGCAGCTGGTCGCGATCGAGCCTGCTCACGAGATCCGGCGACAGGCGCATGCGGTCGTCGCGGTCGGCCAGGTTGAGCGCGGGGGCGGTCACCTGGGTGTCCCCGCCACGTCCGCGCAGACCTGTGTCCAGGTGCGCAACGGCCTCTCCCCCCGTCACGCGCGGCGGCTCCCCTTTCGTGTCCATCGGGTGAAGCTCGACCAGGGCCCCTTCGCCGACGGAAGGCAGCTCGACTTCGACGGCCGACGACCCCGCCTGGCCGGCGGCCGGTCCGTGCTCCGCCCGCACCGCGATCTCGTCGGACGCGACCGACCGCAGGGCCATCCAAGAAAGCGCACCGGCCAGCCCGGCGTGCAGCACCACAGACGCGGCTATCGTGAGACCGTGCACTCCTCTGGTCGACGCCACCGCTGCGAGCCCCTCCTTGTCCTTACCAGAGCGTAGCCTGGGGCTCCGCAGCGTTCACCGCCACCGCGGGCTGCCTTTCCCCACTGGCGTGCCTACGACAGGGGGACCTCATCTTGATGGGAACGGCTCGGCGGAGAGAAAACTTTCGCGAAGCGACGCTGCGTGTTGAGCACTGTGGCCTGACACAGCTCTTCCGCACCCATCCCTCGGAGCTCTGCCACGCGCCGCGCGGTATGCACCACGTACGCCGGCTCGCAGGGCTTCCCGCGCAGCGGCACGGGGGCGAGGTAGGGGCTGTCGGTCTCGACGAGAATGCGATCGAGCGGTGCCCACGCGGCGACGTCGTGCACGGAATGTGCGCCCTTGAACGTCACGATGCCCGAAAATGACAGATCGAACCCCAGGTCGAGCGCTCGGCTCGCAAACGCGCGGTCTTCACTGAAGCAATGAATGATTCCCCCGACGTCGCGGGCCCCCTCCCGTTCCAGCGAGGCCAGCGTGTCGTCGGCGGCGGAGCGGGTGTGAACGACGATAGGCTTGCGCACCTCGCGAGCAAGGCCGATGAGGCGCGCGAAGACATCGCGCTGCACCTGGCGAGGTGAATGGTCGTAATGATAGTCGAGGCCGATCTCGCCGATGGCGGCCACTTCGGGCCGCCTTGCGAGCTCTCGCAGATCTTCGTGCGCTCGCTCGTCCCAGGTCGCGGCGTCGTGCGGGTGGATGCCGACGCAGGCGCAGACTCGGTCCGGAAAGCGGTGGGCGAGCACGACGGCATCGCGCGCAGACGTGAGATCACTCCCCACACCGACGACCACGAAGCCGATCACGCCCGCGGCGCGCGCTCGGGTCATGACGGCTTCGGCCCCCTCCGGGAAGTATCGCGCGTCGAGGTGACAATGCGCGTCGGCAATGAGGGGCGCGGGCGGGGGCGACGGCACGGGCATGATGGCCGCTGCCAAGCGTAGCGTGGTGTCTGGCGCGCTGCTAAGGCATCGACCATGGCGGCACCTCGCCGAGAGGATGTGCTGGTCGTGTTTGCCCAGCGCGCCGATGCACGCGTCGACATCGACGCTTGGAACGCATATGCGATGCGGTTCTTTGCGACACGGATCGGCCTCACCGCCGACAAGCGCCACGCTCCAGACCAAGCCGCGCCGCGCAGCGACGACGCGTCGTTCGTCGTCGCCCCGGACGGCGCGCCTCCCGGCGTGCGATCGACGCTTGCGCGTCCGTGCGAAGCGCGCGACTACGCCCTCGCCGACGCGGCCGACGCACGCCGCGGTGGCACCGGCCTGGCGCTCCTCGCGCGGCGCTGCGGGATGGTGTGGCTGGTCGTCCGCGAGGCGGCGGCCGATCCCCTCGCCCTGCGGCTGTCGGCGATCCTGGCCGGCGCTCTCCTCGGTCCCATCTTGGACCCTGCCGCCGAAGAACTGTTCGGCGTCAAGACCGCTCGCGCCAAACTGCAGGCGCTGACTTCGACCTCAGGAAACTAGATCCTGGAAGCGCTTGCGCAGCAGCAGACTCGCGGCGTCGGCCGCGCAGTTCGCACAGTACCCGAAGCGCGCGGCGAGGCGATCGATCGTCGCCTGCGCGTCTTGCCGGTGCTGCGGATCGACGCCGACCCCGTCTTCGCGAACGAGCAGCAGGATGTCGCGCGCGAGCGAGGCGACGCTCTTGCGCCGGTCGGCAAAGATCGCCTCGCGCATCCGGCGGATGTGCTGCGGGAAAACGGCCGCCGTATCGAGCTTCTGCCCGGGATGGTCGAGCGCCCAGGCGGCGATGCCGCTGATGAGCTGCCGGCGCCAGTCGAGCGGGTCGCTCCCCTTGACGTCGAGCAGACGCTCGACCTCGGCCATCATCTTTTCGTCGGGCTCTTCGTGGCGCTGCGTCACCCGATTGTAGAGCCGCTCCTTTTTGACCCAGACGCTCACGTGCTGCACGTAGCGCTCGAAGAGGTCGGCGTATTGTCGCTCTTGCACGAAACCGCTCGCCACGTAGAGCTCGTACTCCGAGGAGGCAATCAGCCGCGACAAGAGCGTGTCGTGGAACACTTTGACGTCGTGGTACCCGCCCACGATGGGGTCTTGCTGGAGCCAGTCGAACTCGTTTTTGCGCTGGCAAAGTGCGTCGATCTCCTCGAGAACGGCGAGCGGGCTGAGGCATCGGTACGCGGTCGATTGGGCGGCGTCGAGAAGCGCGACCCGGAGCTCGCGCGGGCTAGCCCCGATGCGTCCCTCGTAGATCGGATAGCCGTCGCTCTCCGCCCAGATGTCTTTGATGGCCGCGCGCAAGAGCTTCTGCGAGTCGGCGTCGAGCCGCTCGGGGGCCTTCGCCATCGAATAGAGATCGGCCTTCTCGACGGCGCCGACGGTCGACACGATGGCCCCGATGGGACGAGGGTAGCGCTCGGAGTTGGGCTTGCGCATCCGCGTGAAGACGGCGAACGACCCCGCCATCTCGGTCGCGTGCGGGGCGACGTGCCGGCGGATCTGGGGCACGACGTGGGTGTCGTAGATGAGGCGCTCTTGTTCGTAGCTCTTCAGGTACGGAACGCGCGCGAGCTCGAGCCGGCCACGGAAGCTCGCGAACTCGGTGTGCTCGCGGAACGCGTCCAGGTGAAGCTCGTTCGCGCTCCCCATCATCACGCAGTTGAGCTGCACGTTCTGCGCGGTCAGGGCGACCTCGCCCGTTTCGACCGACAGCTGAAGGTACTTGAAGGCGTCGAGGGGGCGCTTGAGCAAGTCGCTGAACTCGAGCAGACCGCCCGCGGCGTCGATGAGCTCACCTTTCGCCTCGTAGAGCGTCACGGCCTGGAGCGACGCGGGCAGCGATTGGAGCGATCGATCGATCGTGATCTGTCGCTCGGCCGCGTCGACGCTGAGCTGCGGACCGATCGTAACGGCGCCCACGCGGTAGCGGCGGGAGATGAAGTAGCGCTCGACTTGCACGTGCTTGAGCACCTCGGCGTACGACCCGTCGTACGAAGAGAGGAGCGCTTCGAACACTTGCTGGCTCTTGTGCGAGAGCTGCCCGCGCATGATCCAATCGTTCGGGGGCTCGGCCGCGCCGACCCGCTTGTAGCCCGCTTCGAGGAGTTTGAGCCGATCGGCGATCGGGATGAGAAAGAGCGGATGGTCGCGCACTTCGACCAGGAGCTTGGCGTCGACTTCTTCGTCCGAAAGGTGCGCGTACGAAAGCGTGGGGTCACCGCCGGACTTGTCGTGAGCGAAGCCGAGCGACCCCCGGATTGTCTTTTGCGACGGGAAGACCCAGTTGAAGCGGTAGAGCGCGCCTTCGTCGACCGTCGAGTAGTGCTCGAGGGCGGCCATCATGCACTGCGCGATGGTCGATTTGGCCGACCCGTTCGGGCCGTGGAGCAGCATGAGCCGGTTCGGCCGCCCCTCGCGCACGAAATTGGAGAGCGCGCGGTAGATCTCCTCTTGCACGTGCTCTTGCCCGATGAGTGCTCCGCGCGGCAGCGCACCGCTCGACGTGGGCGCCTCCCACGGCAGGTCGAAGAGGTTGTGGCGCGTGAACTCGCCCCAGGGGTGGCGCACGGTCGTCTTGCCGAAGTGATCGAACATGTCGCGCAGGTAGCGGCTCGCATCGCGCGAGTAGCGCACGGGCTGCTCGTCGAAGAGAGCAAGGAACTCGGCAAACGAGAGCACGCGCCGGCCTGCGCGAAAGCGCTGCTCGACGTGCTCGGCGATTGCCCTGACCTGCGACGTGGCGTCGCGCGGCTCGCTCATGGGTCTCTCAGCGTAGCTCTATTGCGACCTCTCGTGCACGCTAACCGCCGCCTTGATCGTCTGCTGCTCGAGCTCGCAGTTCTGGGGTGAGCAGACGCTGAACTTGAAAAGGCCCGCGATCGCCTTTCCGCCGCCGGCCAGCGGCTTGAACGTCACCGTCATCGTCCCGGTCTTTTCGCCCGTTTTCGTCCAGTTCATCCCGGACTTGGAGAACACGTTCTTGCCGCCTTCGCCGGCGCCGAGAAACTCGACACCGGGCGCGTCCTCGGCCTTGAACTTGTAGGGATACTCGTCGTTGATGTGGTAGTCGCCCCTCGCGGCCAGCGTGAGCACCACGGAGCACGTGTCGCCTACCGCGCAACCTCCCACCGGAGCCATGTCGACGAAGAAGTCGTCGCCACAAGCGGCGTGACCACAGCCCCCGCGAGGCGGCTCGAGCGTGGTCTGCTCCACGCGGTCGCGCCCGGCCGCTTGGCTGTCGCGGCCGCACGCGGCCAAGAAAAGGGCAAAACCGACCGCGACAAACACCGCGAATCGTCCTGGCATCATGTGCCCGGGGACATAGCTCATTGGACGTAAAGCTCCAGCCGCGGCCCAACGCGCTCGCTACCCGGCGCCGGAGCCAGCGCGAACGCAATGCCGATGGCGCCGCCCCCCCGGGCCATCACCGCGACGCCGTAGTCGTCGCCGGTGCGCCGGCGCCAGTGCTGCACGAGATCGCGCACGTCGAGACGCACCAGCGGCCCCGCCGCGGGAAAGACGCGCGTCACGGGCGCTCCGACGTCTTTCACCCGGGGCTGACGGGCCCACGACACCGACCGACCATCCCAGGGATCGATCACGCGGCCGGCGCGCAGGGCGACGGGGGTCGGGTCGGCGTCGATGTCAGTCGCTCGTTCGAGGAGCAAGTACGCCTCGATGACGTTGGTCTCGGGCGGCAGCGACGCGGAGAATCGCACGAGCACCAGCGCGCCTGCGTCCCGCGCGCCGCCGAGGGTGGCGGTCACATCCTCGAGGCCGTCGCCGTCGCGACGCACATAGGCGACGTCGACCGGCGCGAAGAGCAAGCGCCGCCCCGTGTCGATGGCTGCCGTGGCGCCGTGCGCGACGCACCGCCCCGCGACGCACGACGCGCGGCCTAGGCAGTCGCCCTGCGAAGCGCACATGCGCGGGGGGATGACGCATGCGGAGGCGAGACACGCGCAAAGAGCGAGCGAGGCGGGGGGGCGCATCGGGTGAGGAAGGGCCGCTCTACGTGGCCTCGCCCATCGGGCGCAGGACGACGCTGACCACGCGCGTGCGCTCGAGAGGAACCACCGCGAGAAGCACCGCCTCGGCGACGTCTTCGGCCGTCGAAAACCGCTTCATGCTCGCGCTCCCCTCGCTACGGCCGTCGCCGACCGCAAAATGAGTCTCGACGCCCCCCGGGCACACGAGCGAAACTTTGATGTTCTTTTGATAGAACTCGCGATCGAGCGACTGTGCGAGCGCGACCTGGGAGAACTTGGACATGCAGTAGATGCCCTCGGTCGGGTAGCCCTGCAGGCCCGCCACGCTGGACACGAAGACGATGTTTCCGCCCCCCTGGGCGAGCAAATGGGGAATGACTTCACGCGAGAAGAGCCACGAGGACTTGGCATTCGTCGTCATGATTCGGTCGTAGTCGGACTCGCTCCACTCGAGAAACGGTCGGTATCCGCCGATTCCGGCGTTGTTGACGAGGATGTCCACGCGCCCGAACGCGTCGATCGTCTGCTTCACGCACGCGCTCACGTCGGACGATTTCGTCACGTCGCAGACGATGCCCTTCGCGGTTCCCCCCTTGCTTTGAATCTCGCGGACCAGGCCGTCGAGGTCAGCCTGGGTGCGGGCCGCGCCGACGATGGTCGCGCCCTCGCCGGCGAGTAGAGCCGAGCTCGCGCGGCCGATGCCGCGGCTGGCGCCCGTAACGAGCGCGATCTTCTTTGCAAGTCGCATGACGATGGCCTCCTCGCCGCGAGGGTAGCAAAACGAGCAGCCGAGCGATCCGGCGAGACCAGTCGCGTGGCCGCACGCCGGTCAGTGACGGGCCGCCGCGCCATCGCTCTTTCCACGAAACGCTCGGAACGAGTACGCGAGGTAGCCGACGGCGAGGACGATCCCAGGGGTGCAGAGAAGCAGACCCACGGCCAGGGAGTCGCGATTCGACGCCGCGCTGTGCGCGCTGACTGTGAAGGCGGGGTCGATCGTCGATCGCAAGATCGTCGGATACATCGCACCCGCCGTGGCGAAAAGCATCAACGCAATGAAGGCGCTGGACGCGAGAAAGGCGCGAAGCTCGCGCCCGTCGGCGAGCGAGCGGCGGGCCACGAACGCCGCCGCGGCGGCACACGGCGGAAGGAGCCATAACGGCGCGCGCGCCATGAAGCGGCCGAAGAATCCGGGCTCCCCGAGCGCAATCGTGGCCGTGACGAACGGGAGAAGCACGAGCGACGCGAGCCAGAGGCGGAGGCCCGCCTCACGACATCGATCGTGGACACTGCCCGACGTCTTCCAGGCGAGGAAGGTCGCGCCGTGCGCACCCAACACGGTGAACGCGAAGACGCCGAACACAGCGGTGAACGGATCGACCGCGCCCGGCTGGGCGCCACCGGGCGTGGCGAAAAGGTCCTGCTCGAAGTAGCCGGTCGCGTCGATCGGCACTCCGCGGACCACATTGCCGAGCGCGACACCGAGCACGATGGCCATGGCCGAAGACGAGGCGGCGAACGTCGCGTCCCACGCCGCGCACCAGAGCGGATGTTTCGAGTGAGACCGGAGCTCGATCGAGATTCCACGAAGAATGAGAAGCCAAAGAACGAGCATCAGCGCGAGGTACAAGCCGCTGAACGCCGCCGAATACGCTCGCGGGAAGGCGAAGAAGAGCACGCCGCCCGAAGCGATCAGCCAAACCTCGTTGCCGTCCCAGAGTGGCCCGATCGCGCCGAGGACGGCGCGACGCTCGGCATCGGTCTTGGCGACGAAGAGGTGAACGATGCCGGCTCCGAAGTCGAATCCGTCGAGCACCGCGTACGCGGCGAGCATCCCGGCGAGGAGGAAGTACCAGGTCGCGTGCATCGCGCCGTTCGCTCACGCGGGCGCTTGCGTGGGGCCGCGCGCGATCTCGCGCGCGACGAGGTAGAGGAAGAGAACGCTCAGCAGGGCATACAGCCCGGCGTAGCCCAACGTCGAAAACGCCACGTCCCCCGCGCCGACCCTCGGAGACGTCGCGCGGGCCGTGCGCAGGATGCCGTAGACCACCCACGGCTGGCGACCGAGCTCCGCGGTCATCCAACCGGCGGTCGTGGCGATGTAAGGGAACGGAAAAGCCAGCATGAGCATCCACAACACGGCTTTCGTCCGATGAAGCACGCCTCGCCAGAGCAAGATCGCGGCCACGCCCATGAGCGCGAGCAAGAGCGTCCCCAGGCCGACCATGATGTGATACGAGAAATACAGGAGCTCGACGCTGTCAGGCCACTGGTCGCGCGGCACGTCGTCGAGGCCCTCCACGGTCGCACCGAACGAGCCGTAGGCGAGGAAGCTCAGAAGCTCGGGAACGACGATCGGGTTCTCCAGCCGGCGCTCGCCGACGTTGGGTTGACCGACGATGGCAAGGTCGGCGCGCGTGCCGCTCTCGAATTTTCCCTCCATCGCCGCGAGGGCGGGCGGCTGATACTTCGCGACGAGCTTGCCGTGCTGGTCACCGGTGGGGAACGCGAGTAACGCGCAGGCGAGGACGCCCGCGGTCACCCCGATGCGGAGCGCGGCGCGGGCGTGGTCTTCGAACTGCTTCATGAGATTCCAATACGCTGCGACCGCGCAAACGACGAACGACGCGGTGACGACCGCGGCGGTCATCGTGTGCGCATATTCCCAGATGGCCCAGGGGTTGAACAGGAAGTCACCGAGCCGCCCGAGCTCGAGCCGCCCGTTGGGCTCCGCCACATACCCCGCGGGGTGCTGCATGAACGCGTTGGTGACGACGATGAAGTACCCGGACAGCCACGACCCGAGCAGCACCATGAACGCGGCGAAGAAATGGCCTCGTGGTCCCAGCCTCTTTTCGCCGAACAGGAACAAGCCCAGGAACGCCGACTCGGCGAAGAACGCGAACAGCCCCTCCAGGGCAAGCGTGAGACCCACGACCCCGCCCGCGGTGTCCGAGAAGCGCGCCCAATTCGTGCCGAATTGAAACTCCATGGGGATCCCGGTGACGACACCGAGCCCGAAGTTGATCGCGAACACGCGGCCCCAGAAGCGGGCGAGGTCGTCCCATCGAGAATCGCGCCGCCGGAGCGCGAGCGCCTTCATGATGACGATGAGGAGGGCCAGTCCCATCGTGAGCTGAGGAAATAGATAGTGATAGGTTATCGTGAAGGCGAACTGGATGCGGTGCCAAGCGAGGGCGTCCATTGGCTCTTCTCCGACCCATGGCGGCGGTAGCACGAGGGCCTGGACGACGCGAGAGAACGCGGCGTTCGCCGGGACGAGCCACGTCCGCCAAGGGACGAGCCACGTCCGCCAGGAGACGTGCGACG
>CAZHED010000035.1:0-62790 GCA_964531095.1 uncultured Polyangiaceae bacterium | reverse complement strand
ACGGGGGGAGCGCGGCCGCTCCCCCCGACCCTCCCCCCGACCCTCCCCCCGACCCCCCAGCCGTAGTCGTCTTGCGCAGCCTCCGCTCCGCCCCTCCCCGCGTGGACTGACTTATCGTGCTGCGGTTACAACCCGGCGGCGTGAGCCGCCGGGTTCAGTACCGCGACCGTCAGGGAGCCGTCAGGTGTGGTTCGTCCAATCGCGTCGGGCTCGACGGCTTGACGTGCATCTCGTCATGCGGAGCGCGGGCCGGCGCCCCCTGCATCCCCCTTGCGAGGCTTCCACCTTTTTGACGGGCGCGCGGCGACGTGCGAGGCAAAGCCTCGGTCTCCGAAGTTTCGCCAATGAGCGTTTCCCATGGTCCTCACCTTCCCATGACCACCGTCCTCGGCGCCGGTGCTTGGGGCACCGCACTTGCCGGCGTGCTGGCCGAGCGGGGTGAGCCTGTCACGCTCTGGACGAAGCGACGCGAGCTGAGCGAAGCGATCGCTGCCGCCCGCGAGAACGCGCGTTACCTTCCGGGGATCGCGTTGCCGAGCAGTCTTTCGTGCACCCACGATCTCGCCGCCGCGCTCGAGGGGGCCGCGATGGTCGTCTTCGTCGTCCCCAGCCATGCGATGCGCGAAGTCGCACGCCAGGCGGCGCCCCACATCCGTCATGGAGTGCCGATCGTCAGCGCGACGAAAGGGATGGAAGGTGACTCGCTGATGTTCATGGACGAAGTCCTCGCGGAGGAGTTACCCGCGCACGCGCACGATCAGCTTGCGTTTCTTTCGGGCCCCAGCTTCGCGAAAGAGCTCGCACTGCACTTGCCCACGGCCGTGGTCATCGCCGCGCGGGACGCGGCCGTGGGGACGCGCGTGATGAAGCGCTTCCACACGCCGTACTTGCGCACGTACGCGAGCGACGACGTAGCGGGTGTCGAGTGCGGAGGTGCGATCAAGAACGTCATTGCCATCGCCGCGGGGGCGGTCGACGGCCTGGGATTCGGGCACAACACGCGCGCAGCGCTCGTCACGCGCGGCCTCGCCGAGATCGCGAAGCTGGCGATGGCCCGCGGTGGATCGGCGCTGACTCTGGCCGGGCTCGCCGGCGTCGGCGACCTCGTGCTCACGTGCAACGGAGAGCTGTCCCGGAACCGAACGGTGGGCTACGAAATGGGGCGCGGGCGCGCGCTCGACAGCGTCCTCGTGGGGCTGGGACACGTCGCCGAGGGAATCAAGACGGCGAAGAGCGCTCACCAGCTCTCGAAGAAGCTCGGCGTGGAGATGCCCATCACCTCGGAGGTCTATGCCGTGCTGTACGAAGACAAGCCCGTGGCGCAGGCGGTGAGCGACTTGATGGCGCGCGAGCTGGGCTACGAGTTCGATCCGCGCACGGTCGCGCGCACGGCACGCTCGTGAGCGGTGTTACGCTCGAACGCATGGGAGCGTGGATCGTTTCCGTCGCGTCGCTATCGCTCGTGGTCGCCTCCTCGAACGCGTGGGCGCAGATTCCGCCCGCGCAATCGCCCTATCCCCCGCCCCCGCAGCAGCCGCCTGCCCCCCCCGTCGCGCCGGAGCAGCAGCCGCCGTATGCCGCGCCGCCGCAGCAGCAGCCGTATCCACCGCTGCCGCCGCAGCAGCCCTATCCGCCGCAGCCGCAGCAGCCCTATCCACCCGCGCCGCAGCAGCCCTATCCGCCGCAGCCGCAGCAGCCCTATCCGCCACAGCCGCAGCAGCCCTATCCGCCACAGCCGCAGCAGCCCTATCCGCCGCAGCAGCCCTATCCGCCGCAGCCGCAGACGTACCAGCCGCCTCCGCCGGCTCAAGCTCCTGCACTGCAAACCTACCCGCCGTCCAATCCGCCCTACATGCCGCCGCAAGCCCCGGTGGCTGCGACGAACCGCTATCGCAGCCCGGGGGAGATGGCCTTCCTCTACGGCGTGGGCATCGCGTACGGCGTCGGCAGCGGCGCGTGGATCGACGCCATCGGCAAGATCGATGATCCCGGCATTGCGTTCATCCCACCGGTGGCCCTGGGCGCCGCCGTCCCGATCGGCCTCTACCTCTGGGACCAGGGCTCCCCGTTCGACCGCGGCGTTCCGTCGTCGATGGGCACCGGCGCGATTCTGGGAGGCCTCGAGGGGATGGCCATTTCGGGCCTGCAGTGGCAGTTGACCGGCAACGGCGGTTCGAGCTCCTGGGGCTTCCCCACGTGGTCGACGATCACGTTTCTCGGCGCGACCGCGGGCGGCATCGGCGGCTACGCGTTCGGAGAGTGGTTCCAGCCTGATCCCCGCACACTCGGCTTCATCGCGAGCGGCGCCGGGTGGGGGGCGATCGCGGGCGTTCTCTTCGGCGCCGGCGTCGTCGGCGGAGACTGGAAGGACGGCGCCGCGGTCTGGGGATTCGTCGGATACAACGCCGGCGTCTTGGCGACCGGCGCCCTATCGACGGTCTACGTGCCGTCGTGGGAGAGCACCAAGTACATGTGGCTCGGCGAAGTGCTCGGGACCCTGGCCACGACGCCCGTCTATCTCTTTTACATCGGAAGCAGCGCCGATCCGCGCCACGGGCTCATCGCCAATGCGGTCGGCGGCCTGGCGGGCATCGGCCTCGCCGCGGCGCTGACGGCGAACATGACCGACAGCCCGGGCACGGCGTCGTGGTTGCCGCCGTTTCAGATCGCCGTCGGACCCACCCCGACCGGCGGCGCGCAGCTCACGGCCTACGGGCAGTTCTAATTTCGTGCAGCGGTGACTGACGGGGGGCTTCGGCATGGACCCACCGGAGGGGCGAAGCGGGGCTACGGAAGAAGAAAGAGAACCGGCCCCCACAAAAAAGAACCGCGGGGCCTCGGTTGCGGGGCCCCGCGATCGTTGAAGCTCGAACAGTCGTTCGCCGAGCGGCGAACACTCACTTCAGTGCGTACGCCGACCGCCAGCGGTCATTTCGGCGCTGCGCTGCTGCTCCCGGCTGGCGCGGCGGACGACGAATCGGCCGGCGCGGACGTTGCCGATGAGGGCGAGGCCGCAGGCGGGGTGTCTCCGCCGCCGCACGCCGCGACGATGGCCCCCACTGACGCCATAGCCGCGAGAAGCGCGACAATTGCGATGTTCTTCATGATCGTTTTTCTCCTCCGAGGGTCCCGAGCGACGTCGAGGACGCGTCCCCTTATGCCTCAGCTCGACCTGAGCCGTCAATCACGCGACGTTTTGTTGTAGTGTCTTTTAGCAGCCTGCCCGACCCTGCCCGATGCCCCTCCTCAAGTGGTTCCCTCCGCAAGGCCCGCCGCGCACGTTCGTGCTTTACAGGCCGGTGACGACCGTCGGCCGCGCGCTCGGCAACGACGTCGCGATACCTGACGAACACCTGGCGGAAACGCACGTGCAGGTGCTGTTCGACGGCAGGGACTTCAACCTCGAAGAGGTTGACAAACAAGCGGAGATTCTCGTCAACGGAAAGAAGAAGCGCCGCACACGCCTCGTGCACGGCGATCGGATCACGCTCGGCAACGTCGAGCTTTCATTCAGCGTCTTCGACGAGCCCCAGAAGATCGCTCGCTTCCCCGACCGAGAGGCGCCGGCCGCTCAAGCGGGCATCCCGGGCTTCGGTGCAGGGTCCGCGGCCATCAGCGAGACGCAGCTCCAGGTCACGCAGCAGCAGCTTTCGGGGCTGCGCAAGCTCTACGAGTTCAGCGAGAAGCTGATGACGATGAAAGACATCGATCGCCTCCTCGAGGCGATGCTCGATGCGGTCATCGAAGCGACCGGCGCCGAGAGGGGCTTGATCCTGCTCAACGACGACGCCTTCTCGAAAGAGCCCGGCGGCGCGGCGACTGCCGACAAGCGCGAGCCGCCGGGCAAGGGCGGGACGATCCGCGCCGCGCGCAACGTGCACCGGGAAGCGATCGCCGACGCGAGCGGAACCATCAGTGACAGCATCGTCCGCAAAGTGATCGAGACCGGACGGCCGGTCATCGTCAGCGACGCGCTCACCGACTCGCAGTTCAAGACGAGCGAGAGCGTGCTCGCGCTCCGGCTCTCGAGCGTCATGTGCGCTCCGCTCGTCTCGCAGGGACACGTGCAGGGGGTCCTCTACGTCGGCAATGACCGCGTGAAGGGTCTCTTCGACAAGAACCAGCTCGACGTGCTCTCCATATTCGCCTCGCAGGCGAGCCTCATCCTCGAGAACGCCATGCTCCTGCACGCCCTTCGCGCCGACAAGGAGAAGCTGGTGGCCGAGCTGAAAGACAAACGCTTCGGCGAGATCATCGGGGCGTGCCCGTCGATGATGGAGGTGTTTCGAAAGCTGCAAAAAGTGGCGACGACCGACATCTCCGTCCTCATCACGGGTGAAACCGGCACGGGCAAGGAGCTCATCGCGCGCGAGATTCATCGCCGCAGCAACCGCGCCAACGGACCGTTCGTGGTCATCAATTGCGGGGCGATTCCCGAGAACCTCATCGAGAGCGAGCTGTTCGGGCACGTCAAAGGGGCGTTCACCGGCGCCGTGGCGTCTCGCGCGGGCAAGTTCCAAGCGGCCGGCGGGGGAACACTCTTTCTCGACGAGATTGGCGAGCTCCCGCTCAACCTGCAGGTCAAGCTTCTCCGCGCGCTGCAGGAGCGGATCGTGTTCCGGGTGGGCGACAGCAAACCGGAGAAGGTAGACATCCGCGTCGTGGCCGCGACCAACCGCGTGCTCGAAGACGAAATTCGCAACGGGCGCTTCCGCGAGGACCTCTACTATCGACTGAACGTGGTCAACATCTACTTACCGCCGCTCCGCGAGCGCGGCGACGACGTGATCATTCTCGCGAAGGCGCTGCTCTCCAAACATGCTGTGGAGCTCGCAAAGCAAGTGCACGGGTTCACGCCGCAGGCGCTCGCCGCGATCAAGAGAAGCCCGTGGCCCGGCAACATCCGCCAGCTGGAGAACCGCCTGAAGAAGGCGCTCGTGCTCTGCGAAAAGTCGCTCTTGTCGCCGGAGGATCTCGATCTGGGCGAGGAGGCCGAGAGCGCGATCTTGCCGCTCGAGAAGGCCAAAGAAGAGTTTCAGCGCAAGTACGTGCTCGAGGTCCTCGAACGCAACAACGGCAATCGAACGAAGACGGCGCGCGACCTGGGCGTCGATCCACGGACGATCTTCCGGTACCTCGAGCGCGAGGCGAACCCGCCACCACCGGGTGGTGCGAGCACGACCGAGGAGTGACGCCGGGGGGGGTCGGCGACTCCCAGGCTACTCCCCCGCGAAGGGGGCGTCTGGCAGACCGCCGTCGAAGTCGTCGGGCGGACCGATCGTCGAGCACGGGGACAGGAGGGCGCCGTCGGGCCGCGGAGCGCAGAGGCACCCGCAGGGGAGGTCGCTAGTGCACGCAGCAAGACCGAGCGCGAGCATCACGATCAGAAGCGGCCATCCTACCGCGCACCGCACGCGGCGATTGTACACCCGCGGTCCCCTCGCGCCCCATTTGCGCTCACCCGGAAACTCTTGCGCGCCGGCAAGACTTCTCGAAGAGGAGGGGAGGCGAAAACGCAGGCCTTGCCGCCGCGCGGCGGGCGGCTTTCTTCTTGCTTGAACGCAAGCGCGGTGATGCTGGCGCGTTTTCCGACGGTGCTCTTCGTCGTCGCCGCAGCTTGCTCGACCCCGGGTCCCGGCGGCTCCGTCGCTCCGGTGGATGCCGCCGATGCCGCCGATGCCGCGGACGCGGAGGCTCAGACCCAACTGGCCGGCGACGACGCGTCGTGCGACTCGCGGGTGACATGCGACGGAGGCGGAGTGGTGCTCGGCGCCATGCGGCTCTTCGAATTGTCCGGCACCGCCCCTTCGGCGACCGGCCCCTCCGCGATCAAAGTGCTCGCGGCAGCCGCCGTATTTCATGCGGCAACGCCCGACGATTACGATGACCGGCAGGCCGACATCGGCTGCACGGCCGACCATTACGATGCGACCGCCAGGCCCGCGCCCGCCGACGCCGACGCCGGTTGGCTGAGGATGAGTGGATTCACGGGAGGCGCCCTGCTGGCCGGCGGGCAGGCGGCCCAGCCCATCGTGTGCACGCGGACCGCGGGCTATTACCGATGTGCCTACCCCACGGGAACGATCGCGTCGGACGGGTTTTTCTCGGCGACGGCGAGTCCCCTCGGCCCGGGGCCGATCACGTTCGCGCTGAACGGCGCCGCCGACTTCGGTGCCCGCGCGATCAGCGGCTCGCCCATCGGGACGGCAACGACCGCCGAGGACCTGACCGCCGTTCACTACAGCGCGAGCGCCGACGCGGTCTTTCACGTCTCGTGCGCCGACTCGTGCACGCCGGGACGCATCGCGGTCGACCTCGTCGCGCGACAAGCGTCCACGGCCAGTGTCGGCTGGCCGTACCCGAGCGTTGGAATCGTTCGTTGCGTATTTGCCCCCGCCACTTCGATTGCAATACCCCATGGCGCAATCGCGGCGATGTTCGCCGAGGACGCCACCCTCGACTCGGTTGTGACGTCCGTGGCCCTGCTGCCCATGGAGCCGCTGGCCACGAGCGACGCGATGGGCAATCGGCTGATTGCCGAGGTGGGACGGGGCACGTTCGGCGTCGCACCGAGGTGACCTTGAACGAGGCGCTGCGCGGGTCCCCGCGCCGTCGACGTTCAGGACACTTTGGTGCGGGGCCGCTCGATGACGTCGCGCCCGTGCCTTGCCGATCCATGTTTCGTCTCGATGTCTGGATGGCTTCGTATTCTCGACGATTCGGTCGGACACACTGGAGACGAGCGAACACGAACTCGTCACGTGCGATTCCGGTTCCGGCGGAGTATTATGCTCCGAAAGAAAAGCTGACAGGGGGCTCCGATGCGACGATCCTTCATAAGTTTCCTCTTCTGCGCGTGCTTGTGCTCGCTGTCCGAGAGTGCCCCTGCGGGCGGGTTCGCGACCGCAGGGGGCTCGGCGTCGCCGCCCGAGGCGCAGTGGGCTTTGCACGTGCTCTACCTTCCAGGTAGCGAGAGCGCGCAACCGTCGGTCAACCCACTAGACGGCGCGATTGCCGTTCGCCCTCCTTGGGAGTGTGCCTACAAAAGAACGACCATGGATCAATACGATCTCGTGAAGGTCAAATGCACGCACGAGGGCGGCGCAGTCGTGGGGACCGTTGCGATGTGCAGACGAGAGCCCGGACAATCCGACCTGGCCCAGCTGTCGATTGGTGTGGACGGCTTGCCCGCGTACGAGACCATCGACATCTCGTGCTTCGTCCCGCGAGAGCGGCGCGGGGACGAAACGTACGAACAACGAAAATAGAGCCCGACCGACGATTCGGGCCGTGCAGCGGCTACGGCGTGCCCAGCTGGGCGAAGGCAGCGCGACCGCGTTCGCCGACGCTACCGAGAATCGTCTCGGCGATCGCGGTGACGGTCACGGTCGCGTCTCTCATGAGCGCCTTGCCGCTCCGAGTGAGGACCGCATAAGTCGCGCGCGCATCGTTGCCGTCGGCTTCGCGCGTGACGATCCCGCGGCGCTCCAGCGGACCGAGCAGGCGCGTGACCCCCGACGGTGTGAGCGCAAGGCGCCGCGCGAGATCGACACGGCGCAGGCGGCCGCTCGGCGCTTCGGCCAGGTAGTGCAGCGCAGCGAAATCCGAGAGACCGAGCCCGTGGGTTCCTCCCAGCTCTGTGTCCACGCGACTCTCCCACAGGGCCATGACGCGGCGGATCCCGAGAAACTCTTGTAGTGCTGACATGCGGAGAAGGTAGGTCCGGTTGATTGCGCAGTCAAGTATCGGTCACGATTGCGCGGCTGCCGACCGTATCACCGGATGTTCATCGAGTCGTACGACCAAACTTCCGGGGAAGTCGTCGGGACGGGCAGCACGGCACTCTGCGGAACGTAAGGCAGTCGGTAGATATAGAAGTTCTCTTCCTCGATCATCGAATCGTAAAGCTCGGCGAGCAGAGTCACGGCCACGCCTTCGACGAGCTTCGGGATCAACGGTCGGTTCATGATCAGCACCGCGTCCTCGCCGCGCGAGGCGCTCAGCGATGCCGCGTAGCGCACGCTCTCTTCGTCGGTCGGATCCCAGTGGCGGTCCCGCGTCCACTTCACGAACGAAAAGGTCCGTCCCGTGCGCGGGCTGTACGCCACCGCGCGCGACCCGAGTTGCCCGAGGACGGCGGTCGTTGGGAAATCCACTTCGGCGACGAATAGGGCGTTCGCCAGACCCTTTGCGCGGAGAAAGTCCGCGGCGCGCCGCCCGGAAGAGAAGACGTATTTGTAGTCATAGGCGAGCGCGATCCCCGCCGCGGGAATGTGTACGAGCAGCAGCGCCGTGACCGTCGGCCCAACCGCCACGCGACGAACCTTGGTTCGCGCCGTCTCGCTCGGCGTTGCCAATCTGGCCATCCAAGCGCCCATCAGGAACAAGACGAAGAAGAACCCGTGATGCCGAACGTCGCCGCCGTATACGCCGTTGAACAGCACGACGAGAAGGAAGCCGCCGACGGCGAAGAGAACCGCCGCGAAGCGATCGCAGGACAGCACGAAAAGAAGCCACGCCGCAAGCCCGAGCGAGACGACGGGAGCCACGCGGCCGAACGGCTCGAACGATAGGAGCGCGTTCGAGTTCCAGAAGAAGAAATCCGCTCGAGGGATCGGCAGGATGCCCGAGATGAGGGGCGTAGGCGCGAAGCTCGCGACGGCCGAGGGCAAGCGAAGATGGGCGACGGTCGAATCGGCCGGCGGCCATGCGCACGCCAGTGCGACCAGACACGCCGCGGCCGCCGAGCTGATGGGGATCCACGCGCGGCGCGCAGCGGGGTGACGGCGGCGGACGCTCGCCGCCCATTCGACGGTGAGGGCGGCGGCGTAGCCCGCTGCAACCATCGTCGCAACCGTCGTGGTCAGCGCGAGCGCCGCGAGAAGGAGGGCCGTGACGGTCGGCCTCTCGAAGCGCCGCCGATGGTGCGCGCAAAGGAGCAGGGCGAAGAGGAGCGCGAGCCCGTAACACCGGCTGATGGCTACGTACTCGTAAGCGAGAAAGTACCCGAACGCGAAGAGCGCCCGCGGCAAGCGCCCGAACGGTGCGCGGCTCGCGAACACCCATACGGCAGACGCAGCAATGCCCACGTGAGCGACCTGCATGCTCCGCGGATCGTGCGTCGCTTTCTCGAGCACCCAGAGGAGCAAGTACCAAAGCGGCGGATGACCGTCGTACGCGCGGTTGCGAACGACGTCCCACGGTGTGACGCTGTCGCGCGCGACGAGCCAGCAATGAAGCTCGTCGCGCCACATCTCGTGGTGTGAAATGGCGAAGATCGCCACGGGCAGATACGCGAGCAGCACCAGCACCGCGAATCCGCGGTCCGATTGAGACGACCGTTCGGGCCCTACCACGGCGCGCGATTAGAGCAGATCGCTCTCTTCACACCCAGTCCGGAGGGCCAACGTGCTCGCGGTCACCACGGCTCGCCGAACGGCCGGGCCTCGACCTCGAAGGACCACGCCGAGGGTCGCTGTTGGGTGAGGCGAAAGGCGGCGTCGGCGACGTCGGCGGGATCGACGAAGAAGGTATCTGGCTTGTCCGGCATGCGCTGTCGCGTTCCCGGGATGTCGACCACGCCGTCGACGACGATCACACAGACGTGAATGCCCAACGGCCACAGATGTCGAGCCATCGACTCTGCCAGGCTGCGCTGGGCGGCCTTTGCCGGAGCAAACGCGGCGGTCTTCACGTTGCCGCGGCGCGAGGCCGTCGCCCCAACGAACACGATGCTCCCGCGCTTTGCCTTCTTCATCGCGGGGATCACCTGCCTGGAGGTCAAGAACCCGCCCAGCGTGTTGGTGCGCCACGATGCCTCGAAGTCCGCCTCGCTCACTTCTTCGACCGTTCCCCAAACGCCCGACCCGGCGTTGTAGATGAGGACATCGACCTCCCCGAGCTCCGCGCGGATCGCCGCAAAGGCGCGATCGACGGAAACGCCGTCGGTCGCGTCGCACGCGAAGGCGCGTGCTCCCGGCAGCTTCGAGGCGAGATCCTGCGCGAGCTCCATCCGGCGCGACAGCAGAGCCACCGCGTACCCCTCGGCCGCGAATCGGCGCGCGAACGCCGCGCCGTTGCCGGGCCCTATCCCTACGACCGCGCATACCGGCTTCTTGTCGTCGCTCATCGGGCGTTCCTCCGGGGCCAACGCACTTGGATGCTTCGGCCTCCAAACCGTCGTCCTTTTTGGGAACGGTACGGCGAGTGGCGGGCTGCTCCGGTCTTTCAGTGTCGGCGCAATGCTGCACTCTGGCAGCGCGTCTCAATCACGCTTCGCGACGGATTGAGGAAGACCTTTGGTGCTGCGGGGGCCAAGCTTCGAGCACAATGAGCTTAGCGACGCGGAGGCTCCTCGTCGGGTTCGCATCGGTCTTCTGTCTTCTGGTGGCATGTGGGGGAGGCGTCGACTCGTCGTGGACCACCGGAGGCGGCGCGACTATGAGCGCCGGCGGGGTCTGCGGCCCGTGCACGACGGATTCGGAGTGTCAGGCCGCGTGCGGAGCCCCGACCGCGGGCAACAGCACGTGGTGCTGCGCCCTCAACACCAGCCCGACGAGTTGTTATGGATGGGCGGGGGTCTGCCCCACAGCGGCCACCGCCGGCAGCAGTAGCAGCAGCGGGGGCGGCGGCGGAACCGTCTGCGTCGGCCGAGCGTGCGACGCCGGGGCCGCCAACAACGCTGGTGGCGGGCGAGGTGCCTGCCGCGGCCGAAGGTGCGACGCGGGCGGCGGAGGTTGAAGCGACGGCTGGGGCGGGCGCGACCGCCTTGGAGCCGACGAATGCAGGACCTCAGCGCTTACGGAATTGTCACTGCGCAACTGTACTGCGCGTCGAACTCTTCCCAGTACCCGCCGGAGCAGATCAGCGGCGTCCCCTCGTAGGCGCCTGGCAGGCACGGGATCCCATAAAAGCATTGCACGCCTTCGGTCGGGCAGGCGTCGCCCGAGAGCGGGCGGAAGGCGGGGCAATCCGTGGTCCCCTGGCGAGGGGCGCATGCCCAGCCCGCGGCCGATGAGACGTTGCCGCATCCGCATTGGCCCTCGGCGTAGTCGCATAGGAGCCGGGGTTGACCGGCACAGGGGCCCGCGTCGGTGGCCACCTGCGCACTCGCGACTGCGAACGTCGACGGACACTCGGCCGGGTTCGACCCGCACGTGTCGCTCGTCGGGGGCACGACGACGAAGTGGAACGTCCCATCCGGCTGCAGCGCACAGACCGCGAGCGTTGTGCACTTACCGAGCGAATCCCCGCCGTATTCGCATTCGACCGGCGCGGGATCCGGAGTGCATGCTTCGGAGGCCATCGGGATGGCTGCGGGGCAGCGGGGGTCCCGCGCAGCGCGGGCCGGTGGCGTCGCGGGCGTGCAGGTGGGCGTGGTGGTGGCCAAGCTCGCAGAGTCCCCGCCGACCGACGCGAACTCTTCGACGACCGTGTACGATCCCTCGACGAGGCCCCGGCCATAATCCTCGTACGGGCTCAGCTGAATGAGCGTGAGCGTTCCCCGCGTCGTCGAATACGGCATCCAGTCGCCCCACGTATCACCGGCGTCGGCCAGGCCGGCAACCGCAACGAGCGGGATCCCGAATGGAACGAGCCGGCCGCACCCGTTTCCACCGAACGTCCCAAGCCCGCCATCCGACGATGCGACGCCATAAACGATGTTGTACGTGTCGCACGACACATGGACCTCCGCGCCGAAGCTGTCTCCCGCACGCGGCAACCCCGCGACGTCCGGAGGGAGCTGGCCGTACACCGTGACCGCGACGAGCTGATAGTCGCCGGGAGCCACGGCACCGCCAGTCGGCGCTGGTGGGGCTCCAATGCCTGCCTGCGCGACAACGGGCGTGGCCGACAAGCCCGGGATCATCTGAAGCCCTGGAGGGATGAAGGGGCCGGAATCCGCCGTGGGCGGGAGGGGAATCGCGACGCCCGTCGGGAGCGTGCAGATGACGCGCCCGGTTGTGGAGCACGTCGCGTTCGGGAGAGACCCCGGAGACGACTGGGTAGCGCCCGCGGGAAAGGCGTTCGAAGTGCAGGCGGCCGCGTCGGTGCCGCTCGAAGCGGCGACGGCCACAGCCGCGTCGCCCTCAGTAAGGGCGGGCTCGCGGGGGTCCTGAACCGGGCTCCCGATGCATCCGACTCCAAAAACCGTAAGTGCGCCTGCGGCCATCCCCGGAATCGCCAAGCCGCGCACGCCGAACCCCAAACGTTTTGTCATTTCGAACCTCCCCCGGGCCAGCGCGAAGCACGTGCGCCGCGAGAAGGGAGCAACGACCATGCCGCAGCAAATCGATGCGTTGGAAAAGCACGAACGCTCCGTCACACTGACCCGCCGATCATCGCATGGCACAAGTTGGCGCGGACGATCGACCGGTGGAAGGCGGCGGGCGCGACGAACACGGGAAACGAGGCGGAAATGGCGACCCTTTCTAGAACACAGAGTCCGGTTCCGTCGAAGAACAGAATTTTGACGGCGTTCCTGTCCCCTGCATCGTGTGCCGGGCAACTACGGGGCGGGTTGGACCACGGTGCTGCCGCTGATGGTGACCGCGGTCTGAGCCAGCAGTCTGCCGTTGATCGACGTCCCCGCAGCCAGCGTGATCGACGTTTGACTCAGAATGACTCCCTCGAAGTGCGCGGTCGTGCCGAGATCCGCGAGACCGGCGACCTGCCAGAAGACGTTCTTGGGCACTGCGCCACCGCTCAGGACGACGTTCGTAGCGCTGCTCACGGTGAGGTTCTGGGCGATCTGGAAGATCCAGACGTCGGTGGCACTCCCGGCGAGAGTGACGCTCGTCGGAATGAGGAGACCCGTGCTCCATTGGTACACGCCCGGCGTGAGCGTCATCCCGCCAATGTTCCCTGCGCCAAGCTCAGTGACCTTGGGTGCGCGCCCTGCCGCGTCGGTAAATGCCAGCTGCATGTCGCCAATGGCAGTCGGGAGGTTCGATGTGGTGGGCGCTGCGTAGTCGGCCGCGTAGACTTTGCCGGTGACCTGCGACGAGGTCGAAAACACATTCGTGGAGTCCGCGGTCAACGAGAATCCAGTGATATACGTGGCAGCAGCGGGGCTCACCCCAAGGTTTCCCGTGACGGCGGAGGTCGGAACATTAGCGATTCCGCTCTTCGCGAGGATCGCGTAACTACCGGCGGTTCCGAGATTCACAGCCAGCGTGGAGGACGTGCTCCCTCCGTCTATGGAACCGCTGCTGGAGCCGCCGCTGCTGCTGCTGGAACTGCCGCTGCTGCTGGAACTACCGCCGCTGGTGGAGCCGCCGCCGCTGCTGGAACTGCCGGCGTCGCCCGGGCCTGCCGGCGAACTGCCACTCCCACAAGCGCCGGAGAACATAGCTACGACGGGAATCACGAAAACGAATCGTGCAGAAAAGTCCTGAGAACAGTTCACAATTGCCTCCTTCTTGTTTTTCTTGAATACGGCCACAAGCACGAGACATGCCGCACGAGCGGTATTCTGTGTCTTGTGGGTCCGCGCATTCCCTCCTTCCGCTAACGCGGCCGCTCGCCCAGGGCATAGCGGAGGAACAAGTGGGACCCGTCGCGCCGGACAGTCAGAAGCTCGAGCGGGGTGCCGGACAGGTCGACTCCTTCGGCCAACGATTTCCGTCGATCGTCCGCGAAACGACCGAAGAGCGATGGCGATACAGTCACGAATAGCTCGTCGAGTAGCTTCTCGGCCACAAGCCCCGCCACGAGCGACGGGCCCCCCTCTGTGAGCAGGACGCGCAAGCCCTCTGCGTGCAGCCGAGCGAGCAGGCCCCCCAGCGGGATCGTGCTCGACCCGAGCACGAGAACTCGGGTGGTCGATGGAACCCGCGCGAGCCGCGCTTTGCCGGCGGGGGTGGTGACGATGATCGCATCGCGGACTGCCGGCTGGGTCGTGTCCAGCGCTCCCGACCCCGTGACGAGAACCAGCGGCGGTCGAGGACGCAGGCCGAGACGGCTTCTGGTCTCGGCAAAGAGCTTCGCTGCCGCCGGGTAGATGGCCTCTGCATGCCACAGGTGCCCCGGTGCCTTGCGAAACGTGCCCGCCCCGACGATGACCGCGTCGGCACAAGCACGCAGCAGCCCCATGACGAATCGATCGGCTTCACTGCCTCGACTGACGATCTGCCCGGACTCGCCGGCTGCGGGAAGGGCGACCACGCCATCGACCGAGCCAACGAAGTTCGCGAACAGACGCGGCGAACCGAAGCCCAGCCCGCCCCCGTACGCTGCCGCCAGAAGCGCGGAAAGCTCAAATTGCGGAAGCCCTCGACGCTCGTAAAGAGCGTCGAGGGATGTTTCCAGGGCGCCCGCGCCTGACTCGTCCAAAAAACCTTTTCGCCGTGGCATCGAGTCTATCTCTACCAGGGGTTCCCCCGGCTATTCCCCCTGCCTCGTCCCGCCCCGTGGTCACCCTGCGCGCCAAGCGGCAAGAGGGAAAGCGCGAGCGGGTATGCGGCTCGTCACCCGAGCCGACGCTGGCTTCCAACCAGACGCTTGGAGTACATGCGCCGGCGACACGCTCCGGCGAGTCTCGTTCGACAGCGATTCGACGCACTGGTTGAAGCGCCGCATCGAGAACGGCTTGCGCAGGAATGCATCCCCACCGGCCTCCTCCGCATACGCCATGTCTTCGCAACTTCCGTGTTCGCTGGTCATGAGGATCGGCAGCCCCGCGAGCCCCAAAGATCCGCGTATGTGCTCGCAGAGCTCGTAGCCCGATTTGTTGGGCAGTCCGACGTCGATGCAGACGACGTGAAACTCGAGCGCCGCCAGGTGCCGGACGGCGCCGTCGTAGTGGCTTGCCGAGAGAACGCGAAAGTCCATCCGCGCGAGCTCCTTGCTCATGGCTCGCTGCAGCCGCGGGTCGTCCTCCACGATGAGTGCGGTGCGTCGTAGTGCGTCTGGAGGACTCTTCCACGAAGTGAGCATGCGGATTGTCTATACAAGGGCCGGGCCACCCCGGTTTCGAGCTCCCTGAACCGCGGACGGGTTCACTTGTTTCGGATGCGTGTCCACCGTTCTCGGAGGATCTCGGAGGACGATGGCAGGTCGTCCACCTTTTCTTTCTTCGCGCGAACGTCGCGCGAACGTCGACTCTCGATCCAGACGGCTTGATTTGCCTTCGTCGAGCACTTCGCTCTTTCCTCTTGGGCGCACAATAGTCGCGGCAACAGGCTTTGGAGCGTTGATGCGAAGCCATATGCGTTCGGCAAAGCACTCAGGCATATTGCAAAATGCCGTCACGCTTGAGCTCGCGACATAAACGCATGGGTTGCGCAGCAATGGCGACCAAACTCGCTGGACTCCGGGCTTGCCTGGAGACATGGGAGACGAACGGGCATGGGCGTTGCTCGGATGGCTTGCGACTCCACCAAATGACCGCGGCCCAATGAAGGTAAGAGCGGCACCGAGGATTTCACAATGACAAGCCATACGGACGACGACGGCGACCCCACCCTGAAGATCGAGGCGGTCGACGAGGCGCGCCTTTCCGCACTCGACTTGCAGCCCGAATCGGACGACCCGACCACAAGCAAACTCTCGCCCGAAACGGAGGCGACGCTTTGCCGGCTGACGCCACATGCCCCCGGCGGAGGGCGCTCGTCGGGCCGTCCGGGGCAACGAAACGGCTGACACGAAAGACGAGGATATTGCGTGCGGCGCGACTGGAACCATTAGCGCAATTCGTATCGCAGTCCTTTTCTGCACGGAATTGGGTGCACTGGCACGTCACGTGCTGTCGGGTAGTACGGAGGCTCAAGATGCCAAACCAAACCATAGTGAAGCGACCCCCCAGCCCCACGCGGGACCCGACGAAACCATCGAAGGACCCCGAGCTTCAAAACGAGGGCGAAGGCAGCCGTTCGGCCGCCCGTCGCTACGATGATGGAGTGGAACACGCGATGTCAGACCCTAAACGCGTCGAAGAGCTCGCAAAGAAGGCGAAAGAAGCTCTTGAGGGCGCGGAGGGAGCCTCGCTGAGGGAGGCGGAAGCGCGCGGGAAGAAGGCCAGTCATCGCTGAGGGTGGCACACCCGTTCGATCCACACGGATGAGATGGCGTGCGAATTGCGACATATGAGAATTGCAATGTGAGACGATTTGTACTGTCGGGCGCGCGTTCATGAGCGACATGAACGTGTTCCAGGCGGGCCTCGGACGCAGCGGCGCGCCACGCTGCGGTCAGGGGACCTGGCCTTCGCTCGTCGCCGCCGTCCAAGGCTGACCGTGCGGGCTTTGGCTCCGCGGTTGTCCGATCGCGTGGCGGTCCTCGATGGACGCCAGAGCCGGCTCCTTCAGAGACTCTCCCCGAGCTGCGAGCGGCGTGATTCAAACCGCTCCGTGACACGGACTTCATCTGTCCACACCTTGAAGGCTGTGAGCAAGCTCGCTCCGAAGGCGGTGCTGATGGCGACGTCCGACGCGTCGCGCCCCCGTGCGATGAGCACGCGGCCGATGCGCGGGGTGTTGTGGCGAGCATCGAATGTATACCACTGACCGTCCAGAAAAGCCTCGAACCACCCCGAAAAGTCCATGGGGGCGTCGCACGCGGCTACGCCAATGTCTCCCAGGTATCCCGTGCAATAGCGCGCGGGAATGTTCATGCTTCGGCAGAAGGCAATGGCGAGATGAGCAAAGTCGCGGCAGACGCCGGCTCTCTCCTGGAACACTTCCAAGGCGGTTTTCGTGGGCCGGGCGAAGCCGTAACCAAACTGGATGTGGTTGTGAACGAAGTCGCAAATGGCCTGAACGCGCGCCCATCCCGGGAACGTGTGGCCAAAGAGCTGCCAAGCGATGGGCGAAAGCAGATCCGTTTCGCAGTATCGACTCCCGAGAAGAAATGGGAGCGTCTCCTCGGGAAGCGCTTCGACTGGCGTCGTCCGCGCTGCTGGCGCCACGGTGTCGGGCAGGCCGGTGTCGTTCACCAGCGCGTCGGAAAAGATGCGGATCACGCCGGCCGGCGCGAGGATGCGAGTGCACCAATTGCCGAATAAATCGCGGTATCCAGACATCGAACATCTTGGTTGCGTACACACCAGATCGGGAATCACGATATCGGATGAGCGCGACGGACGAATGTTCAGCATCAGAATCATGGGCGTGGCTCGAGGGCACGAGTACGTCAAGCTATAGCCTATGCGAATTTGCATATTTTCCTTTGTACATCATCCGCCAGATACGAGCCGAAGGACACACTCTACCCGCGTCGCAGCGCAATCGCCGCTTTGTCTTCGAGCACACGGAACGTAAACGACTCTGTCAAATAGAGCTCTACGTTGTCGCGATCGTGGACGGCGTAGCCAATCGATAGGTCCTGCCCGACGGTCAGCTCGTAGTCGCCACCGCGGGTGGTGAGGAGGAGCGCTCCGGCGTCGAGCGCCGGCGCCCACACGAGTGGGCCATCGAGATTTGCTTCGATGCGCTGGCGCAATGGATATCCCTCTTCGCTGTCGGCCGTGAGCTCGTCGTAGGCTTTGGGGCCGAGCACGAGGGCGTACGGCCCGTTCATGCCTGCGGCGCGGAGAGTCTCTTTGGCCTGGACGACGGCGCGGGGCCAGTCGAGGTTCGCTGCGACCTGGATCGGAGTATGCGGACTCGCCTCGATGATTCCCCGGATATGGGCCTCTTTGAACCCGCCGAAAATGGCGCTGTCCTCGGCGTATGCGACGCGCTCGGCGGCGGCGATGACCGGGTCGAGATCGAGGTCGGTCGCTCCGCGCGCGGCGTAGTCGAGCTCGAGCACTTTCATCACGAAGGGCGCACGAAGCTCGATGAGGGGCTGGACGTGCCGCACGGCGTGTTGAACTTCCTTGCCAGGGCCTCGCTGGATGAACTCGAGACGCCCCGTGTTGACGCCGCCTAGCGTCCAACCGTGCGGTCCGGAGAGGTCGACGACCTTGCGTGCCGCGAGATGGAGCTTGAGGACACGGCGGGCTTCGTCGTCGATCTGCTCCCAGGCTTCGGGCAGGATCGGGGCGCGACTTCGCTTGAGAAGGTCCATCACGCGCCTGCTTTGAGGCTGCCGATGCCGAGGGACGGCGAGCCGGCAACGCGGGCCTTGCCCCCATGACCCACACGTCCGGGGCCATCGGTCGTCCGCGCTTCGACTGAGGTGATGGGGCCGCTCGAGTAGAGGTAGGCCTTCGCGTTGGTATCGAAGACGTCGTTGTGCCTCCGGATCCACTCGAGGACCATCATCGCATGCTCGATTTCTTCGTTCTTGTTGTGGACGAGCACGGCGCGAAGCTCGTCGTCTGAGCAGACATCCGCGCGCTGCTGGTACCAGTCCACCGCGTCCAGCTCCTCGCGAAGCGAGGCAATCGCTCGGTGCATGTTCTTGGTCTCCTCGGAGAGGAGTTCGGGCGACTCGTGAAGGGTCTCGCTGCTCATGCTCGCATCGGTCCCGCGGCTGGATGGGCTGCCTTCTCCATCTCCGTGGCCAGCGCGAAGTCGCTCGCGCTGATGCCGCCCGCGTCGTGCGTTGTCAAATCGACCACGACGCGATTGAAGATGTTAACCCATTCGGGGTGATGGTCTTGCTTCTGAGCGACGAGCGCGCAAGTAGACATGAATCCGAACGCCTCGGCGAAGCCATCGAACTTGTACTCGCGGTGCAGCTTGCCATCCCTAAGTGCCCAGCCGGGCAACTTGTGCAGCCGCGCCGTCACTTCTTCGTCCGTGAGCTTGAAGACCTTCATGCCTCACGCAGTCGCATGCTTCGTGCCACCGCGCGCGCAGTCGTTCGAATCGTCGCGCACGTCAGGCTTGAACGGGACGCGACGGAGATGAGGGCTCTGTCGCTGCCTCGGGTCAGATGCCAGCTTCCACAAGCGGCCACCGCGCCCTCTTTTCCTTTTTGCCTTTGCAGAACGCCAACGAGGTTGTTCGCCGTCAACTGAACGCCACCCGCCCGAAGCACCATCGAGCCGGCCCGCGACGGCTCGCGCGTCCGCGAAGGCATGCGGAGCGCCATCGGTAGTCACTCGGTCAAAGCCGTCTGCCTCCGCCGTGGAGGGCCCGCGTGGACCGACGTCGACGACGGAGGATCACTTGCGGGGAAAGACTGCGCCGATGCTTCGTCGATTGCCTCCTCGCGCGTCCGCGGCGCATCGTCCACCTGCCTCTGGGGCGCTTTCTTGGAGGGTCGGGAGTTCTCACCTTGAGGTCGCATGGGAAATACAGTCGAGCAAGCAGCACGCCACCCGATCACCGTGGTGATCGCGCGCCCCAGGAGGACCTAGCGGCGCCGATCGAGCTCGTTTGAAACGACGGCGATGACGTCGTCGGCGTGAATGGGTAACGGACCGACGCCGATGGGCCGGGCGCCGATCGCCGCGATCTGCGCGCGAGTCGCTTGATCGAAGCCCAGATGGTCGCCGATGAAGAATGCGGAAGGATGGCGGCCGAGCTCCGCGACGTCGCGAATGTCCGGCGCGCCTTCCTCGAGGACGTAGGGCGTCGCACCCGCGAGATCGGCGATCGCTGCATCGAGGCCGCCGCTCGCCACCGAGATGCCCGATCGGACTTCGACGAATCCCGAGCAGCTTGCGTCTGCGCTGCTCGAGAGGACCTTTTTTGCGAGCACGGAGAGGCTCCGCTCGTCGGGGCGAACGAACTTGACGCCAGCGGCGTCCGCGCGCACCACGCGCGGGGCTCGCGGGCCACCGAGAAGGACGAGATAGACGACGACGTCGCGCCGTAGACCGTTCGAAACGAGCAGCGCCGCGCGCACGCAGCGCAAAAGCACGTCGAGCCGCCCGCTCGTACCCGGAAGGTCTTCGAGCAGAAAGTCACCCGATGCGGTGGCCTTCTGTCCCACGATGACGAAGCGCCGCATTCTCTGCCCCGCTCGACGCTCCCCTTGGCATGGTCGCCCGGCGGCGGCAACGACGCGCGTACGGAAATGGGGGTTGACGTCGGAGGACGCGCAGAGCAACCTGCCGCTCGGGGGAGACAATTCTACCTGAGCCGAGGGAGACATACGATGAATCGACGGATCGCTTGGTTGACATTGGCCGTGGCGGGCGCTTCGAGCTCGGTCCTTTTGTTCGCGGGTTGCGGCGACGACACGACCACACCCCCGGCGGCAGACAGTGGCGCGGATGTGGGGTCGCCCGACGCGACCACCGAATCGGGAAGCGATGCGGGGGCCGATCAAACCACCGCGGACGTGACGAACGACAAGACGACCGTCGAGACAGGAAGCGACGCCGGAAGTGACGCAACGGACAGCAGTGCAGCGAGCGACGGCGACGCTGGAGGCGACGCGGTCGCGTGCATGCCGTTCGACGCCTCCGGGTTGGACGACGCCTCCGTCGCCGCGGGCATGTTCCAGGTATGGACCGTTTACAAGTGCCAGGCATGCCACCAGAAGGCTTCGCAGAAAGTCGACGACGCAGGCGTCGGCATCGTCCTCTCGGGAAACAACGATGGCCTCGGCGATTCCGGCCTCATCTTTCCGCCCAACCTGACGAACGACCCCGCGACCGGTCTTGGCTGCTGGACCGATACCCAGATCGCGCAGGCCATCCTGCAGGGCAAGGACAACGAGGGGAGGAGCCTTTGCCCGCCGATGTCCAAGTTTGGCACTGCGCTGCAGCTGCCCAATGACGGCGGCCCACGCCCCGGCACGCCGATGGACGCGGGCACGGCGCAGCAAATCGTCGACTTCTTGCGCAGCCTGTCGGTGGTCAACAACATGACCCCGCAGACGACGTGCGCCATGCCAGGACAGGACGGCGGCAGCGATGCCGGCGATGCGGGTAGCGGCGGCGATGCCTCCGACGGTGGAGTGGCGGATGCGAGCGACGCGGGCGGCGGCGACACTGGCACCGCGGACGCGGGAGACGGCGCGACCGAATAGCCCCGTCCGCGAGGCGCTCTTCCCTGGAGCGCCCGCGGTTGCGGTTCCCCGATACGAGCGAGGTGCAAGGCGCCCCCCTACCGCTTGCACCTCGCGCGGAAGCTGTCACCCTCCCCGCCCTCCTCGTGGTCCGCCTCGACTCGGTCTCCAAGCAGCACGGCAGCCAGATCCTCTTTCTGGACGCGTCCATGGGCCTCTTCCGCGGGGAGAAGGTCGGCCTCGTCGGCATGAACGGATCGGGCAAGTCGACCATTTTTCGGATGATCATCGGAGAGGAGCAGCCCGACAGCGGCCAGGTGACGGTCGATCGCGGCGTGACCATCGGCCACTTCAGCCAAGACGTGGGCGAGATGAGCGGACGAACCGTCCTCGCGGAGACAATGGCCGGCGCGGGCGAAGTCTCTTCGGCCGCGCAAGAGCTGCACGCCCTCGAGCACGCGATGGCCGACCCCACGCGCGAGGGCGAAATGGAGCAACTCCTCGACCGGTTCGGACACGCCCAGGCGCGTTTCGACGAGCTCGGCGGGTACGCGCTCGAATCTCGCGCGAGGGAGATTCTGGCTGGCCTGGGATTCAGCGACGAAGTGATTGATCACGACGTCAGCACCCTGTCTGGCGGCTGGAAAATGCGCGTTGCGCTTGCCCGCATTCTGCTCATGCGCCCCGATGCCCTTCTCCTCGACGAGCCGACCAACCACCTCGACATCGAGTCGATCATTTGGCTCGAGCGCTTCCTGCGCGACTTCGATGGTGCGCTCATGATGACCTCCCACGACCGGGAGCTTCTGAACCGGCTGGTGACCAAGATCGTGGAGATCGACGGTGGTGACATCACCACGTACTCGGGGAACTACGATTTCTTCGAGAAGCAGCGCGAAATCGCCGAGGCGCACCACGAAGCGCAGTACGCGCGCCAGCAGGCGATGCTCGCCAAAGAGCAGGCGTTCATCGACAAGTTCAAAGCGCGCGCGAGCCACGCGGCGCAGGTCCAGTCGCGCGTCAAGAAGCTCGACAAGATCGACAAGGTCGAGCCGCCCAAACGCCGCAAAGTCGTCGAATTCACGTTCCGCCCGGCGCCGCGCTCCGGGGACGACGTCGCGAAACTGGAGAGCGTCGTCAAGAGGTACGGGGCACGCCCGATCTACGAAGGGCTGGACCTGCTGGTTCGCCGCCGCGAGCGCTGGTGCGTGATGGGCGTGAACGGCGCGGGCAAGTCGACGCTGCTGAAGCTCGTGGCGGGCGAGATCGCGCCCGACGGAGGGAAAGTGACGCTCGGCGCGGCGGTGAAGGTCGGCTATTTCGCCCAGCACGCGATGGATCTGCTCGAGGCCGAGGGAACTGTGCTGGAGACGCTCCGCGCCGCGTTTCCCCTGGCCAGCATCGGATCGATGCGCACGCTCGCGGGCGCGTTCGGCTTTTCCGGCGACGACAGCGACAAGTCTTGCCGCGTGCTGTCGGGCGGTGAGAAAGCGCGGCTCGTGCTTGCGACGATGCTCTACGACCCGCCGAATTTTCTGGTGCTCGACGAGCCGACCAACCATCTCGACTTGGCCACGAAGGACATGCTGGTCAAGGCTCTCGCCGACTTCGATGGAACGATGCTCTTCGTGTCGCACGACCGCCGGTTTCTCGCGGCCCTCTCGAACCGCGTCCTCGAGCTCACGCCGCAAGGGGTGCATGTGTACGGCGGAGGGTACGCGGAATACGTGCAGCGCTCGGGACACGAGGCCCCCGGCGTCAACTGAAGACGCCGGCTTCAGTACCGCGACCGAGTCAGGGAGCGGTCAGGTGTAGTTCGGCCATCCAGGCCACGCTTGCCGGATCATGCTGGCCTTCATGACGGCTGCCCTGGGGACCGGTTTGCGCATCACGGTCCCCTCGCCGGTCGTCTCGGAATGGGCCGCGCTGCCCTCCGTGTGCAGCTCGTTCGATCGCGTCAGCCGGAGCGGAGCCCCGAAGGGATTGGAGCACAGGCCACCCCCGGAGGGCCGCAGCGGAGGCTGCACTACTAGGTAGAGTTTCCCCGTTTTGGAATCGGGCACGAATGGCGCCCCGTCCGTTCGTCGAACTGCTGGTGATAAGCTTCGGCCTTCCAGAAGCGGCCCATGGGCTGAATCTCGGTCGTGACCTTGGCCTTGTAGTGCGCTTGGGCGTCCGCGAGCGACTTGCGGGCCATGGCCGCCTGCTCGGCCGAAAAGGTGAAGATCGCGCTTCGATACTGATCGCCGATGTCGGGGCCTTGCTGGTTGGGCGTCGTCGGGTCGTGCGACTCCCAGAACGTGCGCAAAAGGTCCTGATAGGTGACCCGCTTGGGATCAAACTCGACGAGCACGGTCTCCGCATGCCCGGTCAAGTGGGTGCACACGTCTTCGTAGCTGGGGTTGGTCGTGCGCCCTCCGGAGTAACCGACCGCGGTCGCGACGACACCTTCGACGTGCCGGAACGTGTCTTCCGATCCCCAGAAGCAGCCCTCCGCGAAGGCGGCGAGCTGGTCGCCCTCGGCAGGAACGAGCGGCGTGCCGGCGCCGGCGTGGCCGGGGTTGGCCCCGATGGTCCCGTGCGCGCTCGTGGGAGAGGGCTTCGTGTCGGCGGCCGCCGACGCCGGGGCGTGACATGCGACCAGCAGCGTGAGTGCGGAAAGAGGGAGTTTGCCGTTCATCATCATGGGGTACGCAGCGGAGGCCCCAGTGGTTACGGGGCTCGGCTTGCGATCGCTCGCGGGAGTTTGCCACGCTACTCTGGCGGCGCAATGACTGAGCCACTGGGAGTGCGCCCCGGCGTCGTCGTCCCGGCCGAGGCCATGGAGATGCACGCGGTGCGCTCGGGCGGCCCGGGCGGGCAGAACGTGAACAAGGTTGCGAGCAAGGTCGAGCTTCGCGTCGATCTTTCGCGCATTGCGGGCCTCGACGCACCGGCGCGTGCGCGATTGCGGGCGATCGCGGCCGGAGCGCTCGACGCGGACGGCTGGCTCCTCGTGACCAGCCAGCGAACGCGCGACCAGCGCCAGAATCTCGACGACGCCCGCAGCAAAGTCTGCGCGCTCGTCCTTCGGGCGCTCGAGCGGCCGCGGCCGCGGAGGAAAACGAAGCCGACGCGCGGCAGCGTCGAGCGCCGCATCGAGGAGAAGAAGCGACGCGCCCGAGTGAAAGCCGGGCGGCGCGACGATGGGCATTGAGGCCGTCGGTCCCCAGCGCGGGCTCGGCTCGCCCGCCGGCCGATGCTAAGGCCGCTCGGCATGAAGACCGCCGCGCTCCTCGTCGCTTCCAACCTCTTCATGACGTACGCCTGGTACGGACATCTGCGCACGATGCGGTCCTCGCCGTGGTACCTGGCCGTGATCGCGAGCTGGGGTATTGCGTTCTTCGAGTACGCGCTTCAAGTTCCGGCCAACCGCCTCGGCTACGGGCAGTTCTCCCTCAGCCAGCTGAAGATCATGCAGGAAATGATCACGCTGGCGGTGTTCGTCCCGTTCTCCATCCTCTACATGCGAGAGCCGCCGCGGCTCGACTACCTCTGGGCTGCGCTCTGCGTGCTTGGAGCGGCGTATTTCATTTTTCGGTCTCGCTGAATGTGCAAGGGGTTCCCGGGCGACATGCAGCCGCGAAGCGACTTCGGCATTCCCGTGGCCATTGGAGCCGACGCGATTGCAAGCGGACCGAGCGCGTTTCAGCGGGCAGCGCGATGCTCACGACAAGGCATGGCGAGGCCACTTCGTCGACCAGCAAAGCCGGAGCGTGGGGATGGCGATGCCGTCGGTTCGTCCCTCCTGGTTAAGGAATGACGATCGACTTGCACGCGTCGATGGCCCCTTTCGCCGGCGCCTTTTTCGGCTGATAGGCGAACGAACACTTCAGCGTAAGCGACCCAGGGCCCTTGAAGAGAGTGACGATGCGCGCGTACTCGGCGTGCGTCCCCTGAAACCACTTGCCGCCGGGGAGGTTCCCCTTCTTGTCCAGCTTGTCACCGCCGAACTTCATCTCCGACTCGACGTCTTTCGATAGCTGCGCGACGGTGCTCTCGTCGTACGAGATCATCAGGTTGTCGGTGCTGCTGCCCGTGTCGTACTCGATTGACCCGCGCGTGGGGCTGATCCTCGATTGCTTGACGGAGTAGCCGGGCGGCAGCTTGACGCAATAGGCAGGCATCGGATTTCCCGTCAACCCAGCGGGACACTTGGGCGGCGGCGTGTCCGAGGCGGAAGCGCTCGCCGCTGGCGACGTGCTCGCAACGGCCGCCGCACTTGGGGCGCTCGGCGCGCCCGTCGCAGGCGGCGACGAGGATGCAGTCGGGGCGGCGCTCCCTGTCGCTTCCTCCTTGTTGCAGGCAAAAAGGAGCACGACGGCAAGGGTGGCGAGCGGGCGGTGCATGAAGGCTCCTTGGTGTCGGCCTTGTCGAGCAGTCGACGCGCGCGCCAGGCTACGCCACGGAGGGGCTCTCGCGGCCTTTTTCCTCGGGCGGCTGCCCTTGGCAGCCCCCAAAAGGCTGCGCGGACCTCCCCTGCCCCCCCAACCACAGCTATCAGCCGCCTTGTGGCTTCTCGGTCTCCGCAGAGGGTTGCGGCTTCTCGGCGAGCCCCTTTCGACGGCTAGCGTGCGACGCGTGGCCGCCCTTTCGACCCGCTTCGCGTGCCTCTTCGCTCGTGAACTCGTGAGCCGTCCCCGCCGAATGAGCAGCCTTGCCGCCCTTTCGCGAAATCTCACTGACGAGCCGGCGGTCCATCGCAGCGAACCCGCGCGGCCGGCGCGCCGGCTTCTCTTCGCTGGCCCCAACCGGTTGCGGCGGAGGATCCGGTCGAAGGTCGTTGTTCGTGCCTGTCGGAGCTTGATTCTTTTCCATGATTGCGCCTTGTCGGAAACGTAAACACAGCTGGACGTTCCGCAAGGTGGCGCCGAGGAGCCCCTTCGGGGTTGCTCACGCTCGCCGATTATCGAGAAGATCACCTGCAGCGTCGCGACACCGTCGCCGAGGACCTTGTGAAAGAAGGCAGGGCACCCCGCCATCCGGGGAACGCCGAAGCCCGCAAGAGCGAGCCACTGTCGCAGCCGGTGGGAGGCCTTGGCTACGGAATGGCCCGGTCTTGCGGGCTTCGGCGAGAGCTCCCGCGCGGGCAGCTACTGGAGCGGCACCGCCTGCACGCCCCACTCCCCGCTCGAGAGAAAGAGCTCGTTATCCTGCCGCGCGATCGAGCTGATCGACCAGCCCAGGGTTCGCACGAACTGGTCGTACACCGGCGCCGCGTTGGGCGTCAGGCGATAGATGTCCAGACCGGGCGGCGAATAGAAGGGGCCCCAGCCGGAGGTGACCAGCATGCGGTCCCCTTGCACGTCGACCAGCCAACCCCACCCTTTCGGGCCGCTGCCGATTCGGTCCACCGGCTTCGCCGGGTCGCTGAGATCGATTTGGTGGAGGTCGACGGGCGGCTCGCTGACGCTGTTGTAGACGTACTTCTGGGTCGACGTGTAGGCGGTATTGCCGCGAACGAAGACGCTGCCCACCCAGCCGTCGAGCGGCGTGGAGCTCTGGAGGTAGGCGACGTTTCCGACGAGCTTGACCGCATCGAAGTCGTTGACCTGCTGGCTCATTGCCGGGTCCCATCGATAGTCGACCGTGTAGAGGATCGTCGGGTCCGCCTGCGACCCGCCCACGAGGACGCCCGGAACGTTGATGCTGCCTCCCACCTTCGGGTTCTTGCGATCCGTCAGGTCGATTGCATCGAGGAAGTAGCGCACCGTCGGGTTTTGCCCGTACACGGACGGGTACACGTAGTGGGTCGTGTAGAGCGTGTTTCCGACCACCTTCATGTTGCCCCACCACCCATTCGGGTCGTTCGTGACGATCACCGCCGCGACCGCGGGGACGTCCGGGTTCGACAGGTCGACGATGTAGAGATCGCTCGAAGCGTCGACGTAACCGCCTGCGACGTTGTAGTTCGGGTGCCACCGGCGGAAGGCCAGTCCATCGCCGCCCGGCAGCTGAACGATCTCGCCCCCTTCGTACCAGTCGTTGTCGTAGAAGCCGCCCCAGCCCCACGACGACCAGTACCCGCCGTTGGGATCGATCGGCAGCGTGATCTGTCCGCGGGCCTTCGCGCCGCCGCCCGACACGTCGATCACTTCGACGTTCTCTTGCCACCCCTGGCACCGTGCGGGCTGTCCGACCACTCCGGGTGGGCCGCCCGGCCCTTGTTGCCCGCCGTACGTCGGGCACGGATACGAGACCTGCACGGCCGTGACCGTGTAGACGAAGCTTCCGTTCGTGAACACGCGCGCGTCGACGCCGGGCACCGCGACGGTCGGGGCGGCCGAGTGATCGAAGTTCTCCTGGGCATCCGCCGTGGGAAGGACGCGCACTTCCGACTGCGACACGTCGTTCCCCCACCAGTCGCTCGAGATCTCGGCGATCGTCGTGCCGGCCGGCTGCGCGGCGATCACGTTGCGCGCCAACGTGAGCTCTGCCGTGACCTTCGGCGCGAGGCGGTCGCTGTAGTCGACCACGGAGAGAGCCAGATCGCTCAGCGAGAGGATGCGGCCGTTGGCGAAGATCCCGCGCTCCACCCAGCCCTTGGTGTACGCGGCGCCGGCGGCAGTGATGCTCGCGGGCGTGAACTGGATGAGCTGAACGCCGTTATTGTACTTCTGGAGGTTGCTGCTCCACCCGCTGAACGGAAGGACGACGAGGCCCTGGCTCTGGTCCAGTGTGAACGCCTTGAAGGTGTCTTGGGCGGCGGTCGACGCCCACCCGTCGCCGAAGTTCGACGTGCCGATGAGGGTGGGGGCCGCCGCGTTGGTCACGTCGAGGTACTTCAGCGAGACCTGCGACGAGTTGTTGTTGTAGTCCTGCCCGAGGGCGAAGAGCTGATTGCCCGAGGGGATCATCAGGGCGACGTTGCCCGGGATCTGCGTCTGGCCGGCGAGCTTGGGGGCCGCGGGATTCGATAGGTCGAATATCTCGAGCGGCGTTGTCCCGGTGTTGGACGAGTAATACGCACCGGGCGACAAGTACATTCGCCCGCTGTCGAAGCGCGCCGTGGCGCTCCATCCAGTCGACGGAATGACGAGCTGCGAGTCGGTCTTTGGCTGGTCGGGGTTCGAGAAGTCCGCGGTGGCGAGGATGTATCCGTTGCAGCCGTCGCCGTTGCAGCCGAGAACGTGCGCCGTCGCTCCGTCGGCGAAGTCGAGGTTCCACCGGCCATTGTCGGCGCCCCACCCCTGGATGCTGCCGTCCACTTCGATCGACCCTCGCTCGACGATGCTGCCGGCCGGATCGCTGATGTCCAGGTATTGAAGCGCGGTCTTCGCCGGCGGCGGCAGGTTCGGGTTTGCGCCCGTGGCGGACACGGGATGGGCGAGCAAGATCGAGCTCTGGGTCACGTTGAAGACGCCGCCGTACCCCGCATAGACCTTGGGAGTGCCGATCTGCCGAATCTGTCCGTTCGCGAAGCTGACGGACGAGACGATGACGTCCGGGCCGTTCGTGGTCGTCGAAGGTCGGGCGACGCCCACCCCCACGCCGCCGATGCCCCCGGGCACGGCCACTCCGCCACCCCATCCGTAAAACCAGCCGTAGTCTTCGCTGACGGCATACAGCACGTCGCCGACCACGCGCGTGTCTTGGATCCAGCCCCCGAGCTTGGCCTCCCCGACCACTTTGATGTTCGTCGGGTCGGTCGCGTCGAGGCCGCGCACGATCGAGCCGTGGAAGGGCTCGCCGGTGTCGAGCACGCCGTACCAATCGGCGACGACGACGACGGCGATCCCGTTATTGACGAACATCTGGACGGGGGTCCCGAAGATCGCCGACCGGCCCAACAGCTTCGGCTGGTCGACGTTGGTGACGTCGAAGACCATGAGGCCGCGGTACGAGTTCAGGTAGTAGAGGCGATTGCCGTCGAGGCGATAGAGGTCGGTCTCCTGCACGGCGCGCGAAGGCGCGGTCGACGTGTCGGGGGAGCCGCCCAGTGCGGGCGCTGCAGCCGGCGCCCCCGGCGGAGTCGAGGCGGCGCCGGCATTGCTCGCCGTGCCCCCCCCAGCCGTGCCCCCCCCTCCGCTACTACCGCTGGCGCCGCCCGCGCTGGCGAACGCGCCGCCACCGGGCCCCGACGCACCGTAGGGCGGCGCCGACTCGAAGGCCGTCTTTCCCGTGAGGGTGATGGGGGTCAGCCCGTGCGACGAGCTGCCCGCAGGGGAGGTGCCGCCGCTGCACGCGCCGATGGCCACGGCACCTGCGACGAGGGGAAGGGGGAGGAGGAGAGCGCGGAGCGAGGGAGCGAGGGGGTTGGGCATGTCTCTGAGCACTCCAGTTGCATGGCAGAGGCCAACGCCGAATTGTACGCAATTTCAATGCGTTGTCCCGATTCCGCCGACGCAGAAGTGTGCCAGATGGCACAGAGATCCGCCGCCGCTGTCGGGGGGGTGGTGTGGGTTTCGGCTCGCGCGGAATCGACAAGTGGAAACGAGAAGGCAACCGGTCTGAGCCATGGTGGCTTTTCTATGATCGTCTCGTGAACTCAGACCGCTCCACTCCCGCGCGCCCGGAAAGCGGCTGGACATTCGGACGGGGCCGCCACACGATCGGCGGGACCGTCCGCCACCCGAGTTAACGAACACGAACCTCATGGCTGCAGCACGACCTCCCGCAGAAGCCTGACCAGGCGCGCGGGAAGAACTGCCCGGAAAGGCCCGATTCCCGTGAAGCACGAAGGATCCCAAGCGCGGCCTCTGCCTGGACTCGCGGAAGTCCGCCCCTCGGTGGTGCTTGCCAAGGGGGGGGTAGAACAGCCGCCGGTGACGCACTTCGACTCCCGGTTCGGCTTTGAGGCGTTCGCCTCGCACCCGTTCTACCGCGCCATCAACCGGTCCCTCGTGGAAGCGGCCTTTCAAAGGCTGCCCGCGTCAGCGTCCAACAGGCAGCTGACGATAGTCGACGTTGGATGCGGTACGGGGCTGATCACTTCGATCGTGGCTGAGGTCTTGGCGATCCAGGGTCGTAAGGCCACCGTCGTGGCCATCGATCCGGATCCGCGAGCCCTCGAAGTGGCGAGAAAGCGAGCGGAGGGCTTGGGGCTTTTTGTGCGCTTCGTCGAGGGCTCGCCGTCCGACCTATCGGAAGTTGTTTCGAACGCCGATGTTGTGTTCTTCTGCAATGCCATCCACCTGGTTGCAGACAAGAAGGCCGCGATCTCCCAGATCGCCTCCGTCCTCTCGCCAGAGGGCATCGTAGCGTGCAACACGAGCTTCTTTCACGGGACCTACGTGGAAGGCACAGAGCGTTTCTATCGGCTCTGGACGCGCAAAGCGCTTGCCTGGCTAAAGAGGGAGAATCCCGCGGTGCGTCTCTCGAGGGAGGAGAAAGCCGTTGCGATGCAATGGCTGCGCGCCGACGAGTACACGGCACTTTTGGACGACGCGGGCCTCGTGGCGCATCCGACCCTGCAGACCGCCGACATGCATCTCGACGCTTGGCGCGATCTGGGACAGTACCGAATGTTCATCGAAGGCGCGTTGCCCGGAGCCCCCCTGCCCCTCGGAGCCGCCGCGCTCGAAGCTGCAGTATACGAAGTGGGCCGCGAACTCGGTATCGAAGCCGTTCCGAGACGGTGGTTGCAACTGGTAGCCGCGCGTAGTGCGAGAGAATCATCGAGTGGAACTGTCGCACGAGCGGTCACCGGGCACCGACACGCGCGGGGTGGGAGCGGCGTTTCGGCGCGAGATACGAAGACGTCGCCGCCGCTGATCGGGCCCGAGGGCACCAGCTACGAGGAACTCGAGGGGGCTCAGGGCAGAGAAGTCTTTTTTCGGCCGCACAGATACCAGCGCCAAGACCTCGGACCCGTACGCCCCGTCGTCCACGTTTCGCTTGCCGGGGACCGCCCATGCGAATGCAGCCTGGTCGACGTTTCGCAGAACGGCGTCGCCTTCGAGTGGCCGAGCGGGCGATCGGTGGAGGTCGGGGCGGTGATCGGCGAGCTCGTCGTGAGCTTCGACGATAACGAGGCGTACCGGGGCGAAGCCCGCGTGGGATCGGTGCGTGAGGCGCCAGGGACGACGACGATCGTCGGCGTGTCTTTCGCCGATTCTCTGATGAACATGGACGACGTCCTTCAGCTGCGGGACGTCAGGGCATGGCGAAGCGAAGGCGCGGAGGGACTATCGACGATCGGGAAGGGCTGGCGCGTCCCCGGGAACGAACGATTCAAGTCGCTGGTCGCCGAGCTGCGGCTCTTCCTCGAAGACGCAGAGAAACAATTCGCAGAGCTCGAAGCTTCCATTCCGTGGCACGTTGCTCATGGCGAAACGGACTCGCTCGCGCGCGACGCGCTCGTGAGCAGAATCAAGAAAGATTTCGTATCCGAAGTGGTGCGGATGACCGAGGATATCGACGCGGCGGTTCGGACGGCGTCGCTTGGCGAAGTACAGGCCCTGAAGGAGTACTCGATCCGGCACGTGCACAAGCTCCTGATGAATTCGCCGTGGATGCACCGAGCCCTGCACAAGCCGCTCGGCTACCCCGGCGATTACGAGATCATGAATGGGCTCTACGAGCGCCATTTCGAGGGCCACACTCTGTTCGCGAAAGCAGTGAACCTTGCAATGGTGTCGACCCGCGCCGCGGTCGGTGTGCGCAGCCGCAAGGACCTGCTCAAGGACGAGCTATCCCGGCTGATCGACGCCCAAGACTCGAGCGATCGCCCGTTCCGAATCCTGTCCGTTGCGGCGGGGCCCGCGCAAGAAGTGTACGAGCTGCTGCGCGACCGCGAGAGCTTGCCGCGCCCAATCGAGGTGGTCCTATTCGATCAGGATAAGGGCGCGCTTGCCTACGCATATGGACGGCTCAAACGCCTCATGCAAGCAAAATGGCCCGAAGGTGTTACCGTCGTTTATCTTCATGATTCGATACGGCGCCTCCTGCGTGACTCGAGCATTTTTGCGAAGTTCGGACAGTTCGACGCAATCTTCTCGTGCGGTCTTTTCGACTATCTCCAGCTGCCGACGGCCGTCGCTCTCTCTAGAAACCTGTTCGCCAGCGTTACCCCGGGGGGGGCGCTCTATGTGGGCAACGTGGTTCCGACATTGCCCACGCGCTGGGTAATGGAATTTCATCTCAACTGGCATCTGATCTACCGGACGCGCGGAGAGATGGCGGACTTGGGCCGCGTCGCGATGCCCAGTGCGCGAATCGATATCAAGGACGAGCCGGCCGGGGTCAACCCCTTCCTAGTCGGCACGCGGATCTAGGGTATGGGGGGCGAGCTGGGCGGAGACCTCGTCGAAAGGCGCTGGGCGGCCTGGCTGCTCGAGCGAGACGGGCGAGGGTTGCGAACGTTTCTCTGGATCGTCCTCTCGATCGACCCTTTGTTCGCGCTGCTAGATTACTTGCTCGCACCGGCTTGGCTCGGACTGCTCTGGACGATCCGCGGGCTGATGACCGCTGCGACGATAGCCATGTTCTTCGTCGTGAAGTCTTCGACTTTCGTCCACCATTCGCACGTTATTTCGGCCGCTTACGTCCTCTGCTGGTCGTTGGTCATCAGCCTGATGACCGTGTTGATGGGCGGTCTGGCTTCCCCCTACTACGCGGGGCTGTGCCTCGTGATGGTTGGGGTCGGCCTGCTCTTCGTCTGGCCGCCGCGGGTGGTCCTGGTGACTCATGGGGTGACAGTCGCCTCCTTCGTCGTTCCGAATCTCCTCCTCGCGTCGCCGACCTCCATATTCACGGCTCTCTCGAACGTATTCTTTCTCCTTTCTACGGCAATCATAGCGAGCGCAGGGCAGATCCTGAGCTACAGGTCGCTCCATGGTCAGCTGACCAATCAACTGGTCATCGAGCGCACCAAGGCCAACCTCGAACAAGCCCACGAACAGCTCAAACAGCTCGATCGATTCAAATCGGAGTTCTTCGCCAACATCACCCACGAGCTCAAGACGCCCCTCGCGATGATCCTCGCGCCCCTCGAGCTGATGCTCGACCCCGAGCACGGCACGGCGACCGACTCGCAGCGGCCCGCCCTGCAGGCGATGTACCGCAGCGGCATCAAGCTTCTCAAGCTCATCGCCGATCTCCTCGACCTCTCCAAGCTCGAAGAGTCCCGCATTCGCCTGCGGATCGACGAGCACGACTTGGTGGAATACCTCCGCGGGCTGCTCGCTCAGGTTCGGCCGCTCGCCCAGCGAAAGGCGATCACGCTTCGCTTCGAGTCGAACGTCGAGCGTGCGGTGGCCACGTGCGATCTGGAACGGATCGAGCGAGTCTTCATCAACCTTCTGTCGAATGCCACGAAGTTCACCGCGGTCAACGGCAACATCTGGCTCGACGTCCGTGACGACCAGGATCGCGTTTTCGTCTCGGTGAGAGACGACGGCATCGGCTTTCCCGCCGACATGGCGAGCCGGGTCTTCGAGCGCTTTTTTCAGGTCGACATGGCCGGAACCCGCAAGCACGGAGGAACGGGCATTGGGCTGGCCCTCGCCAAAGAGCTCGTGGAGCTGCACGGCGGCAAGATTTCGGCCGAGAGCGCTCCCGGCCGCGGCGCCACATTCACGGTGGAGCTCTTCAAAGGCCAGGACCATTTCCCACACAACGTGATCGACCGGCGCGAGCGCCCGCGAGACCTTCCGGACGGCAAGCGCGAGGGCGACCGCGGGCTCAACGAGTGGACGACCCAACTCGCGCAGCGTGAAGACTTTCGACTGCTCGAGATCGACGAGGCGACCGAACAGCGCGTCGTGGAGCGCGACGCCGACGAGCAGGACCGCACGCACACGATCCTCGTCGTCGAGGACACGCCGGACATTATCCGGGTCATTCACCTCGCTTTGCACGATCACTTCCGCATCTTCGCCGCCGGGGACGGCAAGAAGGGTCTCGAGCTCGCGGAGCGAGAGCTCCCGAACCTGATCATCAGCGACCTCATGATGCCCGAGATCGACGGGCTCGAGCTCACGCGAAGGCTCCGGGCGAACCCGAAGACCCGGCACATCCCGATCGTCATGCTGACGGCGCGCGCCGATCTGGACGACCGCGTCGCCGGGCTGGACACCGGCGTGAACGCCTACCTCACCAAGCCCTTCTCGCCGCGCGAGCTCTTGTCGACCGTCCGCTCGCTGCTCGGCACGCAAGACACGACCGCGGACCTGCTCCTCAGCCAGAAGATGGACTCGCTCGAAGTGGTCGCGGCGGCGCTCGCGCACGAGATCAACAACCCGCTCAACTACGTGAAGAATGCGATGGGCCTCGTGTCCGAATACGCTCAGACGCTCACGCGACTGGCGGAGGGTGCGGACGCGCAGAAGGCCGCCGAGGTGGGGGCGCGCTTGCGCAAGCTCTTCGACGTGGCCGAGTCGGGCATCAAGCGGATCGGAGCCACGGTCGAATTGATGCGCCGTTACAGCCGCGAAGGTTTCAGCCGCGAGCTTCAGCCGCACGACATCTTCGCCGCCGCGGTCGACGTCGTGAGCCTCATCCTGCCCGCGATGAGTCGTGAGATCCGTGTGGAAACGGCGTTCGAGGGTGACGGAAACGCGGAGTGCGTTCCCGAGGAGATCAATCAAGTGCTGGCCGGCCTCATCGAAAACGCCATGCAGGCGGTGGGCGAAACCCCGGCGGGGCTGGTGCGCCTGCGAGGATGGACCGAGAACGGCTTCGTGGCGCTCTCGGTCGCCGACAACGGGCCGGGCATCAAGCCCGAGCACCGCTCCAAAGTCTTTGCCCCGTTTTTCACCACCAAAGGCCCCGGCGGCGGAACCGGGATGGGCCTGGCCATCGCGCGCCGTGTCGTCGTCACCCTCGGCGGTACGATCGCGCTGAAGAGCCAAGTGGGCCCGGGGAGCGGAACTGAGTTTACGGTGAGGATCCCGCGCGCCCAAATTCGTGAGCGAGAGAGGAGGCGAGCCGCGGCCGTCATGGCCGAAGGCGAACGCCCCTCACCCGCAACGTAACGCGCCCGTTTCGGAGACGTGCCTTGGGCAGACGAAGAGTGCGTTCGATCCCCGATATGGATACCGTGGCACACAGGGTCCTACGTGCCTCAACATAAACGCTATATCCGGGTCGTTCGCGGCCGTGGTACCCTTGGCCTGTTTCCAAGCGGTAGCCTCAACGATGAAATGTCGAGTCCTTTATGTCGACGATGATGCCCCGAACCTCGTTGTCTTCGAGGCTGCGTGCGGGAACGAGTTCGAGGTGCTCACCGCCGAGAGTGGAACCGCCGCGCTGGAGATCATGCGACGGCATGAGGTCGCGATCCTCCTGACCGACCAGCGCATGCCCGGAACGACTGGAGTCGAGCTGGCCGCCACGGTCCGCGACCAGTTCCCCGAGACCATCCGGCTTCTCATCACGGCCTACGCGGATCTGGACAGCGCCATCGACGCGATCAACTGGGGTCAAGTACACAAGTATCTGCGCAAGCCGTGGGACATCCGAGAGCTGAAGCAAACGCTTTTCGAATCGTGCGAGCTCTATCGGATGAATCGCGAAATGACCGATCTGCGGCGCCGCCTGCTCGAGACCGAGCGCGTGTACGCCATCGGCGTGGTGGCCGCGAGCATCAGCCGCGAGCTCACGCGCCCCGTCGGCCACCTGACGGAGGCGCTCGCCGCGGCCCGCCAGTCGGTCGCGACGGCGGCGGTCAGCCTCTCGGGCAAGGTGCCCGACCCCCGGCAGGCGCGCGCGAGGATCGACGCGGCCGACGGCGACCTCGCCAGCACGCAGCTCTTCGCCAACCGGATTCTCGAGCTCCTGCGAGGGATCGATCTTCCGCTGCGACGGCCGGACGACAAGACGGAGAAAGTCGCCCTCGGCGAGGTCACCCGGCTGACCCTCCAAGTGCTGCGCGGGGAATTCCGGACGCGCGCGCAGATCAAGCTCGACGTGAAGCCGGTGCCGTTCGTCCAGGGCTCGAGCGCGGGCCTCGGGCAGGTGATCTTGAACTTGCTGGTCAACGCGCTCCAGTCGTTCCCGCCCGGCTCGCGACCGGAGAACCTCGTGACCCTCCGCATGTTCACCAAAGACGATCTCGTGTGCGTGGAGGTGGAAGACAACGGCATCGCGATTCCTGCCGAGAGCCTGGCGCGCCTGTTCGACCCGCTGCCGAGCCGCGATCGCGCCGACGGCAGTCGCCTCGGACTGGCGATCTCGAAGCGCATCGTCGAAGAGCTCGGCGGGCGGATCGAGGCCGAGCACCCCGCGGAGGGTGGAACGCGATTGCGCCTCCTCCTGCCGGCGGCGGGTTGATCCTCAATCCACTTTGAGGCGGTAGCCCACGCCCGGCTCCGTCACGAGGAAGCGGGGGCGCGTCGGGTCGAGCTCGAGCTTGCTTCGCAGATGCCCCATGTACACGTGCAAGTACTGCTTTTGCGTGGCATATCGCGGCCCCCACACCTCTTTGAGAAGCTGCTGGTAGGTGAGCACCCGCCCCTTCTTGCGCGCCAACGTGGTGAGCAGCCTGTACTCGATCGGGGTCAGCCGCACTTCCGCGCCGCCGAGCGTGACGACTCGGCTGACGAAGTCGATCCGCAGCTCACCGATGGTGAAAACCGCGTCTTTCTTGTCGCCGAGCTGCTCGGCGTGTCGGCCGGCGACCCGGATACGCGCGAGAAGCTCGGGCAGGCCGAATGGTTTCGTCAAGTAGTCGTCGGCGCCGGCATCGAGGGCGGCGACCTTGTCGGGCTCCAACCCGCGGGCCGAGAGAATGATGATCGGAGTGGTCGTCCATTCGCGAAGCCGCCGCGTGACTTCGACGCCGTCGAGGTCCGGCAGCCCCAGGTCGAGCAGGATCACGTCCGGGTTGTGTGCCGCTGCGGCCGCCAGCCCCTCCGCCCCGGTTCCGGCCTCGAGGAGCTTGTAGTCGGTCGACCCGAGCGAGCTTCGCAAGAAGCGGCGCACTTGCGGCTCGTCGTCGATCAGGAGCAGCGTCAGGCTGCTCACCGGCCGTCCTCCGACGAAGGGACCGGCGGCGAGCCTTCGATCGGTATCGTGAAGCGGAAGACGGCCCCGCCGTCTTCGCGGTTGTCCGCCCAGATTCGCCCGCCATGCGCTTCGACGATGCCGCGGCATATCGCGAGGCCAAGACCCGCGCCGCCGCCGCCGTGCTCGCGGGGCAACCGATAGAATTTTTCGAAGATCTTGTCGACGAACTCCTTGGGAATACCCGGCCCCTCATCGGTGATCTCGACGACGAGGCCGCGCTCGTCTGGGTGGGCGGATATCTCGATAGGGCTGCCGGGCGGCGTGTACTTCGCCGCGTTCTCGAGGAGGTTGATGAACACCTGCTCGACGAGCACGCCGTCGATCGGTACGAGCGGCAGGTTCGGCGGGAAGCGTACGTCGACTCTTCTGCCGCGGAGCTGATCGTCGAGGCGGCTGAGAGCCGCGCCGACGACGCCTTCGATCTCCTGCCACTCCTTGGTGACTTTGACCGCCCCCGATTCGAGCCGAGTCATGTCGAGCAGGTTGCGCACCAGGCGGTTGAGGCGATGCGCCTCCTCGTGCACGGTCTCGATGAGATCTCGCCGAGCCTCGGGCGTCAGCGTCGACCCCGACTCCAAGAGGGCGCTGGCGGAGCCCGTGATGACCGATAAAGGCGTCCGCAGGTCGTGCGACACGGAGCTCAAGAGAGAGTTTCTCAACCGCTCCGCTTCGATTTGCAAATGCGCCTGCTGCGCCTGGTCCGCGAGCCGAGCGCGCTCGAGCGCAGTGCCGATCTGGTTGGCGAAGAGGTCGATCAGCGCCCTCTGCTCGACGTCGTTGAACCGACTCGGGTCGCTCGGCATGACCCCGAGCACGCCCACCGCGCCGTGCGCCCCCCGCAACGGCATGTAAACGGCCCGCGCGGAAGGGAGCGTGTCGGTCCCGAGCCCCGCGACTTTGTCGTGCGACCAGACCCAATCGACGACCCCGAGCTCTTTCTCGTCGGGAACGAACGACTTGTCCCCCGCGGGGGCGTTCTCGAGCCGTCCCTCGGGCGTTCGAAGCAGAACCGCGACTTTCGCTTCGAAGACGTCGTGCAGGTGCTGCGCGGCGACGGTTGCCAGGTTCCGCGTGGCGCGCGTCGCGGCGAGCTCCCGGCTCATGTTGTACAGACTCGCGGTGCGGCGCTCGCGGAAGCGCGCGGCGTCCGCCTGCTGTCGGACGCGGCGTGTGAGACTGCTGACGAGGACGGCCACCAGAAACATGACGACGAACGTCACGATGTGCTGGAGGTCGGAAACGGCGAAACTGAAATAAGGCGGGACGAAGAAGAAATCGAGGAAAAGGACACTGAGCACGGCGGCGCAGAGCGACGGGCCGTATCCGAACCGCATCGATACGACGATGATTCCGAGCAGGTAGACCATGACGACATCGGCCAGTTGGCGTCTGCCGAATAGAAGCCATGCGACACCGGTGGCCGCGATCACCGTGGCGACACTGGCGACGTACGTTCGCCCGCGGAAAGGAGGCTTCACTCCCTTCTCGGTCCGCGGCACGATCGACGCAGCCTCGTCGCCGGAGATGACGTACACGTCGATGTCACCGCTCGATCGCACGATCTCGTCGAGGAAGGACCGAGAGAGGAAGTCTCGCCAGCGCGGGTGGGTCGGCTTGCCCAAGACGATCTTCGTAACGTTCCGCGCACGCGCGTAAGCCACCGTCTCTTGTGCGGCGCTCTCCCCATGCAGCGTCACGGCCTCCGCACCGAGTTGCTCGGCGAGGCGCAGGTTGTCCGCGAGGCGCTGGCGACCACCGTCGGACATCCTCAGCGATGCCGGCGTCTCCACGTAAGCGGCGATGCACGGAGCGTGGAGACTGGTCGCCATGCGGCGCGCAGCGCGCACGAGCCGCGCCGACGAAGGGCTGGGGCTCACGCACACCAAGATCCGCTCGGCGGTGGCCCATACCTGCTGGATGCCGTGGGCCGTCTTGTACATGCGCATCTGCGCGTCGACCCGGTCGGCGGTACTTCGGAGCGCAAGCTCTCGGAGCGCGATGAGGTTCCCCTTGCGAAAGAAGCTCTCGATCGCCCGCTGTGCCTGATCGGGGACATAGACCTTCCCTTCTTCGAGGCGGACGATGAGCTCGTCGGGCGGCAGATCGATGAGCCGTACCTCGGTGGCTTCTTCGAGCACTCGATCCGGGACCGTCTCGCGGACGACCACGCCGGTGACCTGCGCGACCACGTCGTTCAGGCTCTCGATGTGCTGGACGTTCAACGTCGCGTACACGTCGATTTCGGCGTCGAGCAGCTCCTCGACGTCTTGCCAGCGCTTGGCGTGGCGCGATCCCGGAGCGTTCGTGTGCGCGAGCTCGTCGATCAGAATGAGACCTGGTTTGCGCGCGAGGGCCGCGTCGAGGTCGAACTCCTCGACGATGACGCCGCGGTGCTCCACCCGACGCCGGGGGAGCATTTCGAGGCCGATGACGAGCGCGCCGGTGTCGTAGCGCCCGTGAGTCTCGACGACCCCGATGACCACGTCGCGCTTTAGGTCGCGTTCGCTGCGCGCGGCTTCGAGCATCGCATACGTCTTGCCGACCCCGGGGGCAGACCCGAAGAAGATGATGAGCTTTCCGCGATGCGTTCGCCGCTCCTCCGCGGCCACTTGTCGCAGAAGCTCATCGGGGTCGGCGCGAGCTTGGGTCATGGCAGTGGCACGGAGAAGGCTCCTAACAAAAAAGGTAACGCTACTCAATTCGCCCTGAGTTTGGAACCGGAAAGGCTTCGGCGGCGTCACGCGATACCAAGTGGCAGGAACCGTCCCCTTGGGGGACCCCCTCGCCCCACGTTGAGGCTCGCGATCGGCCTTGGGAGCGACCGCTTTTCCGGAGTATCGCGTACGTTTCTATTGACCCCGCGCCCGCTACGGCGCTCTTCTCACCGTGCAAGGAGACTCGAACATGGCGAAATCGAATACGGCGAAGGCGAAACCCCTCTCGAAGAGCGCGATCCTTCAGGCAGTCGCAGACGCGATCGGCGAGGAGATCTCGCGCAAGCACGTCAAGCAAGTCGTCGAGACGCTCGTGGACGTCGGGCACCGAGAGCTCAAGAAGAACGGCGTCTTCGTGCTGCCCGGCTTCGCCAAGTTTGTTGTGGTGAAGAAGCCCGCGCGGCCGGCGCGCGAAGGCATCAACCCGTTCACCAAGGAGAAACAGAAGTTCGCCGCCAAACCGGCGAGCAAAGGCGTTCGCGCGAGACCGGTCAAGGCCATCAAAGACGCAGTGACCTGAATCGGTCCGGACGGGGGCTTGAGGGTTGACCGGGGCGACCCGGCCAGACAGACTCGTCTCCCGCATGGACATCACCAACGCGAAGACCGAGAGCAAGAAGTGGCTGGCGCGGATCGTCGTCGCCGCGGTGCTTCTCGCCGCAGTCGGCGGCGCCCTCTACACCCTGTTCACTCTGAACTACGCGTACTCGAAGGGCGAGCGCGTCGGTTTCGTGCAGAAGCTCTCGAAGCGCGGTTGGGTTTGCAAGACGAATGAAGGCGAGCTCGCTATGGTTAACATCGCGGGCCAGCAAGCGACGATTTTCAACTTCACGGTGCCCGACGACAACGTCGCCAAACAGATCGATTCCTACGCGGGGCACCGGGTCGTGCTTGAATACGAAGAGCACGACGGGGTTCCGTCGGCTTGCTTCGGCGATACGCCGTACTTCGTGACCGGGGTCAAAAAGACCGAATAGGGGCGAGGCCCCGGCGGGTCATTTCAGCCCGTCGGCCACCACGCCGGCGATTTTCGTCGCCCATGCTTCGTTCGAAGCTTCGTCTTTGAAGCCGCTCCGTCCGACCACGATGATCACGTCATGGTCGGGGTCGATCCGCCAAATGGCGCCAGACGAGGCGCCATGGCCGATCACGTTCGGCCCGAGAACGCCCCGTTCGCGCGGGCCCGGCGGATCGGTCATCCACGCGAGACCGATGCCAGCCTCGATCTTCGGATCGTCGAGCTCGGGGGCGAACTCGGCGATGCGGCGGGGGCGCAGCAATTGGAGAAACCCCGGCCGGAAGAACCGATAGCGGCCGTAGCGACCGTCCTGAAGGATCATCTGGCCGACCTTCGCCAGGTACATCGCGGTGAACGCGTCGCCGAAGCCCAAATCGAGCTGCCTGACCGGCTCGTCGAAAGGCCTCTGCATGTTCTCGTAGAGCAGCCGCCAAATCGATTGACCGGTGACGAGCTCGAGCGCTTTGCCCGCCAGGTTCACGTCGTCGCCGTTGTATCGAAACCGCGTACCCGGTTTGGCGAAAATGGCGTCTTCGACGAGCAAGGCGTTGTCGAGATAGCTGTTGAACAGCCCCCCGTGCGACGCGTGGTCGGCGAGACCGGTCACGTGATTGAAGCAGTGCCGGAACGTGATCCGGGCGGTGCGCTCGTTCTGCCAATCGGTAAGCACGCTTCCCACGGGTTGGTCCAAGGCGATCAGGCCCTGGTCGACCGCTCGCGCGAACGTGAGCCCGGCGATCGTTTTGCCGATGCTCGCTGGATAAAACGTCGCGTCCTTCCCCAAACCGAGGAAGCCCTCGTGCAGGAACACCACACCGCGGCGGGCTACCAAGAGGACGAAGGGATTCGAGTCGTCTTTCGCCCACTGCCGAGCCACTGCCCGGAGCTTCTCGGCAGTCCCAGGGCGAAGACCGGCGAGCGCCTCCGATCCCATCCGGAGCTCCGGCGCGGGCGCGGACAGATTTTCCGGCGGCAGAAGGGCTTTCGGGGCCCTGTTCTCGACCGCGAGGCGCAGCCGCATCTGCTGCTCGGCGACCTGGATGAATCCGCTGTTCAGCCAGGCCGGCTCCCCCTTCGGGGGAGGCTGTGCCGCGAGGCGCGCGAATGCGAGCGCGGCCACGGCGCTGTCACGGCCGTGCGAGAGGGCGTCCGACGCTCCCAACCAGAAATGGCGCGAGAGCTCGGCCTGTTGCGCTTCGTTCAGGTCGAAGCGACCCGGGACCTGCAGCGGCGGGGGCTCGTGCGTCGGTGGCGTGGGAAGCGAGGGGATCGTGTCGGGGGGAACCCTCGCGAATGTCACGATTTGGCGATGCCTGTACCCGTCGAGCGTCGTCGCTTCGACGATCGCGGCGTACTGGCCGTCCTTCTCCGGTCGATCCGCGGGAGCGAGGTCGGGTCCGTACCACTTGACTCGCATCTGGGCGTGACCGAAGACGCGCTCTGCTGCGGCGGGATCGCTCCAGCGGAGGTCGGGAAAGGAGTCGTCGAGCAAATAGCCGCCCATCGCGGGAACCGGCTGAAACGATTCGATGTGGCGGCGGGCGTCTCGAGCCCAAAAGCGCTTTTGTCCCTCGTCGTCGAAGACGCGCAGCGCGAAGCCCCAATCGCCGATACCGTTGTCGACTTTGACGATCAGCCGGTTCACTCCGGCTTGGAGTGGGAGTTCGAAGCGATCCGAGTCGAGGCTCAGGGGCCGGTCGCGGGCGATATGGTGAGCCCTCCGGCCGTTGAGCCAGACGACGGCCGCGTCGTCCGAGCCAAAGACCGCCAGTGCTTTCTGGGGCCTGTCGACGGCCCATTCCGCGAACGCGTAGGCCGTCATGCCGTCGGTGTCGCCTCCGAACAACTTGGTGAAGTTGAGGATGGACGCGGGGTCGAGCGCCGCTTCGCGGACCGACCATGCACGGCCGTCTAGGGTGACGGTCGGTGAGGGCTCGAGCCGCGCCTCCGCCTCGCCACCGATTTCGGCCAGATAGTCCGTGTCGAGGCCGGGGCGTCCCTTCGCGTTCGGCGCGAGCCGGTTCGGGAAGGGCCCCAGCACTCGAAAGCGGCGTGGCCCCACGTTCTCGGGCTGGCCAAAGAGCTCTGCCAAGACGGGGGCGGGGGTCGGCTGGGCCGCGGCCGACGCGGCCTTCGCTGGAGTCGGAGCCGCCGACGGCGACGGGGTCTTGCCTCGCGGCGGGGCGCACGCCCCGACGAGCAGGAGCGCCCAGACGAACCAGCGCCCAATCTTCCTGTTCCCGACCATACGACCTCAGCCCGTCAGTGCTTTGGCGCGTGCACCGTGAGCACGGGACACGGAGCCGAACGCACCACCTTCTCGGCGACGCTGCCCAGGAGGGCGTGCGCCAGACCACGGCGCCCGTGCGTCCCGATGACGACGAGGGCGGCGTTCGTCTCGGACGCGGCAGCGCCGATCTCGCTCCAAGCCGTCCCCTGACGCAGCATGGCATCCACTTGGAGGCCGGGCCGCTGCGCGCGCAGCACCACGCCGTCGAGGGCCTTGCTGGCGATCTCTTGAATCCGCCCGGCGACGTCCGCGGTGAGCGCGAACCCTTCGGGAAAGCCGTAAACCGGGATCTCGTACGCGTGAACCACGGTGACGCGGGCGTTGAGCTGCTCCGCCAGGTCGAGCGCGTAGTCGAGCGCCGCCTGCGCGGTCTCGCCGAAGTCATGGGCCGCGAGGATGTGCTTGATCGTCCTGCTCATGATGACGCTCCTGTCGCAACGCTCCAGCTACTTGGGGGACGTTATGATAGGCGAAAGGCCATGCGGGTGCTTGCGATCAACTGCGGCTCGTCATCGCTGAAGTACGCGCTCTTCGAGGCGGAAGACGCCGAGGAGAGGCCGATCGGGCGCGGCGTCGTCGAGCGAATCGGGGAGGTGGTGCCGGATCATGCCGCGGCCATCGACGCGGTCTTCGCGGAGATATCCAGAGGGGGCGACTTTTCGCCGGAGGTCGTCGGTCATCGTGTGGTTCACGGAGGGGCGGCGCGATCGGCGCCCGCGCTCGTCGACGAAGCGCTCTTGGCGTCGCTTCGCGAGCTCGTGCCGTTCGCTCCGCTTCACTTGCCGGCCGAGATTATGGCGATGCGCGCGGTCGCCGAGCGCTGGCCGGGGCGGCCTCAGGTTGCGTGCTTCGACACGGCGTTCCACAGCACGATTCCTGCGGTCGCACATCGATACGCGCTCCCCGAGAATCTGTTCGATCAGGGCGTGCGCCGGTATGGCTTCCACGGCCTGTCGTACGAATACGTCGTCGCTGCCGTGGGCGCGGACGACCTCGGCCGCTCCGTCCTCGCGCACCTTGGCGGCGGAGCGAGCATGGTCGCCGTGCGCGACGGCCGCGCTGTGGACACGACGATGGGGTTCACGCCTTCGGGGGGGCTGGTGATGGCCACACGCGCCGGCGACCTCGATCCCGGGCTCTTCGTTTATCTCGTGGCGCACGGGTACGACGCGGGCTCGCTCGACGACCTCATGAACCATCGGGGGGGGATGCTCGCCCTCAGCGGGTCCACCGCAGACGTGCAGGAGCTACTAGTCCGGCGCAGCTCCGACCCCCGCGCCGCGCTCGCCCTCGACGTGTTCGCGTGGAACGCCCGCAAATGGGTGGGCGCGATGGCGGCGAGCGTCGGCGGCATCGACACGCTGGTGTTCACCGGTGGCATCGGTGAGCACGCGGCCCCCGTGCGCGCGTCGATCGCGTCGGGGCTGGAGCACCTGGGCGTTCGGCTGGACGACGCGCGCAACGCACGCGGCGACGCGATCATCAGCCAAGACGGGTCGCCATGTCGCGTGCGCGTGATCCGTACGGACGAAGAGCGCATGGTCGCCCGTCACGCGCGTCGGCTCGTTGCCGTCCAGCAGCCGGCCGAGGGCCGTGACTGACCCCACCGGGGTTCTGGCGCAAACTACTGCGGCGGCGGAGACGGCGGGGCCGGCGGAGGGATGGCCACTTCCTCCCAGACCGGTGTGTGGTTGCTCTGGTTGGCTCCCAGCGCCGCGTTCTTCGCGGGCTGATTCCATATGTACAGCGCCGGATACGTTTGAAGCTGGTTGTTCTGGTCGACCGTGATTGCCGTGAGATAAAGCTGCGACGTGGGCACTGGCGTGCTCGGTTTCGGGTCTTTGAAATTCGCGAGGTTGAACGCGTTGCCGTCGCGAGAGGACGAGAAGATGAGCCAGTAGTACGTCAGCCCGTCGGAGCACTGTTGAACCGACGGCGACCACTTCGGCCAGCTGTTCGTCACGCCCGGGCTGGGGGCGTTCATACAGGTGGGGGGATCGTTGGCGACGAGCCGCTTGGCCGTTCCTCCACCCGACGCAACGACGAACACTTCGTCGTGTGGGTTGTAGTACATGGCCTCCGAGCCGGGCGCCCGATTGAACGCGATGAACGCATCATTGGGCGAAAACGAGGGATAAAACTCCGCCCAAGTCGCTTCGGCGGCGCCCATGACGGCGGTCGCTGCCCCGCCTTGGCGCGCCCCGTACGGAATCGTGTACAGGTCGGCCGTGCCCGTCCCGAGCCGGCCGTCTTTTCCGGCGTTGGTCGAGACGTAGACGATCGACTTGCCGTCGTGGCTGAAGTTCGCGAACTCCGCGCCGCGTGGATCGCCGGTGCGCGCGAGAATACCCCAGGTGGTCCCTTGGCCTTTGAGGACGCCCATCCCCACGTCGTACGAGTTGGCGCTGATCACCGGGGCCGCGGCGGAGCTCAGGTCGAACCAGGCAAGGCCGGCGCTCGGCTGATCGCTGCATCCATTTCCGTTCCACGGATACCAGCCGGTGGATGTCGTGCTCGGCGGGCAACCGTAGCTCGCGATGGCAATGTGCCTGCCGGTGGCCCAATCGGACTTCGAAAACGTCGGGAGGCCAATCCATGGTTGGCTGAACGCCTGCGCGCCGGCCGTCGTGAGCCACGACGGAATGGCGCCGCCCGCGTCTCTTTCGACCTCGGCCACGACGCCCGTCCACGGGTAAAAGTCGACGAACGCGACGCTCTTGCCCACCCCGCCGTCCACGCCGTCGGGAATCGCCGCGTGGCATCCGATGCACTCGACCGAGCCGGCTGCCTGGGTATTGTTGGCAGTCTGCGGATTCCCCCCTTGATCGCGCGAGATCTGGAGCGCGACCTGGCTGGTGGTCAGCACGGACGAGACATTCTCGTCGCCCACGTTGAACCCCTCGAGCCACGACGAGCCGTTCTTGTCGCCGACCGCCGCCCAGTAGATCATCGCGCCGCCGGCGCCGGCGGGTGCGATTCGGAATTTCGCGGTCGCAGACGCGGGTTGCGAGGACGGGTCGTTCATGTTGACCCCCCGCACGGTGACGGTGATGTCTTGGCCCCAAATCGAGGACCGAATCGTGTCCCAGTCTCCTGCCGTGCCGGGCATGTGGCCGTTTTGCATCTTCCACGTCTTGCTCGTCGTGTAGACGACGTAGTCGTTGGCCTCGCTCGCCGCGTGGAATCGAATTTCGAAGAGGTTCTGTCCCGCGGCCGGCTGGTACCGAATGCGCGGGCGAAGCCAGTTTTGCGGGATGAGCGTGCCGTCTTGCGGCTCGACGAGGCACGGCCCGCCGCCCGGCGCGTCGGCCCCGGTGAAGTGCGTCGCCGCGTCCATCGGGGTCGGCGGAGAGCCGTCGTCCGGGTGCAGGTCGATCACCGGGTTCGCGGGGAAGTCTTTGCACATCGACGCGCATGCCGGCGCCGTTTGCGTGCACGACGTGGTGTGGGAGGTGGGCCCGCGCTCCTCGAACGGGCCCTGACCGCCGTCGGCTGCGGGGGGAGGGGCAGTGGAGAAGGGACCGCCCCCGCTGCTGTTGCTGCTTCCACCGTTGTCCCCCGACGAGCCACCGCTCCCGCCGTGCGCGCACGAGACGGCGCTGGCGGCGAGCAAGATTGATGCGAGCGCACCGCCCGCGATAAGAGAAGCCTTGACCATGGGGCTGCGATCCTCCGGATAGCTTGCCTGCCCGTAGTCTACGAAGTGGGACCAGACACGCAACACGGCGGGGGAAGAAGGCTCTGTCAGAACAGGTACTGCAAGCGAAGCCGCCCGCTGACGCTCTCGTTCTTGTAGAGGACGTCCACCATCGGAAGCGGGTTCAAATCGGCGACCGCGTACGCGAGGATCGCTTTGATGAAGAGCTGGTCGAATAGCCTGTACTGAACCGCGCCGAAGGTTTGCCAGTGATCGAAGTTATCGTGCCTTGCCACGTTCATCTGGGAATTCGTGTCTTCTAGGTACGTATAGTCGACGCCGCCCCCGACCAGCAGATTCTCGACGACGCGCGCGTTGGCGAAGGCGCCCACGCTGAATGTATCAAAGGTTCCGGTGGCGCTGATCGTGCCGTCTTGGGACCTTTGCTCCTGATGCCCGAAGGCTGCGTTCACGCCAAATTCGACGTAAGGATCGAAAACAAACTGAAGTGCGCCTCCAGCTCCGCGCTGCACGACCTCGTTCTTCTGCCCCTCCTGCGAGCCCGTGAGGTCCCTGTATTCTGCGCCAGCCTTGGCCTTGATCCACCCCAAGTCGACCACGGCGACCGGACGAACGGCGAGCGTGTTGAGCCCTCCTCCCGCACCCTGAATCGACTCGGAGCCGTATTGCGACCCGAGCTCGAAGCGCAACCAGTCGGTCGGGTAGACGTGAATCGCCGCCTGTCCGACGCTGTCGGGTCGATAGAAAGCGTACGTCACACCGTAGATCTGCGGGACGTAAGGCCCCGCATTGGCCCCGAGGCGCTCGAATGTGTAGAGGTCGAGGCCCATGCCGAAGTGGTAGACCTCCCAGGCCTCGTAACGGCCGACTTGCACGTCAAAGGCATTCCACTTGCCGGCTTTGATCCACAGATCGTCTGCGGACCAGATGATCGACGTGGTCGTGCTGTCGAGGCGGCTGCCCACGAACTCGCCTTGTCCCTGCACGAAGTATGTGCCGTCGCTCCAGGTGGGCGTCGCGCGTAGGACGAGCCGCCCTTGCTGGAGGTACTCGGTGCTCTTCGTTTTCAGCGTCTGATTGCCCATCGAGCCGCCCAGCGGCTCTCCAGGCGAGAGGCTGCGATACGCCGTGTCCACCCAAACTGAACCGGAGATGCCGATTCCCGTCTTCGGGTAGTACGGCCACTGCAGCCCGTGAAAGGTCGACCAGAGAGAACCGCCCTTGATGCCGCGTACGCGCGGCGCCGGGAACGCGCTAGGCGGAAGGCGCTCGACAACGCCTAGCCACATGGCGGAGGGCGCGTCAGCTTTCGTATCCGCCTTCTGTGCCGCGTCCGTCGCAACGCTAGGCGTCTCCGAGCTAGCGCCGGCTTGGGCCGGCTGCTTGTCCCCTTTCTCGGGCGGCTTCGCGGCGTCCGCCGGGTGGTCTTGGGCGAGCGCCGGGCGTGCGAGGGTGAAAAGACCGAGCGCCGCGAGCGCCACCGTGGTCGGCGAGAACCTTTTCTCCGATGTCATGGGTATTCGATCGCTCCTCGATGCATCCCTTCGGAAACGGATGCCGGAACCGCATGAACTGCGGCGGCGCGCCACGCGCCGCGATCACTGTACCGTCAACATGTCCTTGAGCGGAAGGTTATCCGAGCTCGGGCCGACCATGATTTGAACAGGTCCGCTCTCGACCGTCCACCCAGGCGGCGTGCTGGTGGTGTTCCAATACTTCAGATCCGCGACGCGAAGCGGAATCTTGAACTGGACGGTCGCACCAGGCATCACGGTGGGCGTCCGATAGAACCCCTTCAGCTCCTTCACGGAGCGCCTCGCCGTGGTGCTGGGATAGGAAACGAACAGGAACGCCACCTCGCTGCCGGCCACCGTCCCCGTATTCGTAATTTGCACGACGACGTCAACAACGCCCTTCTTCGTGACCGTGCTACACGGCAGGCCGAGGAACTCGTACTTGAACGAAGTGTAGCTGAGCCCGTAGCCGAAGGCGAAGAGCGGCGTCTTGGCGTTCTTGTCGAAGTACCGATACCCGAGATAGTAGTCCATCATCGTCGTTCCGCCGGTGGTGCCTCCCTGGTTGAACGGGGGCTCGTCGGCCACCGTCTTCGGCCAGGTGATCGGCAGCTTGCCGCTGAAGTTCACGTCGCCGAAGAGCAGCTTGCCCAGCGCCTCGCCCCCGACCATGCCGGGATACCAGGCCATGACGACCGCCGGAACGCTCGCGAGCCACGGCATGTCGATGGCGCTTCCTCCTTCGAGGACCACGACCATCGGCTTGCCCTTGGCCGCGATGGTCGTGATCAGCGTGTTCTGCGCATTCGATCCGGACTTCGCATCGAGGGCGAGGTTCGGAGCGCCGGAAGAGTTCGTTCGATCGCCCGCGCCCGTATACTCCTCGCCTTCGTCTTGCGGGGTCAACCCGGCGACGACGACCACGAAGTCGGCCGTATCGGCGAGCGTCGCTGCGGTCCCGCTCGTCACGGTGATCCCAGCGCCCGCGGCCTGCGTGATCCCAGCGGCAGGCCCGACGCTCTTGGCCGGATCAGAAGAAACGCGACTGCTCCCCAGGTCGCCGAGCCGCACGTCGGTGGCGAAGTTGACCGTACCCGACTGCTTCGTTCCCGTCAGATTCCAGGCCGCGGCCGTTCCAATGACGGCCACGGTCTTGACGGTGGTGCGACTGATGGGAAGCGTGTTCTTGTCGTTCTTCAGCAGCACCATGCCTTCTTCGGCGGACGTCAGCGCGTCAGCGATATGCGCGTCGTTGCCGGTGATTCCGTTGGCGTTGAGCGAAGTCGTTGGAGCCTTCAGGCCAAGCTGGGCAACTGGAACTCCCGTCTTGTTGACCTTGAATCGATATTTCTGTTGGATGATCCTCTTGGCTGACGTCTGAATCTGCGCCGTGGTCGCGACAGTCTCGAGCGTCGCGTAGTTGTACGACCACGGCGTCTCCATATCCAAACCCGCGCTGACCCCCTGCTGCGCGTTCGTCGAGGCCTGCGCCGTCGTCTGACTTGCCTGTCCGGGAGTCATCGCCCACCAGTCGGATAGGACGAAGCCCTGAAAGCCAAACGTCGTTCGCAGCATGTCGGTCAGGAGCTCTTTGTTCTGCGCGCACTTCGTACCGTTGATCTCGTTGTACGCCGCCATCACGCAGGCCACGCCGCCGTCCTGAATGACCATCTCGAACTGACGGCCATAGATCTCGTGGAGCGTCTGCTCGTCCATCATCGCGTTCTGGCTTGCGCGGCCGAACTCGATGTTGTTGGCGGCATAATGCTTCACGCACGCCGGAACGTACTGCTGCAAACCTTCGGTGTATGCCGACCCGAACCGCCCGAGCAAGAACGAGTCTTCGCCGTACGTTTCTTGCGCGCGCCCCCAGGCAGGGTGGCGCAAGATATTGACGACGGGACTGAGGAGCATCGTGTTTCCCGACCCGAGCGTCTCGTCGCCCATGTCCGCGCCTAGCTGCTTCTCCAAGTCGAGATCCCAAGACGCGGCGCGAAGCGCCGGTACGGGAAAGGCGGTGGAGTACCCGTTTCCATAATTCTGGCCGGTTTGGTACGCTTGCAGGTTGACTCCACGCGGGCCGTCCCGAAAAAGAAACCCCTTGAGTGCGTTCGTCGTATCGTCGGGGGTTCGGAAGATATCGTTGAAATTCCCCGCGCCGGCCACGGTCGCGCTCGTCCCCCGCATCTGATTCGCAAGCTGGGTGTTGCTGGTGATCCCATTCACCAACGTATTCACCGACATCGTCACCGTCGGATCCGGCGTGTACCCCGGCGTATGCGGCAGCGCCTCGGTCGAGTCCATGCACGCGATCTTTGCGACGTCGGGTGGCGACCCATCCAGAGAGACCACCATTACCGGAGCGCCGGAACTGCTGCCCGAGCTGCCTTCCTGACCGACCCCGGAGCCGCCCCCGGACCCCGAGCTCCCGCCGGAACCGCTGCCGGAGTTGCCCCCTGAACCGGTGCTCACGTTGCCGCTGGAACCGCCTTGCCCCCCGTTGGAGCCGGACGCCATGCCCGAGCCCGTCCCTTGGCCGCCGCCGTTCGACGAGCCACCGCCGTTATCGCCGCCGCCACCCGTCGGGGTCGGATCGGCCTGCAGATGGCCGCACGCGATCGCCGCCAAGGCGATCCCCAGGGCCGCGAGGGAAGACCTGCGGAAAAGGCGCCCGCGGTGCGCGATCGACAGCTCGTGGTGGCTCATGACTAAGGAATCTCCTTCTTGATGCCAGGGACCTCGCCCGTCTCCCGTCACCCATACCCGAGTACAACGAAAGGCGCTGCCCTGGGGAAGGGAGACACCCCGTCCCAACTGTGGCCTATGGGGCGCGAAACGGCTCATGTTCTCGTTCGCCGACGACCGGGGGCTTCCTCCTCCGGGGGCCGAGCGGGATCGGCTCCTTCCGCGGAGATGCTAAGAAGGCGGCGTGCAAGCCGTCGTGCTCGCCGGGGGTCTCGCGACACGGATGCGCCCCCACACCCTGACCGTGCCGAAATCCATGCTCGAGGTCGCGGGCCGGCCGTTCGTCGAGTGGCAGCTCGAACGCCTGGGGGAGTCGGGCCTGCGCGACGTCGTGATGTGCGTCGCCCACCTCGGCGAACAGATCCGCGCGCACGTGGGGGATGGCGCGCGCTTCGGGGTGAGGGTCGCGTGGTCCGAAGACGGAGGTAAGCTCCTGGGCACCGCCGGCGCCCTCCGCTCGGCGCTGCACCTCCTCGCAGATACATTTCTCGTGACCTACGGCGACAGTTACCTCCCCTTCGACTACGCGGAGCCCCTGCGCATCCTCGCAGATCGGGACGACTGCGACGGCGTGATGTCGGTGCACAAGAACGACGGGAAGTGGGACGCGTCCAACGTCGTCACCGACCGGGGTTGGGTCATCCGCTACGAGAAGGGCCGCCAGGACGCCGCCTTCGATCACATCGACTACGGCGCAACCGCTCTCCGACGGGAGCTCATCGCCGCGTTGCCTGCCGGGGAGCCGCGGGGGCTGGACGCGCTTCAGCACGACCTGTCGCTGCGGAAGCGCTTGCGGGCCTGTGTGGCCCGTGAGAGGTTCTTCGAAATCGGGTCGCCCGAGGGGTTGGCCGAGCTCGATCTACACCTTCGAACGAGAGCCTCGCCACGATGATCGTTTCACGCGCGCCCGTGCGCTTTTCCCTCGGCGGCGGGGGCACCGACCTGCCGAGCTACTCGCGCGAGCACGGCGGGTTCGTGGTCGCCGCGGCGGTAGACAAGTTCGTTTTTGTCTGCGTGGCAAAGCGCTTTCATCAAACGATCCGCCTCGCGTACTCCGAAAGCGAAATCGTCGACTCGGTCGATCAGATCAAGCACCGAATCTTTCGGGCCGCGCTGCAGACCACCGGGCTCACGCGGGGGCTCGAACTCCACAGTCTCGCCGACGTGCCCGCGAACACGGGCTTGGGCTCGTCGAGCAGCTTCACGGTCGCCCTACTGAACGGACTTCACGCCTTCCAGCGGGAGTTCGTCCCGGCCGAGCAGCTGGCGCGCGAGGCGTGTCACCTCGAAATCGACGTCCTGAAAGAGCCGATCGGCAAGCAAGACCAGTACATTGCGGCGTACGGCGGCATCAGCGCGATGCACTTTCATCCCGACGGGTCGGTGGACGTCGAACGGCTGCCCGTCCGCGAAGAGGTCATCGATGATCTCGAGTCGAACTTGGTCATTTACTACTCGGGCATAGAGCGCGCGGCGTCGACGGTCCTCAAAGAGCAGGCGAGAACGATCGTCGAGAACAAAGACGCCGCCGTGCAGCGGATGCATCGCATCAAGGCGCTCGGCCACGAGACCAAGGCGGTCCTGCTCTCTGGCGAGATCGACAAGTACGGCGAGATGCTGCACGAGCATTGGATGAACAAGCGCAAGCTCGCCTCCAACATGGCCGACTCTACGATTGACGAGCACTACGAGGCGGCCCGAAATGCGGGCGCGATCGGCGGCAAGCTGATGGGCGCCGGGGGCGGCGGCTTCTTCATGTTCTACGTCCGCGCCGCCGAGCGCCGTCGTGTGCACGACGTTCTCTCGGCGCGCGGCCTCCGCCCGATGCGCTTCCGTTTCGACTTCGACGGCGCGCGAATCATGGCGAACTTCCACCGGTCTTGAGCGAGGCAGCGCGGCAGATGGAGAGCTTCACGAGGAAGTACCTGGACGAGAGCATCGAGATCATTCGCAAGCTCGACGACGAGAACATCGAGGCCCTCGCGGAGGGGCTGGCCGGCGTGCGCGCCACCGGGCGTCTCTTCATCCTGGGGGTCGGCGGAAGCGCCGGACACGCTGGGCACGCGGTCAACGACTTCCGCAAGCTCTGCGGCTTCGAGGCCTACGCGCCGACCGACAACGTGAGCGAGCTGACCGCGCGGGTGAACGACGAAGGCTGGGACACTTGCTTCTCCGAGTGGCTTCGCGTGTCGCGACTGCGAGCCGGCGACGGGGTCCTCGTCTTCTCGGTCGGCGGCGGAAACCGTGAGAAGAACGTGAGCGTCAACCTCGTGCGTTCGCTCGAGCTGGCCCGCGAGGTCGGCGCGAAAGTGTTCGGCATCGTCGGTCGCGACGGAGGCTTCACGCGGCAGGTGGCCGACGCCTGCGTCGTGGTTCCGACGGTGGCAAGCGAGCGGGTCACTCCGCACACGGAAGGGTTCTGCGCCGTCGTCTGGCACCTGCTCGTCAGCCACCCCCGGCTCCAGCGGTCGTCGACGAAATGGGAGAGCGTTAAGTGACGCCCGTCGCGATCTTCGATCGCGACGGCACCATCATCGACGTCGTCCGGGACGAGGAGACCGGAGTAATCACGGTTGCGTTCCATCCGTCCCAACTCCGCTTTCTGTCCGGCGCAATCGACGGGATGCGCGCGCTCCAAGCCGCGGGGTACAAGCTGGCCATCGCCACTAACCAGCCCGGTCCTGCGAAGGGGCAGATGTCCGCCGCGGCCGTCGCTCGCACCAACGACGCGCTGCTCGAACGGCTTGCTCGGGAAGGAGTGCGCGTCGACGGCCTGGAAGCTTGCCTCCACCACCCCGAGGGAGGCACTGGCGGCGACCCGGCGCTCATCCGCGTCTGCGACTGCCGAAAGCCGAAGCCGGGGTTGCTCGTTGCCCTCATGCGACGGCTGGGCGGTGACCCGGCAGCCTCGTGGATGATCGGCGACGGATCCGGTGACGTCGAAGCGGGGCGCGCGGCTGGGCTGAAGACCGCGCTGGTGTTTGCGCCCAATCGCTGCGAGCTGTGCCCGCTGCGCGAGGGTCCGGGCGCGTGCCGACCGGACGCACACGGGGCCACCTTGCTCGAAGTTTCGCGGGCGATCCTGCATCACGCGTGACCTTCGCGCGTGCTATTGGAAGGTCTAAGGAGTGCGCCAATGGGGCTTTTCATCGACAGCTCGGAACCGAAGGAAATCAAAGATTTGTTCGCGTGGGGCGTGCTCTCCGGCGTCACGACCAACCCGCTTATCATCGCCCGCGAAGCGCCCGACGCGGACCTGGGCGAGCGCATCCGGGAGATTCTGGCCGTGAGCTCCGGCGACGTATCGGTCGAGCTCACGACGGAGACCGAGAGCGAAATGCTCCAAGAGTCGCTCGCCTATCACGCTTGGGACGCGCAGCGCATCACGATCAAAGTGCCATTCAGCGAGACCGGCCTGCGCGTTCTCCATCAGCTTGTCAAGCGCGGGATCAAGACGAACGTGACGTGCCTCATGGCCATGAACCAGGCGTACCTGGCGGCCCTCGCGGGGGCGACGTACGTGAGCATCTTCAGCGGCCGCGTCCGGGACATGGGCTACGACGTTCGGCCGATCATCGCGGCGACACGCGACGTCCTCGACCGAGAGAGCTTGCCGTCCAAGATCATCGTCGGATCGATGCGCCACATGATGGATGTCAACGAGGCGCTCGAGTCGGGCGCGCACATTCCTACTGTGGCTCCGCCGATCTTGCGCAAGATGGTCTGGAACCCGCGGACCATCGAGACCATCTCCGAGTTCAACAACGCATGGCGGAGCCGCCCCAAGAAGAAGTGAATCAACGATCCCACCACGTGGACAGCCACGCGCCGAGCCCGATGCCAGCCAGCGCAGCGACGACGCACACCAGAAGCCAGGAGCGCGTCGAGGCCCGCGCGGGGGGCGTCGTCGTCGCGTGCGCCACCGACCGTGCGCCGTTCGCATCGGCTGGCCCATGGGCCCGCGCGGGGCGCACGGCCTCGATGTCGTCGGGCGCGGCAAGCGCGGAGTGGATCGCCGCCGCCAGCGCCTGCGCCGTTCTGTAGCGGCGCTGGGGGTCTTTGGCGATCGCATGCATCGCCACGGCTTCGAGCGCCGGCGATATCTCGCGCTCCGGAGCACGCTCGCGCGCTGGACGGGGCGTCGCCGTCAAGTGAGCTGTCAGCACGTTGAGCGGTGTGCCGCCGACGAAGGGGACGCTTCCTGTCAGGAGCTCATATAGGATGACGCCCGCCGCGTACACGTCGCAGCGTGCGTCGAGCTCGTCGCCGCGGGCTTGCTCCGGCGCCATGTACTCGGGGGTGCCGAACACCATGTTGTGCTGGGTGAGGACCGTCGTCCCCGCGCCGCCCCCGGTCATGATCTTGGCCATGCCGAAGTCCACCACGACGGCCCTATCGCCGTGGTGCAGGAGCACGTTCCCGGGCTTGAGGTCGCGGTGAATGACCCCCTGCGCGTGGGCCTCACTCAGGGCGTCGCACACCTCGAGGAAAATGGCCGTGGCCCGAGGGATCGGGAGCGGCCCCTCGCTCTTCAGCAGCGCGTCGAGCGCCGGGCCCTCGATGCGCGAGAGAGCCAAGTAGATGAGCCCGGCTCCGTCGCGTCGTGGATCGGGAGCCTCGCCGAAATCCAAGATCGGACAGAGGTGCTCGCCTTCGAGGCGTCGAAGGATCTCCGCCTCCCGCTTGAAGCGCCCGCGCACCTGCACGTCGCCCACGAGGTGTTGGTGAATGACCTTGAGCGCGACCTCGTCGCCTTCGACGATCCGCCGGGCGTCGTAGACGATGCCGGTGGCGCCTTCACCGAGCACGCCGACGATCTCGAACTTGTCAGCGAGCTTGCGGCCAGGGCTGAGGGGCGGCAGCGACGTCGCGTGTTTCACGCCCGGGTCAGCGCGCATCGCACGCGGCGCGTATCTTCGGCGAAACGCGGACGGGATCGAGCATCGGGCGGGGCTCGTTCGACTTCCACGCAGCGCAAGCCGCCGCCGCTGCGGCCCGGGCGTCGAGCGCCGCGTAGGCCTCGATGAGCGCGTGGTACACCATCGCGAGCTGGGGATGCGTCAGCGCGCCGCCGCCGATGAGCCGGTTCCCGCGCGCGACAGCCTCCGCGTATCGCCCGTAACGTACTTCCGCCCAGAGCTGAGGCAGCTCCGCGTCCGCGCGTCGTTGCACTTCGAACGCCATGCCCCCACTCGCGCCGTCGCGCTCGGCCGCCGCGCGAGCCTCCGCCTTGCCCGCGTCGGTCAACCTGAGGCCGGCCATCGGAACCAGGATCACTTCGCCTCGCCGCACCGAGACCCCGTCGCGCCGATTGTACGGATTGAGCTCCCACCCGCGGTACGGATTGCCCCAAAAGCGCTGCGCGATCGTGTTCACCGTCTCGCTGTCCCCGGCGATGTACGTGACGACGGCGGGAATCTCGATCTCTTGCCCTTCGACCGGCGGCACCCAAGCGACACCCTTGTTCGCCTGCGCGAGCAGATCGGTGCGCGCCGTGTCGTTCGTCCCGAGCCACGTCAAGGCGAGCTCCGCCCACGTCTCGCCCTCGGTGACGGTACGATGCCCTGGCGCGGGGATTTCGATGCGCATCCCCGACGAGATCATCGAGCCCCCTTGCACGTCGAGCGCGTTTGCGCCGATGAGCACCGCTTCGCGCTTGGAGTCACCGTAAACACGCTCCGCGATCTGCGCCAACGCTTCGCCGGCCTTCACGATGTGCGTGAAAGCGCCTGCATCGCGCGCCCATGCGAGGCTGAGCGAGACGGCTGCGGCCGACAGCAGCGGCCCGATAAGACGCCTCCGATCGGCCGCCGCGGAGGTCGCCGCGCGGATCGCGACTGTCCGCACGGAGAAGACCCGAGATCTCACGGCTGCCCCCGGTCCGCTCGCGTCGTCGTTGGCCCCGCATCGTCGTCGTGCGACAAGTCCGGAACAGCCATGACAACGTCGACCATGCGCGTTTCGCCCGGCGCTATGGCGATCGTCCGCTTCTCGGCAGGCGCGTTCGGGTGCACCAAGGTGACGTAGTGCGTGCCAGCCGATAGCGGAATGCCGCGGGCGAACGGGGTCACTTCGACTCGTTGCCCGTCGACCCATACCTCGGCCCACGGGGTAGCCAGGACGCGCAGGTACCCCGGATAGGGCGGGGCCAGCTCGAGGGGGCGAGCTCCTGCCGTCTGACCCTCGCGATGCGCCGTCGCTTGCAGCGTACCTCCGCCGGCGATCGCAACCGCGCCGAAGACCGCGATCCCGGCGCAAGCGCGCCGCACCGACGTGCGCTCCGTTCGCTTCGGCGCGTTCTCCGATCCTTCGTCCTCTGCGGTCACCAGCCCCGCGTGGGCCAGCGCGCGCACGGCGAGCCTGTCGCTGGACAGCCCGGAGCGGGCAGCGGCAAGCTCCTGGAGCCGCTCGGCCATCGCTTCGGCTGATGGATAGCGATCCCCAGGTAGCTTCTCGATGGCCCGCATCACCACGCGCTCGAGCGCGGCGGGCACGTCCGGAGCACGGCGATGGAGAGGAATGGGCGGGTCTCGCCGGATGCGATGCGCGGTCGGCCGGCGCTCCGTCTCGTCGCCGCGCTCGAACGGGCGGGCGCCACAGATGAGTTGATAGAGCACGACACCCAGCGAGAAGACGTCGCTCCGCGCGTCGACGCTCTCGCCCAGGATTTGCTCCGGCGACATGTACGCGGGGGTTCCGAATGCAGCGACATCTTCGAGGCGTAGCGGCGACAAGCCGACGGGCTCTTCGGCCGACGAAGAGGCCAACGAGGAACGCTGCGCGATTCCGAAGTCGAAGACCTTCACTTCGCCGCTTCGACTCACCAAAATGTTCGCTGGCCTCATGTCGCGATGGACGATGCCGCGCTTGTGCGCATGCGCGAGACCGCGCGCGACTGCGGCGCCGATCGCAGCGACGCAGTCGGCGGGTACGCTCGACTTCTTCTTGAGCAGCGTCGAAAGACTGAAGCCGTCGACGAACTCGAGCACGAGATACATCCGCGTCTCGGTCTTCGCGAACGCGTACAGCGAACCGATGTTCGGGTGAGAAAGCTCGGAGAGAACCCGAGCCTCGCGCTCGAGCTGCGCCGCGAAGGGCGAGCTCGGCGCGATCGTCGCCTTCAGCAACTTGAGCGCCACCGTCCGGCCCAGCGGCTCTTCGACCGCCTTGTACACGGAGGCAAGCGAGCCCGAACCCAACTCAGCGACGATGCGGTAGCCCTCGATGGTCGGCAGCTCCGCCACGCCCGTCGTCCTATTTCGCCTTGTGCAAAAGAAGCGAGTGGCCGGTCATCTCCTGGGGTTGGGGCAGCCCCAAGAGCTCGAGCATCGTCGGCGCGACGTCGCAAATTCGGCCACCGCCGCGGATCGTCGCGTCACGATCACCGTCGTTGACGTAAAGGAGAGGCACGGGATTGAGGGTGTGCGCCGTGTGGGGCTGGCCGCTCGCGGGATCTCGCATGAGCTCGCAGTTCCCATGGTCGGCGGTCACGAACACGGCGCCGCCTTGGGTTCGCGTCGCTTCGACAATCGCGCCCACGCCTTTGTCGACGGCTTCGACCGCGTGAATCGCGGCGTCGAGCATCCCGGTATGCCCGACCATGTCGGGGTTTGCGAAGTTCACGAGAACGAAATCGTATTTGCCGCTGCGGATCGCCTCTTCGGTGGCTTGCGCGACGGCCGCTGCGCTCATCTCCGGCTTCTTGTCGTACGTCGGAACGTCTTTCGGCGAAGGGAGCATCTTTCGGTCCTCCCCCTCGAACGGCTCCTCGCGCCCGCCGTTGAAAAAGTACGTCACGTGCGCGTACTTCTCGGTCTCCGCACACCGGAGCTGCTTCAAACCGGCGCGCGCGATGATCTCCGGAAAGATGTTTGGGTACGTCTCCTTCGGGAAGGCGATGGGAAGGCCGAACGTGCCGTCGTAGGTCGTCATGCACGCGTAGCGCCCTTCGAACGGAGCGCGCCCCCCCGTTCGCGAGAACGCGTCGAACGCTGGGAGGGCCAGGGCGCGCGTCAACTCCCTTGCGCGGTCGGGGCGGAAGTTGAAATGGAGAGCCGCGTCGCCGGGCTTGACGCCATCGTAACCGTCAACGACGAAAGGCTCGACGAACTCGTCGGTCTTGCCGGCCGCGTAGCTCTGCTCGATTCCGTCCTGGGCCGTCTTGCACCGAGGCGCGTTGGCTTCGACGATCGCGCGGTAGCTCCGCTCGACGCGCTCCCACCGATTGTCTCGGTCCATCCCCCAATAGCGCCCCGATACGGTCCCGATCCGTCCGACCCCACCCGCGAGCCTTCGCTCGACCTGCGCGACGTATCCCGGCGCGGTGCCCGGCTGGACGTCGCGCCCGTCGAGAAAGGCATGAACGACAACGGGCACTCCGGCCTTCTTGGCGACGTCGATCAGGGAGAAGAGGTGAACGAGCGACGAGTGAACGCCGCCATCGCTCACCAGGCCGAACAGGTGGAGCTTGCCGCCCGCCTGTTTCGCCTTGTTCACGACCTCCGCGATGACCGGGTCTTGGGCGAGCGTTCCGTCGTGAACAGCGTTGTCGATGCGCGAGATATCCATCATCGCGATGCGACCGGCGCCGAAGTTCAAGTGGCCCACTTCGCTGTTGCCCATTTGCCCCGGCGGGAGCCCGACATCGGGCCCACTGGTACCGATGACCCCGTGCGGGTATCCGTCGAGGAGCGACGTGAGCACGGGCGTGCGCGCCAAGCGCACCGCGTTGTCGGCTCGTTCTTCGCGCTCGCCGAGGCCGTCGAGGATGATGAGAACGAGCGGGCGGGGTCGTTTTGCGGCTGGCATGAGACAGCCACGATAGCACCGTCCTCGGGCATGCGGGGAGGGGCGCCCGCGCGCGACGCGGCCGTGATAAGGGAGAGCGACGATGCCATGGATCGAGGCGATGCTGCGAGGTCAGCGTGTGCTCGCCCGCGCGCAAGCCGACGGAAGGCTCATGGCCGACGACGGGACGCGCGTGGAGATCCGTTACAAGCCGAGCAGCGGGCGCGCCTATCGGGCGCTGGCGCGCAATCTCATCGTCGGCGAGGGCGCCAAGATTCATCCCGATGAGGCGTGCGCGCCCGCAGTCGCCGCTGCCGAGGCGGAGGAGCGCCAGAAAAAACCCCAGAAGAACCTGAAGAAAGCGGCACAACACGGAGTACCGAGCGACGCTTGGATTGCCTACACGGACGGGGCGTGTTCCGGCAATCCCGGCCCCGCTGGATCCGGCGTTGTCCTCGTGTCGCCGGACGGCAAGATGCACGAGGGGCTCGAGTACCTGGGCGACGCTACGAACAATGTCGCCGAGCTCACCGGAATCCTTCGCGCTATCGAGTGGATCCCGAGCGACGGACGCGCGATCGTCGTGCACACCGACAGTCAGTACGCAATCGGAGTCATTCAAAAGGGCTGGAAGGCGAAGGTGAACCAAGAGCTCGTCGCGCGGACGAAGCGCGCGGTGGAGGCGCGCGGTGCACGACTGGTCTACGTCCCCGGCCACCAGGGAGTGGCACTCAACGAGCGCGCGGACGAACTCGCGAGGGAGGCGATCCAAACCCGGGCGAAGCGTCGGGCCGTGATTTAGTCATAAAGGGCTGCGCGTCACGGTTCCCCTTCCCGCTGCCCCTCGGCTATGTCGAGCGGAACCAACCTGAACGCCTTGCACGGGGTTACCTATGCCCCGGAGATGCCCCTCTCCTACCGGTGCGGGCGCCGGCTTCGACCCGCGCGAAGGTCGCAGCGTTGAGCATCTCGAGCTCCCCGGCCTACATGCGTGCTTGGAAGAATTTGATGCACTCCACCGGAACCGTGCGTGCTGCGTGAACGAATACCGCAAGGGTGTAGCGAGCGACCAACCGGCTCGAAGCACGTTCAAGGAGATAGTCGGCGGCCCGTCGCTTCCTGGCGAGTACGCTGGTAGTGCACCCATCCCCCCCGGCCTTCGCGACGGAGGATCTGCCGCCCCCTCGGGGGGAGAATCGAGTCGCGAGGATGAAGCGTTTCACCCGGGCCCCCAAATCGCTATCCACGGATGCAACCTCGTTGCGCCATTCGTCGCGCAACGCAAGAGCCACGATGAGCTCGTTGCGGCTCGGCGTGTTGCTTATTGTGTGCATCGCCTTCACGGGATTCGCGAGCGCGTGCGGCTCGAAGGACTACAGCTCGGGATTCGGCGTCCTGCCCGCCCACGGCACATCGCCGGGCGACGGCGATGCGGCGTTCTTCGGCTTTCCGTTCGGCGACGCGTCCGTGGGCTCCAGCGGCGGGCCGGGCCTCATTGTCGGGAGCGACGCGACGGTCGGCGACGCGCTCGCCGGACCGGGTGGAACGCTCACCCTCGCGCCCGCCGATCAGACCATCGACGTGATCTATGGCCAGCAGATGCCCACCATCACCTATACCGCCATTGCCAGCGGCGGGCAGCTCGTTCATGCTTCGTTTGCCATCGACCGCGGTGAAATAGGGACCGTGGCGGCCGCGAGCGGAGTGATGTCGCCCACGGGCAAGGTCGGTGGCACTGCGGTCGTGAGCGCGTCGTACAACGGACGCACCGGCTCGACACACGTAACGGTGAACCTCCACCTCACCGATGTCGGCGCACCAGGCGTGGCCCAGGATGCCGGCGGAGCCGGCGGTGTCGGCGGTGTGGGCGGCGAAGGTCCGGGGGGACCGGTCGACGTCCCGACGCAGGGGGTCCTGCAGGGTCAACCGATGGCCGATACGGGCTTGTCTTGGATTTATCCATACGACAAAACGGTGTGGCCTCGCGCCCTGCTTGCGCCGCTTCTCCAGTGGAACGCGCCGCGGGCATATGATGCGGTGTACATCAATCTCAAGGAGAAGGCCTTCGAGTACAGGGGCTTTTTCGCGAAGACGGCGACTCCCTTCGTTCGTCACCCCATTCCGCAAGCGGCATGGGACGCGCTCTCGTACTCCAACCAGGGGGAGGGCGTTTCCGTCACGCTCGTCTTCACGGCCGGGGGTCAAGCCTACGGTCCGCTGACAGAAACGTGGAAAATCGGCAACGGAGCGCTGAAGGGCACCGTGTACTACAACTCGTACGGAACGAACCTCGCCCACAATTACTGCTGCACGATTGGCAACCAGCCGTTCGGAGGCGCCACGCTGGCGATCAAGCACGGCGCGGTCGACCCAGTGCTCGTCGCCGGAAACGACACGGACTGCCGCGTTTGCCATTCGGTCAGCGCTGACGGATCGCGTCTCGTCACCCAGGGCACCCCCAACGCGAACTCGTACACGTACGACCTGAAGCTCGGCACCCAGACCCCTCTGGCTCCCACCGATGGGCGCTTCGCCTGGGGTGCGCTCTACCCGGATGGATCGTTCTTGTTGAGCGACGCGGCCACGATGCAAGGCGCCGGGTGGGCCGCCGACGCGCAACTATTTTCGCTCCCTTCCGGAACGAGCCTTCCGTCGACCGGCATACCGGTGGGACTCCGGGCTGGCACGCCGATGTTCTCGCCCGACGGCAAGCACGTGGCTTTCAACTACCTTGCGGGCCCCAACGGGGATACCAAGTCGCTGGCAGCGATGGACTACGACCCTGCCACGAGCACATTCTCCAACCTCCGGATCCTCTATACGCCGCCGGCCGGAATGGCCGCTTGGCCATCGTTTTTGCCTACGAACGATGCGGTCGTCTTCGAGCTCGAGACTCTCTCGAACATGCGAGATTGGGGCGGAACGCGATCGACGTGCGACGGCGCAGGGGCTTGTTCCAACGTGGGCACGCAGGCCGAGCTGTGGTGGATCGATCTCGCCACCATGATGCCGGTTCGGCTCGACAACCTGAACGGCAAGGGATACTTGCCGACGCTCACGGCGACCCAGCACACCGACGATTCGGTGCTCAACTACGAGCCGACGGTGAATCCCGTACCGAGCGGTGGCTACTCATGGGTCGTCTTCACGAGCCGACGCTTGTATGGCAACGTCGCGACGATCAATCCCTACTGGAGCGACCCGCGCTCTCACGACATCACGCTCAC
>CAZHED010000034.1:11915-65944 GCA_964531095.1 uncultured Polyangiaceae bacterium | reverse complement strand
GACAAGCTCGGAGAGATGGACGAGGAGTTCGAGTCGAACGGGGTCAAGCTCTATGTCGACCCGATGAGCTTCCAGTACCTCGAGGGCGTCGAGATCGATTACGTCGAAGGGCTTCACGGGGCCGGCTTCAAGTTCAACAATCCGAACTCGAAGGGCTCGTGCGGCTGCGGCTCGAGCTTCAGCGCCTGAGTCCTGGGTAAGGGCGGATCCGGCCCTGAGGGTGCGGACCCCGAACGCGTGGCCGAGCTCGTGTAACGATCCCTCGCACGCACCCTGCATCGAACGGATGGTGGAGCCGTCGCCCCCCGGCGGCGCGAGCCCAGCCATGCCCGTTTCCAGTGTGCAGCCGACCCAGCGCTCTCGCGCCGCAGCCCCGCGCAGCAGCCCCGAAGGCAGCGTGACACTGTCGAACTACATCGCACGCGTGCAAGCGATCGAAGCGCTCTCTCGCGAAGCTGAGTACGAGCTCGCCCGTCGGGTGCGCGACCAAGACGACCGCGAGGCCGCGCGTCAGCTCGTCGAGGCAAATTTGCGCTACGTCGTGGCGATTGCGCTGAGCTACCGCCGGTATGGAGTGCGCGTCGCCGACCTCATCTCGGAGGGCAACGTCGGACTGATGATCGCTCTCAAGAAGTTCGACCCGGAGCGCGGCACGCGCTTCGTCACCTACGCCGCGCACTGGATCCGCGCCTACGTGCTCGATCACGTCATCCGCGCGTGGAGCATCGTGGGGGTCGGGGCCGGGCCCTTGCGGTCGAAAGTATTCTTCCGGCTGCGCCGCGAGAAAGCGCGCATTCTCGCCGCGACGAGCGACCTCGTCGAGGCGAACGAGCGGCTGGCGGAGCGCTTCGGAACAACCAGCGAGAAGATCGCCATGTTGGCGCACCGCCTCGAGGCGCGCGACGTCTCGCTCGACGCGAAGGTATTCGACGACGGGTCGGCGACCGTGCTCGACACGCTCCCGAACGCTTCGCCGACGCAAGAAGAGGAATTCTTGGTGGAAGAGCGCTCGAACGCGATTCGCGAGTGCGTGCGCGAGGCGGTCGAGAAGCTCGATCCCAGAGAACGATTCATCGTTCAGTTCCGTATGATGGCGGACGGTCCCGAGGAGCTGTCGCTCGCCGAGATCGGCCGTCGCCTCGGCGTCTCGCGCGAACGGGCGCGGCAGCTCGAAGCGCGCGCCAAGCAGAAGATCAAGCGCCACCTCGAAACGCGGGCGGGCGAGCTGGCCAGCGTGGCGGCCTGAGAACCGAGACGAGCGTCTCAGCCCTTGCGCGGCGCTCGGGCAAGAGGCACATTCCGTCGCGTCGACGCCGCTCGGGCGATCGCCGGTTGCGCCGCATCCGTGGCGCAGCGGGAGGAAAGTCCGAGCTCCACAGAGCACGATGCCGGATAACGCCCGGTGGCGGAAACGCCGAGGAGAGTGCCACAGAAAAGAGACCGCCGAACGCGCGTCTCCGGACGCGCCGCCGGTAAGGGTGAAACGGCGGGGTAAGAGCCCACCGCGCCCGCGGTAACGCGGGTGGCACGGCAAACCCCATCGGGAGCAAGGCCGCGTAGGCAGGCGCACGAGAGCTGCTCGCTCGAGCCTGCGGGTAGGCCGCTCGAGGCGGCGGGTAACCGCCGTCCTAGAGGAATGATCGCCTCCGCGCCCCGGGGTGACCCGGGCGCGAGACAGAACTCGGCTTACAGAGCGACGTCGACCCGAGCACCTGGGCTCTCGAGCCCGGGTGCTCGTGTTTTGTTTGGGGCTCTCCTCCGCTGTCGCGTGGTCGGGCCACGAGTCCGACGGGCCGACCGATGAGAGAATGGCGGATTGCGAGCGAACGAAGATCAGCCTGCTCTTTCCGCTTCGACGAACAATTCGTCGAGCGTGAAAATGCGGGTCCCGGCTTCCGGGTCGAGCGCAGCCTGGATCATCGCTCTGGCAACCACTTTGCCTGGGATCTCGCGGTACTTGCGCGCAATGCCAATCGCGTTCAGCGCGCCGAGGAGAACGCTGCCGATTCGTTCTCCGGCGCGTGCGTCGTTGCGCTCCCCACCGAGCAGACTGGGCCGCATAATCCGAATCCGTTCGAAACCGATCTGCTGCACATCGCGATCGAGCTCGCCTTTGATTCGCGAGTAAAACCGCGTCGACTGGGGGTCCGCCGTCGCGGCGGAGACGAGCACGTACACGGTGACGCCGTTCCTGCCCGCCGCCTTCGCGAACTCCCATTGATAGTCGTAGTCGACCCTCTTCTGCGCTGCCTGGCTGCCGGCTTGTTTGAGCGTGGTGCCGAGCGACGAAAACGCCACGTCCCCCTTCACCATGGAACACCACGACTCGGGCACATCGAAATCGATCGCGTGTTCCTCCAGCTTCGGATGCGATCGGCCCGTCTTTCTCCGGCCGAATCCGACCACCTTGCCGAACCGCTCGTCGTCCAGCAACTGACCCACGAGCTCAGACCCCACCAGCCCGGTCGCCCCAATCACGAGCGCGGTCTTCACCGCCCGATCCGGTCCCGGCGCCTTCAACACCCGCCCATGGCCCCCTGCCAATGCCCACTCGAGTCGCACACAAAGGCCTGGCACTTCGTCGTCGCAGAGACCACGACGTACTCCATGTACACGCAGCCTTGGTCGGGCGGGCGCGTACAGGCGGAGCCCACTATCGGAGCGTCGGGCGGGCAGATCGCGAAGTCGCTGCTGCCGCCACCAGCGTCCCTAGCGGGGCTCGCGCTCGGCGAGGAGCCGCCATCGTCCCCCGTGGTAGCGACCTGTCCGCCGCATGCGACCAGCAGCGCCAACGACAACAAAGATCCCCGCATATCCCAATCATGGCCGAGGGCGATGCCTCCCGTCCATCCCGCCGCTCAGCCCCATCATCGTCACAAACGGGACGACGATGAGCCCATAGCGTCCGGCGCCGAAAAACGCCGAGTGCACCGCCACCGTGGCCGCAATGATCGCGGCCCCCGCGACGACGGGCGTGGGCGCGCGCGCCAATGCCCGCCAGCCGGCGAGAGCCACACACGCGACGATCGCCAGGTAGCCGATCCATCCGTGCAACGTGAGCGCCCCGACCGCACCGGCGAGAGCGACGCCCTTTCGCGCGAGAACCCGCCTTCCGGGCAAGCGCCCGCAGGTCACCAGCGCCGCGAGGAGAAACAAGCGACAGACCAGCGTCTCGACACCGCCGAGGCCGGTCTTCGCTCGGTCACCGAACGCCGCAGGATTGCTCGCGTGCAGGTACCAGGGGGCCGCGCCGAAATAGTCGAACGTGACGCCCAACTTGCGGGGGATCCGAGCGAGCCAATCGCCGGGCAACGCCCCGATCTGCCGCTTTGCGGCCCGCGCGAAGCACGCGTCCTTGCCCGCCTCGTCCCACACCGTCGCGCACTCGGGGGGAACGCTGACCGGCTCCCAGCCGCCGGTCCGCGTCTGGGCCCCGATGAGCAAATTCCAGCCGCCGTTCACGCTCACGAGGGCGCATTGGTGCATCCGCACGCAGTTGCGAGCAGTCCACGGGGCGATGCATGCGAGCGCAACGGCGGCAACAGCGGCCGCGCGGGCCAGCCGTCGGCGGGCCCCCGCCCGGGCCGGCGCCGCGAGCGCCCCCAGAACCGGGGCCAGGACCAGGCACTGCGGCCGCACGAGTGTCGCTACCCCCACGACGACCCCTGCTCCCACGATCCACGGCCACGGCCGGTCGGACTTACGCGCCGCATTCGCAATGGCGGCGGCAACGACCAGGAGCGACGCAGTCACCCCTTCGGTCATGAGCGCCGCCGTATACGGCACTAGTGCCGGATGCAACGCGATGGCGACGCCGGCGGCGATCGGCCGCCAGCGCTCGACTCGGTCGCCGTCGGCCAGCCGGTGCGCCCCATAGGCGCTGCCGGCGCCCAGCACCGCGTTGATCGTCATCCCCACCGCCGGAGAGGGACCGAAGGCGATGTATCCGAGCGCGAGGAGGGCGGGATAGCCCACGGGATAGTGGGCCGCGTAAGTGACGGCGCCATCGGGCCAGAGCCAGGTGCAGCCCGCACCGGCTGCGATGCGCCGTGCCAGGAGGTCGTAGTAGTGGCCGTCTTCGACCGCCGGGAAGCGCGCATGGGCCCACCCGACGAACGCGAGCCGCGCCAGCAGAGCGAGGGCGAAGACACCCACGGCGTCGCGGGTGCGCGCACGGACGGCGAGCCCGGAGCCGGGTGGCGCGGTCACCACCACCCGAGGCCTCGCATCGCGACCACCAGCTCGCACATGGGTAGCCCCACGACACCGGTGTAGCTCCCTTCGATCCGCTGGATAAACGCCGCGGCCCTGCCCTGCACGGCGTACCCTCCGGCCTTGTCTCTCCCCTCCCCGGTCGCTGCGTAAGCGCGCGCTTCCCCGCGCGCCAGAGGCCGAAAGGTGACGCGCGTCGTCACCGTCTCTGCGTGCGCGATGGATGCCCCGTCGTCGACCTCGGCAAGAACGAACCGCGTGCTCACTTCGTGGGTCAACCCCCCGAGCCGCTCGATCGTCGCTCGCGCTTCGTCGTCGTGAGCCGGCTTGCCGAGGACGACGCCGTGCGGCAAGACCACGATTGTATCCGCCACGAGGATCCCTGCCGCGCCGTCGAGCGCCTCGGTGGCGCGCACAGCGTCGAGCTTCGTGCGCGTTACGCGATCCAGATAGGCGTCGGGCGCCTCGCCGGGCCCCATCGTCTCGTCGACGTTCGCAACGCGCACGACGAAGGGGACCCCGATCGTCGCCATCATCTCGCGGCGGCGTGGCGAGCCGCTCCCCAAGACGAGCGGTGTCGCGTGGGTGATGCGCACGTCACGCCCTCTTATCACGGAGCGCCTCGGGCCGGCCGTGATAGGGTCCCCCGTCGATGCGCGCCCGCATCGTCGTCCTCGCGTGCTTTGGCGTGACCGCGATCGCGCTTTTCGCCGCTCTCGCACGTCCCGCGCGCGCCGCCGGCTGCTCGGGCCCGCTCAGCACGTGCATCAACGACGACACGTTGTGGCCTCACGCCGGCCCCGCCCACTTCGTCGCCGTCGGCTCCGCCGAGACGATTTCCTCGGACCACATCGGCTTCGGTCTCGTCACCAGCTACCTGTCGCGGCCGATCGTCTTGCAGCTCGCATCGCCGGGCCCCCACCAGGGCAGCGCCGACAACGCGGTGGACGACCAGGTGAACGGCACCTTCCTCTGGTCGTACGGCTTCACGAGCCGCCTGGAGGTCGACCTCGCCCTCCCGCTAACATTCGGGCAAAGCGGCACGGGCCTCGCGCCGGTGACCGGCGGAGCGGGACTGAAGGACACGGCCGTGCGCGACATGCGCTTCGGCTTTGCCTACGCGATCGTCGCGCACACGCACGTCGCTCCCGACACGTCGCCGCTCGGCTCGCTGGGGATCGTGGCGCGCTTCGAGATGAGCGCGCCCACAGGCGACGAAGACCAGTTCGCGGGGGAGGGCTGGGGCGTCTGGCTTCCCAGCATCGCTGGCGACTATCGGTCCGGCCCATGGTTTGCCGGAGCCGAGGTTGGAGGGCGGCTCCGACCGGCCGCGCGGCTGGAAGATGCCCGTGTGGGGTCGGAGCTCGTCGGGGCTCTCGGGATCGGCTACGACATCCTGCCGCGAGAGCTTCTCGCCGTGACGCTCGAGGCGTGGGCGCTGCCCACCTTCGTCAGGCCTGCCGTCACGCCTGCCGAGTGGCAGGTCTCCGCGCGCTCGGCACCTGTCCGCAGCGGCGACCTTGCCGTTCAGCTCGGCGGCGGCGGCGGGATTCCACTCGACGGCTCCCTGCCGATTACGACGCCTAGGTTTCGCTTCACCCTCGGCCTGCGCTGGGCGCCGCGGTGAAGATGGAGTAAGCAGCCTCTGCCCCGTGCCGACCGGCATCCACCGAAGCGACAAGTCCCGACACCTCGTGCTGCGCCTTTCGGCGGGCGACGAAGTCCTCGAAGCCATCCGGGCCGCGCTTCGAGACGAGCAGGTCTCGTGCGGCTGGCTGCGCGGCAGCGGCGTTCTCGCGGACGTCGCGTTGTCCGCCTACCTCCCGGCGAGCGGAGCTCTCGGCATCGCCCGGCGCATCGAAGGTCCGCTGCAAGCGCTCTCGCTGGAGGGAAGCATCGGGCTATCGGACGGCGACGTGTCTCTGTCGCTGCGCGCTCTGTTGGCGCGCGAGACCGACGGGCGCATCGAAACGCTGGCCGGCGAGATCGAGGCCGCGCGGATCGTCGCGCTCGAAGTCTTCGTCACCGCGCTGGACGACCTAGCCCTCGCTCGCTCGCTCGACGAGGAGGGCGGCGTATGGCTCGTCGGATCGGTCTCGGCCCAAGCGGCGGCGCGCCCGGTCCCGGCGCGTCCGGTCGCTCCGACCGCCTGGTCGGGTGCGCTCGACGCGAGCCATCGCGCCGAGCGCGAACCGCGCGCCCGCGCGCCCCAACCATCGCCCGTGCACGCGGGGACCGCGATGCCCGCGCGACCGCCCCGGCCCGGGGCACCGTCCGAGGTCGACGCGCCCGCTCCCGAGCCGGGAGACGCGGTCGTTCACTTCGCATTCGGCGACTGCGATGTCCTCAAGAGCGACGGCGATCGCCTTCACTTGAGGGTGCACAAGGGCGGACGAATCTGCGAGATTGCTCTAGCGATGCTCCGCGTCTCCCGCTTGGCCGATGCGGACGACGGCAAGCGCCGATTCAAGCTCGAGCGAAGGATGAGCACTTGATCTTGCGGACACGGAAAGGTTACCCGTGGCCGATTGTTCGGCCGCACGATTGGAGGACCTCATGCTGACATCGTTTGCACGCCATGCAGCCCCGTTCGCAACGGCGCTCGCGACGTTCCCTTTGCTCGCGTTGCTCGCGTGCGGGGGCGACACGCCGCCCGCGAAGGCGCCCGAGCCCGCTCCCGTGGCCAAGGCGCCCGATAGTCCGGTCAGCCGCCTGCCGCCGCAAGCGCCCGATTCGCCGACCGCGAGCGCGGTGCGCATTTCTCAAGAGATCACGACGGCGTGCGGAATCAAGGACCCCGACGCGTATTTCGCGTTCGACTCGGCACACGTCCGCCCCGACGACGCGCACGTCCTCACGCAGCTCATCTCGTGCTTCACGAGCGGGCCGCTCAAAGGGCGAACGATGAAGCTTATCGGCCATGCCGACCCGCGCGGCAGCAGCGACTACAACCTCACGCTCGGACAGTCGCGCGCCGACTCGGTCGCGACCTATCTGACCGGCAAGGGGATGGACAAGGCGAAGGCCGAGTCGACGACGCGCGGCGCGATGGACGCCACGGGCAACGACGAGCCGAGCTGGGCGCGCGACCGACGTGTCGACATCATGCTCGGTCAATGATCCTGCTCCAGGTCGCCGCCTCCCTCAGCGCCAGCTCGCCCTCGCCCGGGGAGGCGCCCACGGTGAAGCTCGACCTCGTCGGGCTTCTCGGGCATGCGGCTTGGCCGGTGAAGATCACGATCGGTCTGCTCGTCGGCTGCTCGCTCCTCGTGTGGATCATCGCAATGCTCAAGCTGATGCAGCTGGCGAGGCTGCGTTCGACCGAGCGTGACTTCGAGCGGCGAACACGACCTGTCACGTCGGCCATGGAGCTCTTCGAGGTGGCTGGGGGATCGCGCAGTGGCTCGCCGGGCGCGCGTGTGATCGGCGAGCTTTACGTGCGCGGGGCCGGGGCGCCGATCGAGCGCCTGCGCGCCGTGGCCGATCGCGCGATCCTGACCGAGGGCCAGAACGCCCGCGCGCTCATGTGGCTGCTCGCGTTCATCGCCAGCGGCGCGCCGTTCATCGGCTTGTTCGGCACCGTCTACGGGATCATGGATGCGTTCATCCGCATTGGCGCAGCCAAGACCGCCAGCCTTCCGGTCGTTGCACCAGCCATTGGCGAGGCGCTCATCACGACGGCGATCGGCCTGGCCGCGGCCATTCCGGCCGTCTTCTTCTATAACTGGATCGACAAGCGAGTGGGCGACTACGTGGCAGAGCTCGAGGCGGCCGCCGCCGAATGGATCGCGCTCCTCGCGGAACAGGCGTTCCGGGCCGAGCCATCGATTCCGAACGTCGCGGGCTCGCGATTCCCACCGGCTGGCGCGCGGCAGCGCCCCTAAGCGGAGGGGGGATTCGACCATGGCGCTCTCTTCGGGCAGCCGCGGCAGCGGGGGGGCCATCCGGGACATCAACGTCACGCCGCTCGTCGACGTGATGCTGGTACTCCTCATCGTCTTCATGGTGACGGCTCCGCTGCTGACGAGCGGGCTTCACATCGATCTGCCCGAGGTGCAGGCATCGAACACGCCCGTCAAAGACGCAAAGTTGGTCGTGTCGATCACCAAAGACGAGCGGATTCTCTTCGGCGAAGACGACGTCACCCGAGACGTCGAGCGAGCGTTGCTCGAGAACCCCCGCGTGCAGAGAGAGCACGAGCTCTACATCCGCGCCGACAAGGAGTCGCACTATGGCGTCGTCGCTCGCGCGGTCGCCGCCGCGCGATCGGCGGGCGTCACATCGCTTAACTTGCTCGTCGAGCCGGAGGAGACGCGGCCGTGACGGGGGCTGCGCGAGGCAACTTCGACGCGCAAGAAATCACGATCGCTTGCGCGGCTGCGCTCCTCGCTCAGCTTGTCTTCGTCGCCTCGTTCTCGCTCCCGTCGCCCGAGCTCGTCCAAGCGGACATCTCGAATGACAACGCGCAGCCGATCGCGGTCTCGATCACGCCCGTGCTTAAGCTGGGAAGCAAGTCACCGTCCAAGCTGCCTTCGGAGTGGCAGCGCAGGCGGCCGGCGGCTGCGAAGTCCCAGGCCGCGCTCCCCTCGCCTCAGGCCGAGAAGACCCTCGAGGCGATTCCCAAGACGCGCGTACCCGACGCGGGCGTTGCTGCGGCGCTGGTCGACGCCGGACGGGCCGAGCCGTCGAGCATGAACGCGCCGCCCGAAGCGGGGGCCGTGACCACCGTCGCATCGGCCGAAGGATCCGAACAAGGGGCGGCGAACGGCACGGAGACCGACCCGCTCAAAGCGCGGGCTGCCGACATGTACCGCGCGCAGCTGGCCGAATGGTTTGCCGCCCGCTTCCCGATTGCCGGCAAGATCCCTTTCGACAAGCTCAAGACACTGCAGGCCGTGGTGTCGGTCACGGTGACAGACGACCGGAAGGTGGGTAGCTTCTCCGTCGGCAAGCCCAGCGGTGACCCGACGTTCGACGAGGAGGTGCGGGCGACCCTCGCGCGCATCCAATCGAGCGGCGTCGAGCTCCCCGCCCCACCGCCGATGTACCCGGAGATGCTCGGAAAAACACAATCGTTCAAGCTGCACTGCAACGACCCGAAGCGATGCGAATGAGAGTCCTGCCGCTCGCGCTCGGGGCGCTCGCCCTCGCCTTCTGTGCTCTCGACTCGCGAACGAGCGCCGCGGATCCCTCCTCGCCCGCAGGCGAGCCGCTCGACGAATCCCTTCTCGGGACCATCGACGTCAACGGCTCAGCGCAAGGTCTGCCTCCGCTGCCCAAGATGGCCGTCGTCCCGATCCTTACGACGGGAACCGCCGACAGCATCGTCAACCTCGTCGTGCGTCGCGACATGGAGCTCAGCGGCCAGTTCGAATTGCTCGACGAGAACACTGCGCCTGTGGGTCCGTTCACGCACACGTCGGCGCTCGATCTGGCCGCCTGGCGGGGCAAGGGCGCCGAGTACGTCTTGCGCGTCTTCTCGCAACCAGCACCGAACGACTCCACCAAGACCGAGCTCGTAGGCGACGCCTACCTGACTCCGGCGCCGGGGCAGGCGGCGCAGAAGGCGCACCTCGCCGCTGTGGGCGATGCCACGGCGGCGCTGCCGGAAGCGAAGCCGGCCTTCCACGCGTTGGTCCCCACGACGACGATCGAGGTGCGTGCTGCGTCGCACCGGCTCGTCGATCAGCTCCTCGGCGCGCTCACCGGTCGGCCAGGCGGCTTCGCCAGCGAGATGACGTATGTCGAGAAGGTGGGGCGCTGGCGGCGGGTATTTGCCATCGACGCCGACGGCTTCGACCTGCGCGCGATCGGACCCATCGACGCGACCGCCCTTTCGCCTGCGTTCGGGCCCGGGGGGCAGATCTACTACGCGCTGTCGACCGACTTTTCTCCGTTCCACCTCGTCTCCGGCCCGAACGCCACGCCCGTACCGCTGAAAGTTCCCGGGTCGATCATGGGGCTCGCGTTCAGCGGCGATCATTCGAAGATGGCGTTGACCGTCATGGACGAGGGGCGAAGCCAGCTCTGGATGGGCGAGAGCGGGCGCCTGCAGCCGATCGCCACGGCTCCCTTCGCCAACCACCCGACCTTTGGCCCCATCGGCAAGAGCGCGTACATCGCCGGCAGCCCTGTGCAGCGCGTATACGTCGAAGGCAAACCCATCTCGCCCGCCGGGTTCATGGCCAGCGCGCCGGTCTTCTGCGACACGCCTCAGGGCTTGCTGGTGGTCTACACCGTGGGTGTCGGCGCGGGCGCCGACATCATCGCCACCGATAGCAGCGGCGGGAGCGTTCGCCGCCTCACGCGGCACGAAGGAGCGAACACGTACGCGGCGTGCAGCCCCGACGGGCGGCTCGTCGCGTTCTTCTCGACGGGGAAGCAGAGCCAAGGTGCCGGGCTTTTCATCATGCCCATCCTGCGGCCATGGCTCGCCAAGAAGATATCGAGCGAGGTCGGCGAATCGCTGCGGTGGGAGCCCCTGCCTGCCGCGGCGGCGAAGTGAGCAACAGCGCAGCGCGCTGCGGAAAGCGCGCCTGCCATGGCGCCGCTGGCTGTGCGTCCTCGCTGGCACCCAATCCCGTTTGAGCTCGGCGGTCACGCAGGGCGCTCAACGACTTCGGCGGGGACGCCGGCAACGAACACGTGCTTGCCGGCCTGGGCCCAAGCCCGCTTCACGAAGGCGAGGGCCACGGTCCTCCCCAGCGTCGGCGACGACCCTGCGCTCGTCACCTCCCCCAGCGTCGCTCCGGCGTCGTCCGTTACGGCGACGCCGCGCACGGGCGGCGCCCCCCTGTCGAGCACCAGCGGTACCAGTTTGCGCTTCACGTGGCCGCGCAGCTCGAGCATGCACACGATCTCCTGCCCGAGGTAGCACCCCTTGTCGAAGCGGACGGCGGTCTTTTCGAGGGATGCCTCTTGCGGATATGTCCTGTCGTCGAAGTCGACGCCGAACCGCGGCACGGCGCGTTCGAGGCGAAGCGCTTCCCACCCCGCCTCGTCGCCGACGGAGCCGCCGGCGGTGGCGACGGCTCGCTCGATCGCCTCGCGCACGGCGGCAGACCGATCCACCGGAGCAAGCACGAAGGCGCCGCCCAGGCCGGTGCGGTCCAGGCAGCCGCCCACGCCGCCGGCGCTGCACGCCGCGTCGAGCACCGCCGCGGACCCTGCCCCGTGCAGCCCCCACGCGGTGAACCCATCCGTCAGAGCGGCCATCTCGGCGTCTTCCATGACCAAGTAGTGCTCGAGGTGCGCGCGCAACGAGGCCACTACCGTGCTCGGCACGGCAACGAGCACCCTCGCGGACGCATCGTCCACGACGATGGTCGCGTCCGACAGCACGCGGCCGTTGCGCCCAACGGCAAGGCCATAGACCGCTTGATCCGCCGCGCGCTTGGCGAGGTCACACGTGAACAAGCCGTTGACCCACGATACGCGGTCTTGTCCGGTGACTATCAGGGTCGCGAGGTCCGCGTGAGGTACGACGAGCACGGCTCGACGCGCGGCATCGACCTGAATTTTCGTGTCCATCTTCTCGGTTCAATAAGTCGTCCGCGATACGATTGCACGCTCGGGGTGCCCTGCACCCGCGTGCGAACCCGCGTTCGCGCCGGCACATCGCCCTTCGCCGCTTCGCCTCATGCGCTCCCCCAAGCACATTGACGGCAACCGCAGCGGATGGCCATATCGAGCTTCGTGCCCGGCATCGGTGTCGTTCTCAACCCGAAGAGTGGGCGCAACTTGCGCGATCCCGGGGCCGCTTCGCGCCTTGCCCGGACCCTCGGCGATCACGGGGTCCTGCGCGAGGCCGGGTCGATCGACGAGCTCTACCGAATCGCCGAGGACTTCCGCGAGGTCGACATCGACGTTCTCGCGATCAGCGGCGGCGACGGGACCAACCACGTCACGCTCACCGGGTTCATCGATGTGTACGGCGGGGCAACGATGCCTCAAGTCGCGCTGCTCCGCGGCGGAACGATGAACACCGTCGCAAACTCGGTCGGGGTGAGGCGGGGCCAACCGGACGGGCTGCTCGAACAGCTCGTTCACGATTACGCCAAACGCGGCGCGCTCGACCTCGAGAACGTCCACCGGCACGTGATGCGCATCGCCCCGCGCGCCGGCGGCAAACCGGATTACGGCTTCCTGTTCGGAACGGGCGTCGTCCAAGGGTTCCTGGCGGAGTACTACCGCGCCGGAGGGGGCGAACCGTCGTCGCTCGTCGCCTTGAAGACGCTCACCCGGGGCATCGGAAGCGCTCTCATGGGCGGAGAAACCATCCGTCGGATGGCACGCCCGTTCCGCGGCTCGGTCGCCATCGAGAACGGAGCGAGCTGGGGGGAGCGGGACTTCTTGGCCGTGGCAGCCGGAACGATTTCGCAGATTGGGCTGCAATTCAAGCCATTCCATCGGTGCATGGATCACCCCGGCTGCTTTCACGTACTGGGAATCCACGCGTCGTCTCTGTCGTTCATTCGTGAGTTGCCTCGGATCCACCGAGGTGAGCCGATGCGCGCCGGCAAGGCACTCGAGGCGGTGACCGGCCGCGCCGTCGTGACGAGCTCCGACGGAAGCGTGAAGTACATGATCGACGGCGACCTGCACGAAGCCCTCGGCGAGCTCGAGGTCGCCATTGGCCCGCTCGTGCGGCTGGTGATTGTCCGCTGACTTGTGCTCGGGGGCCTCGGGAAAGGTGGGAGAAGCCCTCGCATCGGGGCTCGTTTCCGCGCGGGGCGTCCCGAGCCCGGTTGCGCGCCTCTCGAGGCGTTCCTACCATGGGGTCTCATGCGCGGGCACTGCATCGCTGTGGCCCTGGTCGCAGCTTGGCTGCTCGTGGGTCGGGTCGCCCGCCCGGACGGGTTGTCACGCGGCGAGGCAGACCTTCTTTTGCGCGGCAGCTCGGTCGCCCGCACCCAGGCGTTCGAGCGCGATGGGCGGAGATACGTCGGAGGCGTGGCGTACGCGATCGTCGACGCGCAAAGCTCGGAGCTGGCCGCACTGCTCGATGACGTCGGCGGCTGGCGGCGGTTTCTGCCGAAGACCCGAGGCGCGCGGTACGTGGGCGCCGAAGCGGGCGACTCGTTCGTCGAGGTGACCCACGGGTCAGCCGTCGTGCAAGTGAGCTACACGCTCCGCGTTCACCGCGACGGGAACGTCGTGCGTTTCTGGCTGGTGCCGACCCGGCCGCACGACATCGAAGACGCATGGGGGTTCTTTCGCTCGGATCCGATCGACGGCGCGCGCACGCTCGTCACCTACGGGATATTGATCGACATGGGGGACGGCCTTCTGCGGACCCTCTTCGAGGATCGCGTGCGGGGCCTCGCGCTGAGTGTTCCGGAGCGTGTTCGCGGCGCCCTTCTCGAACGAAAGACGGCCGCATACGAAGGGCCGCTCGTCACGGGAGCGACGGTAGGCTATTGAATTTCGCGTGTCCGCCCGCGTATTCGCGATAGCCTTGAACACCTACCGGGAAGCGGTGCGGGCGCGCATCCTCCTCGGAGTGTTCGCTGTGGCGCTCGCGACGTGCGCCTACTCGATCATCGTCGCCTCCCTCTCTCTCCACAACGAGGCGCGCGTCGTGGCCGACCTCGGCGCCGCTTCGCTGTCGCTCTACGGAGTGCTCGTGGCCATCGTGATGGGGTCGACGTCGCTCCATCGCGAGCTCGAATACAAGACGATTTTCCCCATTCTCTCCCGCCCTATGCGTCGCTGGGAATACCTGGTCGGCAAGTATCTCGGCGCGATGCTCACGGTGCTCGTGTTCGTGGCGGTCGACGCGGCGGCCGTCCTCGCACTTCTCGCGCTGGAGGTCGGGCAAGCGCCGTGGAAGGTCGGAGGGATCTCGCTCGTGGCCCTGGGAGCTCTGGCGGGGCTCCTCGTGCGCGCGCGCTACACCCGGGTATTCGTGGCCATCCCGTGGGCGCTCGCGTTGGTCTTCGCATGTTGGTGGGTGGCCGCACCGGCGTTCGACGAGCGGCAGCTCGTGTTGGCGTCGGCCCTGCTCGCGGTGTGCGAGGTGGCGATTGTCGCAGCGGTCGCAACGCTTTTTGCTTCATTTTCGTCACCGTTCCTCACCGCAGCGCTCACGGCCATGGTCTTCGTCATCGGGAGGTCCGCGGACACGCTCGCGCACCTGCCAGGCAAGGTCTTCGGCGAAGCGTTCGCCGCCGGGGGACGGGCGCTCGCGCGCGTCTTTCCGAACTTGCACACGTACGTGCCTCCGCGCTCCCTCCTGTTGGGCGAGGTCGCCAACGTCTCGGTGTGGCCCTACGTCGGAACCGCCGCGCTGCACGCCGTTTTTTACGCGACTGCACTGCTCGTCATCGGCGCCCTGGCGTTCGATCGACGCGACTTCGCGTGATTCCCCTTCGCGCATCCCAGTGAGTGTCCGATGCGGCGCGCCACTGGTCTATCGGGACACCGCTCAAGGCGCCCGTGCTTTCAATATACAACGTCAACGGACGATCGCGCCGATTGGCCCATTGGTCGGCGAGCGAACCATTCGATGCCGTGTTATGTAGGATTCGGGTGAGGGGACGAAGGTGCATTCGGTTTCCACGGAGCGAAGATGAGCGAAAACATCAAATGGCAAGAACACCTCTTGCGAGCCCTTCTGCTCCCTGGGTTTGCAACCTCCGTCGCTTGCAGTGCGGGAAGTGTGCGTGGAACGGGGAGCGGAGACGGCGGCGCCGCGGTCGTCGGTGAACCCAATGGCGGCAGCTCCAGTGGAAGCGACACGACTGCGGCGTCCACCGGCAGCAGCACCGGCGGCAGCAGCAGCGGGGCTGCAGTCGGCACCATGACAGCAACCGGTAGCTCCAGCGGCAGCAGCGGCGGCGGCTCCGGAAGCTCCGGGGCCGGGAGCAGCTCGAGCTCTGGCGGGACCGGCGGCTCCGGAGCGACCGTGGGAATCGACGCGGGGGGCGGTAGCGGCGCCGGCGGTGCTCACGACGCCGGTCTGCGTCCGAGTGGCGATGCCGGCGCAGTAGCCAACCCCGACGCTGGAGTCCCCAGCATCCCGGCCGATCCATCGAAGAAGATCACCGTTTGGCTCGCAGGAGATTCGACGATGCAGCCGTGCACGACGGCTTGCCCGTGCGGCTGGGGAAGCCAGTTTCAACCTTACTTCACCGCGAATGCCACCGTCGTGAACAGCGCGGCTGGCGGCCGTAGCATTCAAACTTGGCTCTACGATCCCAACGTGCAGACGACGATGGGGGCCAACGGAGAGTGCGCCATTAGTCCGATGACCTACTCGGCGCGCTGGCAAGCCATGCTCGACCCGACGAACGGGATGAAACCGGGCGATTATCTCTTCATCGAGTTCGGGATCAACGACGGGGACCCCACCTGCAATCGTCACGTCGGCACCGCCCTCTTCCAGACGTATCTGGGAACGATGGCGCAGGCTGCGAAAACCCGAGGCGCGCAGCCGATTTTCCTGACTTCGACCAGCTACATGCAGTGCACCGGCGCCACGGTGACTGCCAACCGTGGATTCGGGCCCGAGACGAAGGCCGCGGCCGCAGCCAACAACGTCCCGGTCATCGACCTGACTCAGCTGTCGGCTGCGCTCTATACGAGCCTCGGCCTGTGCCCCAACGCTCTCGACTTCACGTCCACGACCAGTGCGGTGGGCTTGTTCTTCTGCAACGACCACACGCATTTCGAGGCGGCTGGCGCCATCAAGGTCGCGGGAGTCGTGGCCCAGGCACTGCGCGACCAAAACATCGGCCTCGCCGCCTACCTCAAGTAGCCCCGCCCAACGGCGCCACGCCCGAGCCAGTTCGGCGCGCAAGAAGGTCCCTTTTCGGGCCGCTCCGCCGAATTGTCGCGCGGCTGGCGGCTGCCGTCGCGCGTTCGACATCACTTCGGCTGCACGTACCCCCGCCACAACCATTCCATCGCATACGGCAAGTCGCCGTTCAGCATGGCCCCCCCGCCGTGCCCAATGCTCGCGTCACCCCAGATGAAGCGGTAGTGGTTTCCTTTGGCCTTGAGAGCGTTTGCCATTGCGCGGTTCGCGTCGAGCCAGCCGGGCATGTCCCCCAAGCTCGATGAGAAATAGGCCCGAATCGGGGTCATCGGCGCGGCGGCAATCATCGCGGGATACTTGTCCCCCCCCTTGCCGCCGATGTTCACGAACGTGCCACTGCTCGTGAGGACTCTGTGAAATGCATCAGGCCTGAACCAAGCAATGGAAAAGGCCGCAATCCCTCCCGAGCTGTTACCGGAGGTGGCGCGCCCCGCTGGGTCGTCCGTAATGTTGTAGTTCGCCTTGACGAGCGGCAAAAGGTCTTGCATTACGAATTTCGAATACGTGTCGTCGACCGTGTCGTATTCTTGGGAGCGCATCGCGGGGGTGCTCGCGGGGACGAACACCGCGATCGTGATCGGCGCTTTGCCCGCCGCGATCAGGTTGTCGTAGATTACGCTGAAGCGATCGATCCACTGCCGGCCGTCCTGCGTGACCATCAACGCGGCCGGTACCGCCTTGTTGTACTGCGCCGGAACGTACAGTCGATACGAGAACATCGTGCCATTGTAGACGGCACTCGGAAAGTTCACGGACGCGGTCAACGTTCCGACGGGAACACCCGGTTGACGTGTCAGCCCGGGAGGCTGGTTGTTGTACGGCGGCAATATGTTGTACTCGCCGTCTCCATCGGTGCCAGGATCCGTATCGGTCGGGCTACCCGAGTCCCACGGAGCCGCCGTGCCCGGCCCGCCCTCACCGGCAACCGGCCCACCCCCATCCCTCACAACTGGCCCAGCTCCAGCGTCTGCGGTTTGCACCGCCCCCCCGCCCGAGCCGCTGCTCGAGCCGGCCGGCACACCCCCCGCGCCACCGCTGGAGGAGCTCGACGAAGTCGAGCCAGACAACCCTCCGCTCGAGCTCGATGACGATGCGGCAGCGCCCCCCGTTCCCCCACCCCCTTCAGAGTTCACGCCGCTCCCGGCAACAACACCCCCCCCCGAGCTACCGCTCGTCGGTGCGCCCGATCCGGCCGGCTCCCCCTGGCCGGAGCCCGTGCCGCCACATGCAACAAGCGCCCCCGCCAGTACCAACCATCCTCCGCGCGGGCTTCTCATGTTCGATCCTTCGGGACGCTCTCGACGACGATTCGCGCGCCGAGGACGCTCGCTCTCACATCGGGGCTTGGCGGGTGCGGAAGGCGGGGCTCAGGAGGACGCTGTTCACCAAGCTGCCGAGGCTTCCATTCGCGGCGACGGCCTCGTGGGCGAGGTAGTTTGCCCAACTGACGTCGTCGACCTGATTCATCAGACGGCCGATCGAATAGGTCATGAACGACTGGGTCATGCAGGGAACGAATCGAGGATCGGTGGCCAGAGCCGTGGACAGCTCGCGCGCGCCACTGAACATCATCCCGTTTGTGAGGGTACCGGTCGAGTCGACCACCGAGGCCCCGTCCATCGTTCGGTAGTCCCCAATGGCGTCGTAGTTCTCGAGGCCGAATCCCAGTGGGTCCATGATCGAGTGACAACCGGAGCACGCAGGATTGCTGGCATGCGCTTCGAGCGCCTGCCGGCCCGTCATGGCCCCCGTCGGCGGGGTGAGCGCTCCGACGTTGGCCGGCGGGGATCCAATCGTTCCGCAGAGCAGCCTCTCGTAAATGAAGTCTCCGCGCCTTACCGGCGAGGTGCGGGTCGGCTCGGAGGTCGTGGTGAGAATCGATCCCAGGGTAAGGAGACCGACGCGTTGCGAGCTGGTCGTGTCCACGCGCCAGAGCCCATCGGGACCCGGGGTTCCCGCGGTGGCCGGCAAGCCGTATTGCTTCGCCAGGTTCGCGTCGATGTACGTGAAGCCCGAGTTGAACATCGCGGTGACCGGCTTGTTCGACGAGAAGAAGTCTCGGATGAAACTTCGAGCCTCTAGGCGCATCGAGTGCGCCACGGCGGGACTGAAGTTGGGGAACACGCCGGGGTCGGGCGCCGCCGACTCGACACTCGAGAAATCCAGCCAGTCGCCCGCAAACTGATCGAGCAGCGTCTCGGCGCGGGGATCGGCGAGCATGCGAGTGACTTGCGCTGATACCTGGGCGTCGGTCGACAGCTGATTGGCCGCGGCCGCCGCCAGGAGCGTTGCGTCCGGCGTCGACGCCCAAATGGCATAGGACAACCGAGTCGCGAGCTCGTACGGGGCTAGCGGATGCGGTCCGGGGGTAGCCGGATCAATCTCGGGCTTGAACAAGAAATACGGCGAGACCAGCACCGCTTCGAGCGCGGCTTTCAGTCCATCGGTCGCGGTTGCCCCCATCAACGTCTTGGCCGTTGCCACCGGCGTCATGAGCGCGTCGATTTCCGTCGACGTCGCCGGCCGGCGGAACGCCTTGCCCGCGAACGCCGTCACGATCGTTCGTGCGCAGGCATCGCCGCCGGTCGCCACGGGGCACGTGAGCACCGTCTGCTGCCGGGCCGCCGGGGCCGCGAACAGTTCCTCGATGAGGGCCGAGGCCGCGTCTGCGTACGCCTTGACGTACGTTGGAGAGAGGCTCAACGCCGAGCCAACGGTGGTAAACTGCGCGCCGAGGTCGTCGCCCGGGAAGGCCGTGCCCGGTGTGAGCGTCGTCCCGAGGAGGTCGCGCACCGTATTGTCGTATTCGACCGCGTTCAACCGCCGGAGAACGACGGTTCCCGGGTTGGTTGGCGCCTGCGCAGGCACTGGGGCGTTGCCCAGGCCGGACCCGCTCGCGGCGGCACCCCCGCCGCCGCCGGTCGCGGTCGGTGTGCCGGCGCCACCGCCAGGCGCACTACCCGCCCCGCTGCCGGAAGTGCCTGTCGCCACGGCACCCTTGCCAGCTACCCCCGTGCCCTTGCCGACCTCGCCGATCTTGCCGGTGCAGGAGAGCGCGACGAACAGTGTCACGCACGCGGCCGCCTTCATCGTTCTTAGCGATTCCATTGGATCGCACCCTTTCCGTCGTCGCTAGAAGCCGTCCCATTTGCGTGATGCACGGTCCTCAGGTTGATGATGCGAGATTCCATGTGATCGCGTCCTTTCCGTCATCGCCGAATGCGGTCACTTTCACGCCATACAGGCTGAGGAGCGTGATGTAGAAGTCGCCGAACGTCTTGTCGTTCGTGTAAATCTTGTTCGGGTCGGGCGTGTACCGCACGTGACGGTCGGTTGCGACGAGCCCACCCAGCTGACCGGCCACGAGCATCGGATAGTCGTCGTGGTTGTGCGCGTTGCCGTCGGACAGGTCGCTGCTGATGAGGACGAGCGTATTGGCCAGGAGCGGCTGCCCGTTCACATCCATGGTCGTTTTCAGCATCGTCAAGAAGCTGGCGATTTGAGTCATCTTCCAGAGGACGGCGAGCCGGTACTTCACGAGCCGCTCTCCCGCGTCCATGTTGTGGGAGATCGTGTGGTCGGTCGCCTCACCGCCGAGCGCCGCGATGCCCGAGATGAACGAGAGGTCTCGCTGATTCTGGGCGTCACCCATCATGAACGAGATGACGCGCGTAATGTCGCACTGCAGCGCAAGCGTCATCAGCGTGTGCATGTAGGCCAGGAACTGGGGGAACTGGCTATTGTCGGTGCCGAGGGTCGTGCCCGGCATGGCCGGCGGCGTGCAGCTCACGGGGTGGGCTGCCTGCGTCTGGAGTTCGGTCTCCAGTTGACGGATGCCCGTGAGGAGCTCGTCGAGCTTGACCTGGTCGGCCGGATTCAGCTGCGCGCGAAGGGCCGTCCCGTGCGGGACCACCGCGTCAAGCACGCTCTGCCTCAAAGCGAGCCGCGTCGTAGCACTGGCCGTGCTCGCACCCGGGCTGTAGCCCTGGAACATGGAATTGAACGCCAGCAACGGATCGATGGTCTTTCCGAGCGGAGTGGCGGCGCCCTGTGGAAACGACATCGTGCCGTCAGCGTTCTTCACCGAGAGACCGCGCCACGAGATGTTCCTCGTGTAATACGTGCCGAACTGGTCAGCCCCGGCGATGTTGTGCGTGCCGAGCTGCATCGACGGAAGCGTCGTGCAGGAGCCAATCTGGTCGGCCACGATCTGGTCCACCGACGAGTTGGTGATCTGCTGCAGCTTGGTGGGCTTGCGCGCCGTGAAGAGCGAGCCGCAGCCGATCGAGTGATCGCCAAGCTCACGCCGGCGTTGCTGGTTCTCGAGACCGCTGACAAAGAGCAGGTCGGGCTTGTTGGCCTGCATAGGCACCAGCATGTTCGGAAGCGTCCACGCCGCCCCAACGCCCGTTGTTGCTGGGATATGCTCCACCAGGTGGTGCCCGTTCGGAAACATGTACGTCACCAATCGCTGGACTGGGGTACACGTCGCGGCCGCACCGGCCCGCTTCGACCACATCAGGGATGGCAGCATCGGCAGCGTGACCGACACGCCGGCCGTCTTGATGAAACGCCTTCTGGACCACTCTGAGCTCGCCATCGGATCCTCCGACCAGAGTCACGCCGGTGCACCGGTGTCTCTGGTATGGAAAGGGGTCCCGACGATCCGAACTTGCCCCAATCGATGGACGGAACAGGGAACATGCGTTTGACCGGGCAATGTGGCGGCTGACTTTGGCGGGCGGTGTCCGATGCGATCACAAAGTTATTGCCTCACCCGAATGAGCGCCATCCTGTCGTGATCCGAAGCGGGGGGGATCACCAGTGGGCGACAGGTGCAGCCGCCAGGACAAACTCTGCGAGCCTAGCGCTCGTCCAGCGGCGCCTGGCGTCGCCGGTCAGAGGACGCGCGATGCTCATTGCACGTCGCTGAATTTTTGCTCTCGCCCTCAAACTCAACCTGTAAATGTCCAGAGTGATACATTCTGCGTCCAGGGCGCTAGATTGGAGCCGTGCAACCGCGCATTCCGCGGCATGTTCCGCCCACACCGCCGTTTTACCGGAAAGACGGCGAAGCGATTGCCGAGAAGTGGCAGGGGCCGGTGGGCTCCGACCTCGCTCTGGCCGTGCGTTTCGATGAGATTTACCGAAGGTTCTTCGATGAAGTGGGCCGGTGGATTCGGGCACTCGGCGCTCCAGACGCAGAGCGGGAGGACTTGCTGCAGGACGTCTTTCTCATCGTTCATCGCCGTCTTCCCGAGTTCGACGGGAACAACCTCAGCGGATGGCTCTTCCAAATCACGCGGCATCGCGTTCGCGACTTTCGGCGACTTCGATGGTTTCGCCTGTTTCTCGGCAATTCGCCAATCGAAGACTCAATCGTCAGCCCGTCGGCCGGGCCCGAAGCGCTGTTGCGCAACAAGCAGAACGTCGAAATACTCGGCCGTCTCTTGACAAAGCTACCGGAGCATCAGCGAGTGGCCTTCGTCCTGTTCGAAATCGAGGGCTACAGTGGGGAGGAGATCGCTCGGCTTCAAAACGTTCCTCTCAACACGGTCTGGGCGAGAATACACAAGGCCAGGGCCAAGCTTGCAGCGAGGGCGACGCGCCTGCAGGGCTACCCCTAGTGGGGCGGCGTCTTTCCGCCGGGCGGCGGCCTCGCTCGGTCCCGACCGAAAGACGCCGCCCTCCTAACACGATTCGCTGGGGCCGAGCCGGCCGGCTCCCCTTCATGCTGCGCGCCGACGGAGGCGGCAAGTCTCGGCGCGACCCATTGCGACGTGAGCCACGTGAGGGGCGACGGATGGCGCGCGAGGGCGCCAGCGATGGCTCGGGCGTGCACGTCCTTGATCCCGCCTCTGGCGTGGGCGCGCGCGTAGAGGACCCAATTGGATAGCTCATAGTGATGGAGCAGCGGCCCGAAACGATGTGCCTCGAATCGGGCGAGCGCGTTTATCGCCTCGGTGGCGTCGCGGCAAGCGACGAGCGCGCACGTCGCGTCGTAGAGCAACTGGCGCAGCTGCCCGAAAGACCCCTCCGGATCGGCCGCGACCCCTCGGAGCAGGGCCTCGAAGGCGCGCGCGCCGAGACCCGCCGCTTTCGCCGACTCGGCCATCGCGGGCACCTGCGTCTCGAGGAACGACGAACGTCGAGCACGACCGAGAAGCCGGCCGACCAGATAGATGTCGAACGCGCTGGCGATCGACTCCCCTAAAAAAAGAGCCTCTACGGACTGGGACCTGGCCGGAAGCGCGATGGCAGCGAGGTGATGCCAGGCTGCATGCGCCACCACATCCGCTGCGACGCGCTGGTCGTCGAGAACGTCGCCCGCGCCAACGTCCCAGTAGGTGAGGTTCAAGAAGAGGGCTCGATCCCAGCGCGCCGCGGATCGGTCGGAGAGGACTCGAAACACATAGTTGTCTCGGCGTAGAATCTCTTTCAGGTCCGCGTAAACCGCGATCGGCCGAAACGATGGCTCATCAATGATCGCGAGCTCATCGACAGTTCGCTCCGCGAGCGCGTGGCTTGGGCGCAAGGTCATGCGAGACGCGACGGTACCATGCGGGAATGCCGGGCCGGGCGTGCCGAACGGCCGCCGCGGCGGTCCGTGTCGATCCCTCTCCCCGCCTTCCCGTAGGGCGGCTAGATTGCCGTCTGATGGCCACGGTTCCGGTTGACGGCGCCAAAGTCGCGCGATGCCGCGAGCTCGCTGCCGAGATCAGCGGGGACGTGCAGCGCTACATCGACGCGCACACGACGGTCGGCGTCGAGCGGACCATCCTTCGCGCATACGGCGCGGAAGGCATCGACGACCAGGGCGTCCCACTCGTCAACGTGGCTGTCGACCGCTACCGGGACGCCGGCCTTCTCGGCCGAGGAATCGCCTTCTTCCTCGGGCGGGCGCTCCGCGCGGGCGCGGCCAGTGTCCAAGACGCGGCAGAGCGCCTAGCGTTCGCCCCGGACCTCGACCCGGGCACAGGTGGACCGGACGCGGAAGTCGTCCGCGCCGTGCTGCGCGAGCACACGGACGCTGCGCTCGCTCGAATCGACCGGGCACGGGCGGAACGCGATGCGTTGAAGAGTCGCCTTCCTCCCGGCCCGACGCCACACAAGTACGTCATCGTCGCAACCGGCAACATCCACGACGATGCCGTGCAAGCCAAGGCGGTCGCGTACGCTGGGGCAGACATCGTGGCCGTCATTCGCGCGACAGCGCAGTCGCTTCTCGACTACGTCCCGCACGGGGCGACGACCGAGGGATACGGAGGCACCTTCGCCACCCAAGAGAACTTCCGAATCATCCGTCGCGCCCTCGACGAGGCGACGGCGGCGCACGGGCGTTACATTCAACAGACGAACTATTCGTCGGGGCTTTGCATGACCGAAATCGCCTGGATGGCCGCCGTCGAACGTCTCGACATGCTCCTCAACGACGCCATGTACGGCATCTTGTTTCGCGACATCAACATGTGCCGCACTTTCGTCGACCAATACGTATCGCGACGGTTCATCGCGCGAGCGGGGATCGTCATCAATACGGGGGAAGACAACTACCTGACGACGGCGGACGCCGTGGAGAAAGCTCATACGGTTCTCGCCAGCCAGTTCATCAACGAAGCGCTGTCGCGCAAGGCCGGGCTGCGAGAAGGCCAAATGGGCCTGGGGCACGCCTACGAAATCGACCCGTGGCTGGAGGACTCGTTCTTGCTCGAGCTTGCTCAAGCGCAGCTCGTTCGGCAGATCTTCGACCGCCATCCGATCAAGTGGATGCCGCCGACGAAGCACAAAACGGGCGACATATTTTTCGCCCACGTCCACGACGCAATGTTCGACGTCGTGGGGATTACCACCAAGCAGACCATCGAGCTTCTCGGGATGTTCAGCGAGGCCATCCACAATCCCCTTCTGATGGACCGCTACCTTTCTCTCAAAGCGACCCGATACGTGTTCGGGGCATGCAAGCACCTCGGTGACGAGATCGAGTTCAAACCCGACGGGATCGTGGCTCGGCGCGCAATCGCCGTGCTGGACGAGGCACTCACTTTGTTGGAGGAGGTGGAGCGAGAGTCGATTTGGGAGGCCATCGCGCGCGGCGCGTTCGCCGACGTCAAGCGCACACGAACCGGCGGCAAAGGCTTCACGGGGGTCGTCGATCGGGCCAAAGACTACGTCAACCCGCTGCTCGACGCGCTCGAACGAGACCCGTGATTCACGCCGGAGTGTGCTCGGCGTACCATCGGTATGTCGCGGCGATGCCGTCGCGGAGGGGAATCCGCGCCCGCCACCCCAGGGCATGAATACGGGAGACGTCGAGGAGCTTGCGCGGCGTGCCTTCGGGCTTGCTCGGGTCGAGGCGAATCGCTCCGCGGTATCCGACGACGTCACCGACCAGCTCGGCCAGCTCGCGGATCGTGAGGTCCTCGCCGACGCCGACGTTCAGTAGCTCGCGCTGGTCGTACTCGCGCATCAGGAAGGCACAGGCGTCGGCCAAGTCGTCCACGTGAAGGTACTCGCGCCGCGTAACGCCCGTGCCCCAGACCACGACCTCGGGCGCCTTCGCTCGCTCGGCCTCACAAAAGCGACGAATCAGCGCCGCAAGCGCGTGCGACGTCTGCGGATCGAAGTTGTCGTTCGGCCCGTACAGATTCGTCGGCATCACGCTGATACCGTGAAACCCGTACTGATCGCGATACGCACTGACCATCTCCACGCCCGCGATCTTGGCGATCGCGTACGGCTGGTTGGTCGGCTCGAGAGGGCCGGAAAGCAGGTATTCTTCCTTGATCGGCTGGGGCGCGAGCTTCGGGTAGATGCACGACGAGCCGAGAAAAAGAAGCTTCCTCGCCCCGTGCCTATACGCCGCGTCGATCACGTTCGTCTGGATGAGAAGATTGTCGCGAATGAAGTCTCCCCGAAATCGATTGTTCGCGAGGATTCCACCGACCCGCGCCGCTGCCATGAACACGTAGTCGGGGCGTTCCGCCGCGAAGAAGCGCTCGACCGCCTCCTGGCGCCGCAAGTCGAGCTCACCATGTGCGCTCAAGACAAGGTTCTCGTAGCCGTCGGCGCGGAGCTTCCGCACGATCGCGGAGCCCACCAAGCCCCGATGCCCCGCGACGAAAATTCGGTCGCCCTTGTTCATTCACCGCCCTGTCGCGAGAGAGGCACGTGGCCGGCGGCTCGCAGGGTCTCCTCTTGTCGCGCAAGCTCGAGATCGTGATCCACCATCATCTTGACGAGGCTGACGAACCCCACTCGTGGCGACCATCCGAGCTTCGTTCGCGCCTTGGTCGCGTCGCCGCACAGGTGGTCGACCTCGGAAGGACGAAAGTACCGGGGATCGACCTTCACGTGTTCGTTCCAGTCGAGTCCCACATGGCCGAATGCGGTCTCCGCCAGCTCCCGCACCGAATGCGATTCGCCCGTAGCGACGACGTAATCGTCCGGCCGTTCCTGTTGCAACATGAGCCACATCGCTTCGACATAGTCGCCTGCAAAACCCCAATCGCGTCGCGCGTCCAGATTGCCCAGAAAGAGCTTGTCTTGGAGCCCGAGCTTGATCCGGGCAACCGCGCGCGTGACCTTGCGCGAAACGAAGGTTTCACCCCGTCGCGGCGATTCATGATTGAAGAGAATCCCGCTCGAAATGAAGGTGCCGTAAGCCTCGCGATAGTTCAATGCGTACCAATGGGCCGCGACTTTGCTTACGGCGTACGGACTGCGCGGGTGAAACGGCGTCGACTCCTTTTGCGGCGGCGGGGCGGCGCCGAACATCTCCGATGAGCTGGCCTGATAGAAACGGACGCCATGGCTGGAACGGGCGGTGTAGTCGCGGACGGCTTCGAGCAGGCGCAGCGTCCCCGTGGCGACCGCATCAGCCGTGTATTCGGGTTGGTCGAACGAGACACGAACGTGCGACTGCGCGCCAAGGTTGTAGACCTCGTCGGGGAGCACCTTTTCGAGGATGCGGCGCAAGCTCGTGCCGTCGGCGAGGTCACCATGATGCAAGAAGAGGCGCACCTCTGCGTCATGCGGGTCGCGGTACAGGTGGTCGATCCGCTCCGTGTTGAACGTGCTCGCGCGGCGAACGATGCCGTGAACCTCGTAGCCCTTCGCGAGTAGCAGCTCGCACAGGTACGACCCATCTTGGCCGGTCACGCCAGTAACCAGAGCTCGCTTCACGACTCAAAGTGTTAGCAGAAACGCAGTGCTCGTTCACGCCCATGCGAACGCAGAGTCTTCGTGGCCCCCGCCTCATTCGGCGGAGGCTTCGACGCGCGCCCCGTTCGTCCCCGCTCCGCGTGGCCGCGCAATCCGATCACTCTCGCCGCGCCCGTAGGCCTCGAAGAGGCGCCCCCACGCGGTCTCCTTCTTCCACGTCTCGAACGTGTGCCGGTCTTTGAGCGGCCAGCGGTAATAATCGTGATAGGCCTCGCTCGCGAAAATGAACGCGTTCACGAGCGGCGTGTGGAACAGCACCTTCTGGAGACTCTTCAGCGGCCCGAACCAGAGCATGTCGCCGGCGTGGCTCGCGAGGTTGTCCCCGACGTAAAAGCCCCAGTTTTCGCCGCCGATGTCGTCGCCAACGATCTCGATGTCGCGCGGGTCACCGACGCCGAGCCCGTCGTCATGAGCGACTTTGATGTACTCGATCGTCATCGGATCGAAACCCATCATCTTGGCGGCCACCGCGTCGATCGCCACCTGATCCGCGCTCGCGAGCATGTAGTCCTTCACCACAGGGATCATCGTCCGCGGCCCTGGGCCGTTGCCGGCGGTCGTCCCGTCCATGATTGCAAAGAGGCCGGCGTGGATTTCCTTCTGGATGGCCAGAAGGTCGACGAGCGTGCGGTGGATCCACGTATGCGTGTAATGGCGCTTGGTGGCGAGAAGCCCGCCGAACGCGTTCTTCATTGCCCCGGTCGTGGTGGTGTAGATGTGGCACTTGACCGTCGGCAGGTGGACGATGTTCTTGCCGAAGAAATAGTCTGGGATTTGGATCCCCTCGGGGAAGACGCGATTGAGAACGTGCATCCGCGCCTTGGGTCGGTAGACCGCCCACTTCATGTCGGCGTCTTTGAAGTTATATAGGACCGGAACGCCGTATTTCTTGAAGAGAGGTAGATAGTGATTCAGGTCCTCCCCCTTGAACGCATTCGTCACCACGGTCTTGTTTTGGACGCACGTTATGTCCGCGTAGCCGGAGCCGCGGAGCGCCTGGATCGTTCCCTCCATTTGCCAGGGCGTCGTATTCGCGCTCGGAAACGGGTAGTGCCACGATATATTGTCTTTCAAGATCGTCGTGCGACCGGGAGACAGGGCCTGCTTCATCCCCGCGAGCTCGCAGAGTCGCTCGACGTCGGCAAGCACCGTCTCCGGTTTGCACTTCAGAACCGCGACCTTCGACTTAGCCATGAGCTCACACCTCTACGAAGAGGGAGCGTGCACCAACAATCATCTTCGCGCAAACGGGCTCTTCCCGGCGTAGCTGGCGGCCCCGCCGAGCTCCGACCCGATACGCAAGAGTTGGTTGTACTTGGCCACGCGGTCAGACCTCGACAGGCTGCCCGTCTTGATCTGTCCGGCGTTGGTCCCCACCGCCAAGTCGGCGATGAACGCGTCTTCCGTTTCGCCGGACCGATGGCTGATGATCGAGCGATACCCATTCTCGGTGGCGACGCGGATGCAGTCGAGGGTCTCGCTGAGCGAGCCGATCTGGTTTAGCTTGATGAGGATTGCGTTTGCCGTTCCACTCTCGATACCGCGGCGCAGGCGCTCGACATTGGTGACGAACAAGTCGTCTCCAACCAGCTGAATACGGCTGCCTACGCGCTGCGTAAGAAGCTTCCAGCCGTCCCAATCGTCCTCGGCGCATCCGTCCTCGATCGAGATGATCGGATACTTCGTGGAGAGGTGTTCGTAGATACCGACGAGCTCTTCGCGCGTGATGCTTTTCTTGTCGAACGTGTACTTCGAAGTCTTCTTGTCGTAAAATTCACTCGCGGCGCAGTCGAGAGCGACGAATACGTCTTTGCCCGGCTTGTACCCGGCCTCTTCGATCGCGCGGACCACGAATTGAACGGCCTCCTCGTTCGAGCTGAGCTTCGGCGCGAAGCCCCCTTCGTCCCCGACCGCTACCGTATACCCCTTGTCCTTCAAGAGCTTCTTGAGCGTGTGGAAGATCTCGGTCCCGGCGCGGAGCGCCTCGCCGAAGGAGCCGATCCCTGCCGGTACCACCATGAACTCCTGAATCTCGAGGCCACTGTCGGCGTGTACGCCGCCGTTCACGATGTTCATCAGCGGCGTCGGCAGGACACGCGCTTGCACGCCGCCGAGGTATCGCCAGAGTGGCAGATCCACCGAATCCGCAGCCGCACGCGCGACGGCCATCGACACGCCGAGAATGGCGTTCGCACCCAGCTTGCCTTTGTTGGGAGTGCCGTCCGCTTCGAGAAGCACGCGATCGACGGCGCTTTGATCGAGGGAGTCCAGACCGAGGATCGACGGTCCGAGCGTCGTATTGACGTTGTCGACGGCCTTGTCGACCCCCTTGCCCATCCAGCGCTTCTTGTCGTTGTCGCGAAGCTCGAGCGCTTCGTGCTCGCCGGTGGACGCTCCGCTCGGGACGGCGGCCCGTCCGTGACCGGAGTCGGTCTGGACTTCTACTTCGACAGTGGGGTTGCCGCGCGAGTCGAGGATCGAGCGCGCGAAGACGGCGTTGATTTCGGTCATAGCGGCCCGCGTTTACCACGCCTCACCCGGGGTGTCGACGGCGGGGGTGGTGGGGGCCACCGCGGGATCCATCTCCGAAGCAACGCCGCGCCAGAACGCCGCGAGCTCGGCCAAGTCCCCTACTCGCCGGGCGGGAGGCAAGCTGGCAAGGAGCATGCGCCCGTAGCCGCGGCGCGTGATGCGCCGGTCCAGGATGGCGACGATCCCCGCATCGCGCTGCGAGCGAATCAGACGCCCGAAGCCTTGCTTCAGCGTCATCGCCGCGGCCGGCACCGAGTATTGCGCGAAACCGCTGCCCCCTTCGCGGTCGATGCGCGCACAGCGGGCCGCGACGACGGGGTCGTTCGGCGGCGCGAAGGGAATCTTGTCGAGGACCACCAAGCGGAGGGCCCAGCCGGGCACGTCGACGCCCTCCCAAAAGCTCATGGTGGCAACGAGCACCGCGCGACCGCTCGATCGAAAGCGCGACAGGAGCACGTGTTTGGGACGCTCTCCCTGAACGAGCAACGGCAGATCGATCCGGCCGGCGAGACGCCGGTGTATCGACGTCATCGCGCGAACCGACGTGCAGAGGATGAACGCGCCGCCGCCGGTCATCGCCAAGAGCTCGGTGATTCGATCGACGGCGGCCTGGTCGAACGCGGGATCGGCAGGGTCCGGCAGATCGCCGGCGATGTAGAGCGCTGCGCGGGAGGCGAAGTCGAACGGAGACGCGACGACGAGCTCGTCGGCGTCCGGCGGCGCACCGAGGCGCGCCTTGGCGAAGTGAAAGCGGTTGGCCGTGGCCAGCGTCGCGCTTGTGGCGATGACCGTGGGAACGCGATCGAAAAGGCGCGCGCGCAGCGTAGCTCCCACGTCCACCGGGCTGGCCCCGAGCGACACGCTCCGCGGGCGCACATCGATCCATCGGACGACGTCGGAGATCTCGCCGTCATCGGTCGCCTGGACTCCCGCGAGCACCCCCCGCAGGTCGTCGCGCAGGTCGGTCGTGCGGCGCGCGATGAGCAGCAGCGGCTCCTCGCGGCGCGCGCGCGTGATCGCCTCCAGCGCTTCGAGGCGCAGATCCAGCGCGCCATGCGCAGCGCGCAGAGCGTCCGAGACCGCCGAGAGGATCCGTCGAGCGTCCCCGGGGAGCGCTCCTTGAGCGAGCGTCGCGAAGAATGCACGCCCCGACTCCCGCATCCCATCGAGCGTGCTGCGAACCGGTCCATTCTTGAGGGCCTCGAGCGCGTTGACCCCCGCGAAAGATCGCTCGGCGTCACGGGCGAGCGACTCGACACGCGCGCTCGAGATCCGGACGCCGAAGAAGTCGGTGGCGACATCTTCGATTTGGTGCGCCTCGTCGAACACGACTGCGTCGTACGCGGGAAGAACGCTCGCGTGAGCGCCACGCGGACCGGTGCGAAGGGCGAGGTCCGCAAGAAACAAGTGGTGGTTGACCACGATGATCTGCGCGTCTTCCGCCTCGCGACGCATACGCGTCACGAAGCACCGCTCGAAGTGGTCGCAGCCCGAGCCGATTCTGGTCTCACTGGACGACGCGACTTCGCGCCAAGCGCTCGCGTCGTCTGCGAGGTCGGCGAGCTCGGCGCGGTCGCCTGTCTCGGTGCGTTCCAACCAGTCGACGATGCGGGCGAAGTTCCGGTCGCCGGCGTGGTCGCCGCTGGTGCGGGCCTCCTCGTAGCGACGCCGGCACAGATAGTTGGCGAGCCCCTTCATCAGAGACGCGCGAAAGCGCACGCCATGCGCGCCCAGCGCCTCGGCAACGAGCGGAAGGTCGTTGCTGAAGATTTGCTCCTGGAGCGCTCGGGTCGCCGTCGAGACGATGATCTTGCGCCCGCTGAGAATGGCCGGCACGAGGTACGCGAGCGTTTTGCCGGTGCCCGTGCCCGCCTCGACGAAAAGGTGGCGCTCCTGCACGAGCGCGCGCTCGACCGCCTCGGCCATCGCAAGCTGCCCGTCGCGAAGCTCCCAGCCGGCGAGCGCGCGCGACAGCGACGAGCCGGGCCCGAGAACGTCACGCGCGGAGGGCATGGGTGGGGTCGAGGGGGTGAATCACGTGTGCCAATCCAATAGCGTGGAAAGCCGTTTCCCGTCTCACTGCAACGTCAGGCTCGTGCGACGGCCCGACGCTGCAAATGTCGCGGCGAGTTCGCGGAGTCGCCACGGGCTCGCGTGCTACCCCACCTCGGGCTCTGCCGTGCGCAAGGGCACGGGCAGTCTCCGACAAGGGATACGTTCATGACGCGGACCGGAAAAGCAGTCCTTTTGGCCGTCGTCATGGCGGGCGCCACCTTCGCCGCGTGCTCGAGCCAACGAATTTCGGAGCCCACGCCCGAAAGCCAAGGCGGAACGACCAACGTCGGCAACACGGGCCTTCCCACCGGCCAAGTCGACACGGGAAGGGTGGGCGCCAGTCTGCTAATCGGCCCCGGCCTGTCGCTGACGTCGCTCAATTGGACGATCACCAATGGCGCGAACAGCTACTCGGGCATCGCACAGATCGGCGACGCCCAATCGGTGGAGTGGGTGGCCGGCGGAATCCTGGCGGGAACGGGCTATTCCCTCGGCGTCACGGGCGCGGATTCCAACGGCGACGTCTGCGCGGGCGGAACGTCGTCGTCGTTCGCAGTGACCAAGGGTGGAGTGACGCAAGTGACCTTGGTGGTCACCTGCACTTCGTCGCCCGACTCCTCGACCGCCGCGAACGTCACGACCGGGTCGGTCGAGGTCGACGCGAGCGTCACGTTGGTCCAGCAGCCCCCGATTCAGTGTCCGGGCATCACGTCTCTCAATGCGAGCCCCGCCGAGCTGGCGCCCGGTCAGTCCTCGCAGCTCGGCGTGGCGATGACCACCCCTTCGCCGGTCCAGTGGACGGTGAGCCCCGCGACGGGAGGCTCGTTCGTCAACCCCCTCGACGGCGGCACCGGCGCCACGCTCCAGGCTCCGCAGTTTCTTTGCTCGACCCCGAACACCCAAGTGACGGTCACGGCCACCATCGGCTTGCCCGACAGCGGCGCGTGCGCGGGCGTGGCATTCACTTCGCTCTCGGCGCTGATCAACTGCGAACCGGCTTGCGCGGCTCCGACCGATTGCCCCGGCCAAGACACGGCTTGCCTGGCTCGGACGTGCACGGCCGGCGCTTGCGGGCTGCTAGCCACGCCCGAGGGCACGTCGTGCGACGGTGCGGGCGATGTCTGCAACGGAGCGGGCGCCTGCGTTCCGTTCACGTTCAGCGTCGTGCGTATCGGGACCGGCGACGCCGGAACGCTCACGACGGCCGCCGCGCCCGTCTACCTCGAGCAGCGATTGGTCTCCGACGGAGGCATCGTCGGAGCGCCGATTCTGCTGCCCACCACCCCACCCGGACCCGGCCAAGATTCATTCACGATGCCGGGCATCGCGCTCATTGCGGGTCTTTCGCGCTCGCAGGATGGTCGCTACCTGACCGCGGTCGGTTACAACGCCGCCGTCGGCACGTCGAACCCCGCCAATTCGGCCGATGCGATTGTCGTCGCGCGCGTCGACTCGTCAGGAAACGTCGACACATCGACGCAGTTGGTCGGGGGCGGTCAGGCGTTCCTCAGCCTGAACAGCGTCCGCAGCTCGGTGACGGCGAACGGGAGTGCCTTCTGGGTGGGTGGTCTCGGCGGGACCATCGACGGAGGCACGGCCTCGACGGGCGGCATATGGTACATTCCCTTCGGCGTCGTCGACGGCGTTCAGCTCAACCCGGTCCCGGTCCGGCTCCTGGGAGTTTCGGGCGGTCAGCTCTACGGCAGCGCCGACACGAACGCGGGTGAAGTGTTCACGGTTGGTGTGGGTCTCCCGGACGGCGGGACGCCTGCGATCACTGGGCTCGCCGGGTTGCCGCTGACCACCACCGGGGTAGCCAGCCCCTGGCAGTTCGTTCTTCTCACCCTGACGACGGCAGGCCCGGCGCCTGACACGCTTTACGTCGCGCAGTCCCAGGCCGTCGGCTCGGGCCCCACGGGAATCCAGCGCTGGAGTCTCGGGACCGGAGGCACGTGGACCCAGACCGCCAGCCTCCAGCTCGCGGCGCCCGATGGCGGGGCGCCCGTCGGCTTCCGCGGTCTCACTGGCATCAAGACGGGTCCGAACCAGGCGACCCTCATTGCGACCAGCGTGGAAGTCCCCACGCGAATCGCGGTATTCACCGACGACGGTGTGTCCAGCCCGTGGAGTGGCACCTCTCGGGTCGTCGCGGCCGCCAACGGCGGCCAGAGCTTCTTCCGCGGCGTGGCCCTGTCGCCGCATCCGTAGAAAGAGAGGGGGCCTTCCGGTGACTCCACCCATGGGGCTTCTCCGCTCATGAGCGCCCCCGACCTCCGCGCGCGGCACGGCTGGATCCTCGCTCCCATTTTCGGCAGTGCCGGGATCTGCGCCTGCAGCGCATCGAACGCGGTCGAATCTGCAACGCGGGATGCAGGGCCAGACGCCAACGCCAGGGCCAACGAATTCGACCCGTATTCGATATGCGGCCCAAACCTGACGTATCCCCCGGACGATGAAGCCGGATGCGGGCCCGGCAGCGTGACCTTTCAGCTGACTGGCCAGCCCGGCGTCGAGTGGTGGCTCAACGACACGCGAGGCACCAACTCGCCGGCCGCGAATTGGCTCACCCTCCTGTCTTGCGACGCGCAATCGAGCCTGGACCTGAATCCGACCGAGGATACGACGAGTCGCGATTGCAGCTCTTGTCCCATGTCCTGGTCGCTCAGTCTCGGCGCGCTGACGTGGAAGCTCCCGACGGCCGGCCAAACGCAGACCTGGGACGGAACGTACGTCTTGCCTGGCACGTGCGGCGATCAGGCCCTGACGTGCGTGTCGCCGCGCTGCGCGTCGGCGGGGCGGTACATCGCCCAGATGTGCGCGTGCGCACCGTCCGATGAGACTCCGCAGAGCTGCCAGAATCCGGTCTGCGTGCTCGTCGGGTTCGACTACCCCGCCCAACGAATGGTGAGCGGCGTCCTGCCCGCGGTCACTCCATAGGCCGCAACATCCTGGCCGTCCGATAGGGTCGATCGGCTGCCTCTCCCCCGCCGCGCGCGGGCGCCTCAACGCCGAGCCCGAGCCCCATTGAACTGCCCGTGACCGCATGGTAGACGCGCCCCGCCCATGTCTCAGTCCCAAATCCCCCCCGCATCCCAGCCTTCCCTCGGCTCGAACGGCTCTCCCGCAGGGGGCGGCAAAGTGCTTCAGGTGATCGGCCCGGTCGTCGACGTCGAATTTGCCGACGGCAAGCTCCCGAAGATCCTGAACGCGCTCAAACTCACCAACCCGGGCATTTCGAACGTCAAAGACAACCTGACGCTCGAAGTCGCCCAGCACCTCGGCGAAAACACAGTGCGCGCGGTCGCCATGGATACGACCGACGGTCTGGTCCGCGGGATGGTCGTTCGCGACACCGGCGCTCCGATCGCGATGCCGGTCGGTCCCGAGTGCCTGGGGCGCATTCTCAACGTCATCGGAGACCCAGTCGACGACGGCCCGCCCGTGCGCGCCCGGATGCGCTCGCCCATCCACCGGCCGCCCCCCCTCTTCGTCGAGCAGTCGACGAAGATCGAAATCTTCGAGACCGGCATCAAAGTCATCGACCTTCTCGCGCCGTACCGGAAGGGGGGCAAGATTGGCTTGTTCGGCGGCGCAGGCGTCGGCAAGACCGTACTCATTCAAGAGCTCATCAACAACGTCGCCAAGGCGCACGGCGGGGTGAGCTGCTTCGCGGGCGTGGGCGAGCGCACCCGGGAAGGCAACGACCTCTATATTGAGATGAGCGAAACCAAGCTGCAGAGCGGGGAGCCGGTCATCAGCAAGACAGCGCTCATCTTCGGCCAGATGAACGAGCCGCCGGGGGCCCGCGCACGCGTCGCGCTCAGCGCCCTGACCGTCGCCGAGTACTTCCGCGACGAAGAGAAGCAGGACGTTCTCCTCTTCGTCGACAACATCTTCCGCTTCACGCAGGCGGGTTCCGAGGTCTCCGCGCTCCTCGGGCGAATTCCGAGCGCCGTCGGATACCAGCCGACTCTGTCGACCGAGATGGGCGCGCTCCAAGAGCGCATCACGTCGACGAACAAGGGGTCGATCACGAGCGTGCAGGCCATCTACGTGCCGGCCGACGACCTTACCGACCCCGCACCGGCGACGACCTTCGCACACCTTGACGCGACCACGGTGCTGAACCGCGCGCTCACCGAAATCGGAATTTATCCGGCGGTCGACCCGCTCGACTCCACGTCGACTTTGCTCGACCCCGGCGTCATTGGTCAGCGCCATTACGACGTGGCGCGCCAGGTTCAGGCCATTTTGCAGAAGTACAAGGACCTGCAAGACATCATCGCGATTCTCGGCATGGATGAGCTCAGCGAGGACGACAAGCTCGTCGTGGCCCGCGCCCGCAAGATCCAGCGCTTTCTGTCGCAACCATTCTTCGTCGCGTCGCAGTTCACCGGCGCGCCGGGTAAGTACGTGCCGCTCAAAGAGACCATCGAAGGCTTCGAGCAGATCACCAGCGGCAAGCTCGATGCGCTGCCGGAGCAGGCCTTCTACATGGTCGGAAACATCGAAGAGGCCAAGGAGAAGGCGCAGAAGCTGACGGGCAAGAACTGACGTCTGCCGTCCCTTTCGCGCGACGAACCCATGGCCGACAAGATCCAGCTCGAAATCGTGACGCCGCGCGGGCGCGCGCTTTCCGCGATGGTCGACGAAGTCACCGCGCCGAGCGTCGCTGGGGAGTTTGGTGTTTTACCGGGGCACCTGCCGCTCTTGGCGGCGCTCCGCACGGGGATTGTCACCTATCGGCAAGGGGGAGAAACGAAGCGCTGCGCAGTGGGCGGCGGCTTCGCCGAGGCCGGCCCAGACCGGCTGATCATGCTGACCGACGAGTACGCCGAACGCGAAACCCTCGACCCGGTCCTCCTCCGAAGGGACCTGGCCGACGTAGAGGAGCAGCTCGGCAAGCTTGGTAGCGTCCCCATCGTCGCCGCGGACGCGAAGGGAGCGGATGCTGCCCTGGGCGAGGCGCGTGCGCTGCGTGAAGTGCTGATCGCGCGCGAGAACTGGCTGGCCGCGCAGCTCGAGCTCTACGGCGACCCGCCTGCGGCAACGATGCGACCGTACGAAGAGTACGGCCCACCCGCACCGCCTCCCGACGACGAGGTTCCGCAAGCGGACGAGGGCCCGCGCAAGGAGCCCGAGGCTGGCATCGCGAAGCCCGGCGAGGCCAAGTAGCGTCCGGCCATGCAGCGCTGGGTCACCGTGCTCGTCGGCCTCGCGGTCGTTGGGCTGGCCGTCTGGATTGTCGTGCATAACTTCCACCCGCCCGAGCCGATCGGACGGAGCCCCAGGTTCTACGCAGCGTCGGACGCGGGCGACGCCGACGCGCTGATGGCTGCCTACGGCGACGCACACGCGCCGAGCGATTCCGGTGAACCGCTGTTGATCTCGGATTTGCTCGTCGCCAACTCCCCTGCCGACGGAAGCGTCGGGATGACGTTGCCGGGCGGGGCTCCGGTTCCCCCGCTGCCGATGGCCGTGCCCCGCCAAATTCGCTTCGGGGTCGTGCTCGTCTCGTATGCTGGCGCGCAGTCGAGCCCTGGGGGTGGGCACGTCGCCGCACGCTCGAAGGCCGACGCGATGGTTCTGTCTGACAGGCTGTTCGTGACGGCCCAGCAGGATTTTCACACGGCGGTGCAGCAAGGGGACCCCGGATCCGCGGACGACGTCGGGCAAGTCAAGCTCGGGATTCTCGAGCCGGCGCCGGAGTACGTGCTCTTCACGGCGGCGGTCAACGCCGTTGGCGGCCCCATCGATACGCCGCGGGGCTATTGGATCGTCAAGAGGCTCGAGTAAAGGGAAAGGTATGTCCACCATCGATGTCCGACGCACCCACGCGCTGCCGAAAGAAGAGGCGAGAAAGCGCGCCGAGAGCCTCGCAAAGGCCATGCAGAGCCGATTCGATCTCGATTGGCGCTGGGAGGGAGACCGGATTCTCTTCGAGGCGCCAAAGGGTGCGGCGAAGGGAACGAAGGGATCCGTCGACGTGTCCGACGAGGAGGTACGTGTGCAGATCGACCTACCGCTGCTCCTTCGCGTCATGAAAGGAACGATCGAGTCGAAGGTCCAGGAGAAGCTCGGGCAGGTCCTGTAACGTCCGTCCAGTCGTTCGAGGGACGTTCCGCCGTTCAATTTGTCATGCCCCGGCGGCGCTGACTGCGTTACCCTTCGGGTCGAAGGCGAAAAGCGGTCGTCCGCGTCGACTCCGCGCATGTCCCACACGCCCACGCTCAGCCCGCCGTCGGAGCCGCTGACGGCTACTCCGTCGCACCACCCACCCGCGGCGACGGCGGAGGCACCCCTCGTCGTCCAGGAGATGACGCAGCGCCTTCGCGCGGAGCTCGCAGCGACCCCGGATCGCGCTCGGCAATCGCGCCTGCTCATGGAGCTGGCCAACATCGAGGAGCAGTCGGGCGACGAGCCCTCGGCGGCCCGCGATTACCTGGCTTCGTACAACGCGGACCAATCCTTTCGCGAGCCGCTCGAGGGGCTCGTGCGCCTGCTCGAGAAGCGTCGCAGTCTCAAGAACCTCGGCAAGCTGGTCGACGCCCTCGTGCGGGTGGCGGCGTCGCCGGAGGAGAAGGTGCGCGCGCTTTTGATGCGTGCCTCCTACCAGGCCGACGTCTCGGACGACCTCACGGCGGCGAAGAGCAGCACCCTGGAGGCGACGACCGTGGAGGGTGCGCCCGCGGCGGAGCGCGCGAGCGCCTGGCTGGCGCTCGAAGTGCTCGCGGCGCGAACCGGCGACATCGCGATCCGGGAAACAGCGCTGGGCGAACGCTCGAAGTTCGCGGCGCAGCCGGTTTGGCACGCGCTCCTTCTCTTGGACCGGGCGCGTATCGCGGCTGCGTCGGCACGCACCGAAGAAGCCATCTCGCTCCTCGAAGAGGCTCGGTCGCTCGCCTCGCCGGCGACCTGGGCGGCGACGGCGTTGCTCGAGGACGTCACGCAGGAGCCCCCGGGCGGCTCGGATGGCGACGTGGCGCGTGCACGGGCCGAGTCCCACGCCGACGCGCTCGAGGCGGCGGCCGGGCTGATCGAGCAAGCGGTGATCGACGTCGCGCGCGGAGATGCCCTCGGCGTACCGCAGTGGGCGCGCCAGACGTCACGGCTGATCGACGGATGGCTGCGCGCGGCGGAGGCCCGCCGGCGGCTGGGACAGACCGATCGCGCGGCGGCAACGCTCGATCACGCCATCGCGTTCGTGGGAGGCGCCGAAGGCGATGGCGCGCGTCTATCGGAGGCAGCCGTCATCAACGCTCGCATTCGCCTCGCCGAGCAAACCGGCGACACCGCGCTCGCCGCCCAGCTGGCCGAGAGACGGCTTTCGCACGAAAAAGACGGCGGGCTCGCCGCGGCCCTGGCCATGCGGGTGGCCGAGCAAGCCGCTTCGCAGGGCGACGCGCCTCGGGCGTTCGAAGCGCTGTCGCGCGCGATCGGCAGCGACCCCGGGTGCCTGCCCGCGCGAGCGCTTCAGCTCGACATGCTCGCAGACGGCAATGACCCCGCTGCGTTCGCGGCACAGCTCGAGGCGGTCGCCGACCAATTCACGACCGACGAGGCGCGCGGCCGTGCTTTCCTGCTCGCCGCGTTCGTTTGGGCAGTTCACGCGAAGGACGTCGCAGGCGCAAAGGCAGCGCTGAGCCAATCCGCCCTATGCGGCGTCGCACCGTCGATCACGGCGCGCCTTTCCCGTGCACTCGCCAGCATCTCGGACGACCCTGCCTGGTACGAGGAGTCCACCAAGAGGCTAGTGGCGGCGGGAGGGGACGACCGCGAGCTCGTGTCGCTCTATGTCGAGCTCGTGCGCCTGCGCCACGCCCGTGGCGACGCGGACGGCGAAGCGAAGGCGCTCCGCGAGATGACGGGCGCGCCGAAAGGCGGATGGCTCGGGCGTGCTCTGGAGGCGTTTCTGCCTCGCGCAGGCGCGGGCGCCCCGGGCGGGGGCGCGCGGGCACGCGCCGCGGTCGAAGAGCTCGCGGCGCTCGAGAAGGATCCCGAGCTCGCGCGTGGCCTGGCGCTCATCGCTGCGATTCGCGCGCACGCCGCCCGCGACATGCCGGCCGCGCGGCGCCAGCTGCGCGAGCTCGCCGAACGCGATCCGGCCGACGTTCTCGTCACGTCGATGCTCGGGGATCTCGACCGCGCCGCGGGAGACCATGGCGCGGCTGCAAACGTGGCGGCGGCCGCCGCTGGGGCAAGCCTCGACAGCGAGCTCTCGACAGCCCTCCGCTTCGAAGGGGCCTTCGAGCGATGGCGAAGCGGAGATCGCCGCCGAGCGCTCGAGGAGCTCGAAGCGGCGATCCCCGGCGCCCCGGAAGCCGCGAAGATGGCGCTCGCCTGGGCGGCGCGCGGCGTCGACGTCGATTCGATCGAGTCGCGCCGGATTGCGACCCAGCTGGCAGCAGCCGGCGGCGCAGCGGACGTGCGGGTACTGGCCCTCGAACGCTTCGCCACCGAGGTCGGCGGCGGAGACCCGGACGCTGCGGCGGCCGCGCTCGCGGCGATTGGCCGCGCGCCCGACGGGACCTTGGGGGTCGCAGCCGCGCTCGCGCGCCTTTCGTGGTCCCTCGGCTCCGCGGACCGGTCGGCCGCTCGCGAGGCCATCGCCCGCATTGCCACGCGCGGGCCAGGAGGGCTCACGCTCGCCGCCGCGGAAGAAGTGCGCATCGCGCGCGAGGGGGGCGATCGCGACGAGCGCGCCCGAGCGACCCGTCAGTGGTTCGAAGCGGGGGGAGGACTCCCGGCGGCGCTCGAGTGGCTCGCGGCGGCGATGGCGCTCCGCTCGCCACGCGAGGAAGTCCAGCCGCGTTGGGCGGTAGCGGAGGCGCTTTCCGGGGGCGCCCGCGACGCGATGCTCGCGGGCGCGGCCCTCATCCAATCTCTGATCGAACGCGACGTGCCCACTCCCTTCGTCCGCGGCCAATCCGCCGCGGCCCGTCTCGTCAACCTCGAGGTCGCCCCGCCGGGTTGCGATCCTCGGCGCCGCGCGGCGGCCCTGACGGAGCTCGACGGGGCGCTCGGCGACGAGGCGGAGACCGATGCCATGTCGCTCGCCGGTTGGTCCGCCCTGGCCGCGGAGGACTTCGCCGGGGCCCGCGACTGCTTCAGCAAGGCCACGCGTGCACGCCCGAGCGATGTCGCATCCTGGGAGGGGCTACGGTCTTGCGCGGAGTTGGCCGGCGACAAGCCGCTCCGTGCCGAGGCCGCCGCAACGCTCGGGGCGCGCTGCGCGGACGCGGCGCGCGGCGCTGCGTTTTGGGAAGAGGCCGCTCTCTTGTGGCTCGAGCTTGGCGTCGACGACCGCGCGGACACGGCTCTCGAAGCGAGCTTTGGCCGCGATTCAAGGCGGGCGGTGGCGTTCGACAAACTGTTCCGGCGCGTCCGCAGCCGCAAAGACAACGACAAGCTGCTCGCGCTGATCGAACGCCGTCTCGAAGTCGCCGAAGAACCCCAGGAGATCCAGAAACTGTTCTGGGAGCAGGCGCGGGTGCTGCGGGAAAAAGGCGACCAGGACGGTGCGCTGCGGTCTCTCGAGCACGTGACGATGCTGGACCCAGACCACGTCGGCGCGTTGGCGCTGCTCGGCGAGATCAACATCCGGCGAGGCCACTTTGAGGACGCGGCGACGTCGCTCGCCCGACTTGCGATGCTGGACGGCGCACCGGCGAGGAATCGAGTGACCGCCGGGGTCGCGGCGGTCGACCTCTACGAAAAAAAGCTGGACCGCTACGACAAGGCGCTCGAGGTGCTGTTGTCGCTCCACCAAGCGAAGCTCTCGACCCTTCCGGTGCGCGAGCGCCTGGCCCGCGCCGCCGCGAGAACCGGCGCCTGGAACGAAGCCACGTCGATGCTCGAGGAGTTGATGAACGAGCGCACCGACGCGCAGGGTCGCATCGAGGCGGCTCGTCTCGCGATGACGATCCATCGAGATCGGCTCTTGCGTCCCCAGGGGGCCGCCGCAGCGATCGTGAAGCTTCTTCAAGAAGCGCCGGCGGACGGCGAAGCGCTCGAGATGCTCCTCGAGACCGAGCACCCGCGCATCGTGCGCGATCGGATCCTCGAAAACGCGCGACGGGCGCTCGTGGACTCGCTGCAGAAGCGACCGGCGGAGGTCACGGCAATTCGACGGCTGGCAAAGGTCGGGCGTGCGCTCTCCGACGACGCACTTCACCGCGCGGCGCTGGCCGTGCTCGTTTCGCTCGGCGCGGCAGACGCGCGCTCCGAGCAAATGGCGGTGCAACTCGCCACGAAGAAGTCCCGTCCGCCACAGATCGCGATCGGTGACTCGATCCTGCGCGCCTTGCTGGCGCCCGGCGACGAAGGACCACTCGCCGACCTGTTCGTGCAGCTCGGGCCGACGCTCGTCGAAGCGTTGGGCCCGACCCTACAGGCGTCCGGCGTTGGCCGGCGCGACAAAGTCGACCCGCGCAGCGGGCTGGCGCTACGCAACGAGATCGCCGCTTGGGCCGGTGCGTTCGGCGTGCGTGAGTTCGACCTTTACGTCGGCGGAAGCGACCCACTCGGTGTCCAGGGAATCCCCGGCAATCCCCCTTCCCTCGTGGTGGGCGCAGGAGTCAACGCACCCATCGCGCCAAGAGCGCGCGCTCGCATCGCCCGAGAGCTACTGGGGATCGTGCGGGGCACCACGGTCGTCCGGCTACGCGACGACACCACCGTAGCCGCGATGGTCGTCGCCGCCTTCAAGCTCGCGCAGGTGCCGATCCAGCACCCGCCGTACGCGGTGCTCGCCGAAATGGAAAGGCGCATCGGCAAAGCCATCGCCCGCAGGACCCGCAAGTTGCTCCCGGACCTCTGCCGCGCGATCGCGTCGCGCGGCGCGGACGCCCGCGCTTGGACCTGGCGAGCGCTGGCGTCCCAGGATCGGATCGGCGTGATCGCCAGCGGCGACCCGAGCGTGGTCCTGGCCGATGTCTTCGGCGTGCCGGACGGCAGTCCCGTACAGGCAGTGACCGGCAACCCCCGCGCAGAAGAGCTGCTGCGCTTCGTGCTCTCCCCGCAATACCTGGAGCTGCGGCGCTCGCTCGGCCTGGACGGGGGCGACTTGCCATGACCGACGACAAGAAGCCCACGGACGAATTTGGCGACATCGATTGGGACGAGGCGCTCTCGGAATGGGAGAACACGTCGTTCGATCCCGAGGTCGCCAAAGACAGCGCGACCGCCAAGCCCGGGGCTTTGGCCGGGGCGCCCAGGCCGCTGTATCGACCACCGACCGTCTCGCCCGCGGTAAAGCCGCGACCGGTCGTCCCTTCCGTCGCCCGGATGTGGTCGCCGATCGAAGACGAAGAAGGAACCGCGACGCGGATAGCGCACGTCCCGGAGGAGCTGCTGCAAGACCATGAGGCAGAGCCCGCGTCGACGCACGGCCGGCTCGGTCCATCCTTCGAAGCTCCACCGGCGCGGCCGCTGCTCCCGACCCTGCCCGCCGACGACGAAGCGGATGCAGCGCTGTCCGACGATATCCACCAGCCCTTCGATTTGAAGACGGCAGAGGACGACGCGCCGCGCGCAAAGGGTCCGGCCCTGTTGGTTCCGAAGATGCGCACATACGACCCGAACGAAGTGACGGTCGTCGGCACCGAAGCGGACCTGGCCCATCGACGCTCGGCGATTCTCGAAGAGCTGTCCGAGCCCCCGCCGCCGGAGCCCCCGCCGGAGTCCCCTGCGCGAGCCGTGAGCCAAGGGACGTCGACGGTGCGCCCCTCGGTCGACCGAGAGCCGCTCGCGCCGCCTCGCACCTGGGAACGCGAGAGACCGGCAAGCGAATGGTTGTCGGACGCGATGCGCGCGGGGCTCGCGACGCGCGGGAGCTGGCTCGAGCAAGAGGCGCAGGCGCTCGAGGACAAGATGGCCCGAGCCCGCGGACTGCTTGCTTGCAGCGAGATCTTCGCCGTGGCGGGCGATCGCGAGCGGGCGCAGGCGCTCGCGGCGGAGGCGCGCGACGTTGCCCCTTCGCTTGCGCTCGCTCATCGGCAAGCTCGCGCCCTCATGCCCTTCTCGCTGTCCGCGTGCGAGGACTACGTCGAGGCGCTCGACGTCGAGGCGAGTCTATCGCCTGCGGGACCGTCTCAAACTCACTCGATGCACCTCGCCGCCGAGGCGCTGCGCGCGGCTGGTCAGAGCGAGGCGGCCAGCCGTAGGCTCGAGAACGTCGCGCGCGTCGCGCCGGGAGACTTGTGCGCGGCCATCGCCCTCGCGGCGCACGCGCTCGCGGCCGACTCCGTGGCAGACCCCGCACTCCGCTTGCCCGAGCTACCGGAGCTCGCGGGGGCCGCAGAGGCGATCGCGACGTGCCTGCGGCTCCGCGGGGTCGATCGCGACGGTAGCGCGCCGGATACGCTGCGCAGCGAGCCATCGAACGGCGCCGAGGGCGCGACAGGGAGCACGCGGTCGCCGTCCGAAGCGTTGCTCCGCGCGCGACAGGCCCTCGACAAAGGGGACGTCAGCCAGGCAGCGGACCTTGTCGCGGAGCTCGCGATCTTGCCGGAGCTCGCCTCCGCCGCGAAATGGCTTGCCGCATCTCTCGGGGCGACGACCGCCGCGAGGCGCGGCTACGCGGCGCGCTGGCTACGCGAGCTGGCCGAGCAGGGCGACGAAGAAGCCCGCCGCGCGCTGGTCGCGCGATGCCTCGAGCTGGGCGATCCGGCGCAATTGGCCGACGCGCTGGGAAGCGGCGGACCGCTCAGCTCCGCCGAACGCGTCACGATCTCCGTACTTGGGAACCTCTCGGTCTGCGCGAGCGATCCCCACCTCGACGCAGCGGCGTCGACCCCGGGAATGCAGACGCTCGCGGCAGCCATCACGGCGCTTTCCACGCCGTCGGAAGGCGATGGGGAGGCCGAAGCGCAGGCGCGTGCGCGGCGCACCGCCGGAACTGAGAGCGCGCGTGCCCGCGTGCGTCTCGCTCGCCTGCTTTCCGGATCCGGTCCGCTCGTTGACATCGATGCGGCGCTCGAGGCGCTGGGAATCGACGGCCGAGCACCCGGAGCCGGCAGCGAGCCGCCAGGACAACGGGCGCCCAGCGTACCGCCCGGAGAGGGGCACCCCGCGGAGGTGCGCGCCGTCGCGTTGGAAATGGCGTCTCGCGCCGGGCGCGTCTCGGAGGTGAGTAGCGCGCTGGAAGCTTGGGGAGGCGGATGGGGGTCGCGCGAAGACGGCGCGATCGGCGCGCTGGCTGCCGCGCTCGTCGCGGAGCGCGCGGGCGACCGCGCGCGCGCTCTCGAAGCCTTCAAGGCGGCGCGGGTCGCCGATCCCGGGAGCGAGGCCGCCCTGCGCGCGATCGCCTCGTTGGAGTCGATCGACCTCGTGGCCGAGATGAACGAGCTGGCCGACGATCTGGGCGACGGCACACGCGCCGCCGTGGCTCGACTCGAGGCGGTCGCCCGCGGGGAGGGGATCTTGCCGGAGCCCACGCGGGCCCACCTGCTCGATCAAGCGCACCGCGCGGATCCTTCTCTGCCGATCGCGTCCCTTCTCGCGGAGCGCATCGCTCGGCGCGCGGGCGACATCGACGAAGTCTTGCGCTGGGTCCGCGAGCGGCGCGCCCGCGCCACCGACCCAGTCGAAGCGGCCCTGGACTCCGTGCGCGAGGCGCTGCTCGTTTCCGATCGCGAACCGGTCCTCGCCGGCGAACGGCTTCAGGAGGCTCACCGAGCTCGACCCAGCGACGTCGCGCTCCGCGAGTTGTACGAGCGTGTCGGCTCCGAGTCCGCGGAAGCGTGCGCGTCGTGGCGCGAACAGCGGGCCGCCGAAGCCGGGGGCGACGCGCGGACTCTCCTCCTTCTCGAGGCGGCGCGCGAATACGAACGAGCGGGCGACGAAGAGGCGGCGCTTCGTTGCGCCGAGGCGGCGGGCGCGCACGACGGGGCCCTCGGTGGCATCGCACGCGAGCGCGCCGAGCTTCGCGCACGGCGGGTCGCCCGGCTTGCCGAGGAGCTCCTCGCAGCCGCCAAAGGGGCGCAAGACCCTCGAGCGAGGCGCGAGGCGTACGAGAGGTTGGCGGACGTGGATGCCACGGCCCGACACGACCCGGCCAGCGCGATGCTCTGGCACCGCGCGATCCTCGACGATCTGCCAGAGCACGCGCCGAGCCTGCGGCACGTGGAGCAGCACCTCATCGGTGAAGGTCGCAGCGATGAGCTCGAGCCGATCGCGGCTGCGATTGCGAAAATGCTCCGCGGCACAGGGTCCAGCGAATGCAGCGCCCACGCGGAGCTTGCCGTGCGACTGCGCCTTCGCGCCAGCGACGGCAAGTGGATCGACACGCGCGACATGGTCGAAGTTGCGGCCGGAGAGGCGGAGCCCGCCCTCTGGGCGCTGCGCATGCTTCAGGCCCACTCGCGCGCGCGCAGGGACGACGCGTCTTTTCTGAGCGCCACGTTGCGGCTCTTGGACCGGACGTCACGACCTGCAGAGATCGCGACGCTGCGCCTTCTTGCGGGCGAGGCGGCTTCGCGACTCGGGAGACTGGAAGACGCTCGCTCGCTTCTCGCGCGAGCGAGCGCAGACGACCCCGGCGACTCGGTCGCGTGGGCCCTCCTCGCGGACGTGTGCCTGCGCGCGGGCGACAATCGGGCCGCCGCAGAAGCCTTCGAAGCGCTCGCGCGGAGCGCGATGGTCCGCGATCACCAGCTCCAGGCGTGGGGCGACGCCGGGCGTATCTGGCTGGACGACGTCAAGGACGAAGACCGCGCCGCCGTAGCGCTCGAGACGGCCGCGGCGATCGACGTCGCCTACAAAGACGTATTCGACCGCCTCGCGCAGCTTTACACCGCGCGCGAGATGCACGCAGACCTGGCGACCCTGCTCGAGAGGCGCGTCGGCGGGCTCACCGATCCGGACGAGCGCGTGGCCGTTCAAGTGCGGCGCGGCGGCGTTCTACTGAAGGCCGGGGACGCGCAGGGCGCGCGCCGGGCATTCGAGTCGGCCCTCGCCGACCGACCGGAGAATTCGATCGCACTCTCGGCCCTCGCCGATCTGTGCGTCTCGCAGCGCGACTGGGAGGCGGCGGAGCAAGCCTTGGTTCGTCTGGCGCGTCTTCTCCCCACCGCGGAAGAGCAGCGCGGCGTCTTCGCACGCCTGGGCGAGCTCTATGCCCACCACTTGCTGAATCTGTCGCGCGCCGAGATCGCTCTCAAAGAGGTGCTCAAGCGCGCCCCGGACGACGTCGAAGCGACCGAGAAGCTCATCGAGGTGTACGGGCGACAAAGCGATGCCTCACGCGCGGCGGAGCTCCAGCAAGAGCTCATCGTTCGGGCGCGGTCGCCGGAAGAGAAGCGAAGGCGCTTTCTCGAGCTCGCGGTGATCCACGAGCATACCGGGCACGACAACCGGCGCACCGAGCAGACGCTCGAGGCAGCCCGGCGCGAGTTTCCCCAGGACGTGGGCGTACTGCGCGCGCTCGCGGAATTCTACATGCGCCATCATCAGGCACCCGCGGTCAACATCTTGCTCGATCGCGCGGGGGGTGACGCTCGGCGCGCCCTTTCGGCAGGCCGGGTCTCTCACGCGCTCTTCGACGTTCTCGCGACGGTGTGCGACCTGCGCGACAAGAAAGACGCGGCGCGGGTGACGCGCGCGATGCTCGCATCGCTCGACGGCCTGCCGGCCACGATCTCGGCCGGCGGAAATCGGGCGTTCAATCCGGCGCTCGACGATCTGCTCGCCCCCGAGGGGCTTCCAGGCCCCTTTCGGGCGCTGCTCGCAAGAACGGGCGACGCGCTCGACCACGTCTCCGCGGTCGATCTGCGCGCGCTGAAAGCGACGCCGTTGCCTGCGGAAGCGTATCTCGCGCGCGTCGCTTCCAGCGTCGGGACGGCGATCGGCATCGGTGCCGTGCAAGTGCTGCTGTCGCAACGACTCGGCGCCATTTGCATCCCGGTGGGGTCGTCGCCCCCGATGATCGCCGTCGGAGAGGGGCTGTCGGCCAACGAGCGCGTCGCCCCGTTCCTGGTGCTCCGGGCCCTCAAGCTCGTTCAGAGCCGGGCATCGGCCCTGGCTCGCGCGACCCCGGCGGACCTGGCCATTCTCGTGTCGGCCTGGCTCAAGTGCTTCAATCCCACATGGCAGCCCCAGGGCGTCAACCTCGCACAGGTCAACGCGGTCGGCGGCCGCCTTCAGGCCGCGCTGCCGCGAAACCTGGACCTCGAGGTGGCCACTATTGCGCTCGAAGCCGCGGCGGCGATCGGAACGCAAGCCGCAGCCCTCGGCGGCCTCGCGGTCGCATGGGCCGACCGTGTGGCCCTCCTGGCGCTCGGCGACCCCAATGTGGCGCTCGACGCGATCGCCACCGCCGGCGGTGCGCCGACCGGAGCGCCGCGTGAGCCGAAAGAGCGCGCGGCTTGGATCGCGCGTACGCCCGAAGCGCGCGATCTCATCGCCTTCGCCGTCACGGACGCGTTCGCGGACGCGCGGGCGCGCCTCGGGCTCGATACCTGACCGTTGCCCACCTTTCACCGGGCCTGGCCTTGAGCGGCGCGGCGGCGCGGAGGCAGGGGCGACCGAGCCCTGCGGGCGCGCTCTTGCGCGCAGGCGAGCTTGCGGTGAACCTCGCCGGAAGCTAAGTGTGCCCGCTTCCCGCATGAGCAGTGCCATCTCTCCCCCCGCCGCCCGCAACCTCCGCAACGTCGCCATCGTGGCCCACGTCGACCACGGAAAAACGACGCTGGTCGACCACATGCTGCGGCAGGCCGGCACGTTCCGGCTGAACGAGGTCGTCCAGGAGCGCGTGATGGACTCCAACGATCTGGAGCGCGAGCGGGGCATCACCATCCTCGCCAAGAACACGAGCGTGCGCTGGCGGTCCGCCGACGGCTCGATCACGAAGATCAACGTCATCGACACCCCCGGCCACGCTGACTTTGGAGGGGAGGTCGAGCGCATCATGCTCATGGCCGACGGCGCGCTTCTGCTCGTCGACGCGGCAGAGGGACCCCTTCCCCAGACGCGCTTCGTTCTGCGCAAGTGCCTCGAGCTCGGCTATCCGGTCATCGTCGTCATCAACAAGATCGATCGCTCGGACGCCCGCCCGGAAGAGGTGCACGAAGAGATCTTCGATTTGTTCTGCGACCTGGACGCCTCCGACGCACAGCTCGACTTTCCCGTCCTTTACGCGGTCGGGCGCGACGGCGTGGCCAAGCGAACCCTGGACGACCCGTCCACCACGCTCGCGCCGCTCTTCGAGACCATCCTCGACAAGATTCAACCGGCGCCCGGCGACGCGACCGCACCCCTTCAAATCCTCGTCAGCAACATCGAGCACGACGACTACGTCGGCCGCCTCGCGATCGGTCGAATCGTCGCGGGCACCGTCCGGTACAACCAGCCCATCGGCATTCTCAAAGATGGGCGCAGGGTGAAGAGCAGCGTCAAGGCGCTCTCGACGTTCGAAGGGCTCAAGCGTACGGCGGCTCCCGAGGCGGCCGCGGGCGAGATCGTGGCGATCGCGGGGATCGACGAAGTCGACGTCGGCGACACGATCGTCGACCAAGAGCCGGGCTGGGAGACGCGCGCGCTGCCGCGCATCCACGTCGAGCAGCCGACGCTGAAGATGCGCGTTGGCGTCAACACTTCCCCGCTCGCGGGGAAGTCGAAGGCGACGAAGTTCTTGACCAGCCGCCACTTGCGCGAGCGCCTTCTTCGCGAGACGACCAAGAATCTCGCGATTCGTGTCGAAGAAGGCGACTCCCCCGACACGTTCGTCGTTCTCGGACGCGGGGAGCTGCAGCTGGCGATCCTCATCGAGACGATGCGCCGCGAAGGGTACGAGCTGCAGCTCGGCAACCCCGAAGTGGTCACCCAGACGGTGGACGGCGCCATTTGCGAGCCGATGGAGCTCGTCATCGTGGACGCGCCCGAACAGTTCATCGGCATCGTCACCGAACGCCTCGGGGAGAGGCGCGGCCGGATGATGAAGATGGCCAATCACGGCTTCGGGCGAGCGCGCCTCGAATACCGCGTGCCCAGCCGCGGCATGATCGGCTTTCGCGGCGAGATTCTCACCGCAACCCGCGGCACGGCGCTGCTCAACTCGATGTTCGACGGGTGGGAGCCGTGGGGCGGGCCCATGATGAAGCGCGCGACCGGCGCGATCGTGTCCGACCGCGCGGGAGTGGCCACGCCGTATGCCCTCAATCACCTGCAGGCGCGCGGAAGCTTCTTCATCGCGCCCGGCACCGTCGTTTACGAAGGCATGATCGCGGGGGAGCACAATCGTCCGAGCGACACGGACGTGAACGTGATCAAAGAAAAGAAGCTCTCGAACATGAGAAACCACGGCAAAGACGAGAACGTGGCCCTCGCGCCGCCGCGCGCGCTCACGATCGAGACGGCGATGGAATGGATCGACGTCGACGAGCTGGTCGAAGTAACGCCGGACGCGGTCCGCGTGAGAAAAGCGATCCTCGAAGTGAACAAGAGGCCGCGGCGAACCGAAGCGATCGAGGAGGCACAGGAGGTCGGGTGACCCATCGCCCGGGTGCGTCGCGAGGTGACGCGTGTCTCTGACCAGGGCGTCCGCCGCCACCGCGCTGGCCGCCTCTCTGGCCGCACCGCCCGCGCTCGCCTCGTCGTCCGCCGATGAGTTGGTGCGCCAGGCGCGCGCTCACGAGGCAGAGCACGACGATGACGTCGCGGTGCGAAGGTACATGGAGGCCCTAGCGATCGAGCCGCGCAACGCCGAGGCGTGGATCGGCCTGGGGGCGCTGCGGCTGAGGATCGGCGAGGCGGCCGAGGCCGAACGCGTGTACTCGTCCGCGCTCGAGCGCGTCCCCACGCTGCAAGCGGCGCTCGAAGGTCGCGCTCGTGCCCGCTGGGCGCTCGGTCGACACGACGACGCCGAGGCCGACTTGTACGCCTTCGCGACGACCCAGACGACGCAAGCAAGCATCGCCCCGCTCCGCGATCTCGCCGATTGGTACGGCCTCGACGGGAGGACGCCGGCACAGCTCGCGAGCTGGCGTCGACTTCTCGCGATTGCGCTGGAGCGGGCGGACTCGGCCTCGGAACGCGAGGCGCGGCGGATGGTCCGCGCCCTCGTCATCGTGGTGGACGGCGCCGACCCGGCTTCGTCACCCGTGGAGCCCGATACGACGCGGCGCGCGATGGCCGCCATCGCCAGGCGCGGTGGGTAGCGCCCCCGGCGCGTTCACTTGATCGCAAACGCCGCAACACCGAAGCCGCCGGCGACCCAAAGCACCCCGCGTGCCTCGTCATGCGCCATCGCGAGGACGCGCCCGTCGGAGTCCGCGTCGGCCGGCGCCGCCCCGACGCGAGCCGCGACCGACGCGCTCCCCGCAGCGTCGAGGCGCACGAGGGTGGTGGTGTCGTCCGCTTCCGAATACGTGCTGACGGCGATCGTTCCCGCGTCGTCGATGAACGAAAGCGCCGTGACCCGGCCCTCCCACTCGAAGAGCTTCCACGCCCCGCCGCTCGGGGCCCAAACGATCCCGCCTTTGCGCGCCGCGTACACCATGTGACCGCCGTGCGCCGCGAAGAGCGAGGGAGAGTCGACCTCCGGCATGTCGAGCGCGTCGCGCCGGGTGGTCGTGCCCGGTGCGATGTGCACGACCGCCGTGGGCCTTCCCGCGTCGTCGACCACGAGCACGGTCGCCAACCCCGCACCGCTCGCCGTGTCGCACGTCAGCGCGGCCGCGAAACCGGGGAGTGGACACCGCTCGATCGGTGGGCGCTCGTGAAGGCTCCCATCGCGGATATCATGCACCAATAGCCCCCCCGTCCGCGTGCGCACCCAGAGTCGCCCCGACGCGAAGACCGCCTCGCTTGCCGCGAGCGCCTCGCCCGGGGGTCCGGGCGTCGGCACGAAGAGACCCCCTCCGTCGCGAGAAACCGCCCATCTCCCCCCGTGAAGCACGGCGGCGACGTCTTGCTTTTCGACCGTGAGCGAACGCACCTCCGCGGTGGCAAGGCCCTCCGCCGCTAGACGCTCGCACATCCCCTCGAGGTCGACGCGCACGAGATCGACCCCATCGGACTCGGACCGCCCGACCACCAGCGCGCCGCGACCCGCGCACGCGACGGCGGTTGCCCGCCCGAGCGCAACCGGCGCGCCGACGCGCGACCAAGGTTCGGCCGCCCACGGCAGGCCGAGGGGCTCCTCCGAAGCAAAAGCGGGGTCGATGAGCGCCGCGTCGTCCAATTCCCCTTCATCGTCGGCGTCGAGCGCCGGCAAGTCGGCCTCGCGGAGCTCCTCGTCGGGGTCGACCGGCCCCTCCTCGCCGGCGTCGAGGCCCCCTCGCTCGGGTGCGTCGCCGAACCCCAGATCGTCCTCGCCCGGGCGGGGCTCGTCTTCCCCGTCGCGGCCGCCGTTTGCTGGAGCGGGCCCAACGTGGTCGTCCGTCGCCGGCGAGTCCTCGCCGAAGTCGACGACCGCACCGTCCCCGCCCAAATCGAGATCTTCCGCTTCGCCGGCCTCCCCGAGCCAGCCGTCTTCGACGTGCTCCAGGTCGAGGTCGCTCGTATCCAGCGGGTCGTCCTCGCCGGTCGCGTCGTCGAGCGTGGCTTCGTCGTCGCCGTCCAGGACCTCTTCCGGATCGGCAGCCTCGCCGTCGGGCTGGTCGCGGGCGTCTCCGTCGAGGGGCGGTAACTCCCCGAGCTCGTCGTCGTCTGGAATTTCCTGCCTGATCATCGGATCGAGTCCCGATCCCGCAGCCAGGCCACGGTCACCGGACCGACGACAGTGACTACCGGCGCGGGACGAGTTGTCAAACGGCCCATAGGGGCCAGGGGCATGGGCACTCCCCCCCGTCGAAGCCGCCTGCCCCTTCGCTCCGGTTGCGCACAGAGTACGACCGAAATGCATCTGAGACGCGCCTGTGCCGCGCGCGTCCGCCAGAGTGGGTCAACATGCGCATTCGGGTCAACAATGGAGCCGGCTGATGTCGACGCGCGAGCAAACAAGGCGCGACCTTAAGGACCTGGCGAAGCTTGCGGCGGCGATGCCGAAGGAGCATTCGTCGAGCATCCCTCCGCACTCGACGGCCGACTCCGGGAGCATCGCGCCTGGCGCATCGCGAATCACGGTTCCGCCCACGGTCGCTTCGCTGCCTCCCCCCCCCGCCCTCCCTCGCCTGCCCAAAGCGGTCTCCGGCTCGGGCCCCCGGCCGCCGGCGCGGTCGATTCCGGCGGTCCTTGCGGCGGCGGCCGCGCAGGGCAGCTCGGGTCTGCGCAATGGCTGGCTCATTGCGGCGGGAAGCACCCTCGTCGCGGCCATGGTCAGCGGCCTCCTCCTCGGTAAGTCCCTCTCCTCGCACGCCGCTACCGCGTCCGCCGGCGACTGGCCGCCGCGAGGCGCCTCTACGGCCGCGTTCGAAGGCATCTCGGCAGCGGAACCGCAAGCGTCCGCAGGAGGGACGCAGGGCGCCGGCGTGCCCGCGTCGGCGCAAGCGGGCGTCGGCGCTCCGGCCGCGAGCGTGCTCGAAGTATGTGCCCCGGTCGCGACGTTTCGCGCGCCTCGCCCCAGCAACCATCACGCCGAAGCCAAACCAGCTGCCCCGAGGCCCGTCGCCGCACGCCACGATTCGCTCGACGACTTGATCCGCAAGGCAGCCAGCCAGTAGCCGAAGGCCAGGTCGTGAGCGCGCGCTCTCTCTCGCCTACGGCTGGGGGTCGGGGGGAGCGGCCGCGCTCCCCCCGTGTGCACTTCGCGCAGTCGCGTCAGCCGGAGCGGAGCCCCGAAGCGATTGCAGCACACGCCACGCCGAAGGGGCGCAGCGGAGGCTGCGCGCGCTCGACTACGGCTGGGGGGCCGGGGGGAGCGGCCGCGCTCCCCCCGTGTGCAAGTCGTTTGACCACGTCAGCCGGAGCGGAGCCCCGCAGGGGCGCAGCGGAGGCTGCACGAGATACCGTGTCAGCGTTGCGACGCCCTGTGAAAAGTACGACGCCGGCGTCATGGGCCGGACCCGCGATTTCTTGGCGCAATCCATGGAACCGCTGCGAGCACGATATGTGCTTGTGCTCAGCGACAGTCGAGCAGCGCCATGTCTCAAAAGTTGCACTTCTGGCTCCGAATCCTTGGCCTCGCCATCATTCTCGCCCTCGAGTTCGGCCCGCGCATCATGAACATCGCTCCGGTTCCGCCGCGAGCGCGGTTGGCCGCCGCGACGAGCTCGATGCGATGAGGTGACCGAGCTGACCCGAGCCCGAATGCACGGGCCCGAGTGCAGCGTCGCCCCGCGCGACCGCCGACAGCGGGGAAACTTCCCTTCGCTTCGATGGACCCGACGGACTAGGCTTCCGCAACCGCAATGCGGCTGCTGCTTCTCTCGCGAAACGCGACCCTCTATTCGACGAGTCGGCTCGTGCTGACGGCCCGTGCTCGCGGGCACGAGGTGTCGGTCATCGATCCGCTCGACCTCCGCGTGGTCATTTCGCGCGGCCGCCCGTCGCTCTACCTCGGTGCCCATCCCGCCCCGCACGCGGACATCGTCCTGCCGCGCATCGGCGCATCGATCACGAACTACGGCCTGGCCGTGGTGCGCCAGTTCGACCTGATGGGCGTACCCGTCGTCAACACGGCGCTCGCGATCGCGCGATCGCGCGACAAGCTGCGTGCCATGCAACTCTTGACGAAGAAGAACATCGACGTGCCCGTGACGGTCTACGCGCGGACCCCCGAGGCCATCGATCAGGCGCTCGCGCAAGTGGGGGGCGCGCCCTGCATCGTCAAGCTCCAGCAGGGCGCGCAGGGGATCGGAACGATGATCGCGGAGACGCCCCAAGCCGTCACGTCGCTGCTCGAAACGCTCTGGGCGATGGGGCAGGACATCATCCTTCAGCAGTACATCGCCGAAGCGACCGGACGGGACCTGCGCGCGATCGTGGTCGGCGGCCGCGTGGTGGCCGCGATGCGCCGGCAAGCGAAGGCGGGAGAGTTCCGGTCGAATCTGCACCGGGGCGGCCGGGGCGTCGCCGTGCCCCTCGAGGAGGCCTACCGGCGAGCCGCCATCGCAGCGACCCGGGTGATGGGGCTCGAAGTGGCCGGGGTCGACATGCTCGAAACGCGCGAGGGGCCGAAGATCCTCGAGATCAACAGCTCGCCCGGGCTCGAGGGGATCGAGCGCGCGAGCGGCATCGACGTCGCCGCCGCCGTCATCGCCCACGCCGAGCGTTATCTCGCGGGACGCAAGAGCCGGCGGCGCACCACGCTCGA
>CAZHED010000034.1:0-11815 GCA_964531095.1 uncultured Polyangiaceae bacterium | reverse complement strand
CCCACGCCGAGCGTTATCTCGCGGGACGCAAGAGCCGGCGGCGCACCACGCTCGACGAAGAGCGCCGGCTGTCTCGCATCCGCGACTGGGCGCCGGCCGTCACGCGGCGCCGGGCTGGGCTCACCGGCGGAGGGTGAGCCTCGAGCGCGCCTCGAGGCGTGCATCAACGAGCTTGCGGACCCGCTCGAGGAGACGGTATTCGGCCTGTCGAGATGGCGAGGCCGAAGAAGCTCGGGCTGCTGCCGCTCGTCGCTTCGACCTACTTCATGGTGTCGGGGGGCGCCTATGGGCTCGAGGACCTCGTGGCGTGCGGATACGTCGTCGCGATCTCTGCGCTCGTGGTCGTGCCGCTGCTCTGGAGCCTCCCGACCGCCCTGATGGTCGGCGAGCTGGCGAGCGCGTTGCCCAAAGAGGGCGGTTACTACGCCTGGGTGCGCCGGGCCATCGGCCCCTTCTGGGGCTTCCAGGAGGCCTGGCTTTCTCTCGTGGCGAGCTTCTTCGACATGGCGCTCTATCCCACGCTCTTCACGCTGTACCTCGGGTACCTCGTGCCGTCGGTGGCGTCGGGAGTCGGGGCGGTCGTCGCGGGCGCGATCGTGATCGCGGCCTGCGCCGCGTGGAACCTGCGTGGGGCGGCGGCCGTGGGCGTCGGGGCCATCGCGCTCGGCACGGCGCTCCTCCTGCCCTTCGGCGCATTTGCGGTCTTCGCGCTGGCCCGAGCGCCCGCGGCCGCCGCTGTCCCCGCGCCGGCGGACCATTCCGGCCCCGTTCTCGTCGGGGGCCTCCTCGTCGCAATGTGGAACTACATGGGGTGGGACAACGCATCGACGATCGCCGAAGAAGTCGAGCGCCCCTCGATCGCCTACCCGCGGGCGGTGCTCGCGACCCTGGGGCTGGTCGTCGTGACGTACCTCGTGCCGGTGTGCGCGGCTGCATGGGCCGGTCTCGACGCGAGCGCCTGGACGACCGGCTCGTGGGTGACCGCCGCGCGCCAAGTGGGAGGCCCCGCTCTGGGGTTCGCCATGGTCGCCGGCGGCATGGTGTGCGGCGCCGGGATGTTCAACGCGCTCTTGCTTTCGTATTCGCGGCTGCCCGTGGTCCTCGCCGAAGACGGGTACCTCCCCGCGTGGCTGTCGCGTCGGAATCCGAAGAACGGCGCGCCCTGGGCTTCGATCGCGGTCTGCTCGATCACGTACGCGGCCTGCGTCGGGATCGGGTTCATTCGACTCGTCGAGCTCGACGTCTTGCTCTACGGGGCAAGCCTCCTCCTCGAGTTCGTCGCGCTCGTGATCTTGCGCGTCCGCGAGCCTGACCTCCCGCGTCCCTTCCGCGTCCCGGGCGGCCTTGCCGGCGCGGCGGCGTTGGGCCTGGCTCCGGTATCCCTCCTCTGCCTCGCCCTCTGGCAGAGCCGCGGCGAGAAGCTGGGTCCCTTCCCCTCGCTCGGCCTTGGAGCGCTGCTCATCGGGCTCGGCCCCGTCGTCTATGCCCTTCGCAGGCGGATCTCGTCGAGGGCGTCGACGAACCCCCGCAACTCTTCGTCCGTCGTATAGAAGTGCGGGCTCACGCGCAGCCCGCAGCGCGGTCGGTAGTCGTGGAAGAACCGACGCCGAACGAGCTCCTCGGACACGCCCTCGGCGCCCGCGAAATCGAAGCATACGGTCGCGCCGCGCGCCTCGTCCTCCGCCGGCGTGTTGACGGTCAACCCGCGCGCCTCGACGAGCCCGCGCAAGAGGCGCGTTTGCCGGAGCGACTTCGCCCGGATCCGATCGACCCCCAGGCGCGCGATCGTCTCCCACCCCGCTCGCGCCGAGTACACCGACGGCATCGACGGCGTTCCCCCGATCATCCGCCACACCCCCTTCGCCCAGCGCATCGGCCCCATGTCGAACGCGAACGGCTCGGCGTGCGAGAACCACCCGGCGGCCATCGGTTCGAGCCTGTCGACGAGGTCGGGCCGAACGTACAGATACGCCGCGCCCGGCCCGCCGCACGCCCATTTGACCGACCCGCCGCACGCGATGTCGCACCCCCACTCGGCCAGCCGGAGGGGTACGGTCGCGGCGGACTGATACACGTCGAGGAGCACCAGCGCGCCGACCGCGTGGGCGCGCTCGATCACCCGCCGCGCGTCGTACATGCCACTCGATCGAAAGAGAACGTGGCTGATCGGAACGATGAGCGTGCGCTCGTCGATCGCGGCCAAAAGCTCCTCGATCGGCGGATGGACGCCGTCGCGCCCGTGGACCACGACCACCTCGGCGCCGCGGCGCGCCTGCTCTTGCCACACGTAGTGCACCGTCGAGAAGTTCAAATCGTCGTACACGACGCGCCGGCGGGGCCCCTCGAAGGTGAAGCACGACGCCACGACCGCCTGCGCCGTCGACACGTTGGGGAGCATGCACACCGTGCCCGGCGCGACGCCCAGGACCCCGGCGACGAGGTCACCCAGCGAGCGCACTGCGCCGAGCCAGTGGTGTCCCCAAGCAGCGATCGAGTCGTTCTCCCATTCGTCCAGAAAGCGCGTGGTCTCCGCCCGCGCGCGCGACGGCATCGCGCCGAGAGAGTGGCTGATGAGGTGAACGCCCTTGGCGAGCGTCGGAAACTCCGGGCGGGTCGCGAGCAGTTCGGCTTCGGCGTCGGCGGGCATCGTCGGGCTCCTGGGGAGGGAGAGAGCGAGTCTCCGAAGCGTGGCGCATGACGCACCGGGAAGGTGCTACAAAACGGCCCAGCGCCATCGATGACGTCCGCACCGCCCTCACAGCCGCCTCGGCACGGCTACTTCGGACCCTTTGGGGGCCGCTTCGTGGCCGAGACGCTCGTGCCCGCGCTCGACGAGCTCTCGCATGCGCTGCAATCCGTCGTGCGCGCCGAGCCCTTCCAGCGCGAGTGGCGCGCCCTCTTGGCCGACTACGTCGGCCGACCCACCCCGCTCGGCGAAGCCCGGCGCCTCGCCAGGGCGATCGACCCCGATGGGCGCTTCCTCGCCCGCCTCTGGCTCAAGCGGGAAGACCTCTGCCACACCGGCGCTCACAAGATCAACAACGCGCTCGGGCAAGTTCTCCTCGCGAAGAAGATGGGTAAGACGCGCGTCATCGCCGAGACGGGCGCCGGCCAGCACGGGGTCGCCACAGCGACCGCGTGCGCGCTCTTCGGCTTGCCGTGCGACGTGTACATGGGCTCCGAAGACGTCAAACGACAGGCCCCGAATGTCGGCCGCATGAAGCTGCTCGGAGCCCGGGTCGTACCGGTCGAGAGCGGGTCGCGCACGCTCAAAGACGCGCTGAACGAAGCCATGCGCGACTGGGTCACCAACGTCCGGACAACCTATTATTGTCTGGGAACCGCGGCAGGCCCGGACCCGTATCCCGAGCTCGTCGCGTTCTTGCAGAGCGTAATTGGAGACGAAGCGCGCGCGCAGCTGCTGCGGGCCGCCGGCGGGCTGCCCGACGCGGTCGTCGCGTGCATCGGCGGAGGGTCGAACGCGATCGGAATGTTCGGCGCGTTCCTGAACGACCCCGACGTCGCGCTCGTGGGCGTCGAAGCCGCGGGCGAAGGCGTAGCGACCGGACGGCACGCGGCGACCCTGGGCGAGGGGCGGGTCGGCGTGCTCCACGGCTCGAAGAGCTACGTGCTCTGCGACGACGGCGGGCAGATCCTGGAGGCGCACTCGATCAGCGCCGGATTGGACTACCCGGGTGTCGGCCCGCAGCACGCCTGGTTGAAAGAGAGCGGCCGGGCCCGTTACCTTTCGGCCACCGACGACGAGGCGCTCGCCGCCGTGCTGCTCCTCGCGCGAAACGAAGGGATCGTCCCCGCGCTCGAATCGGCGCACGCGTTCGCCCGCGTCGGGGACGTGGCGCGCGATCGGGCGCGCGAGCGCGGCCGCCCGGTGTCGATCGCGGTCTGCCTCTCGGGGCGCGGCGACAAAGACCTGTCGACCTTGCTGGCTCGCCTTCTGCCGCGCGAGGCGACCGGGGAAGGCGACCCATGAAGCGCATCGAGGCAGCGTTTGCAGCCGGCCGGCGCAAAGTGCTCGTCGCGTACTTGTGCGTGGGCGACCCCAGCGTGGAAGAGAGCATCGATCTCGCGCTCGCCTGCGTTCGGGAAGGAGCCGACGTGCTCGAGCTCGGGGTGCCCTTCAGCGATCCGACCGCCGACGGCCCGGCGATCCAGCGGGCGAGCCAGCGCGCGCTTTCGGCCGGAGGCGGCTTCGACGCCACCCTGCGGGCCGCGCGCGCCGTGCGCGCCGCCGACCCGCACGTGGGGATTGTGGTCTTCGGGTACTACAACCCGATCTTCGTCCGCGGCGAGGGGCGTGCGGCCAGCGAGGCCGCCGAAGCCGGCGTGGACGCGCTGCTGGTCGTCGACTTGCCGGTCGAAGAGAGCGGGCCGCTGCGCCGGGCCGCCAAGAGCCACGGACTCGGCGTGGTCCCGCTGCTCGCCCCGACCAGCCGTCCCGAGAGCGCCGCCGCGGTGAAAGACGCCGCGGCGGGCGGCACGGTGCCGTTCGTGTACTACGTGAGCGTCACGGGCGTGACGGGAACGGCCGCGGTGGACGCGCGCGGCGCCGCGGCCCACGCCGCGAGGCTGCGCGACGGCCTGGGCCTGCCGGTCGTGGTGGGCTTCGGGATCGACTCAGCCGACAAAGCCCGCGCCGCGGCGGCGGGCACCGACGGCGTGGTGGTCGGCTCGGCGCTGGTGCGCGCAATCGAAGAAGGCGCGAGCCCCGAAGCGCGAATGGCGGGGGTCGAGCGCCTCGTCCGTGACTTGCGCGGTGGGATTGACCGCGCAGGGGCGTAGGCGCAAGCCTTCCCCGCGCTATCCTCCCCTCCAGAATCTCCCGAATCCGCGACCCCCATGCTTCTCCTCTGCGTCTCCGACATCCACGGCCACCTCGACGCCCTGCGCGCGGTGCTCGCCACCGCCGAACGGCGAAGCTTCCACAAGCTCCTCGTCGCGGGCGACATCGTCTTCCCCGGCCCCGAGCCCCTCGAGACATGGCGTCGTTTGAGCGCGGCCGGCGCGATCATGGTCCAAGGCCTCACCGACCGCGCCGTTGCCACCCTCGACCCGGGCGCCTTGCGCCCGCGGAGCGACCATGAGCGCGAGCGGCTCGACCGCATGCGGGCGACCCGCGACCTTTTGGGGGAGCTCATCCTGCAGCGCATCCGCCGGCTGCCGACCCACGCGCGCGTACCGCTCGAAGACGGCGGCGAGCTGCTCCTCGTGCACGGTTCGCCCGCCGATCCCGCCGAGGAGCTGACCCACGACATGACCGACGACGAGATCAATGCGCTGCTCGGCGACGACCCGGCGGACGTCGTCGTGTGCGGCTCGAGCCACGTCCCGTTCGATCGCATGGTGGGCGGCGCACGCATCGTCAACGTCGGGAGCGTCGGCGAAGCGCCCGGGGCGGGAGCCCGCATCGCCCACGCGACCTGGATCGAGTCGACGCCGCGCGGCGTCCACGTGGAGCCGATCGTGGTACCGCTTGATGGCGGCGTCGTCGGCGAAGCGCGCGCGTGACGCGCGTGGAAGCGAGCTCGCCGCGGCGGTGGCGGAGTGCCGAGCCCCCACCGCGGCCTGCTCGGCTCGCCGCGGACGCGTGGGGCAAGCGCCCATCTGTAAAAACTGGATCTATCGCCGCAACGCCTGCCACGATCCCGATGGTGACCGGTCCCGGAATTGCGAAAGCGCGCGAGCTGCGACTGGTCGTCGCGCGCGAGACGCTCCTGGTGCGCGCCTCCGACGCCAGCTGGCGCGGGCTCTTCGACCGCGCGGACATCATCAGCGAAGGCGGTGTGCGCCACGAGCCACAGGGGCGCGTGTGGTACGGCTCGACGAGCCTGATCCTGCCGACCGCCGAGAACGCGGATGCGCGCCTTCTCGTGACGCTCGCCGCCCGGGACCTCAACGTGCGGGTGCGGGCGATGCGCGCCGCCCAGCGCGAGGCATCCCTGCGAGCCCCCGCCCGACTCGGGCGAATAACGTGTGAGATCCGCGTGACGGAAGACCCCCGCGGCGTGAGGATTGACGTCGACGTGCAGGCGCCTTTGATAGAGAGGCGCGCCGCCGGAGGAGCGGCGACGTAGCCAACTGCCCCCACCCATGTCCAGCACGACAGACGGAACGGCCCGTCGCAGCAAACGGAAGCGACGCAAACGCGCGAACGTGATTCACGTGGCGTTCGGCGCCGGGGGGGGGCGCGTGCTCGGGGCCGACGCCCTGGGCAAGGCGCCGCCGACCATGCCACCCCCGCGGGACGGACGCGAGCCGGTGACCGACATATTCACGCGCGGCGAAGTGGTCAAGTTGCTCGGCGTCACGGCCGCGCGCCTGCGCTCCCTCGACCGCGCGAAGATCGTGTCGCCTTCGGGACAGCGCGGAAAGCAGCGCGCGTATACGTTCCACGATCTGATTGCGCTTCGGGCCACTCGAGAGCTCCTCGAGCACCAAGTCCGTCTGCGCGACGTGGCTCGCGCGATCGGTGCGCTGCGTCAGGTGCTTCCGCGGGTGACCCGACCGCTGCAAGAGCTTCGCATCATCGGCGACGGCCGGCGCGTGGTCGTCCGCGCCGAGGAAGGAAGCTTCGAGCCGCTGACCGGGCAGATGGTCCTCGACTTCCAGGTGCAGTCGCTGCGCGACGACGTCGTACGCGTCCTGCGACCGGAGACGAGCCCTACTCGCGCGCGAACCGCCTACGAGATGTACGTGCAAGCGAGCACCTTCGACGAGGATCCGGCGACCTACGACAAAGCGGAGGAGCTTTATCAACGCGCGGTGCGGCTCGATCCGTCGCTCGCCATCGCCCACACCAACCTCGGCAACATCCGCTTTCGTCGCGGCGACGACGTCGGCGCCGAAGCCTTGTACCGGCTGGCGATCGAGGTCGACCCGCATCAGCCGGAGGCGCACTACAACCTCGGCTACGTGATGCTCGAACGGGGCGATGCGAGAAGCGCGACGGCGCACTTCGAGAGGGCGCTCGCGGGCGACCCGCGGTTCGCCGACGCGCACTTCAACCTGGCGATGGCCTGGGAGCGACTGGGCGATCGCGCGCAGGCGAGGCCGCACTGGAAGAAGTACCTGGAGCTGGAGCCGAGCGGCGCGTGGGCCGACGTGGCGAGAGAGCATCTTTAACGTGCAGCCTGCGCTCCGCCCCTCCGGGGCTCCGCTCCGGCTGACGCGATTGGAGCTTACGCGATCAAACGACTTGCACACGGGGGGAGCGCGGACGCTCCCCCCGACCCCCCACCCGTAAACAAGGGAGCGCGGACGCTCCCCCCGACCCCCCTTTGCTGGGGCTCGTTCCTCCCCCGTGCCCGTGCCCGTGCCCGTGCCCGTGCAACCGGGGTCTGGCCCTGGCCGATTGCGGTGACCGAATCGGAGGCGCGGCGCGATCCAGAGGTTTGATCTTGGGTCGACCGAAGTACTCTTGGAATTTCTTCACACTTACGGCCCCTTCTGTCCCGAGAGGCAGAAAACGAGGCTGCGCTTCGAACCGGAGCCATTGTTCCACGGAGCTGTATTGCTCGAGGCGCAAGTCGGCCTCGTCGGCCCACTTCGTGTACGGATACAGCGCGTAGTCAGCCAGAGTGCAATGGGAGCCGGCTATCCAGGGCCGGCGTGCCAGTTGCCCGTCCATGGCCGCAAGCACAAAACGCGATTTGTTCTCGAGCTCTCGAACTCGATCAGCGCTAGGCGGCGATGTGGCGAACCTTCGCGCGTACCGCAAGACCGCCAGAGCCGGCTCGTGGCTGTATTGCTCGAAGAACATCCAGCGCAGGACCTCGGTCTGCGCCAGGGAGTCGCGCGGCCACAAGGGGGTATCGCGACCGAACCAGTAGAGAACCGCTCCCGACTCCGCGAGGACATCACCACCGTCGAGAACTACAACGGGGACCTTCCCCATCGGATTGAGCGCGAGAAACTCAGGCCTTCTAGGTTCGTCACGAGTCTGCGCGACGTCCACGCGGGCGAATCTCAGATTGAGATAGGCTAGCATCATCTGTATTTTATGTACGTTGCCCGACTCTAGATTGCCGAGGAGCGTAAGCATCGAGATGAAAGCATCTTGGGCGCGGCGGCGTTCGTCAACGTCGCCGTGGCGCGAGGGCCTGCGGGGCGAGGGCCGGCAGTCTCAGCTCGCGGCCCGATTCCGCGCCGACTACCGAGAAATCGACATGGCCGGCGTCGATTTCCCGTAAGGCATTGATTTCTCGTCGCAAGAGACGGCCTGCTCGGGCCGTGGCGGTGGCTCCTCACCATGAGGCGGCGCCTTCTCATCGCGAGGCGGCGGCGCCTCGACACAGGAACGCGGCGCCCCAACGCCAGAAAGCGTCCGATTTCGTCGAGGCGGCGCCTTCTTCTCGTGAGAGGGCGGTTTCTGACGCTTCGGCGACGTCGCCTCGCCACGAGGCGGTCACGCCCCCTCATTCGGCGCCGCCGCCTCATGATGAGGAGCCGCCGCCTCATGGTGAGGAGGCAGCGCCCGGCCATGAGGAGGAGGCGGCCGGCGATGAGGACGCGGCGCCCGACGGTGAGGGGCCCGCGCCCGATGGTGAGGCGTCGTCTTCCCACCGTGGGAACTGGCTTGCTCCAGGCGAGGACGGGCCTTCCCGTGAACGACCGGGAGCCCCCACGACACTTTAGACCGGGAGCTTTGGCGACAGATCGCGACTCTCTTTTGTCACAATCTTCTCTCGTTGTGCACGCAAACCGGGTCCCTTGGCGACAGAGACCAAGAGGCGCCAGGGACGCAGCCCGAATACGTGATGTACGAGTGGACGGTCGAGCTGGCGGAAGGAAGCGCCGTCCCCGGTCCAATCACCACGCTCCTGCAGGGTGCGCCCGTGGCCCCAGGCTCCCACCGGAGCGCACCATTTGGACTCGACTGACGGCCCCGCGTCGCATCGGACACAAATGGGTATGCTGGTGGCTCCGTCGGGCCACCCGACCCGTCGCCAGCGCGAGCCGTCGCCGGGACGTCCTTTTTGCGCGGGGAGAGTCCCTCATGATGAAGCGTGATCTCCGGTTTTCGCGCCGCAACCTGCTCCGGTCGATCGGCGCGGGCGCGGCCCTGCTCCCGCTGCTCGAGTCCGATCGCGCCGACGCCGACTGCTTGGCCGGCGGGATCAAGCGCATGTACATCCTGGTCTGGCCGGACGGAATGCTCAGCAGCATCACCAGCTGGCCCACCGCGGGCGACGACCCGACGAGCTGGACGCTTTCCCCCTTCCAGTCGTCGCTTCTCCCCTACACGAGCGACCTTCTTCTCTTGGACGGGGTCGATTACCGATTCATCGTGGATATGCCGGGCGCCGGCCAGAGAAACGGCGCGGCTTGCTTTCCCGGCATGCTGACGGGCGCCTTCTACCAGACGCTCTCGAGTTCGACCGCGGCCGACCTCGCGGGCGGGCCCTCGGTCGACCAGTACATCGGCAGCGCCCTCGTGGCCGGCGGCTACGGCGGCCAGGTGAGCCTCAACCAGGGGGTCTTCGTGCAGAGCACCGCGCGGCTCTCGTGGAAGGCCGCTGGCGAGCCCGTACTTCCAATCCTCGATCCCGCCGCCGTGTTCAACATGTACTTCGCGGGCGCCATCCCCACGACGACCGCCGACGCAGGCGCGGCTCCCGGGCCGGTGGACAACTCGAAGCTGATCCAGAAGAGCATCCTCGACTACGTCATGAGCGATCTGACTCGCTTCGGGAGCATCGTCGGAACGGCCGACAAGCTAAACATCGATGCCCACCTCACGTCCGTCCGAGAGATGGAGAGGCTGCTTCAAGTCATGCCGGGCTATGGCGGCCCGATGCCCGCCGGGCCCATCAACCCCGCGTGCAATCCGCCGGCGGTGGGAGCACCGGTCTTAGCGGGGAGCCCTGCCGTTCCCGTGATGACCAAACTTCAGATGGACCTCGGGGTCGCCGCCTTCGCGTCGGACCTCACCCGCTGCATCGTGATGCAAATCGGCGATCAAACTGGCGCGCAGCTCATTCCCACGTGGCTGGTCGGCCCCAGCGGCGTGCCGTACGCAGCGGGCGGGCCCGCCCCAGCGAGTGCCAGCACGGGCGACGTCAACAGCCTCGCTTCCATCGCCAAACGCAATGGCGCCGACAAGGCGATCACCGACGCCTGGTTCCAATCGCAAATCGCGTACATCGTCGGCCAGATCAAAGGCGTCGTCGACGTCACCGGCACGTCCCTGCTCGAGAACAGCGTCGTCGTCGCGATGAGCAACGGGCGCACCGGCGCCAGCGAAGCGATCGACGTGCCGGTCGTCATGGCGGGGAGCTGCGGCGGTTACTTCAAGACGGGGCGAAGCCTCGCGCTCCCGGCGGGCACTCCGAACAACGGACTGCTCGTTGCGCTGTGCGATGCCATGGGAACGCCCACCCCCTCCGGCACATTCGGCGAACCCACCTACGGCGGCGAGCTGACCGTTCTCAAGAGCTGATCTCACCAACCAGTCCAGGTCCAAGTCTGGGTCAACGTCCCACGTGCGCGTCCACGTCCGCGTCCGGGTGCGCGTCCACGTGCCGTGCGGCCTTTTCTCGTGAGCCGGTCACCCGTACTAAGTGGCAGCATCATGGACGGGTCCGCCAATCGTGTGACAAGATGGACCTTCCCCGTGCGAATCGAAGTTCGAGGAAACGCCGTGACGAACGCCAACGGTCCCGGGCGCCGCTCGGGCGCGCGCTGGGGCGCGACTTGCCTCGCCGGCGCCGCGGCCCTCGCGCTCTTGGCACCTGCGATGTCGGGGTGCCTGAAGGCGCACGAGCCGACGGCGTCAAAAGCGCCGGCCGTCGCCACCGCCGACGTGGAGCCGGCCGCGACACCCGCGCCGCCCGAGCCGCCGGCGATGGAGCTGCCGCGCGGCGGGCGGACGATCTTCCCCGATCACCGGCTCGTCGGATTCTGCGGCACACCCGGCGCACCCGCGCTCGGCGAGCTCCAGGGAAACCTCCCCAAGAAGGCCAAGGCGCTCGAGGCGCGAGCCGCCGCGTTTGCGCTGGACCGCAAGATCCTGCCGGTGTTCGAGCTCATTGCCGTCGTCGTTCAGGGCGGGGCCGGCGCGGATGGCAAGTACCGCCGCCGCGTCGACGACTCGGTGGTCGACGACTATCTGCGCGTCGCCCGGCAATCGAAGGCGCTTCTTCTCCTCAACATTCAGCCGGGGCAATCGGACTTTCTCACCGAAGTGAAGACCTTCGATAAGTACTTGCGAGAGCCCGACGTCGGCGTGGCGCTCGATCCGGAATGGGCGATGAAGGCCAAGCAGCGCCCGGGGCAGTTCTTCGGCCAGACCACCGGCGCAACGCTCAACGAGGTCGCGTCGTACTTGTCCGGCTTCGTCCAGAAGTACCGCCTGCCCGAGAAGGTGCTCGTCTTCCACGAGGTCATCCGCGAGGTGGTCAAAGACGAAGCCGTGGTGACGCCATTCCCCGGCGTCGTCGTCATCAAGAGCGTCGACGGCCTCGGACCCGTTCACGCGAAGATCGCCACGTACGGCAACCTGATGGAGAAGATCACGGCCGGCGTGCACCCGGGCTTCAAGCTGTTCTTCGACGAAGACACGCGCAACGGGAGCCGCCTCATGACGGCCAAAGAGGTGCTCGCATTGTCGCCGCAGCCCGAATACGTGATGTACGAGTAGACGGTCGAGCTGGCGGACGGAGCGTCGTCCCCGGGCCAAGTCACCGTGATCCTGCAGGATGCGCACATGGACCCAGGCTCCGACCGGAGCGCACCATTTGGACCCGACTGACGGCCCCGCGTCGCATCGGACACAAATGGGTATGCTGGTGGCTCCGTC
>CAZHED010000033.1:0-66271 GCA_964531095.1 uncultured Polyangiaceae bacterium | reverse complement strand
TCCCCCGCAGCAGGCGCCGCCGCAGTACGTGCAGCAACCGTATCCCCCGCAGCAGACGCCCTATGCGCCGCCGCCGTATGCGCAGCAGCCGCCCTATGCGCAGCAGGCACCGTATGCCCAGGCGCCTCCGTTGCAGCCGTCGGCGTACGCTCCGCCCGGTTACGGGCCCTCTGAACAAGGAATCGGGGCCGGCAAGCCGGTGGGAGCGATCATCACGGAGGCCCTTCAGCTGTACCAGAAGCACGCCGTCACACTGGTCGTCACCTGCGCGATCTTGATCGTTCCGCTCTCCGTCGCAAAATCGGCCGCGCTTGCGATGATGCTCGCCCCGACCGCGGTGGTCGAGGTCGCCGCCAAGAACAGCGCGCAATTTTCCCAGCAGACCGCCGCGCAGTGGCAGCGCGAGATCCAAGAGGCGCGTGGCGATCCGAAGAAGATGCAGCAGTTGGCGCAAGAGCATCAGAAAGAGCTGCAAGACCTTTCGCGCACCGTGATGACGACGGGAACGGCGGCTGTGGGCGGCCTCATGGCCTGGCTGCTCGGCTTTCTCGCGATAGTGTTCGGTATCGCCGTGATGTACGGCATCGCGATTCCGCTCGTGATGGGCGCGCTGACGATCGTCGTGGCGGACCGCGCCACCGGGGGCAACACGACCGCGGGGCAGGCCTACAAGATGCTGCTGGGGCGGCTCGGCAAGTTCCTCGGCGCCTGGGTTCCCGCGTTCATCCTCGTGCTCATCGGCCTGTGCTTTCTCGTCATTCCCGGCCTGATTGTAGGGTTTCTCTTCACGTTCGTCGCACCCGTTGTCCTCCTCGAGAACGTCGGGGGCATCGCAGCGCTCAAGCGGAGCGTCGCCCTCGTCAAGGCAAACGTGCTGCAGGTGGCCGTGGTCGGCTTCGTCTTCGCCGGCATTCGTATCGTCGCTTCGCTGCTCACGCACCTCTTCATCCCGAGCAGGGCCTACTTCCTCGACAGCCTCGTTCAAGACGCGCTGCTCATGTTCCTCTTGCCCATACCGATCATCGGCACCGTCCTCCTCTACCTCGACATTCGCCGGCAGGCCGACGGTCTCGACGCCTCGGGCGTGCGCGCGGGAATCGAGGGCCTGCGCCGCGCGTGACCGAGAGCGCCGAGGACGCCGGCCCGGGGCCGGCTTTCCGTCACTGTCCGCAGTACTGGGCGCCGACAGCCCCCAGCCAGGCGCCGAAGTTGCCTTGGTACGTGGCTGGATTGCACAAGGCGCCCGCGCCGGTGAAGGCCTGGGTGACGCACTGGTCTGCCATGAAATACGCGGAGCACGTTGCGGATTGCACCTGCGCCTCGCACTGCGCAGTCGAGTCCGAATCGACGCACGCGTAACAGCTCTGCGCGACGCAGTCGACGATGCACGCGCTGTTGTGATTGCAGGTCGCGTCCACGTAGGGCGCGACGCACGCGCGAGTCCCGATTTGGGTCACGAAGTCAAAATCGAATTCTCCCAAGCAGTCTGCGCACGCGAGGTTCGAGTTGTTCTCGAAGCTCAGAAACGAGTTGCACGACGTCGTGTTGGCACCGCCTGTGCATGCCGCAGCGGCGTTCTGGAGCTCGACCGTCGAGCAGACCTTCTGCCGCGCCGGAGAGCGCTGCGTCAGTGGGGCTGGGCAGCTCGGGTAGCTCGCCGGGCATTGCCCTTGCTGGCTCGCGCAGGTTCGCGGCGAAACGGCCAACGCGCACGTCGACGGCGAATTGCCTGTCGTGCAGTTCTGGCAGGCGTTGCCCATCTCGCCGCATTGCGTGTTGATGAATCCAGGTTGGCAGTTGCCGCCGACGTCGCAGCAACCATCGCAGCTCTGCGAGCAAGGGACAGAGCCGTCCGGCAGCTCGCACACCCCTGGAGGCACGTTCGGTGGCGGGAAGCCGAACGGCGGTCCGAACGAGGAGCACTTCCCACCCAATTGCGCGCAGTTCAAGCACTGTCTTCCAGCCGAGCCGCACGCCGTATCCGAGAAGCTTTCGACGCAGTTCCCAAGCGCGTCGCAGCAGCCGCCGCATGTCATCTGCCCGCACGCCGACCCGCCGTCTGCGGGGGTGACACACTGTTGATTCGAGCAAATCTGGTTGCTAGTCAGGCAAGTCTGGCAGTTGGTGCCCGAGTTGCCGCACGCCAAGCTCGTGAGGCCCTGCTGGCACTGGCCAAACGAGTCGCAGCATCCCGATGGGCAGTTTTGCGCGTTGCAGACTCCTGCGTCGAGGCTGGCGCCACATTGTTGATTGGAGCACTGGGTGCCGGAGGCCGTGCAGCTTTCACAGTACGAATACTCGGTGCCACACGCGGTGTTGGAGGCACCCGGTTGGCAGGCGCCGGTCGCGTCGCAGCAGCCTGTGGCGCACATGCATGGAGGAGGCGGCGAGCAGTTCTGATTGATGCACTTGAACGTCTGAAACGGGAAGGGTCCACCGCGGGGTACGCCCATGCCAGGCCCGAACGAAAGGCAATTCTCGCAGACCGAGCCAAAGCTCCCGCAGGTGACATCGGCGGTGCCCGACTGGCAAACGCCGTTGGCATCGCAGCAGCCCGCGGGGCACGTCGTGGCATCGCATCCTTGGGGGGGCGGTACCGTCGCCGTGCACGCGCTGCCCGTTGCCGGATTCGATACGCAGGTCATGCCGGTTGCGGAGCAGTCGGTGCATTGGCCGCCGTTCTGGCCGCACGCCGCCGTGGCGCTGCCGGCGAGACATTGCGTGCCGAGGCAACAGCCCGCGCAGGTGGCCGGCCCGCACGGCGAGCTGGCGCATTGCTGCGCCACGCACGCCAGACCGCTGGCCGCGCACGACTGGCATTGTTGCCCGCCGGCCCCGCACGCCGTTGGGGCCCCGCCGCGCTGGCAACGCCCGTTCGTGTCGCAGCAGCCCATTGGACAAGAGGCTGGCGAACATGTCGCCGCTGCGTCGGAGACGGGTGGCCGCGCGTCGACGACACTGGCTGCATCGAGGACCGTGGCTGCGTCGACGAGGGTGGCCGCATCGACGTGGGCGGCGGCCTCGATGGCGGCGGCATCGACGGCGCCGACCCCCGTATCCGCACTGGCGCTGCCGTCGGCGTGCGCACCGGGGCTGGCATCCACACCCGCGCTCGCATCGAGGCCCCTCACGAGGCCTGCCCCCGCGCCGCCGTCGTCCGGGACGCCGCCGACGCCAGAAAGCGATTGACCGCCGCAGCCGGCGACGAGAAACGCGAGGCTCCAAACGAACCAGAGCCATTCGCAAAAAGCGGCGTGTCGGCGCATGACGCAGTTCCTCCCGGCCGATAAATGCTCGGAGCGCGCACTCCCGCCGGCCCGAAGGCGGCATCGCCCTTCCCGCGGAACCGGACGAACGAAACCCTAACGCGCAGTGTGGCCAGAAGCACGAAAATCCGGGCTGCTGGATTCTTACAGTCCCGTAGATTCGAGCCTCAGCGATCGCGCTTCGAATTGGAGCGGCGGGGCCTCGAACGCTGGACGCTCCACGACCCGTCCAGTAGTTTCATCGAGCCGACAGCTCGTTGTGATCCGGAGGCGACCATGCGAATGCTGACCGACAATCGACCGGACGACTCTATTGTCGCGTGCGCGCCAGCACACCGGCACCGCTGGAGCGTTCGCTCGTGCGCGTTCGGCGCCATCTTTCTTGTCGCCGGCTGCTCGAGCCCGAGCGCGGGAGGCGCCCACTCCGGGCCGAGCCCGAGCGAAAACGGGGGTTCAGGCGGGGCGGGCGGCTCGGAGCCGGCGGGGTCCCAGTCGGGCAGCTCCGGTGCCGCAGCGTCCGGTTCTGGTAGTTCCAGCGCCGCGGGCTCGGGGTCGGGTAGCTCCGGCGCGGCAGGCTCGGGATCCAGCGGCCCCGCCGCCGCGGGCTCGACGTCCAGTAGCTCGGGGGGAGCGGGCCCAGCCTCGGGGAGCAGCGGTTCCGGGGGCTCGTCCGGAGCGTCGGGCGGGTCGAGCGGCGCTGCCGGAAGCTCGAGCGGCGCGGGCTCGTCCTCCGGGGGCTCGTCGGGTGCCACGAAGGTTGACGCGGGCACGCCCAGCACCGGGCCGCTCGCCGCGCCGGTCTCGGACACCGCCTCGGTGGTCCCCGTCTCCAACCCTGGCGCGGGCTATACGGTGGGAGCGAACTTTCCATACGGCCCTGAGACTTCGCAGCGCATCGACGTGATTTACCCGACCGGCGCGGGCCCCAAGGGCACGCAGGTGCTGCCCGTGGTGCTGATGTTCCACGGTGGAGCGTGGGTCCACTCGTATACCAACAACTATCCATCGGGGAAGGACCACATGTCGACCTTCTTCGATCGATTTTTGGCACACGGTTTCATGGTGTGTAACGCCGAATACCGCGTGAACGACAATACCGCGGCCGGCGCCCCGGCTCCCGCCGCCGTTCAGGACGCCCTCCTCGCCGCAAAGTGGTGTTGGGATTACATGGACTACTTCCACGGCGACAAAACCAAATACGTGGTCACCGGGGCTTCTGCGGGCGGGCATCTGGCGCTGATGGTCGGGATGACCACGCCCGCTGCGATGCTGGGGCCGACGTCGCCGACGGACTTCACGATCGCCGCCATCGTCGACGGCTACGGCCCCGCGGACATCGAGGCCGAGATCAACGCCGTCGCCGCCGGGTGGATCCCCGCATCTTTGCCGAACCGCGCCGCGATCGCCAAGGAAGTGAACCCGATGACCTACGTGCAAAAAGGCGTCCCGCCGCTCATTGTCGTCCAAGGGGCCAACGACAACACGGCGCCGGTCGCCGATAGCCAGAAGCTGGTCGCGAACTTGATGGCGGCGGGCGACATGGACGTCGCCATCCACTTGGTGGCAGGCGCAGGTCACGGCTTCGCGACGCCGGCGACCGCCTGGCCGGACGCGGAGTCGGCGATGTTCACCTGGCTCACCGGCAAAGGCATCGGCAAGTAGGCTTTTAGGCCGAGCGCCGCACTACGCATCTACCAGGGTGACTGGCAAGATCGCGGTTCGCTCTACCGTGGGGTGGTGCTATCACGGGCGCATGCTCACCCTCGTTCCCGAAGCGATCGAACGCTACGCTGCCGAGCACTCCGATCCCGTCCCGTCGCTCCTCGACGAGCTTCGGGAGGAGACGCATGCGAAGATGCGTTACCCGCAGATGCAGGTGGGACGCATCGAGGGGGCATTCCTGAAGATGATCGTGCGCCTGACGGGAGCGCGCCGAGTCCTCGAGATCGGGATGTTCACGGGCTACTCGGCACTGTCGATGGCCGAAGGCCTGCCGGACGACGGGTCGATCGTGACATGCGACGTCGACCCGGTGGCCGAGGCGATCGCGCGGCGCTACTTCGGCAGGAGCCCGCACGGCAAGAAGATCGACGTGCGTATGGGGCCGGCCCTGGAGACGATCCCGAAGCTCGCGCCGCCGCTCGACCTCGTCTTCATCGATGCCGACAAGGGCAACTACTCCCGGTACTTCGACGCGGCGCTGCCCTTGCTCCGCGCGGGAGGGCTCGTCGTCGCCGACAACGCCCTCTGGAGCGGCACGGTGGTCGATCCTCAAGACAACGACGCGCGTGCCATCGCCGCATTCAACGACAAGGTCGCCGCCGACAATCGCGTCGAGAAAGTGCTGCTCACGGTGCGCGACGGGATGCTTCTCGCGCGCAAGCGGTAGCGTGACGGAGGCGGCGCGCCTAGCCGGGAGGCGAGCGCTGCCCCGGCCGCGCGAGCCCTCGCCTCCACGCCGTGGGTGCGCGCCCTCGAGGCGTCTCCGGGCCGCCGACGCGAGCATTGATGGCGTGGCTGCGTCGTCCTGAGAGCGAGAGCGGTCCGAGACTGACGCTTGTCCGCCCGCGCCGCTGCGTGGTACTCGCTTTCGCATGCCCTCGCTATTCACCCCGCCCGCTCAAGGCCAGCCCATCACGATGGGAGCAGGACAGCACCTGGTCGTCCCCGATCACCCGATCCTTCCGTTCATCGAGGGCGACGGAACGGGGCGCGACATCTGGCGGGCGAGCGTGCGCGTCCTCGACGATGCCGTGCACAAGGCGTACGGCGGCAAGCGCAAGATCGCCTGGTACGAAGTCTACGCAGGGGAGAAGGCGTTCAAGCTCTTCAACAACTGGCTCCCTGACGAGACGGTCGAGGCGTTTCGGACGTATCTGGTCGGCATCAAAGGGCCGCTTACGACGCCGATCGGCGGCGGAATTCGATCGCTGAACGTGGCATTGCGGCAGCTGCTCGACCTCTACGTGTGCCTTCGGCCCGTGCGCTGGTTCAAAGGCGTTCCTAGCCCCGTCAAGCGCCCGCAAGACGTCGACACGGTCATCTTCCGCGAGAATACCGAAGACATTTACGCGGGTATCGAGTTCGAGGCCGAGAGCGACGGAGCGAAGAAAATCCTCGGGTTTCTCGAGAAGGAGTTCCCGAAAGAGTTCAAGAAGGTGCGATTTCCGGCAAGCACGGGCATCGGCATCAAGCCGGTCAGCCGCGAAGGCACCGAACGGCTCGTGCGCGCCGCCATCGAGTACACGCTCCAGACGCGGCGCAAGAGCGTCACGTTCGTCCACAAGGGCAACATCATGAAGTTCACCGAGGGGGCTTTCATGCGCTGGGGCTATGCGCTCGCGCAGCGCGAGTTCGCCGACGACGTGTACACCTGGAACGAGTGGGAGAAGACCAAGTCCTCCAAGGGGGAAGAGGCAGCGAACGCCGAGCAGAAGGCCGCGCTCGAGAAGGGCAAGATCCTCGTCAAGGACGCCATCGCCGACATCACGCTCCAGCAGGTGCTGACGCGTGCCAAAGAGTTCGACGTCATCGCGACCTTGAACTTGAACGGCGACTATCTGAGCGACGCGCTCGCGGCCCAGGTGGGCGGCATCGGCATCGCGCCCGGGGGCAACATCAACTACGTCAGCGGGCACGCGATCTTCGAAGCGACGCACGGCACCGCGCCCAAATACGCCGACCTCGACCGGGTCAACCCGGGATCGGTCGTCTTGAGCGGCGAGATGATGCTCCGGCACATGGGCTGGAGCGAGGCGGCGGATCTCGTCATCCGGGGGATGGATGGCGCGATTGCGAGCAAGCGTGTGACGTACGACTTTGCGCGCCTGATGGAAGGTGCGACCGAGATCAAGTGCTCGGAATTCGGGGAAAACATCGTCCAGCACATGTGAGCCATTCGCGGAGAATCATAGATGCCCACGCGCAAGAAAATCGGACTGATCGGTTCAGGAAACATCGGCGGCGAGCTCGCGCGCCTCTGTGCGAACGAGGAGCTGGGGGACGTCTTTCTCTTCGACATTCCCGCCAAAGAGAACTTCGCCAAAGGCAAAGCGCTTGACCTCGAGCAGAACGGCGCGGTTCTGGGCTACGACGCGCACATCCGGGGAACGTCCAACTGGGGCGATCTCGAAGGGGCCGACGTGCTCGTCATCACAGCCGGGATTCCCCGCAAACCAGGGCAGTCGCGCGATGACCTCGTCGCGACCAACCTGCCGATCATTCGTGACGTCGCCGGCAACGCGAAGAAGGTCTGCCCGAACGCGTTCGTAATCGTCGTCAGCAACCCGCTGGACGCGATGGTCTACGAGTACAAGCGCGTCGTTGGGGCGCCGAAGAGCCTCGTGGTGGGGATGGCGGGCGTGCTCGACAGCGCGCGGTTCCAGCTCTTTCTCGCTCGCGAAGTGGGCGTGAGCGTCAAGGACGTTCGGGCGATGGTGCTCGGCGGGCACGGCGACGACATGGTTCCCGTGCTGTCGATGACCACGGTGCACGGCGTTCCCGTCTCGGCGCTCATCGCGAAGGACAAGCTCGACAAGATCGTGGACCGGACGCGCAAAGGCGGCGGCGAGATCGTCAACCTCATGGGCACGAGCGCCTACTACGCGCCGGCCTCCAGCGCGGTCGCGATGGCCAAGGCGTACCTCTACGACGAGAAGCGAATGCTCGCGTGCGCCGCGTACTTGGAAGGGGAGTACGGGTACCGCGACCTTTTCATGGGTGTCCCCGTCGTCCTCGGCGGCAAGGGGATCGAGAAGATCGTCGAAATCTCGCTGACCGAGGACGAGAAGGCGATGCTCGCGAAGAGCGCAAAGAGCGTTCAGGCCGTTGTGGACATCTGCAAGAAGGGATGAGTCCTCCCGTCAACCTTCTCGATGTCGGCGTGCAGGCCCGTTCAGGCCCGCGCCGCCCGTAGCGCCCGTACGATTGGCGGGACCGCCCGGTGGCAAGTATCGCTCGGGGATCAGCGCTGCCGCTTGTCGATCGGTCGCGCGCCGACCTTCCGGGCGAACCAGGTGGTCGGCAGATGCCTGGGCAGCGCTGACGCGTAGAGGCAGTCGCGCAGGGCGTTGGTCTCCCATGTGACGTTCGAATGCCACAAGCCGGTGCGCACGAACACCGCGTCGGCGTGGGAAAGGTCGCGGCGCGAGAGCTCCCCCTCTTGCGCTTCGTGCTCGCAAAGAACCCCCGCTCGCTCGAGCTGGGCGCGAAGCGCGGCGCTGCACCCCTCGGTGGTTCCGCCTTCGGTGAAATAGCTGACCAACTTGTGACGCCGGTGCAAGGGCTCGCCGTGACGCGCGACCACCCACTCACGGAAGGCCTCGCTCTCGGCATAGAGCGCGTCGAAGAGATAGGCTTCGCGGACGTCGACGCCGCCCGCGCGGAGACAGCTCGCCGCCGCGTGGTAGCCGCCCGAGTGCGCCGACACGCACACTGTTCCGAGCGAGGCGTGGCTCGGGAACGCCGTCTCGCCGAGCACGGCGCGTCCCTCTCGCGCCGCCGTGGCCAGCCCCTCCGACAGAAGGCGCGCGAGACCGCCCGGCGACTCGAGCTTGCCGCACGAGGAGTCAGCCGCCATCACCGCCAACTGCGGCACGATGAGAACGGCGTTCTGTTTGCTGTCGGCCAGTTGCTCGCGCAGCTCGTGCGCGGTCACCGCGCGCTCGGCGGTGGTGTTGTGACCGTGGAGGTGGACGAGCGCCGCCACTCCCTCGTTATCGTTGAAGCGGTAGTGCGCAGGAATGAAGGCGACGACGGTGTCGTCCCGATACGGCGCGCCCGCGGAAGGAAAGGGCGCGTGATCGAGCGCGAGAAACAAGGTTGTACCGCGCGCGTCGCGGCTGAGCTGCTTGAGGCGGGGCGAGCCTTCCGCGGCGCCGTGCGCCGTGCCCACGGCTGAAAGCAGGGGCGCGCCGGCCAGCGCAGCGAGGAGACCGCGACGGTGCATCGCGTTCCGATTTCTCGCAAACGGGCACGAAGGGGCAAGTTTTTCGTCTCGTCGGCAAATCGGATGGGAGGTTTGGATGCCGTCTGGCGCAGCGGAACAGCGCGCCGGGCGCAACGGGTGGCAGAGCTTCTGGCGGACGGCGCTAGGTGAGCCGCTGAAAGAACCAGGCTATCCCGGCCATCCCGACGGCGGCGCTCAGTGCGCGCGCTCCGGTCGGGTACCACGCGCGCGGCCGGAGCCAGGCGAGCGGCGCCAAAAGAAGAGCGAGCACCAGAAGCTGGCCCGCCTCGACGCCGAGGTTGAAGGCGAGGAGGGCTGCGGGCAGTTGGGTGCGCGGCAAGCCCAACGTGAGCAGCCCCCCGGCAAAGGCGAAGCCGTGCACGAGACCGAACGGGAAGGTCAGCAGCCACCTGCGGCTGACCCGATGCGCAAACAAGTTCTCGGCGCCGACGTAGGCGACGCTGAGCGCCACCGCGGGCTCGACGATGCGCGCGCCAGGGGCGAAGCCGCCCAGCGTGGCGACGCCGAGGGAGATCGAGTGGCCGATAGTGAACGCCGTCAGCATGGCGACGAGGGGGCCGAGCGGAGGGAAGCGTCGGTCCTTGGCCATGGCGAGGGTCCCGCCGAGGACCAGGGCGAGCAAGAATGCCAGGTGGTCGGCTCCGCTCAAGATGTGCTCGATGCCTCCGAGCAGAAGAGAGAGAAAGCCGTGCGACGGCGCCCCCGAGACAGCCAGATCGAGATCTGGGCGGCTGAAGACCGCGAGCGTCGCCACGTCGCCTCCGCCGAGATGCACGGTTGCCAGGTGGCGGTGGGCGGCGGGCATTCGATCGAGGAAGCCGAAGCGCAGGTGCAACCGCGCCGGAGCCCAGGGGCAGGTGTACTCCGCGCGCAACCGCAGCCCGTCCGGTGGATCGAGGAGCGCCCCTTCGAGCGCCGGCGTGCACCGTGCGCCGTCGGCGAGCGCTTCGAGCGGGTCGAAGAACGCCGCCTTCAGGGCTGGGACGGCGACATCGACTTCGGCCTGCGAGACCCGCCCGTCTCCGTTTGCGTCGAGGCCGGGAACCGCAAGCGCCGCGTCGTCGGCGCGGAGAACGACCTCTGCCCCGAGCCGAGGCCCCGCGAGCGTGTAGTCCCCGGTGGACACGCCCATTCCGTGCGCGTTCGCCGTGCGCGCGAATCCGAGGAACACCGTCAAGAACGCGGCAGCGAGGGCGGTTTCGCAGTCGAACTTCAACACGTTGGGTGTGCTAGCGTCTGGCTCGCATGAAAATCCACGAGTACCAGGCGAAGCAGATCTTCGCCCGCTACGGTATCCCTATCCCGCGGGGCTACCCGGCTCAAACGGTCGAGGACGTGGAGGTCGCGGCGAAAAGGCTCGCGCAGGAGACCGCAAGCCCGGTCGTCGTCGTGAAAGCGCAGATCCACGCAGGCGGCAGGGGCAAGGGGGGCGGCGTGAAAGTGGCCAGGTCCGGGGCGGCCGAGGCCAGGGAGATCGCCCAGAAGATGCTCGGGATGCAGCTCGTCACGCACCAGACGGGGCCCGAGGGGCAGAAGGTGCGCCGGCTCTACGTCGAGCAGGGGCTGGCCATCCGGAGGGAGCTTTACCTCGGGGCCGTCATCGATCGCGACCGGCGCCGCATCGCCTTCATGGCGTCGACCGAGGGTGGGGTCGAGATCGAGAAGGTAGCCGCCGAGTCGCCCGACAAGATCGCGACCGTGCACGTCGATCCGACGGTAGGCCTCGCGGCCTACCAGGCGAGGCAGCTCGCGTTCGGCCTGGGCCTCGGAAAGAAAGAGACCCTAGGGCAGTTCGTCAAGCTCATGACGGCTCTCTATGATCTTTTCACTCGCGAGGACTGCTCGCTGTGCGAGATCAACCCGCTCGTCGTCGCCAACCAGAGCGACGTCTTTGCGCTCGACGCGAAGCTCAACCTCGATGACAGCGCCGAGTTTCGCCATCCGGAATGGCGCGAGCTCGAAGACAGGGACGAGGCGGACCCGGTCGAGCTCGAGGCGAAGGCCGCCGGCCTGAACTACGTGTCGCTCGACGGCAACGTCGGGTGCCTGGTCAACGGCGCCGGGTTGGCGATGGCGACGATGGATATCATCAAGCATTTCGGTGCCGGTCACGGGGTCGCCCCGGCGAACTTCCTGGACGTCGGCGGCGGCGCCACCCAAGAGCAGGTGACCAAGGCGTTCAAGATGATCCTCAAGAGCCCCAAGGTGAGGACGATCTTCGTCAACATCTTCGGCGGCATCATGAAGTGCGACGTCATCGCCAACGGCGTCGTCGCCGCCGCTCGGGAGGTGGGCCTGCAGGTGCCGCTCGTCGTCCGCCTAGAAGGGACGAACGTCGAGCTCGGGCGAATGATCCTCGGCGAGAGCGGGCTGGCGATCCAGGCCGCGTCGACCATGGCAGACGGCGCTCAGAAAGTCGTGGCAGCCGTAGCGCGGCAGCAGGGAGGTGGAAGGTGAGCGTTCTCGTAAGCAGCGCCACGCGGCTGCTCGTGCAGGGGATCACCGGCAGCGCCGGCGCTTTTCACGCCAAGCAGATGATCGAGTACGGCACTCAGGTCGTGGCGGGGGTCACCCCGGGTCGCGGTGGGGAGCGGTTCGACAACAAGGTTCCCGTCTTCGACACGGTGGCCGAAGCGCGGAAAGCGACCGGTGCGAACGCGAGTTGCATCTTCGTCCCTCCCCCTGGCGCAGCCGACGCCATCCTCGAATCGTTCGACGCCGGCATCGAGCTGGTCGTGTGCATCACCGAAGGCATTCCGGTGGTCGACATGCTCAAAGTCCGGCGCGTGCTCGAAGGGCGCAAAGAAACGCGCCTCATCGGCCCGAACTGCCCGGGGATCATCACCCCCGGCGGTTGCAAGATCGGCATCATGCCCGGCCACATTCACAAGGCCGGCCACGTAGGCGTCGTCTCCCGGTCCGGCACGCTCACGTACGAAGCGGTCGGTCAGCTGACCGCGCTTGGCATCGGCCAGTCGACGTGCGTCGGAATCGGCGGCGACCCGGTCGGGGGAATGGATTTCGTCGACGTGCTGGAGCTCTTCCAGGCGGATCCCGACACCCACGGCGTCATCTTGATCGGCGAGATCGGCGGCGGCGCCGAGGAGCGCGCCGCGAGCTTCATCCGCGACAAGATGAACAAGCCCGTCGCGGCCTTCATCGCCGGAACGACCGCGCCTCCCGGCAAGCGCATGGGGCACGCCGGGGCGATCATCTCCGGAGGCCAGGGAACGGCGGGGGAGAAGATCAAGGCGCTCGAGCGAGCCGGTGCACGCGTCGCGCCCACCCCGAGCGACATGGCGAGCACCCTTCGCGCCATGATGGCGTGAGAGCAGCCATTGCGCGGGGACGCGTTTTCACGTAAGAACCGCGCCGCCAGCGCTCGATGAGGAGACCGTCGCACCCATGGCCGTACAGCGCACTCTGTGCATCATCAAACCGGACGCCGTCGAAAAGCGGCACGCCGGCGCCATCCTTCATCGCATCGAAGAGGCTGGATTCCGCGTTCTTGCGCTTCGCATGGCCCACCTCACGCTCGGCGAGGCCGAGGGCTTCTACGAGATCCACCGGCAGCGGCCGTTCTTCGGCGAGCTGGTTCGCTTCATGACGCGATCGTCGGTCGTCGTCGCCGTGCTCGAACGCGAAGAGGCGGTGGCAGCCTGGCGCGACCTGATGGGGGCGACCGATCCCGCGAAAGCCGCACCTGGTTCCATCCGGAAATCGTTCGGCTCGAACGTCGGCGAAAACGCCACCCACGGTTCGGACTCGCTGGAGAACGCCCGGAGGGAGATCGGGTTTTTCTTTGCCGGCAAGGAGGTGTCGCCCACGCCGTGAAACGTGCGTTGCGCGCGGGCATGATGTCCGCGGCTTGCCGAGCGGCCTGGTCAGCACTACTTGAGAGAGAATGGTCGACGCGGGGGCGGCGCGTCGGTTCGGTCGGAGCCCAATATGCGGTCCCGGTCGAACCAGTGATGCAGCTGCTCGAGGGCCCCGCATGTCGTCGGAGAGCAACGGACGCAAGCCGGATTCGGAGCCGAGCCCCTCGGTCGGGGCGGCGAGGCGGCTCAGCGCACGTGCGCCGTCGGCCTGGGGTGCCGCGCGTGACGCGCTCGCGGCGGCCCACAACCTCGAGGCTCTGCTCCGAAGTACGAGCGTGCCGTACCGAACGATCCTCGACTTGCTCCCCGAGCTGCGGGCCAGCGCGGCCGTGCTGCGAGAGGCATTCGATGCCACCCGGGCCGGCGCGGGTGCGACCTCCGACGTCGGCACGTACGGAGCCGTGCGGGTCGACGAGTTCGGCCGCCTCCTCGATACGACGGCGACCGCTCCGGAAGACCGGAGCGCCCTGGCGTACCGCGCCCATTTGCTCGCGAACGAGCTCGAGTCGGCGGCGGACCTGCTGGCGCTTCTCGAGCGGGCCTCGGCGCCTGTGCCGACCGAAGTAAGCATCAACCTCATCGTGCGCGAGACCGCTCGGATGTCGGGCACGGGCCGCGGGCGCGAGTTGATCGTCCGCTTCGACGAGGCGTCGCCGGACTGCGTCGTGACCACCGATCCCTACGCGGTCGGTCCGCTCTTGGCGATCGCGGTCGCCCGCGTACAAGGCGACGGAGTCGGCGAGATCGCGGTGCGCGCGCGCTGTTCGCCGCCGAACGCGACGTTGTTGGTCGAAGCGGTCACCCCGGAGGACGCGACGTTGCCGATGACCGCCATGCGTGTGCTGCCGCCCGTGCCCCCGACCGACGACGCGGCGCGCCGGGTGGCCGAACGGATCGGCGCCCTTCTCTTGATCGAGCCCGCGCGGTGGGCGATCGCCGTGACTTCTGCGGCGGGTTGACACTTCGTGCCCGGCGTTCGAGTGTTCCATCGGGTACACGCATGACCAGCCACGAAACGCTCCGAGCTCGCGTCGAGCAGACGTACGCCGACCGCAAGCTCCTCAGCGATCCCGACCACCGGTCCGCGGTCGAAGACACACTCGATGCGCTCGACCGCGGCGAGCTTCGCGTCGCGTCGCCGCCGGAGCGGGAGGGGGAGCCGTGGATCACGCACGCATGGGTCAAGGAGGCGATCCTCCTCTACTTCGCGCTTCGGCCCATGGAGACCGTCGAATGCGGCGCGCTCGAGTTTCACGACAAGATCCCGGTCAAGCGCGGCCTCGCCGCGGCGGGCGTGCGCGTCGTCCCTCCGGGCGTCGTCCGATTCGGCGCGTTTCTCGAGCCGGGGGCCGTGCTCATGCCGGGCTACGTCAACATCGGCGCGCGCGTGGGCGCGGGGACGATGGTCGATACCTGGGCGACCGTCGGGTCGTGCGCGCAGATCGGACGCGACTGCCACCTCGCCGGCGGCGTGGGCATCGGCGGTGTGCTCGAGCCGCCGAGCGCGCAGCCCGTCATCGTCGAAGACGGCGTGTTCGTGGGCTCGCGCGCGGTGGTCGTCGAGGGGATGTGGATCGGCCGCGAGGCGGTGATCGGCGCCGGCGTGGTGCTCACGTCGTCGACCGCCATTCTCGACGTAAGCGGAACGGAAGTGGTCGAGTACCGAGGTCGCGTCCCTCCGCGGAGCGTGGTGATCCCCGGTGTTCGGGCGAAGCGGTTTCCGGCCGGCGAATTCGGCGTGCCGTGCGCGCTCGTTATCGGTAAGCGCAGCGAGAGCACCGATCGGAAGGTGAGCCTGAACGCGGCCTTGCGCAATTTTGGCGTACCGGTCTGAGCAGGCTGCCCGTGACGCCCGTCGCCCAAGTGCTCGACGAGACGCTCCTCTGGCTGTGCTCCGTCCCGTCGCCCATCGGGGAGGAGACCCCGCTATGCGACGCCGTTCAGGCGCGCCTGGCAGCGCTCCCACTTTCGGCCCCCATCCGCCGCTACGGCGACTCGATCGTGGTGCCCCTGACGCGGCGGCGCGGCCCGCGGGTCGCTCTGGTTGGTCACCTGGACACGGTGCGTACCGAGAATGGGCCGGCGCACATCGACGGCGACCGATGCTTCGGCTCGGGCGCGAGCGACATGAAGAGTGGGCTCACGGTGATGATCGCCCTCGCCGAGACGCTGGACCTGGCGAGGCTCGGCTGCGACCTGACGCTCGTTTTTTACGCGCGCGAAGAGGGGCCGTTCTCCGAGAACGAGCTCGGCCCGGTGCTCGACCACGATCCCGAGCTCGGACAGGTCGACCTCGCCGTGTGCCTGGAGCCGTCCGACAACAAGCTGCACCTCGGCTGCGTCGGGTCGGTTCACGCGACCGTCACGTTCTTCGGGCGAACCGCGCACAGCGGGCGACCGTGGGAGGGCGAGAACGCGATCACCAAGGCGGCTGACTTTCTTGTGGAGATGCGCGCGGTGAAGCCTGTCGAAAGCGTCATCGAAGGGCTGACGTACCGCACCGTCACCACCGTCACTCAGGCACGCGACGGCGGGCGCGGGCGAAACGTCGTGCCAGACCGATTCGTCCTCAACCTCAACCACCGCTTTGCCCCCGACCGCACGCTCGACGAGGCGATCGCTGACATTCGCGCCCTCGTCGGGGATCGCGCTCAAGTCGAGCTGACGGACCTTTCCCCCGCCGCGCGTCCGAGCGCGACCCATCCGTTGGTGCGGGCGCTGGTGGCCGCAGGGGTGCGCGCCGTAGAGCCGAAGCAGGCGTGGACGGACGTCGCGCGCTTTGCCGCGCAGGGAGTCGCGGCGGTGAACTTCGGGCCGGGCGAGAACGCCCAAGCCCACCAAAAGAACGAGTCGACCTCGCTCGCGCTGGTCCACGAAGGCTACGCCATCGCCGCCCGGTGGCTGGAATCGCTGGGCCCGCGAATCCTATGACAGGATTCTGAACGACGATCACCCGAGCTCGACTTTGCTCCACATTTCGCGTCGCATGCGTTCGCGGCGCCTGTCGGTTCGCGTAATCATCCGTGCGGCGCTCCAAGCCGCCAGGAGCTCGCCCTCGAGGCCGAGCGCCGGAAGCGCGCTCGGGCCCACGACGAACGCGCCGGCGAGGGGCGTGCGGATCGGCTCAGCGGCCAGGCCGTGGAACGTGGGCGGGTCGACGCGCCAGCACGCGGCCATCGGCTCGGCCTCGAGCGAGCCGCCCGCGGCGCGCAGCGCCCCGCGGTCGACCTCCTTGCGCGCGCCGGAGCGATAATCCCAGAGGGGGCGGGCGTCGTGCGGGGAGTCGATGACCATGTAGTGGCGCTCGACGAAGGGGAGAAGGGACTCGATCGCCGCAAGCACCGCTTCGCGCGCCCGGGCGACCGGCAGCGGTGAGTCCTGCGGGAACGCCGCCTCCGCAACGAGGAGCGTTGCCCCTTCGATGCCGCAGGGATCGCGCCGCCTCTGCAGGTGCACCAGCGGCGTCGATGGATCCAGCCCGCGATGCGGCCAGGCCGGGAGCAGGAATGCTTCCTCGGCTAGCGGCGCCGGCAGGCCCTCGTCGCGTACCACGATCGACACGACGAACCGCCACTCGGCCGGAACCAAATGGGGCAGCGCTGCGAGCGCGCGGCGCGGCGCATCGAAGTCGCTCGTCAGATCCAGCAGCGAGCGTGTCGTGTGATCGGTGACGACGAAGCCGACCCCCGTCGTCTCGTCGTCGCCATCGACGACGACGCCGGCGGCGCGTCCGCGCTTGTGGACCACGCGCACGGCGTGCTCACCGAGATGCGCTTCTCCTCCGTGGGCGCGAATGCGCTCGACGAGAAACTCGACCACCTCTTCTTCGCCGTGCGCCAGGCGCGACACGCCGCGGGTCCACGCTCCGTGCAGCCGCGCCACCGCGAAGTCGGGAAGATCCGCCGCGTAGCTCCCGAAGCGAGCAGGCACGTCGACGATCGCGCGGTAGTCGTGATCCCTCGGGAACTCGGAGAGAAGCGGCGTCGTTTGCCTGCCATCGAACCGCGGCAAGAACGCGGCGGTACGCCCCGTTTCGCGCCGCTCCCAAAAGCTGCCGGGCGGCCAGACGAGGTCCTTCTCGAACGCCACGTCCGCCGCGGCGTTCGTCTGCGCGAGCTCGGCGTATAGCTCGTCGACCACGCGCCGTACCTCCGGGTAGGCGCGGTCGATCTCTTTCGCGAACAGCTGTACGTCGGGCGGCACTTCCAGGCGAAGTCTGGGCGCGAGGATCTGGAACATCGGATCGAGCGGCGCCACGCGCCGCCGGAATGTCTGGGACTGTGCGAGCTCGACCAGCACCCGTGTCCAGGCCGGCGACGAACCGGCGAGAAACGTGAAGGGCCGCCGCGCGAGCGCGACTCCTTCGTAGTGATATGTCGGAGGCCGCCAGCCCTGACCGAGCACGAGCACGCGCCAGGACCGCCGCGCGAGCAGCGCCGCAGTGGTGAGTGCGCCGATGCCCGCGCCGAGAACCGCTACGTCGTAGTGCTTCGACATGAAGATCGGACTTGGCTCACGCGATTCCCAGAGAGGTGCGCTCCCCGCGCACCCGCACCCGGGCGCGCCCGCCCGGCGCCGCAGGACTGTCGACCGTCACCCGCCCTTCGGCCATCCACTGCAGCACGCGGGGCAGGAGCTCATGCTCGCGCGCGAGGATGCGCGCGCGAAGCGACTCCTCGTCGTCGTCGTCGAGCACCGGGACGACCGCCTGCGCGACGATGGGCCCCGTGTCCGTTCCGCGGTCGACGAAGTGTACCGTGCACCCCGAAATGCGCACGCCGTAGTCGATCGCCTGGCGCTGCGCGTCGACTCCCGGAAATGCCGGCAGCAGCGCCGGGTGAACGTTGACTACGCGCCACGGAAAGGCGTCGAGCAGCACGTCGGAGACCAGGCGCATGAAGCCCGCCAGCACGACCACGTCGACGCCCTGCGACCGCAGGGTCTCGACCACAGCCGCGTCGAACGAGCGCCGATCCTGAAACTTTCGGTGATCGATGACCGCCGTGTCGACCCTCGCCGCGCGTGCTCGTGACAGTGCACCCGCCTCGGGGACGTTGGAAACGACCACGGCCACCCGAGCGTCGAGCGTTCGGGCGCTCACCGCGTCGAGGATCGCTTGAAGATTCGTCCCGCTGCCGGATACAAGCACCCCAAGGACCATCACGCCGGCCACTCCACTCGCTCTTCGAACGGTCGATCGGCGGGGACCGGAACGACGCGCCCGAGGGCGATCGGCGCCTCCCCCATCGCGCGGAGCGCTTCGGTCGCGCGCGCTGCGTCGCGCTCGGCCACGACGAAGACGAAGCCGATTCCGACATTGAACGTGTTTCGCATCTCACGCTCGTCGACGTCGCCCCCGCGTCGAATCAGGTCGAAAATCGGCGGGCGGCGCCACGAGGTTTCGATGCGTACCCCGAGCCCTTCTGGGAGCACGCGCGGCAGGTTGCCGGGGAGCCCGCTGCCGGTCACGTGACACATCGCGCGTACGTCGACGTCTCCGCGGTCGAGCAACGATCGCACGTGGCTCGCGTAGAGGCGCGTCGGCGTGAGCAGCACTTCACCCACGGTCTTGCCCTCGAGGTCGCGCGGCCGGTCGCGGGGCGAGAGCTTCATCGTCTCGAACAGGACGGCGCGTGCGAGCGAGTACCCGCTTGCGTGCAGGCCGCTCGACGGCATGGCGAGCGCCACGTCTCCGGCCGATACACGTGCGCCGTCGACAATCTTCTTGCGCGCGACGACGCCCACTGCGAACCCCGCGAGGTCGTACTCACCCGGTGCGTACATCCCGGGCAGCTCCGCGGTCTCCCCGCCGAGAAGGGCGCACCCGCACTCGGTGCAGGCGGCTGCGATCCCCGCGATCACCTTTTCTGCGACGCCGACGTCGAGCTTGCTGGTCGCGAAGTAGTCCAGAAAAAAGAGCGGCCGTGCCCCGCATGTCAATACGTCGTTCACGCACATGCCGACGAGGTCGATCCCGATCGTGTCGTGTACGCCGCTCGCGAACGCGACCTTTAGCTTGGTGCCGACGCCGTCGGTGCCGCTCACGAGCACCGGCTCCGCCACGTCGGCGGGGACTTTGCAGAGCCCGGCGAAGCCGCCGACGCCGCTCATGACCTCCGCGATGCGGGTGGACGCGGCAAGCGGCTTGATACGCTCGACCAGCTCGTCGCCTGCCTCGATATCGACACCAGCCTGCTTGTACGTGAGCGCCATGGGTCGGCTGAGGGTAGTCAGGTCACCGATGGCGCGCCAGAGGCGGCACATCATGACGAACGCACCGCGACCAACAGGTCCGTCCGGCATCGCATACCCGGAAGGCCGGTCGCCGTCCTTGACAGGGGCGGCGCTCGGACGCTTGCTGTCGCGACCTGGAGGTCAAACGATGAAGCTCTACTATAACCCGCTATCGCCCAATGTTCGCCGTGCGCGGCTCACGGCCGCGGTTCTCGGTATCGCGCTCGAAGAAAGGAAGCTCGACTTCACGAAGGGGGAGCACAAAAGCCCCGAGTACCTGGCCCTCAACCCGAACGGCGCCGTCCCCACGCTCGTGGACGGCGACTTCGTGCTCACCGAATCGCGGGCCATCATGCAGTACCTTGCCTCGAAGAAACCGGAGTCGGGGCTCCTTCCGCGCGACGAAGCCGCCCGCGCCGACGTGACACGCTGGCAGTTCTGGGACGCGTCCCACTTCTCTCCGCAGATGGGTACCCTCGGGTTCGAGAAGGCCTTCAAAGCGATGATGGGTCTCGGCGAGCCCGATGTCGGAAAAGTCCAGGACGCGCTCGCCAACTTTCGCCGCTTCGCCGCCGTGCTGAATAAGCGCCTCGAGGGAAAGCAGTACATCGTCGGCAACGCCATGACGATCGCCGATCTCACTCTCGCGTCGTCGCTGATGTACGCGAAGCAGGTCGAGGCGCCGCTCGCCGAGTTTCCGAACGTCCAGGCCTGGTTCTCGCGCATCAGCGAGCTCGATGCCTGGAAGAAGACCACCCCCTGAGCGAACACGAGAGCGAATGCAGCGCCGATCCCGGGCGGGCGCTCCGCCTCGCGTCCATCCGCCGACCGTGATCCTCGACGGCGCGCAGCTCGCGCCCGATGTCGTCATCGGCGCGTTCTGCTTCGTCGGCGCGGGCGCTGTGATCGGTCCGGGAACTCGGATCCAGAGTCATACGAGCGTATGGGACGGCGTCGTGCTGGGGTCGGATGTGTTCATCGGCCCCGGCGCGATGTTCACCAACGTGCGCCGGCCGCGCGCCGCCTTCCCGCGAGCGCCCCAATGGGACCGCACGGTCGTCGATGACGGCGCCACGATCGGGGCTGGGGCGGTTCTCGTCGCTCCGGTTCGCGTCGGGCGCTGCGCGATGGTCGGTGCCGGAGCGGTCGTCGTGCGCGACGTTCCCGCGAACGCGGTCGTGGTGGGAAACCCCGCGCGCGTCGTCGGGTGGGTGTGCGAGTGCGGCGAGGCCGTCGCCCGCGGCCATCAGGCGCCAGCGCGGCCGCTGTGCGCGCAGTGCCAAAGCGAACCGCCGCCGGGCCATTACGAGCAGTCGGAGTAGAGGCGGGGTGGTCCTCGCGGAGACCAAGCGATGGGCTCGGCGGTCGCGCGAGGAATACTAAGGTAGCGGCCGCGCCGGCCTCTACGGGTGGGCTAGGTGTTTTTCGATGATGTCGTGCATCACGAGCATCGCGACGTGCGCGTAGATGACCACGCCCAGCGTGTCGACCAGGCTTGCGATGAAGGGCGTCGAGCTCGTCGCCGGGTCGATGCCGACGCGCTTCATGATGATCGGCAGCATCGACCCGACCGTGCACCCGGCGAGGATGATGAAGAGAACCGTCACGCCGACGGTCAGCGCAAAGAGAAACGTCTGGTCCGGGTACATCAGGACTCGCCCCATGGCGATCGTCGCGATGAGCAAACCGAGGATGACCCCCATGACTGCTTCGCGCGCAAGGATGCGCCACCAGTCGCGCAGTTTGATCTCGCCGAGCGCCAGGCCCCGGATGACGAGCGTCGACGACTGCGATCCGGAGTTGCCTCCCGCCGAGATGAGAAGCGGTACGTAGAGAAGGGCGCCTTTGACGGCCTCCATGACGGGGTCGTAGAAGCGCAGCGCTGTCTGCGTGAAGAACTCTTCGACGAAAAGGATTACCAGCCAGCCGGCGCGCTTGCGAATAAACGTCACGAAGCTCGTCTGGAAATAAGGCACGTCGAGGGGCTCGACGGCGCCGATTCTCTGGACGTCTTCGGTCTGCTCCTGCACCAAGACGTCAATGATGTCGTCGATCGTGATGACTCCGAGGAGCTTGCCGTCGTCTGCGAGGACGGGCATCACGTTCAAGTCGTACTTCGCCATCCGCCGCGCGACGTCTTCCTGGTCCATCGTCGGCGGGACGCTGATCACGTTGATCCGCATCACCTCGGCGATCCCGTACGACGGATCGGCGATGAGAAGGTCACGGAGGCTGACCACGCCCGCGAGCTTGCCCTGGTCGAGAACGTAGACGACGTAGACGAATTGCTCGCGCTCGCGCGCGCGCTTGCGGACGTTGTCGAGCGCCTCCGCCACGTGCATCCTCGGCGCGACCACCACGTAGTCGGTGGTCATCAGGTGACCGGCGCTGCGCTCCGGCCACTTCTCGATGTCCCGGACCTCCTGCGCCGCTTCCGGGTCAACTTTCCGGAGCGCCTCGAAGACCTGCTCACCGACCGCGTCGGGGAGGGCGCTGAAGAGGTCGGCCCGGTCGTCCGCCGCCATCTCGCTGGCGATCTCGGCGATCGACTCCGCGGGCATCTGCTCGACAAGCTCGCCCTGCTCGTGTTCGTCCAGGCGCTCGAAAATGGGCGCCGCGTCCTCGGCGGGCAGGCGGGCGAGCAGCGTCGCGGCCTCGTCCGGGTCGAGATCGCCGATCAGATCGGCCAGATCCTCGGGGTGGATCTCGTCGAGCAGGTCGCGGATTTGATCGGGATCCTCCTTGAGGATCTGCTTGATGTCGGGGCCGAGCAGGCTCGCGAGGCGCATGCGCGCGGCGCAGCCTAGTCCAACCCGCAGGAGGGTGGTGCATTTCGCGGCCCTTCCGCGCCAGGGCCGGGCCGCCCCCCCAGCTAACCTCGAGAAAGCTCCATGACCCGAGCGCATGCCACGACCGCCGCCGCCACCGACAGGACCAGGGGCAGCGCCGGAGACACCTCGCTGCGCGCGTAGACGACGGCGGCGACAAGCAGGAGCACAAAGAAGCACGCCGCGGCAATCGGAGTGAGCACCGGCACGATCCCGGTGGCCCATGGCTCCACGATAGCAAGCGCCCCGAGTACTTCCGCGGCGCCGAAGAGCTTGATCTGCGCCGCAGAAAGTCTCCGGGCCCAGCCCATTCTTGGATTGGCGGTGATGGCGTCCTTCGAACGCAAGACCTTCAGCCCGCCGGCGCTCATGAACGCAAAGGCCAACAGGCCCTGAAGAACCCAGACGAATGCGTTCATGGAACGAGCGGCGATCGCAAGCAGCGCATCATTGCGCTGTCCAGCCGCCGTCGACGACGATCGTCTGGCCGGTGATGTTGCGCGCGGCCGAGGAGACCAGAAATGTCGCGATGCCGGCGAGCTCGTCGAATCCGATGAACACTCGCTTGGGCATGGGCTTGAGCATGATCGTCTCCAACACCTCGGACTCGGAGATACCCCGAATGCGCGTGTACTCTGCAATCTGCCTATCGACGAGTGGAGTCTTTACATAACTAGGACAGATGGTGTTGATCGTGACGTCGACGTCCGCGGTCTCGAGCGCAATCACTCTCGAAAAGCCAATCAGCCCGTGCTTTGCGGCGACATACGCGCTTTTCATCGGACTTCCGACAAGAGAATGAATGCTGCCCATGTTGATGATCCGACCGAAGCCGCGCCTCCGCATCCCGGGCAACACCGCGCGCGTCAGCCGCGCGACCCCGATCAGCATCACCTCCACCAGCAGCGCCCACCTATCCATCGGAAAGGACTCCAGCGGCGCAACTTGCTGGAGCCCGGCGTTGTTCACCAGGACGTCAATCGAATCCGAGATCGACGCCAACGCAGCCGCGACGCTGTCCTCCGACGTGACGTCCATCGAAACCGCCGCCGCCGATCCTCCGCTCGCGCGAATCGAGGCGGCGACCGCCTCCCCATCGTCGCGCTTGAGGTCCGCGACGACGACGTGATGCCCGGATCGCGCCAACTCGGCGGCGAGGCCTGCGCCGATGCCGCTGGCACCTCCGGTGACCAATACGTGCTTCATCTCCCTAGTCACCAATCGACGAGCGCTGCCCCCCAAGACAGGCCCCCCCCGAACCCGCACATCATCACTCGCGAACCGGGCCGCAACCGGCCGGTCTCCAACGCTCTGGCAAGCGTCAAAGGAATGCTGGCGGCAGCCGTATTGCCGTAGGACTCGACGGTCGTCACCGCCCGATCTTCAGGCAGGCCAATCGCCTCCATGATGGCCTGAATCATCCGCAGATTGCTCTGGTGCAAGATCACCAGATCCAAGTCCGACGCTTTCAGCCCGTGGTCCGCCAGCAGCGCGAGAATGGCGCGAGGCACCGTGTGCACTGCAAAATCCCACACTTTCGGACCGTCCATCGTGAACCTGTGCTGACGTTTTGCCAGAACCTCAGGCGTGATCGGCACACGCGTTCCTCCGGCGAGAACCTGGATGTCCCGACTGCCCCTTCCGTCGCTGCCGAGCCGGAAGTGGATGCGCCGGCCATCGTCCGCACTTGTTCGCGACAGCAAAACGGCCCCGGCGCCGTCGCCGAAAAATACGCACGTCCGTCGATCCTCCCAGTTCATGATCTTCGAGAAGGCATCCGTGCCGATTACCAACGCCATTCGATACTGCGCCGGCGCCGCAAGCATCATGCTTTGCGCAACGTTCAACGAAAATACAAAGCCCGCGCAGACTGAATTCACGTCGAACGCGGGCGCTTGATGCTCGGCGATTCCGAGCCTTTCCTGCACCATGCACGCCACCGCAGGCTGAGACTGATCCGGTGTCGCACACGCCACGACGATCAGATTCACGGCCGACTTGTCGACCCCTGCGTTGCTCAAGCAGCGCAAGGCTGCGTGGTAGCCCATGTCGCTAGGAGCCTCCTCCGGAGCCGAGAATCGCCGCTCCACAATACCGGTCTTGGCAACGATCCACTCGTCCGAAGTGTCGACCGTCTTTGCCAAGTCGGCGTTCGTCACTACCTTGTCGGGCACATAGGCCCCAATCCCGGCAATTCGGATGCCCATTCGCTGAACCTTTCCCAAAGCCCGATCCAACCAAGGGCGGCTCCCCGGTCAGTGGCCGTTGGCAGCGCTCGCACCACCCTCTTGCGCCATCTTTGCTCGCTCCTTCAAAAACCACTGGGATTTTGCATGGCCGTATGCTCGCAAGTCGCCGAGCAGCTCGGGATTGCGGTCGACCTTCGTGCGCGAATGAAGAGCGCGATCGAGCGCAATTCTCGTAATCCGAATGGGACGACGCGTTGGATCTCTCACGACGCCCTCGGCTATGGCTCGGTTGAACGTTTCGATGAACCTGAGCTCCTGTTCCATCGAAAGATTGCCCGCCAACGAATTCCGCCGGTCAAGAATCTGATGGGTCTCGGTCGGAACGCGCGCGATCGTGCTCGGGTTGATCTGGATGAGCCAAAGCTCGTCGATATGATGGACGGCCAGGTCGTGGATCGGAGGATTCTGCGAAAACAGACCGTCCCAGAACATCCCGCGGCCCGGAACCGAAACGGCCCGAAACAGCTCCGGGATGGCGGCCGAAGCCAAGAGAGACTCCACGCAGAGCTCCTCCCCCGTGAAGAGCTCGAAGTGCCCGCTGAGCACTTCTACGGCCCCGATCTGCAGACTGGGCATGCCGGGCCTGCGGGCGAGCGTCCGAAGCTCTTCGAAATCGAAATACTTGTTGAGGCTTTCGCGGAACTTGTCCGAACCCCAGGGGGGAAACTGGTAAGGGCTGACCTCTGGAAGCACCATCAAATCACGGAGGCACTGGATGCCTATCAGTAGTTGATTGAGTACAGCGTCCCACGGATCGGTGGCGGCCGTGTCGTGCCAAAACTCCTCCAGCTTCCGGATCGCCAGGGAGGCATCGTTTCGCACCAAGCCCTCCCACGCGAGCGCCGCGCAAATGGCGCCGCCCGAGGTGCCGCTCAGCGCGACGATGTCGACGTCGCCGGGGAGATGCCCGAGCAGCCCCTGGAGCACGCCCGCGGTGAAGGCCGTGTGGCTACCGCCACCCTGGCAGGCGATTGCAACGCGATGTTTCGAGCCATTGTCCATATTCGTGTGCCGCCTTTCATGTTGAGTGAGACAGAAGCGACGTCGAGCGGTCGGCGAGCCAGCGTGTCGCCTCGGGCCACAAGCGTCGTTGTGCGTTGCCGCCGATGACCAGTCCGACATGTCCGGCGTCGATCAGGTTCGCCTCGACGTCCCGGCTGGCTACGTGACGCCGTATCCCGTCGGTCGAAGAGGGCGCGACGAGATGGTCGTTCTTGGCCATCAGGAGGAGAAGGGGGCAGGCGATGCGGCCCAGGTCAACCTGCCGGTGGCCCAAATAGAACTGACCTTTGACGAGCTTGTTGCTTTGATAGAGCTCTTTCACGAACTCACGAAACACTTCGCCGGCCAACGGAATGTTGTCGTTGATCCAGAGCTCCAGCGCGAAGTAGTTGGAAAGAAAGGTCGCATCCTCGACGTGCTCCAACAGCGAGGCCGGTTTTTGCAGCCAATTTTCGATTGGTTTCATGTGCTGAAAGCAGGACTGAAGAAACCACGCCGGGCAATTGCCGTTCGAGTCGACGAATGCATCGGCGTCGAAGTGCTCGCGATCGGTCCAGACGTTCAAGAGGGACTCCTTCCCACTGAAGTCGATCGGTGCTGCGAGCAGCGTGAGGCTCTTGACGAGGTCGGGATAGAGGGCCGTGAACAGAACGGACATGGTGCCGCCCATGCAGTAGCCGAGAAGGTGCAAGTCTCTGCGGCCCCGTTCGCGAACGATGAGCTCCGCTGCCTCCCGAAGAAATCCGCACACGTAGTGCTCGAGCGTCAGGAGGCGATCGTTATGGTCAGGCACCCCCCAGTCGATGATGTACACGTCGAATCCACGAGCCAGATAGTGTCGCACGACGCTCTTGTCGGGCTGAAGGTCGAGAATGTAAGGCCGGTTGATCAACGCGTAGCAGCAGAGCAGCGGCTCGGCCCATTGGGCGGGCGTTTCTCTTCGATAGCGTAGGAGTCGGTGCGTTCCAGCCTCGTACACGACGTCGCAGGGAGTCGTGCCGACACGCGTCTCGCGAGCCACTGCGAGGGCGCGTGGATAGTCCAAGAGCCGATTCCAGGCGCGCAATCGTCCAGCAAGCCAGGCGTGCTGGTGTTGACCTCCGGCGGCAGCGGACTTCCCGGGTTCCATAGTGTTCGCCTTTCCGCCGGCAAGTGCGAAGCCGCTCACATCGCCATGCCGCCGTTGATGTCGAGGACGTGCCCGGTTACGAACCCGGCAGCCGGCGAAGCGAGATAGAGAACGCTGGCGCCGATCTCCATCGGGTCGCCGAGACGTCCAACCGGCGTGATGTCGAGTACCGACTTCAACACCGTCTCCGACAGACCATCCATCATGCGTGTCTTGACGAACCCTGGGGCGACCGCGTTGACGGTCACGGACTTGCTGGCGTACTCTCGCGCCAGCGTCTTGGTGAATCCGATCAGCCCGGCCTTGGCGGCCGAATAGTTGGCCTGGCCAAAGTTGCCGATGCGGCCGACGACGCTCGAGACGTTGATGACCCGGCCCCAGCCGCGAGCGGCCATCTTGTCGATGAAGGCGTGCGTGATGTCGAAGACGCTGTTCAGGTTGACGTCGATCACCTCGTCCCAGGCGACGCGGTCCATTTTTCGGAACGAACGGTCGCGGACGATGCCTGCGTTGTTGACGAGAATGTCGATCGCATGAAAGTCCTCCGTTACCCGCGCGCAAGTCGTCTCCACGTCGCGGCGTACGCGGAGGTCGAAGGTGTAGGTCTCGGCCCGGCGACCCATTCGACGGATCTCGCGAACGACACCTTCGGCGGCCTCCACGCCGGCGGCGCTCGATCCAAGGGCAATGTCGGCCCCCGCGGACGCCAGCGTGAGCGCGCAGGCGCGGCCGATGCCGCGCGAAGCCCCGCTCACGAAGGCACTCTTGCCCTGGAGACTAAAGCCTGGAAGAACTGCTTCGAGTGGTGGATTGACTTCGTTCATCGATAGCTCTCCTTCGTAGCGGTGAACTCGGAAACATCACGAAGTGAGGCCCACTGCTCGCCAAGGGCAGTGTGCATTTCATCAGGTGCAGGAATGCGCGGGACCTCAAGTAGCGGTCGATGGTCCGGCTCATGGACGCGAGGGAGTCCGTGCGCGGAGGGCGCATGCCCCAGAAGGCGGACACGCATTCGAGCCCGGCGGCGCTCAGGACCGCGGCCTGCCGCCATAGGCCAAGACTGACCGCTCGATACAATCGAAAGGAGGAGTGGAAACGATCGTGCCGTTCGGCTGCCATGGCGATTGCCCGGGCCGAGTCAGGCGCCCGATTTTTGGGTCATATCCAAAACTTGTTCGCCCCACGACTGAATCTCGCGGAGTTGAGCGTCGGACTGTCCTTTGACAGTTTCGAAGAGGCTGCGCCAGATGTCCTCGATGGCACGAATGGAATCCTCCGAGGACTTGGCCTCAGACACGCGAAGAATCTTTTCCATCGTCTGGAGGCCTGCCCGATAGGTCGCGTCGAGAGACTCGCGATGCCTGTTGAGAGACTCCATCGTCAGCTCCGTCAGGCGCTTGCGCATGCTGCCACCGAAATCGGCCGACAGCCCCGCGGATGCGGGCGACGTGGACGCCCAGTCCTGGGTCAAGTGTTTGAACATGGCTTGCTGCGATTGCAGGGAAGACTCGGCGGCCTTCCGCGATAATTCGAATAACTGATCTAGCATCGGCTCTCTCCGGTGGGGCAACGCGTCATTCGCGCTTACCGAATAGCACCAGGAATGCACGAAGCAAATGCATTTGTATGATTTTAGTCGGTAGTGTCGAGGCTGATTAGGATTGTTTCGTATGGCGCATCGAGCTCGTCCGTCTCGGGTAGAGCGTACTACCGACGCATGTTCCGCGAGAGTCGCGTCTATGGTCGGCGACCTGCATGCCAGTGAGCGCGCTGAGACCGCTCGCCATCGACGTCGGTCATTCTCGCGCGGGGTCCGTCGTCGGTTCGGTCGAGGCCGTCTTCTGCTCGAAAGGCGTATCGCGGTCGGGCGGTGTCGTGAGTCGGCGTAAGTGACGTGTGCGAGGAAGGGGCAAGGGCGAATTCAAGCAGCGGCCCATCGAGCCGCTATCATCGCGGCGTAGACCGAGACCCCAAGCAGGAAGGGGCCAATGCGGACGAGGTCCGGCGACGGCAGCTCGGTCTGGATGATCTGCACGACCGTGCTTCCGGCGATGAGCGCGAGGGCCATGAAGAGCGCGGCCGGCGGTAGCCCCAAGAGGGCCCATGCTGCCGCGCCTACGCCGGGCGCGACGGCCAGGAGCGCTCGCGAGACGCCGTAGTGCTCGCCCTCGAACTCGTGATGGATATGGCTTTCGATGACCGTGAGGTGAAGGAGCATCGGAAGCGCGAAGAGGAATAGCGTCCTCGCGCCGTGCTCGGCCTCGAGGGCGAGGGCGCCCCCGACGAACACCCCGTAGACGATTTGAGGTACCACATACGCGCGATAGCGGGCGCGGGGTCGGTTCACCCTCGCCGCCAGCGCAGCGATGACGTACCACCAGGCGGCGCCGATGAGCACGACGGCGAAGAGCGATTTCTCGTACGTCGGACCGATCGGGAGTGTGGAGTGCACATGCTCGCCGCCGACGGCGGTGAGCTCGACCATGAGATCCACGATCACATAGGCAAGGCTCGCCCCCGCGGCAAAGCTCTCGGTGGCGCGCAGGCGATGTTTCGACCAGAGACTGAGCCTCTTACCGAGCGGGGCCGAGGCGGCCAAAGCGAACGCCGTCGCCAAACCGGAGATGTCGCGTGCGTCTGCCGGCACCATCCGGACCTGGGTGTGCAAGACATGTGCTTCCGCTTTTCCGGACCGGGTTATTTCTTTTTGAGAAACCGGGCCCGGGCGACGCTCGCAACGAGCCACGATGCGACAGCAACCAGCGCGACACCGCCGAACGCCAGAAACGCTTTCCAGAGGACGCGGTTGACCGTTTGCTCCGCGTACCCGATCGTCGCGTTTGCCGAGGCCGTCCCGCAAGCGATGACGTCGTTGCTCGCGAGTCGCGCGTGCGCTCGGGCGAGAAACGGCAGCCGCTGCGCCGCATAGAGCGCGCGCTCGCCGAGGAGGACCGCCGTGTCGGCCGTTTTCGCGGCGCCTCGCACGAGCGAGAACAAGCCCGAGGCGTCTTTCGCCAGCCCGGAGCTGCCGTTTCTGTGCTCCGTGTATGCGGACAGCCGGACCGAAGCGACGGTCACCTGGTCGGGATTCTCGGCCTGCCACTCCCGAATAACGTGATGGAGCCGGGTCTCGATGTCGCTGGAGATGGCGGTTCGAGCAATCCCCGAGATGTCTGCGAGGGATGCCTCGAAGGCCTCGATCACGCGGCGTCCCGAGTCGCCATGCACATCGACGCTCCAGCGGTGCGCCATGGCGTCGCGCCCGAGCGCTACGAGCGTCACCATGTCGAGGAGGTCGACCTCGGGCGCGGCTCCAACGGCGATGTCGAGGGCCGCCGAGACGAAATCCAGCTCGTCGCCTGCAGCGCGCCGGCTCGCCGAGCGGTCGCTCGATGCGATGAGCGGTTCGAACGCCGCGGCGAGGCGCGACGAGAACCGGCCCTCGAATCGCATGAGATCGTCCTGCAGAGCAAGTCCCCCGGACTTGTCTGCGTCACGTGTCCTGCTTCCTCCCAGCATCACGTTGGCTCCCTCGTCCTTCGATTGCGCGGTCCAGCCCATTCGTCGCGTCGCCGGGTCTGCAGTGCAGCGCCCGTGCCGCGGCAGCTCCGCCGAATGCGCTGAAGTATGGGAGTCTCCGGATGCCGCGTGACCGCGCGGAAGGTCCGATTCGTGCTGCGCGTGCGGTCGATGAAGTCCGGCAGGCAACATGGGCGGCGACCGTAGCGGCTCGAAGCGGTTCCCCGGCGTCGCCGTCGCGCTCGTGATAGGCGTCGCCGCGCTGGCATGCGGATGCGGTGCGAGCGTTCGCTCGGCCGCGCGGGACGTGCCACGCATCGCGACCCCAGTCGTCATCGACGAATCGATTCATTCGCTCGAAGACCCTGCGGTGCGCGAGCGCATTGCGCGCATCATGGGCACTCCGGAGATGCAGCGCGCCTTCCGCGACGCGGCCGCGGCGGCGGTTACCGGCGGTGCGGGGGAGCTGGCGAGGTCGGACGTCGACGCTCGAGCAGAGGCGCTCGCGGACGCGGTCGCGAAGGGCCTTGTGCGAAGTGCTTCCGCCGAGATTCCGCGTACGCTGGCGCCCGCAGTCCGCCAGGCTGTGGTCGAGAGCCTGCGCGCGCCCGACCTGCGGGACGCGCTGCGAGACACAACGGGGGACATCGTCCGTGCGACGCTCGTCGGCACCCGCGACGTGCTCACGGAGATGGAAGAGGAGCGCGACCGAGCGGGCCCCGTGCAAAAGCTCGTCAACCTCATTCAATGGAGCTGGGTCATCGCCGTTCTCTTGGGCGCTGCGGTTGCCGTCCTCGCCGTCTGGACGACTCGCCTCTTCGGCAAAGCCAAAGAGTTGGAGGGTGAACGCGCCCGACTCGTCGCCCTGCGGCAGAACACCACTCCGTGACCAGAGCGCGCGGCACGTCCCGAGCGGGGTCGCTCTGCCTTGAGCGTTCGCCGGACACCCCGACCGAGTCGCGGGCGATCGGCCGAGCCCTCGCCGCGAGTGCCGCTCGGACAAGTGCGGCCGCTAGTGCGCGTACCCCCAGTCTCGGAGTACGCGCTGCATTTCCTTCGCTGCTTGCCCGTCGGTCGCCGGGCCTTCCGATCCCGATTCGCCGACCCTCTCCGCGCTGTCGCGCGTGACGAAGACACCGAGGTCGCGCGCCGGGTCGATCACGGGAATCGCGGGCGCGTACACTTCGGTGCGCGCATCGCTGGTCGCGATGCCCCTGGCGGCAGCGCTCGCGGGAAGCCCGAAGGGTCCCGAGAACGTCGCCTTATCGGGCCACGCGCCGCCGTCGAAGAAGAGCTGCCACGCGATCGGTGCACCCGGCGGGTCGACGCGAACATCGAAGCCGACGACGGCCTCGGGCGATGTCGCCAGCGCAAATTCGACCCGTCTTCCGAGCACCCGCAAGGCATCGCGCGGGACCCCCGCCGGCTCGACCGAGATGGTCGCGGGATGCTTCTCGTCGCCGGCGCTCAGACTACCGGACACGCCGTGCGCTCTCCCTGCCCCCGCGAAGCGAATGTGCACGCAGGGGAGCGCTGCCGATGTCGCCGTCGCCTGCACCGAATCGGCGGCGGGCGTGTTGGCGACGGCGGCGGCCAGGCGGGCGCGCATCTCGACGACGACCTCCGGGTGCAACCGCGCGACGTTCCGGCGCTCGCCGGGATCGGTGTCCAGGTCGAACAGCTCGTCTTCGACGGGGGGCGGCCGGCTGCCGTCGGGCTGGGCGGCCGGAGGATGCGCCGGCGCGTCGTGCGCGACGAGCCGCCACGACTTCCAGAGAATGGCGCGCGACATCCGCCCCTCGCTCACGACGACGCGTGGCTCGGGCTCCTTGCGCCCGCGCACGAGCGGCAACACCGACCGCCCGCTCATTCGCGGATCGGCGTCCAAGCCCTCGAGCTCCAAAATCGTCGGCGCGATGTCGATGGTGCGCACCCGGTCCGCCACCGCGCGCCCGCCGTCGAAGACCCCGGGCAGCGCCATCACGATCGGGACGCGCGTCGTCTCTTCGAAATTGCCGATCGCGTGATGGAATCGCAGGGGTACCTTGTCGCTGCCCATCATTCCGAACCCGTCGTGGGCGGCGGACAGCGTCTCGCCGTGGTCGGACGAAATGACCACCAATGTCGACTGGCGGAGCCCGAGTGCGTCGAGCTTGTCGAGAAGCACGCCGATGGCGGTGTCGTCTTTGGCCGCCTCGGCCATGTACGCGCGCACCTCCCAGTCGCGCGGCGCCGCGGGCGGCGCGGGAATGCGCGCCAACATTTCTTTGGGCGGGTCGTACGGCTCGTGGGGCGAGTTGTAGTTGACGAACAGAAAGAAGCGCGTGCTCGCGTTCTTCTCGAGCCAATCGAGCGTGTCGTACGTGATGAGCGCCGTGTCGCGCGTGCGATGGCGGTGATCGGTAATGCGCTCGAACCCCATGTCGAGCCCGACGTTGGCATAGCCCGTCATGAAGAAGTTGTTGACGAAAGCGGCGGTGGTCACCCCGGTCTTTCGCAAGACCCGGGGCAGGAGGGGCGGATCCGAAGCGTAATAACGCGCGACGCGGTCGGTCGGCTGGACCCAGTTGGTCGTGTCGATGCCCACCTCGCTCGACCGCTCGCCGGTCAGCATCGCCAGCGTACCGGGTCGAGTCCACGAAGCCGCCGACCACGCGTGCGTGAAGTGGACCGCTCGCGACGCCAGGCCGTCGATCGCCGGCATGAGCCCGGGGATCGCGGGCAACAGCGCGTCGAGCGGGGGATGCGGAGCCCCCAGCTTCTGGGCGTCGTCGATCGGGTCGTGCAGCGCCGCCGCTGTGTCCGGGCGGAGCGCATCGACGACGATCCACATCACGTTGTACGGAACGCGCGTCGGCTCTCTCGCGACGATGACTGGATCTCCCCAGAGCGCGAGCGCCATCGGCGGCACGCCGGGCGACTCGGACGCGCCCGGTTCGTCTTGGCCGTGCCGCTGCGGATCGTCGGCGGGGACTTCGGCGTTCGGTGATGCCGTCGGGCGCCTGTCGCCCGGCGCCGCCGGAGTCGTCTCCGTGCGCAGCCTGAGATCCACTTCTTGACCCCCCCAAGCCGACAGATCGGCTTCGACGCCCAGCCAGCGCCGGTCGCTTCGAGGGGGAATGTGCGCCTCGATGACCGCGTGCTCCTTGCCCCCGCGGTCGACGACCGCCACCGAGAACACCGCCGTCGCGGGGAACGGCGTGGCAACCGCCGGCCAAAACCGAAGGCGCGCGCTCCGGGGGAGGACGACGCGGAAAGCGAGGGTCGAAGGGGTCGGCGCGTAGATCGCCTCGCGCTGGTCGAAGCTTCCTTCGTTCATGTTCCAGACGCGTACGTCCGGAGTCCAGGTCTGCCCCGTCTGCGCCGCAACGGCCCACTGGGTCTCGTCCTGCGCCGTAGTGCGCAGGGCGATGGTCGTGACGAGTTGATCGGCGATCCCGGGGAGATGAAGCCAAGGACCTCGCAGCTTGCGCCAGTGCGCCTGGAAATACGGCTGCGACGCGGTGAGGTTCGGCACGTCGATCGCCGCCTCGCCCAGCGCCTCGATGAGGCGCGTCGTGACTTCGTAGGCATCCCCCGGGGCGGCGGACGCGCCGTCGGGCGCGGTGGCGGAGGCCGCTCGGGGCGGAGCGCTGCGCGGGTCCGCTCCTCCGCCCTCGATCCAGGCCAATCGCGCGGCGCTGCCGACCAGCAGCCCGGCGGTGCCTCGCGCCAGCCACGACACGAGGCGCATCTCAGTTTCCTCCCGCTGGGTCCAGCCGCACGACCCCGACGTCCGCGCCACGCGCCGCGCGGGCGCTCGCGTCCCGCGGCACCAGGTAGCCGTCGCGTTCGGTCATCTCCGGGTCGCGACGCATCCAGCTCCACAGTTCGCCTTGGAGGCGAGCGGTCACGTCGGGGTGCGCCGCGGATACGTCGTGCTCTTCGCCCGGGTCGTCGCGCGTATCGAAGAGCATCCAGCGGACGCCCGTGCGGGTCGGCACGTAGACGAGCTTGAAGCGATCGTCGCGCACCATGCGGTGCTTGGCCGTGATGGTGAGCGCGCGCATCTCGCGCTCGAGCACGACCTCGTCGCTGTGCTGCGTGTCCACTTCGGTCAGACGCGCGATGCCCGGGTAGGGCAGGCGCAAGTCGCTCGGGAGACCGACGATCTCCTCGGTGAACCATAGCCCGGTCTCCGCGTACGCGAGCGCCGGCGGGAGCTTCTCGCCGGCGAGCGCCGGATCGAGGCGGCGCCCATCGAGATCGCCGGGAGGCGCGACGCCGGTCAGCGCGTAGAGCGTCGGCGCCAGATCGACGTCCCGGACTATCGTGTCGTCAACGTGGGAGCTCGCTCGCCGTGGGTCGACGATGACCAGCGGCACGTGGGTCCCCTCGTCGCCGAAGAGGTGGTCGCCGTGTCCTTGGCCGTGGCCGTGGTCGAACAGCGTCTCGCCGTGATCCGCCGTGACGACGACGATCGTCTTTCTCGCGAGCCCCTCGGCCTGGAGTGCGTCGAGGATCGACTGTGCGGCATCGTCGATCGCCGACACCGCGCCGTCATAGACGGCCTGCACCTGCCGCTCGTCACGCGCATCGGCGGGAACCTCGCGGCCCAGACCGACGGGCTTGAAGTACTTGAAGCGTCCTCGGTACGAAGCGTCGGTGAAACGGCGGTAGTACGGCGACGGCGCGGCGTAGGGGAAGTGGGCTGTGGAGAAGAAGACGACCAAGAAAAACGGTCCACGCTCTTTCATCGCGCGCATCGCCCGGATGGCGTCCTCGGCGAGCACCCCGGGATCGGCCGCGTCGTTCATCTCGCGTAAGACCGGGAACGCCGCGCGCCCGAGGCGCGACTCGAGCATCGGCAAGAGCGGCGTCTCGCGCTCGAGCGCGCGCTGGCGCACGAGCTGGCGGAAGTCGAACTCCGGTACGTCCACCGTGCCAAAGCCCAAGTCGATCCGCGAGAAGATGTCCCCCGCGTAGTCGCTCACGACCCCGGTCGCCCACCCGGCGCTCGCCAGCCGCTCGGGCAGGGCGTCGAAGTCGCGGGTCCTCTCCTCCCAGCGGGGGAACATCGAGCGGATGCCGTGGTGGTGCGGGTGACGGCCGGTCAAGAGGGTCACCCACGACGGGAACGTACGCGGCAGCGAGACGTACGCGCGATCGAAGCGAGTGCCGCGGGCCGCGAGCGACCAGAGATGGGGCGCCGTGCGGGGGTCCAGGCGGTCGGCGCGCAGCGAGTCGGCTGCGATCACGATCACGTTCGGGCGCGGGTCGTTGGGCGGCGCACCGGCGCGGGCGCGGTCGACGCGCGACGACCCGGCGCTGGCCGGCGGGGTGTGGCCGATCGCGAGGCCGAAAAGCGTCACCGCGCTGCCGACGGCCGCACACACGGCGAGCGCCCGCACGCCGCGCCACGGGTCGCGGGCCAAGTCGAGCAGGCGCTCTCCCGCGCGCTCCGCCGCGCGCGATGCACGGTCCGGCCACAGCGGCCATCGAGACCATGGCCCCGCGATGAACACGAAGCAGCCGACCAGGGACAAGCCCACGACCCCGTCCGGGCCGAGGACGTCGGTCGCGATGACGTGCACCGTCCGGCGCCACCCACCGAGCGCGTACCAGGCGGCGGCGTAGAGCTGCGGGTGGATCGCCATCGCCCGGAGCTCGATCGCGCCGTGCAGCCCCGCGACGAGCGCCAGCACGAGCGCTGCCCGATGCGCGAGCGAGCGTTCAGGACCGGAACGAGGTGCCCCGAAGCGGTCGCGCAAGTGGACGAGCCCGGCGGCAGCCCACCCGAGGATCGCGCCGGCGACGACCGCCGCCGATGCGATCGCCAGCCCCATCCGGGTGATCTCGCCTGCGAAGGGTCCGTGCACGACTGCGTCGATCTGGCGAGCTTGGGCTCCTCCGACGCGCTCGTCGAGGGTGGGGCCTTGCGCCGCCCAGAGTGCCATCGCCACCATGTACGCAGCGCCGACGACCGGTGGAACGAATGCGTTCGCGAGCGGCGCGAGCGTTCGGGAGAGCGTGCGCGACACGGCCCAGCGATTATGCCCTCTCGGCGCCTCCGAGCGAAGCTCAGGCGCTTACGCTATCGATGGTCGCCGGCGATGGCCCGTACGAGCGGGCGGGGGTGGGGGTCGTGGGGCGCGAAGCGGGCCGACAGCTCCGCGATGCGACGCCCGAGGTCGAGAAGCCGCGCGCGCGGGATCCTGGCCGGCGGGCCGAACGGGCCTTCGGCGCTGTCGCAAAAGAACGTGCGGCAACCGAAGGGCCGAGACGCGTAGACGCGACAGCGTCCGTCGGCCGCGAGCAGCGGGCACGAGCGCAGGTCGGCCAGGGGGAGCTTTGCGGGTCGCGCGGGTCGCAGCGACAGACCGCGCATCGCGTGGCGCACTTCCTCGATCTCCACGGCGGTCGGGTGGGGCTCGCGGCCGGTGATCGCGAAATGGCAGCACGGCGCCTCGTGCGGGTCTTTCGCGCCCTGCTGCGAGCACCCGCAAGAGCGGCCGTCGACCAGCGCGTCGGCTTCGGCATAGAGCGCGAGGAGCTGCGCCCGATGTGCAGAACGATGCCAGTGCAGAGGCCCAGGCTTCACGATCTGCCTGGCGGCTTAGCAGATCGCGGCGCGCGGCGCATCGCGGTCCTCGGGTCGCGTTCGACCGAGCGGCGGGCGGGCAGAGCGCTAAAGTACAGGGGCAATGGATGTCCGCTCCCGACCCTTGCTCCGCCCCGTCGAGTCGATCGTTGTCCCCGACAAGCGGCACGGGCGTGTCCTCGTGCTGCGTGACACACAGGGGATCACCGAGGCGCAGGCCGTCGTCCCGCCGCCGCTCGTTCCCGTCGTGGCGCGCTTCGGCGGGCGGCTCAGCTGCGAAGAGATCGCCCGCGAAGCGTCGCAAGAGCTCGGCGTGCCGGTGCCCGTCGAGATCGTCGTGCGCCTCGCCGACGAGCTCGAGCGCGGGCTCTTCTTGGAGGGGGACGTGTTTCGCGAGGCACGCGCGCGCGTCCAGCAGGAGTTCGCGCAGGTCGAGGTCCGGCCGGCCGCGCATGCGGGTGGCGCGTACCACGGGGAGCGCGGGGCACTCGAGGCGTACCTCCAGGACCGGTGTCTGGCCCAAGCCAACGGATCCGACGCGGCCGCCACGACGAACGGCGGCCGCATGGTTGCGCTCGTCGCGCCGCACATCGACCCTTGGAGGGGCGCGGTCGGCTACGGTCACGCGTACCGCGCACTCGCGGCGTCGCTGCCCCCCGAGGCCGACACATTCGTCCTTTTCGGTACGTCGCACGCGCCGATGCGCCAGCCGTTCGCGCTTTGCCGAAAGCCATTCGCGACGCCGCTCGGCACCGTGGACGCCGATCTCGCGAGCATCGACGCGCTCGCGGCGCGCGCCGAAGGGTTCGATCCGTACGCCGACCAGATCAACCACAAGCGCGAGCACTCGCTCGAGTTCCAGGTGGTCTTTCTGAAGCACGTGCTCAAGAATCGCCCGGCGCGGATCGTCCCGATCCTGGCGGGGCTGGGCGCGCAGCAGGCGAGCGGCGAGGACCCCGTCGGCGACGCACGCGTGGTGCGCTTCGTCGACGGAGTGCGCGAGCTCGTCGAGTCGCGCCCGGGCCGGGTGGTGGTCGTCGCCGGCGCGGACCTCGCCCACGTCGGTCCGCGCTTCGGAGACGAGCGCGCATTCGGCGCAGAGGACAGGGAGCACCTCGAACGCGCAGACCGCGCGTCGCTAGAGCATGCGACGTCGCTCGACGCGCGCGGATTCTGGAGTCACGTCTCGCACGACCTCGAGCAGCGCCGCGTGTGCGGCCTGGCGCCGATCTGGTCGCTCTTGCGGACCATTTCGAGCGGGGTACGAGGGCGCCTGCTTCACTACGAGCAGACGGTCGACCGGGAGGACGGGTCGATCGTCAGCCACGCGGCGGTGGGGTTTTACGCCGCCGAGCCCGCGATCGGCGTCGGCATCTCGGCCCGCGCCGGCTCTCGGTCGACGAGGTGACCGAACTCGCCCCGGAAGCGCGCAGGGCTCATGTTCGCCGCCGCGGCGAGCTTCGCCAGCTCGGCGGGCTTGTCGAAATCGTCGGTCGTGAGCCGCAGCATGTAGGCGGTCGCGATCCGGTACCGATCGCTCTGGATGTCGACCATCCGGATCCGCATCCGGCCGGTCTCCGGATTCATGATCTTGTCGAACGGCACGGGCTGAAAGTGGCCCTGCTGAATCGACACGAGGGCGTTCGTGCCCCCGTCGATGATGAACTTCGCCGCGCAGTACCCGAGGTCGCGCGTGTACTCCATGTCGAACGGGATCGGGTCCGCGCAGCGCACTTCGTAGCCGATGTTCTTGGACACGATGGTCGTTTTGACGCCCAGCGCCGCGAGGCGCTCGCGGACGCGCGTCTTGCAAATGTCGCCGAAGCTGATCTCGTCCAACCGCAGGTTGCCGTGCTCGTCGCGCTCGGCGGTCGCCAGCTCGGCCAAGTCTTCCGGGGGCACCGACTCCGCCAGGCCCTCGGCCAGGACGACGACCCCGTCGGAGCGGCCCGAGGCGTGGCGCTTGATGATCGCGCCGGCCAGGGTGTCGACGATCGTCTTCAGGCGCACGGTTCGCCCGCCGAACTCTTCGGGGATGAGCGTGAGCGTCGCCCCCGCCGCTTTTCCGATGCCGAGCGCCAAGTGCCCCGCTTTGCGCCCCATCGCGACGACGAAGTACCAGCGGCCGGTCGTTTTTGCGTCGACCATCAAGTTGTGCACGATCTCGACGCCGACGTGGCGCGCCGTCTGGTAACCGAACGTCCAGACGTCGTGCGGCAAGTCGAGGTCGTTGTCGATCGTCTTCGGCACGTGCGCGACGCGGAGCGTTCCCTCCGAGGCCTGCGAGAGCTTGTGAGCCGTGTAGGCCGTGTCGTCGCCGCCGATCGTGATCAGCATCCCGACCCCGAGGCGGCGCAGCGACTCGAGCACGTTGCGCATGTGCTCGGGTTTCTTGGTGGGGTTCGCGCGCGAGATCCCGATCTGCGAGCCACCGCGAAAGTGGATGCGGCTCGTGTCGGCGATGGTGAGCGGGACGATGTGCGACGTGTCGCCTTGCATCACCCACTGGAAGCCGTCCAGCAGGCCGAGCACTTCGACGTTCGACAAGCAGGCACGGATGGTGGCTGCACCGATGACGCTGTTCAGTCCAGGGGCAGGTCCCCCGGCGCAGGTGATGGCGAGTTTGCTGGGGGTGGTCACGATGGGCTGCTTCTCTACATGAACTTGAGGGACGTGACGCAGAAGTTAAACGCTTGGGCCGCCGTACCCGAGGGGACTTCGAATTTGATCTGCGTAGCGGTTGGCGGACCCGTGAGCGCGACTCCCATCGCCGGTGTGTAGCAGGTCGTGTTGAAGCTAGACCAGGGTACCGTTGCGCTTGGCAAGGTCAGGATTGCGCAATAGTCCTTCCCCCCGTTGTCGATGATAAGTCGCGCCCCGGTGGGGAGGTTGCTTAGGGTATAAGCGATGCCAGTCCCCGTCGCTGGGAAGGCCATGACGGGGGGCATGGCCACGCCAGTCGCCATCGCCTGGTTAAGGCTCAGCCCGAAGCCGCCACCGTAAATACTGTACGTTGGCGGATTTGCAATTCCGGCGGTACCCATCCCGCAAAAGGATGTCGTGCTGACGCACGCCGTGCTTCCCATGGGCAGCCCGTCGGAGAACGAAAACGTATACCCGCCCATGCCGATGGAAATCGGGGGCGCCGAGAAGTAGCCACCTTGCTGCAACATAATCGCCCCTGGCGCGGTGGCTGCGCACGCGGAAGCGGCGCCGCTGCTGCTGCTGCCGCTGGCACTACCCGAGCTCGAGCCTGACCCGCTGCCCGAGCTACTCGACGAGCTTGACAGCCCACCACTGGACCCGCCACCCGAGCTGGAGTTGCTGGAGCTACCGGCGGCTCCGCTCGACCCGGCGCCCGATCCCGTGCCCGAGCTGTTGGACGTGCCCGACCCGTTGCCTCCTGACCCATTGCCGCCGGATCCGGTGCCCGACCCGTTTCCGCCCGACCCGTTGGCCCCGGACCCGTTGCCGCTGGAGCCATTGCCGCTTGAGTTGTTCCCCGAGGAGCCATTGCTGCCGCTGCTGCTGTTGTCCCCGCCCTGGAACCCAGGGTTCGTGTCGCTGCTGCCGCAGGCGCTTATTGCGCCCACACAGCACAAGGCGGTGGCGGCAACCAGCCAGAATGGCGCGGCGACGGACTTTGCGGACATCAGGCACTCCTCTTTCAAGTCGAACGGTGATTCGAGCGGTGATGCACTGCGGCGGGCCTGCCAGCAACGTACACGCAGGGGGCGGAAGGCAGACACCCGGTGCGACTATAGACGCTCGCGACCTGGTTTGTGGCTCATCGAAATGTGCGCGTGCAACGGCTTTCGAGACGCCTTTGTTGAGCCGCTGCCACGGGGATGAGTAACTATGGGAAACCCGCTCAGAACCCGGAGCCTTGTAGATGATTTGCCCTGCACTGTACACGTCCGGCGTTTTGCTGGCCGCGCTTGACGGCAGGCTGAATCCGCAGCGACGAGTCGCTGCCTCGGGGCCGCGTCGTGGCGGTTGGCAGCGTCATTGGTCTCATGGCAAAAGTCCCAGATGAACGCGGCTCAGGCGGACCGGATCGCCCGATGGGTAGTAAGAACAAGCGTGGTGTCCACCATCGCGTCGATGGCCCTGGCATGCGGTGACTTGCTTGGCACCCAAGCCGGGTCTGGAAGCGACGGCGGGGGTCCGGACGTCACCACCGGCGGCAGTGAGATGGGGTCGAGCTCCGGCATCGACCCAGGGTCGTCCGGATCGGGCGGACCGAGCAGCGGCTCGGGGTCGTCCTCGGGTTCAAGTGGATCCGGGTCGGGCTCGGGAATCGGGGAGCAGGGATCCAACTCGGGGTCGGGAAGTGGGTCCGGGTCGAGTGCCAATCCGGGATCGAGTTCGGGTCCGAGGGACGGAGGGTCGGGCAGTGGGTCCGGCTCGGGCAGTGGCGGTAGGGACGGGGGGTCGGGATCAGGGTCGGGGTCGAGCTCCGGAGGCCAGGTGTGCCCGACAGTCGACGCCGGGACGACGGCGTGCGGGTCCAATCCGGTGATGCAATCCTTCAATGCCGGGCTCACCTTCTATGCGCAGACAGCCGCGAACAACTGCGCGATGCCCTGGCCGTCGTCGGGCCAGCCGCAATCGGGCGCGACGATGTACACCGCGCTCTCGACCAAGCTCTACGACGCCCCGTCGGCGTCGGCGTCATGCGGCAAGTGCGTGCAGGTCAACGGGCACACCCTCATCGTCGTAGACCAGTGCCCGAGCAACTCGGCGAACATGCCCTGTCTGAACGCCGCTCACCTCGACCTGGGCGGAGGCGCGGCCTTCACCGCGATCACGGGGCAGGCGCAATCCGTTGGTGAGATCGGCAACAGTCCCGGCGTCTCGGTGAAATTCGTAGCCTGTCCGGTGACCGGCAACATCCAGTACAGCTTCACGTCTTCCACGCAGCAGTTTTACCTCGCGATGATCGTCCTGAATGCCAAGTACGGCATCCAAAAGGTCGAATATCGAGCGCCGGGGACATGCAACTGGACGGCCATGCCAGCTCGCACGGACGCCGACCCGCACTGGGTGATCAACGGGGGCACCGTGCCGAATCCGATCGACTTCCGCGTCACCGACGAGTGGGGACACACCATCGAAGACCCAGGAATCCACTGGGTCGCTGGCCAATCGGTTGCGGGAGGTGGGCAGTTTCCAAGCTGCCCGTAACCGGTAGCGGCCAGTTCGCGCAGTACAATTGGGGCATAACCATTGCCCGAGGCGGCGGGGCGGACTTGTACGGTGAGCATAATGACTGGCCGGGTCAGTTACAAGCTTGGGGCGTTTCCGTTGTATGGAAGGTGGCATACGTGCCGCATCCTGGCCCCGCAACCGCGCATCCATTGGCCAAGAGCGTGATCGTGCCCCCGCACGCAGGTTGGTCGTACACGAGGCACGCGCTTCCACAAGAACTGGAACAGGTTGCTGCGCACGCGTTGCTGGGATCACACGAAAGGGTCACCGTGCCGCAATTCGCTTGTCCAATCTGATTCGGCTGTTGCGTGCTCGCTCCGTCGCAATTGTAATCAAAGCTTCCGCACGCGTCTGCCGACGAGAAGAACGCCGTCTGCCCCGGATGCGCATTGCCGTCCGAATCACAGCAGTCTGTGTGATCGCTCACGTAATTGTTCGGTCGAGCACACGAAGCGATTGGCACGGCGAGATTGCCGAAGCCGTCCCCGTCGGCATCTTGATACCAAGTGGGCCTGCTTCCGCAGGTGTTTCCGCTGCAGCACCCGTTGGGGCACGACGTGGTGTTGCACGTGCACGAACCATTCACGCACGTCGTTCCCGCGCCGCACGGCACTCCGCAACCGCCGCAGTTGGCGCTGTCCGACTGCTCGTCCACACACGCCTTGCCGCAAAGGCGGTACGGCGTATTGCAGCTGATTCCGCACGTCGTCCCGTTGCACGTCGCCATGCCGTAGGTAGCGCCGTTCGTCGGCCCCGGGCACGGGGAGTTGCACGCGGTGCCGCAGCTGCCGAGCGCCGTGTCGCTCTCGCACGTTCCGCCGCAGTCGTGGGTGCCCGCCGGGCAGCCGCACGTGCCAGCCTGACATGTCATCCCTGACGAACACGTGTGAGCGGCCCCGCAGCCTCCGCAGTTTTGCGCGTCTGTTTGCTCGTCGACGCACGCTCCCCCACAAGCGCTGTATCCCGCGTTGCAGGTCCACGTGCACAGAGCGCCGGCGCAACTCGGCTGCGCATGCGCGATGCTCGTCGTGCAGGGGCTACCGCAGGATCCGCAGTTGCCCAAGCTGTTCGACGTGTCGACGCAGGCCCCACTGCACAGGGTCGGCGTGCTTGCAGGGCAGCCGGACGTGCACGCGTACCCCGCGCCCGCCGGCGCACAGAGGGGAGTACCACCGGAGCATGCGACCCCGCAGCCGCCACAAGTCTTCACCTGCGTGAGGTCCGTTTCGCACCCGTCGGCCGCGTTGCCGTTGCAGTCGGCCCAGTCCCTCGCGCAAGCCGAAGGCGCGAACGAGCATTGGCCCGCGCCGCAAGCCGTCGTCCCGCTGACGTGCGGCAAGCTCGAGCAATCGTTCGCGCACGTGCCGCAGTGGTGCACACCGCTCGGGACGCATCCGCCGTCGCATGCGAGATTCCCGGGCAGAGAACACGTTCCCCCTTCGGACCCCCCATCGCTATCACCGCCCTTGACCGTCGCATCGACCGTTCCGCCCCCGACCAATGTTGCTTCGACAACTGCATCCCCGCCCTCCGCCCGCTCCCGGCCGCTCCCCACAGTTGCGTCAACCTCAGCCTCTTCCACCATCGAATCCCTGCCGCCCCCTTCCACCGTCGCATCCCCCCGGCCATCGACCGCAGCGTTACCGTCGCCCCCTGCGTCGCCTGTATCCGCCGGCGCCGCTTTGTCTGGAGGCAAAATGACCGGCGTGTCGTCGCGGTCACTCCCGGCGTCGACCGCTGCCCCCGGAGCGGGCTGCGTCGCTTCGGTGAAGTCGGGACCACTGCACCCGAGAGGGACCAGAGCGGCGAAGAGAACGGCCACGACGTGGGCCCGAAGCGAAGGGAGAGGTCGACGGTTCATTGGGTTCGCTCTTGGGTGCGATGGTACCCACGGTAGGCGCATGTGGCACCGATTGAATGCTCTTCTCTTGTCCCCCATCGGCACGGCGCGTTGGAAGTTGCGGCCAGCCTCGCTGGTGCATCCGCCAAGCTGCGTGGTAGCCTCCGCCTCGGTTGCGTGCCGGGCCCTGAATCCCTGTCTGCAAAGCGAATGAAGACCATTCTCGCTTTGGGTGTCGCGGCGCTGACGGGCTGCGAGCTCGTCGCTGGGATTCAGGATCTCACCTACTCGGGCGCAGGCGCGCCGGACGCCGCGAGCGGCAGCGACGCCACGCTCGAACAAGGGGATTCGGGGAGTGACTCCGCGAGCCCGGAGACGGGCGGTGATCAGTCCGCAGTCCCGCCGCCCGACGTGTACGACGCGGGGTCGCCAAGCGACGCGTCAGGCGACGTTCTGGCCGCTGCCGTCGAGGCAGCGGGCGATGCCAGCTCCGGGATGGGCGACGTCGGGTTGGCGCCCTCGGCCGACGCGAGCGACGGCGGAGGGACGACGAGCGCGATGGAGGGAGGGGCTCCTGGCGCGGATGCCGGACCGGTGAGCTGGGTGGTCCCGCTCCCCGGGCCCGACGGCGGTCCGCTCGCCTCGGACGCGGGCGACGGCGGTCCGCTCTTGGGAGAGCTCATCGACGACATCGACTCGGAGACGATGCCCGGATGGATTCCCATCCGGAGCGGGCGCGTCGGCACATGGTTCACGTACGCGGATGCCACGCCGGGCGGCGTCGTGCCGCCCGCGATGTCGCCCCCCGCCATGAGCGTGGGGATGATCCCAGGCTGGGACGGGAACGCGAGCAACCTCGCCGCGCACGTTTCCGGAAATGGCCTTTCGGCGTATGCGGGCATGGGATTCGACCTGAACGCGTACAACCTCTTGGCGTCGACCTACGACGCGAGCGCGTACCGAGGCTTCGTGTTCTGGGCTCGCAGCGGAGCGGCGACAGGCACCACTTCCGTGAAATTCGCCGTACCCGACATCAACACGGACGCGGCCGGCGGAGTGTGCTCGGCGGCGAGCGACGGGGGGGCCACCGGCTGCAGCGACTACTTCGCCAAGACCGTCACGCTCACCCCGACGTGGCGCGAATTCGTCGTGTACTTCAGCCAGCTCGGGCAAGCCGGTTTCGGCGTGCCGAAGGGCCTGACGGGTCTCGACGTGACCCACATCTATAGCTGCCAGTTCCAGTTCAGCCCGGGAGCAGCCTTCGACGTGTGGATCGACGACGTGTACTTCATCGTGAAGTGACGGCCCGAAGGGACGCGCGAACAACGACGTTGATATTTGCTGTCTCCGCCGTAATCACCGTCGGAGCGCGCCGTCTCTAACGCATGGCGTTGCTTCTTCGGTATCCGAAACTTTCGCGACATGACGCTTCGCATGCCCCTCGCCAAGTGTTAACTTTTCGAGTGTGGCGCTGCCGTCCTCGCCGTTGTCGCCGTTGTCGCCAGTCCGCGTCCTCGGGCGCTACGCGCTCTACGACGAAATCGCCGCGGGCGGGATGGCCACGGTGCACATCGGCCGGCTGCTCGGCCCCGTGGGTTTCTCGCGCACCGTCGCGATCAAGCGACTGCACGCGCAGTTCGCCAAAGAGCCCGACTTCGTCGCCATGTTCCTCGACGAAGCGCGCCTCGCCGCGCGCATTCGCCACCCGAACGTCGTCGGAACCCTCGACATCGTCGCGCTCGACGGCGAGCTCTTTCTCGTCATGGAGTACGTGCAGGGCGAATCGCTCGGCCGCCTGATGCGCACGATGCGCGAGCGCGCAGAGCCGGTGCCGATCCCGATCGCCGCGGCGATCGTCGTCGGCGTCCTCGAAGGGCTCCACGCCGCGCACGAGGCCACGAGCGACCAGGGCGAGCCGCTCGGCATCGTGCACCGAGACGTGTCGCCGCAGAACGTCCTCGTCGGAACTGACGGCATCGCGCGCGTGGTCGACTTCGGCGTGGCGAAAGCGTCGGGCCGCGTGCAGACCACACGCAACGGCCAGCTCAAAGGAAAGCTGGGCTACATGGCGCCCGAGCAAATCGGCGGCAACGCCACGCGCGTTACCGACGTGCACGCCGTGGCCGTCGTGCTTTGGGAGATGCTCACCGCGCGCCGGCTCTATCACGCGGAGAGCGACCTGCAGACGTTCTCCAACATTTTGTCGGGGGAGCTTGTGCCGCCGAGCACGTACGCGCCGAACATTTCTCCCGACGTCGACGGCATCGTGATGAAGGGGCTGGAGCCCAAGCCCGAAGCGCGCTTCTCGTCGGCGCGCGACATGGCCCGCGCGCTTCAACGCGTCGCGCCCATCGCGTCGCCGTCCGACGTGGGCGAGTGGGTCGAGTCGATCGCCGGCGCCAACGTCCATTCGCGTGCGCGCAAGATCGCCGCGATGGAGAGCTCGGGCATGCTTCCCGTCGCCGAGCCGTCGGCGCCGGAGCCGCTCGACGCGGGCCGTGTCAGCTTTCCGACGAGCCAGCCGCCCGCCAGCGGACAGCGCTTGCGCGCTCCGCGCAGCAAGCTCCCGCTCGTGCTTCCGATCGCGCTGGCCACGTTGGCCGTCGGCGCCGGAATCGGCGTGTGGATCCGTCTGTCCAGCGGCGGGTCCAGCCCCGGTGCGACCGTGGCAGCGAGCAATCTTTCACCGGCCTCCGCGCGAGCGCCCGCGCCCCCATCGAGCCCCCTCGCCGCCGCCCGGAGCGCGCCGTCGGCATCGACCGCGCCCATCGTGCCTGTCGTGCGGGCCGACCCGCCGCCGCCGAGCCGCATGGCGATCGGCCCCGCGCGTCTCTCGCCGCAGCCCGCGCTCGCACCGCCGAGACCGCAGCCGGCGCAATCCCAACTTCCGCCCGCGCAATCCCAGCTTCCGCTCGCGCCACCCCAGCAGCCGCCGACGCAGCAGCAGCCTGCCGCGGGAGGCGGCGACTTCACCCATGTCATGGACTCGCGCAAGTAGAATGCCGATTGGCGTCGGTCGGGCTTGTGTCGCGGGGGCCGTGCTCGCCGTGGGCGCTTCGGCCGCGCACACCGCGGTTGCCCAGACGCACGCCGGCGACGCCGCGATGGCGGAGACGTTGTTCAACGACGCCAAACGCAGAATGGCCGCCGGCGACTTCGCGAGCGCGTGCCCCAAGCTGGCAGAGAGCTACCGGCTCGATGCCGGCAGCGGCACGCTCACCGCCCTCGCGGTCTGTCACGAGGGCCTCGGCAAGACGGCCAGCGCGTGGACCGAGTTCATCGAGGTCGTGAGCGAAGCGAGGCAAGCGGGGCGCGCCGACCGTGAGAAGTTCGCGCAGCAGCACATCGACGCCCTCGAGCCGAAGCTGTCGAAGCTCACGATCACCGTCGATCCGGCCGACGCCCGGCTGGCGGGGATCGAAGTACGCCGCGACGGGACGGTGATCGGGCAGGCCGGGTGGGGCACGGCCGCTCCCGTCGACCCCGGAGCGCACACGGTCGAAGCGAAGGCCGAAGGCAAGAAGCCGTGGTCGACGACCGTGACCATTGGCCCGTCGCGCGACCTGCAGACGGTTGCCGTTCCGAGTCTCGACGACGCACCGCCGAGCCCCTCGGCCGACGGCCCATCGAGCGCCCCTTCGATGGGCGCCACTTCCTCCAACGACAACGCGGCAACCAGCGACGCCGCCACCCCCGCGGCGGCCGAGCAGCCTTCGCCGTCCGCCGGCGGCACGCAGCGCACGATCGGTCTCGTCGTCGGGGTCGCGGGCATCGCCGCCGCCGGGCTGGGCACCTATTTCGGATTGCAGGCCATCTCGCAGACCCACCAGGCCAACGACCTTTGCCCGGTGCCGAGCAGCTGCAACAGCATGGACGCCGTGTCGAAGAACGACAGCGCCAAGTCGTCGGCGCTCGCGGCGGACATTCTGTTTGGCGGGGCGCTGGCCGCGGTCGGCGCCGGAGCGATCCTTTACTGGACGGCGCCGTCCGGGGCGGCGCCGAGCGCGTCGACCGCGGCGCTTCGCGTCGTGCCCGCCGCGTCCGCGCGCGGAGCGTCGGTGGTGCTCGACGCGACTTGGTGAGCGGCGACGCCGCAGGCTCCGCGGATGGCCGCGTTCCGAGGCAGACACGCCTTCGTCTTGAATCGCAGCGTCGACGACTTCGTTCTCCAGCGCGAGCGTTGCGTGGCCGCCCCCAGGGAGCGATTGCGTGGTACGGTCAGCGCCGTTCATGACGGTGTTCCTGGCGGATCCGGACCTCCTGCGCCGCTTTCGCAAAGGCGAGCGTGAGGCCCTGGCGCGCGTCTACGATCACTACGTGGGCGCGATCGAATCTTTGCTTCGCCGTTGCATCGCGGCAAGCGCTGCCCGCTCCGGGGATCGCAGCCTCGCCTCCCGATCCGACCTCGCGGATCTGGTTCAGGACGTCTTCATCAAGGCGTTCGCCCAGCCGGCGCGGAGCTCGTACGACGGCGTGCGGGAATACCGGCCGTTTCTCTTCGCTCTCTGCCGCAACGTGCTCGTCGACTACCTGCGCAGGCGCGGCAAAGAAGTGCACATGGACATGGCGGCGATCGAACTGCTCGGCGACCGCGACCCGCCCGGCCCGGACGACGAGTTGCCCTGGGCAGACGGGGAGACCATCCTGCTCGTCGAGGGTTACCTGCGTGGCCTGACCGAGCGCGAGCATGCGGTGTACGTTCAGCGTTACGTCCACTGCCGCCCACAAATCGAGGCGGCCGCGGCCCTCGGCCTGTCGAGGCAACAGCTTCGGACGGCGGAGGCCCACCTTCGCCGCGGGCTTGCTCGTGAGCTCGCGCGCGCGAACCTCGGCCCTCCCGAGCCGAGACCGGCCGTCTTCTCGCCGTCGCCGACGCGCGAGACCGACCGTCCGCCGGCGGCCGCGCAGCCCGAGCGCATTCGATGAACGACGACGAGCTCGACTCGATGCTCGCCAAGGGTGCCCTCTCGGGCCCGGAACGGGATCGGGTGTTCGAACAGGTGTGGCAACGGGTGCGACCGGCCGCGTCCCACGCACGCGGCCGTCTCGTCGCGGGCGGCCTCTTGTTGTTGGTCGCCGCGGCGGGGGCCGTCTTGACCGTGACCGCCCGAACGCGCTCGAACGAGGCATTCTTGGCGCGCGGAAGATCGGCGGCCGATGCTCCGGTGGACGTGGTGTGCACCGGCGGCACTCTTCGCGCTTGCCCTCACGGGTCACGCCTCCTCTTTCGCAGCGACAGGGCTGGCTTCTTGGCTGCCTACGCGCAGCCGTTGAATGGGGGCGAGCGCATTTGGTATTTCAGCGCCGGCGGAGAAGTGCCATTCGTGGGGTCGCCCGCGGTCTCGGATCGGCCGGCCGAACGTGCGGTGGTGATCGGGCCGGAGCACACGGCCGGCGCGTACGACCTCCACGTGCTCATCGGGTCGCGTCCCCTGTCGATCGCCGAAGCGCTCGATCCACGTGCAAGCTCGGTGGTCGCGTCGGAGGTCGTTCGCCTGGACGTAACACCGTGAGGGCCGCGTTGACGATTGGCGCGCTCCTGGCCGCGCTGAGTGCCGTCGCCCCGGCCCGCGCGGCGCAACCTGCGCGCACCTACGTCATTGCGCTCGGTTACAACGGCGCGCCTGCCGGGCCCGACGCAGGGCTGCAGCCGTTGCGCTTCGCCGACGACGACGCGCTCGCGTTCTTCGAGTTCATCGCGCCTTCCGCTGCGCGCTCCCATCTGCTGACCGCATTCGATGCGGATACGCAGCGGCGACTCGGAGACCGAGCACCGCCGGCCAAGCCCCCGAGCGTCGCCGAGTTGCTCGCGGCCGTGGCCGACGTGCGCCAGGCGATCGACGAGGATGCGCGCACCGGTTTGGCGAGCACCGTCTACGTTTACTACAGCGGTCACGGCACCCAATCGGAGGGCGGCGAGGCGGCACTCACGCTAATCGACGGCCTCATGACGCGCCGGATGCTCTACGACGAAGTCCTTGGGGCCTTACCCGCCGCCCACGTGCACCTGTTCGTCGACTCCTGCCACGCGGAGGCGGTCGTTCGCCCGAGGGACGCGCAGGCGGAGGTCGTCCCACTGAGCCGCGACGACCTGGCCCACTATGAGGCGACCACGCTGTCGCGTCTCCCTTACGTCGGCGTCGTACTCGCGTCGACACGCAACGCGCAGGCGCACGAATGGGAGGTGTACCAGGGAGGAATCTTCACGCACGAGCTCCTTTCCGGGCTTCGCGGCGCCGCGGACGTCAACGGCGACCGCCGGATCGAATACAGCGAGCTTGCGGCCTTTCTGTCCGCTGCCAACCGCGAAGTGCGTGACCCACGCGCTCACCTCGATGCCGTGACGCACCCACCCAGCCAGGATTTGCGGGCGGCCATCGTGGACCTCACCTCGTGGCCTGCCTCGAGCGTGATCGAGACGTCGGGCGCTCCGATCGACGCCTTCTCGGTGGAAGACGAGCGCGGCGACCGCATCGCCGACGTGCGTACCGAGGGCCGGCATCCGGTTCGGATCGTCGTGCCTGCCGGGCATACGCTGTATGTGCGTTGCGACCGTGGCGAGGCGACCGTGCGCCCTGCGGTCGGCGAGCGTATCGCTCTCGAAGCGCTCGCGTTTCGCACGCCGTCGATGAACCCTCGCGGCGCCGTCGAAGCCGCTCTCCATCGGGGCCTCTTCGCGGTGGCGTACGGCCCCGCCTACTATCGCGGCTTCGTCGATCGCGCGGGCGACTTGGTCTCGGTGCCGCTGCCCATCGAGGGCCTCCACCGGTATGGAGGGGCGGCGGAGGCGCGGCGCGCGGGGAACGGCGCGAGTACGGTGCTCGGCTGGAGCAGCATCGGCGCGGCGAGCGCCATGGCCGTGGGAGCTGCGGTGTTTGGCGAGATGGCGCTGCAGAATCGGCCAGATGTCGGTGGCGTCCCGCCCGCCGGTGTGGCGTCCGCCACAGCGGACCGCTTTGCGCGAGACGCCACGGCGGCTTCGCTCTTCGCCGGCGCGGCTGTGACCGCAGCGGTCGCCGGCGTGTACTTTCTCGTCCGGTCCGGTCACCACGGGCGGCCCGCCAGCTATGCGGCCTTGAACGCTGCGGCCATGGGGTTCGATTTCTGATCGTCGGTGCCAAGGCTCGCCGACCGGGGCCGCGGCCGGCCGTTCACCGTCAACGTTCGTCTGCCTTGCGCCGGCGGTGCGTGGCGACGAGCCCCAGGGGGACGAGGCCGAGAGCCAGACCCCCGAGACTGCCCGAGACCAGAGACGACAGGACGGGAGCGTGCTCGCGCTCCAGGTTCGCGATTCGCGCGTCCTGCCGCTCGATGATCTTTTGTTGTTCCTGAACCGAGTTGATGAGCACGTAGATGAAATCACTGGGATCCACGCCCTTGATCTCGGTTTCCTGCGCGTCCCCCGCGTGAAGCTTCGCCCTGGTCGGCACGACCATCGCCGGCAAGACCTTCTCGAGCTCCTGGGCGATTACGCCGACGTGTTCTTTGCCGTCGTCCGCGGTGCCCCCGAGCCCGTTGTACTTGAAGCTCACGGGTCGCACGCGCTTCAGCTGCGCGAGGCCTTGTTCGAAGCTTTTCACGTCTTTCTTGACGCGCTCGTCCGAGAACGTGGACCACATCGAACTGCCGGTCTTCCATGCTTCCCCTGGATTGGCCGAGTGGGATCCGCCGATGACCAGGCCCCCCGTCAGCTCCATGCTGCCGAGCCCGTAGTAAGCGAGACCGGCGGAGCTTCCCGCGATCGCCTGAACGGCAGCCGCTCCAAAGTCGGTGCGATTATTTTGGCCGAGTAGGCCATTGCCGGTTTGGGAATCCCCGTAGACTCCGGGTCCGGTCGTATTCGTTCCCTTGACTCCGTAGCCGGGACCGCCGGTGGCACCATAGACACCGCTGTTGGCGCCATTGAGGGCCTGTCCGAAGACGGCCGGGTGGTCTACAGAGCTGGTGTACGCGTACACTCCCCAACTGCTTCCGCTGGATGCCGCGACCCCGGCATTGCTGGTGGAGTCTCCCGAAACGCCAGCCCCTTGACCGCTGTGTCCCGCGACACCCGTCGCACCGCTGTCGGACCAGCCCTGGATCGCGGTCCCACTCAAGACCGTGGGAAATTCGTTTACGACCGTGAAAAGAGCCCCGGACTGGTTGCCGCTGCCGGCATATGGAAAGGTCCAAGTCGCGTTGTTGGCGCGAGCCGCGGCCGAGGCAGAAACGGCGGTTAGAACGATGGCAATAGGGATGACGGCGGGCTTGGTCATGAGGTTCTCCTGAATTCATGGTTCGAACGCAGCATGCGGGTAACGTGTTTGGTATGTGGGCGACCGAAGACACCCGAAAGGGGACGGTGGCGACAGACGTGGCTCGAGCGCCTTTCGGTGGTGCCCAGCGGTCTCTCGGATGTACGGACGTCCGCCGGCTCGGGTTGATATTTCCCAGCGGTCGACGTAACCGTGGCGCGTCTGCATGGGCCCTTCCATCTGCCACTCTTGGTGCGGCGTCCGAGCCGGCGCAGCGCTGTCCTTTCTCCGAACGATGGCGCTCTTGGTCGCCGTCGCGCCGGCGGCTGCCCGGGCCGACGACCAGGTCGAGGCAAGTGAGACGCCAGGCGGAGATCCGCGTCGACCACTCCCGGCCGGCATTTGGATCGCTGCCGCCGCTACCGCCGGACTGGCCACGACGACGACCATCGTCGGCCTTACGGCGCTCGATCTGCGGACGAGCTTCGACCGGGCCAACCGCGATCCGCGGCAAAGCGCCGCCGAGAGAGCGAGGCTGCGTGACACCGCGCTCGAGACGGAGCACGTCGCGACCATCGCGGCCGTCACGACCATCGTGGCCGCTGCGGCCATCCTGGTGATCTATTTGACCCGGCCCGAACGGCGTGACCTTCCGGCCCCGGGTACGGAGCTTGCGCGGCTTGGCCAGGCGCCGGTGCTCTCCGCAAGCTTCTAGCGACGACCGACCTGCCCTTCCCGTCTAACGGGAGCAATCCCCGGGTTCCCCGGTGACTCTTGACACGTTCGCGATGCGATGGGAGTACGCGCTCCCATGGGGCGCCGCACTGGAGCCTTTTCGCTGATTGGGGCTTGCGTGGCGTGCGGCTCGGCGACGCCGCAGCGATCGGCCGTCCAGCCGCTCGACCCCCAGCAACCGCACTACGGCAAGTCGTACGCCGAGTGGGCGGGGACGTGGGCCGAGTGGGTGTACGAGTGGCCCGAGACGCCGTCTTGCCCCGATCCCGTTGCCGACGAGAGCGGTGCGCTGTGCGCCTTCGCGCAGGATCCCGGAAGCCCCGTGTTCTTCCTGACGGGAAACTGGGGCGGCGTCACCCGTCGGACCCAGTGCGTCGCGCCCGCCGGCAAGGCGCTTTTCCTGCCCATCATCGTCGCATTGTTCGACAACGGAGGGGTTCCGGGCGCGAATCAAAAGACCGACGCGCAGCTCATGGGCAACGCGAGCGGATGGTTCCCGTCGGTGAGCGAGGTTCACTTCACGATCGATGGGGTCGCGCTCTCGCCCCTGGCCCCCTACGCCGTCATCGCGGCTCCTTACCAGTACGCGCTGCCCCCCGAGCCGAATATCTTCACGTGCCAGGGATCGCCGGGCGTAACGGGGAGCTACAGCGGTTACGCGAGCGGGTACTTCGTGCTCTTGCCCCCGCTCGCCCCGGGCACGCACACGATCGCGTTTACCGCGAAGCAGAGCATGGTCAACCCGCCGGCCTTCACGCTCGACGTCGTCTACGACCCCCTCACGGTTCGCTAGCCGCCGTCATCTTCGAGCTACGGGAGGCCTGCGGTCTGGCGCTCTGCCGGGGTCAGGTCGTAGCAACACCGAAAGCCAAGATCCGGCCGGCGAGTGGATTTCGGAAACCCGGGACCGCGGGGAACACAACCGATCGTCGCCAATGAGTCATCGTAGCCACCTCCGGCGGCGGTGCAGGGAGAGTCGGCAGTGGCGACATCGATGGCGTTACATACTCCTAGCCATTCCTGGACGTTTCCGAGGAGATCGAAGATGCCGTCTTGGTCGACGCATGCGGGAAGATTTTGTACGGGCTCCGGCCCGCACGAGAACCCCAGGTTTCCGCATCCGCGCCGGGTCTGGTCCAGGTTGCACCGCGTCGGGTCCATCTCGTCGCCCCATGGCCACACCGTCGTCCCCCCGTTGGAGCAGGCGGATGGCCATTCGTCTCGCCGGTTCTCGGGCTGCTGCGACCCGCCGACCGCCCCCCGGTAGCAGAGGTGGCCGCCTCGGGCGGCTCGGCAGAAGGCTTCGGCGTCGCACCAGTCGACACAACGGATCGGCTTGTCGACCGCGAAGGGCTCGACCTGGCTTGGCGGGATCGCCGCCGCGCACTCGTCCGCAACCATGACGGATGGATTCGACGGCCCACTGGGCTTCCACGCCGCACACCACGAGTGCCAATCGGTGAAGGCGGCGTTGCCGCTCGCCCACGCCTGGTACGCGGCGACAGTCACCTCTGTCTTGTCCATGTAGATGCACTCGGACGACCCGGCCAGCCTCACGAGCGCGACCCGCCACGAGGCGCCGCCCGTCTCCGCGCTCGCAGTCGACACTTTCGACGGGTCGAGCAAGTCGCAGCCCATCGGCGGCTCCGACGCGTCTCCGGTGTTGACCGCGTCGATCGGGGCGACGATTTCGCACGCACCAAGAACCGTACCCAGTCCGAAGACGCTGAAGGCATGCCCGACACCTCCGCGCGCGCCCATCGGTTCGAATCGTACGGATAGCGCGCCGAATGGCAAACGACTAGCCGCTCACCGCGCGGGGTCGTCGTCCGGACGCATGGAAAAAGGCAACCAGTCCGAGCCGTCCCTCCGTAGTAGGTCCTACACGAGACCAGTGGCGCGCCCGCACGGTCGGCTTGAACGGCCGCGTGGACTCATTGCCTGCTCCCGCGCCGCTTCGCGACTTTCTCCCAAGCCGAACTCCCATAAGGAAGGCGCCGATGAACACGCGCAAAGCCCGCATTCTAACCGTCCGACTCCTTGCGGCCACCCTGCTGACAGCGGGCAGCTTGGCCGGCTCCAACCCCGCCGCAGCCAGTCAAGGGACGGTCTTCGTGACCAACCCCATGCCGCCGGACATTGACAATATCAACAACAATTTTTGCTCGCTGCGTTCGGCGATCATATACGAAAACTCGGGTAATACGTATTATGACGGCTGCCAAGAGCTTCCGAATTCGAGCGGAACCAAGACCATCGTCCTCCCCCCGGGAACGTATACGCTAAAGGATGTCCTGCCGACGATATATAGCGATGAATTGAAGTACCTGACGATCAGTGGATCCGGCTATGCGCGGACGTTCATCGACGGCGCGGGGGCCGCGAGCTACGGACCCGTCACGCTCGGCTTCGGCTACGTGATGCTCGCCAATCTGTCCTTTCAGAACTTCCAACCGGGCGCGCTCCACGTCGACTCGGGAACGATTGCCAATGTCGATTACGTGCAGTTCATAAACAACGGCGTCACCCTCGCTTCGACGGGGGCGGCAATCACCAATGAAGGGAGCATGGGCCTCTTCCGCGTGGACATTACGGCCCAGCAGTCCGCGTTCCAGGGCCACATTTTCAACACGGGGTCCCTGGCCGCCGACGGTCTTTCGATTCACCGTGCGGTCGGGCACCAGGGGATTGTAAACAATTACGGAGGCTACATGACGCTGGTCAATACGACGCTCGGCGCCAACAGCACCGGAGCGGCGGGCAGCGTCCTCAACGCCGACTACAACGGCAATACAGGCAACGTCAACATCTACAACAGCACGATCGCCTACAACACGACCAACGCGGTCGGGGTGGGCGATGCGATCATGAACATCAGCTCCAGTGGCTCCGTCACGGTCACCGACTCGTTGATCTACGGTAACGGGAACGAATCTCCGACCTGTTCGGGCGCAAACATCGTCTCCTATGGCCACAACGTGTTCGACAAGCATTCGGTATGCACCGCGATGGTGGCCGGCGACTCGGCGGCAGTGGATCCCGGGGTCGACAAGGGAACCAATCAGGCGCCGAACTTTCATGGGGGCGTCGGGCCCGTCTATCTGCCCAACTCGACATCGAGCGCGCTCCTCGGCCATGCCGACGGGGCTGGGACGAGCTACGACGGCCGAGGCGCGTTCCGGGATCTCACCCATGCAGCCGTCGGCGCCGTCCAGCCATCCAGCGCCGCCCTCGTGGTCCACAGCTCGTCCAGCCTGACCAGCGGCGACAAAGCCGTCAAAGCGGCGATGGACGTCGTGTTCGGAGCACCGTTCTACAGTGTCCAGTCGGACACCTGGGCGGGAACCGTCGCGAACAACGGTGCCATCGTCATTGCCGGAAGCACCAATTCCACGAACGTGGGCGCCCACTTCACGAACAGTGCATCGGACGTCGTCGTTCTGAATCCGTCCGCGTACCGCTCGATGAACATGGCCAACAGCACGGGAACGGCCAACACGAACACATTGACGAACCAACACTGGTTCTCCAACATCCTCACGGGCGCCCCGAGCTCTCCCGAAACCGGCTCGACCGGCTTCGTCGACGGAACAGTGGATCCCGCGTTCCCCTACCCGAACAACGAGCCCGTTCTCACCAATTCGAATGTGCTGTTCGGATGGGGGACGCCGTTCGTGTTGAACGATACCAACGACTTGAGGATCCCCGCGACAACGAACAAGGACGGCCTTTTTGGCTACCTGACCCAGGCCCAGATGTTCAACAACTTCCATGCTCCCGCGTGGCGTTGGGGCGTGTTCGCCGACGACGCCGCCGCCGCGGCGCTGAGCCCGGCGGGCACGCGCCTTCTGCAAGAGGTTCTCGTCGCGGCGACCAATCCCGGGCACTGACGCTGGGCACGTCTGTGCTGGGCTTCGACGCCGGGGGGGGCGGAGCTCTCGGACCTGCGTCGGGGCTGCGACGGGCAGCCCCGGCGACTACACGGCCGTCCGTTACTTGTAGAACTGCACCATCGCGACGCCGACATCGAACGCCGGCGCGGGGTGTGCGGTGATCTGGAAGTGCAGATTGTAGACCTTGTTGCTGTCGATCGGCGTCTTCGTGCCGTTCTTGGACCAGTTCGCGGTCTTGAACAGCGGGTCGCTCCACGCGACTTTGAACTGCGTCCACGTGGAGGTGAAGGTCACCCCCTTGATGAAGTTGTCCGAGCAGCTGTTCGTCATCCCTCCGGCGTAGTTGCACGCGGTGCATTGGCCGCCCCACGGGCTCGTCCGGTCGTCGTCCATCTGGACAGCCACGGCCTGGGGCTTGCCGGTGAACGAGATGCCCCAGAACGTGATCCCCGACCACATGCTCGCGTCGAAGGGCTGCACGATGCCGACGGTGCCCGAGTCGATGTCGGTGACGTTGAAAATCTGGCTCGCATCCGTGAGCGCCTGCAAGTCCGCGCACGAGTTGAACGGCACCGGGCCGCCGTCCGGCGGAGTCGAAAGGAAGTCCATGCCGAAGCCGGCACCCCACGTGGTCTCTCCGCCGCCGGTGGCCTCGCGGAAGCTCCAGTTGCAGCCGCTGATGATGCCGGCGTCGGTGATGGGGAACGACTGTCCTTCGACCGGCGTAATGCTTCCCGGGGGTCCGCCGCCGTCGCCGCCGCCGCTGAGAAGGATCGGCGGCTCGGAGTTGGGCACTGTTCGATCCGAGTAGGTGTACCAATACCCGCCCGTGGCGTTTTCGGTGCCGTGCGCACCCGACATGTCGTCGATGATGGTCGCCGGATCCGGCGTGCAGTTGGTGGCCCCTCCGCTGCTGGATCCACTGCCGCTGCTGGAGCCTCCGCTGCTGCTGCTGCTACCGCCGCCGCCTGTGCCGGCGTCCGTGGTCGCGCTCGTGCTCGAGCCCAAACAGCCCCCTGCTTGCGATGCCAGACCGGCCAGCGTGACACAGGACAAACCGAAGAGAACACTCTTCTTCTTCACGAGCTCACCTCACTCTTGATCGTTATAGGAGAAGACCGACCCGACCCAGGCAGGTCGAGCGCCAGTCGCTCGTACCCCGTGCAGGCGGGCCAGAACACTAGTACACTTTTATGGTCTACGACGGCTCATCGACTTCCGAGGGCGTGAGGCGCGCGGTCGTCCTGGGGCGTCCTTTCCTGAGCCGGCCCGCCGTCGGCTCGCCACTGCACGAAGCCCCTCGGCGGGTTCTCTTTTGCTGCCCCAGTGCCTGGAGTAATTCTGATGCATTCCCGTGTGCTTAGGTCGATCTTGGCCGCCTCGTTGTCATGGCTCTTGTCCGCGTGTGCCTCCAACCCGGCCGTGGGCCCCGGAGACGGCAACGGCACCGCGCCACCGGGCACCGGCACGGGTGCCGCGCACGATGCTGGCAACAACACCGGTGGCCACGACGCTGGCGGAGGTACCGGCTCGCCACCCGCCCACGAAGCGGGACCCGCCCAAGGCGGCGCGACGACGGGCGCGCCCTACCACGTGCAGGGAGCCCAGATCCTCGACCGGAACAACCAGCCGCATCTCTTCCGCGGGCTCGACCGGCCGTCGCTCGAGTGGTCGTGCAGCGGCGACATTGTCGAGACCGACTACATCACGATGGCCCAGATGTGGAAGGCGAACGTCGTTCGCCTCCCGCTCAATCAAGACTGCTGGCTTCAAGACGCGAGCAACCCGTCGGCCGACTCCTCCTACCAAGCCCTGGTCGACGAGCAGGTGCAGTGGGCGAAGACGTACAACATGGACATCATCCTCGATCTTCACTGGTCGGATCGGGGTGACTACAGCGTGGGCCAGACCTGTCTCACTGCCAACGGCAATTGCCAGCAGGACATGGCGGACGCGCACTCGGTCACGTTCTGGGACCAGGTGGCCGCCAAGTACAAGAACGAGCCCCAGGTCCTCTTCGAGCTCTACAACGAGCCCAAGATCGGTGGGTACTCTCCGCAGCCGGCGAACTGGGACACATGGCTCAACGGCGGCCAGTCGAGCGGCTTCACCGTCCACGGCATGCAGGAGCTCTACACCCACGTCCGAAACGCCGGGGCGAACAACCTCGTGATCGTCGGCGGCCTCTCATGGTCCTTCGACCTATCGGGTCTCAGCTCGCACGCGCTCAACGGAACGAACATCGTCTACAACACGCACGTGTACGACATGAACCCCGCGAACGAGTGGTTCTCGAAGTTCGGCACGTTTGCGGGGACGTACCCCATCATCGCGACCGAGTTCGGCGATCACTCCGGGTCGTGCTCCACGGGCGTGGTCACGAATTTCACCAGCTACGCCAACGGCAACGCCGTGGGCGGCAGCAGCGCCCCGGCGAACAAGCTCTCGTGGACCGCCTGGGCGTTCTATGCCCCGCAGAGCAGTCCTTGTACGTTCCCGGCGCTCATCGGGGGCGACGGGACCCCGACCGCCGCGGGCCTCGTCGTCCAGAAGGCATTGACGAACGGTCCGTGACACCCCCCTCGCTACAGCTGCAAGACCGTTCGGAGCACGTCGTCCAGGCTCGCCATCGATCGTTCCGACAGGCGGCCTGACGGCGCTTCTTCGAACTTTTCGAGCCGTGCGCTCGTGACCAGATGGGCGAGCACCACTTGCGGGCGGCTCGTGCCGACCTCACGCGCCGGCACCCGCACGCTCAGTGGATTGTCTTTGTACATGGGCGCGTCGTCGTCGAGCGGCGCGACGATCACCGTCTCGATGCCCACGAGCCGGTCGGACTGGATGACGACGAAGTGCTCGCGGCGACCTTCGGCTCCGAAGCCCAACCGTCGCCGTGCCACCAAGACATCGGCGCGGGTCGCGCTACCCATGGAGGCGTTCGAGCGCCGAGGCGATCTCGCGCTCGCGCTCGCACAGCTCCGGCGTGCGCGAGGCCGCGAGCCGGCGGCGAAACGACTCGCGCTCGGCCCGCTCGATCGCCTCGACGAGGAGACTCCGCGCGTAGACGGCCTCGGGCGTTTTCGCAGCCTTGGCCAGGCTCCGGAGTCGCTCGCGCGTTTCTGGGGCAAGGTTGAGGTTGACGCGTGCGAGCGCGGCGGACATGTCCAAATCTTGCGATGCTTGGTCGAGGATGTCAATCGAGGTCCTCGAAAGAGGACCCCAGCTCCGGTGCGACCTTCCGCCTCCGCCCGTCCGGCGTGGCCTCTGCGGCAATGGCGTTTCGCTCGCCACGCTCTGTGGAAGGCTCGGTTCTCCGCGGCCGGCTCGGCTCTCAGCAGAACGCCCGGTCGCCCCCGGCCGATGCGCGCACCTTGAGGCTCCGCACGTACTCGACGAGCGTCGGCTCTCGCTCGGCCATCGCGAACACTCGGACGGACGCGCGCGACAAGTGGCGCTTCGCCGTGGCCAGCGAGATATCCATTGCGGCGGCGACGTCGACGAGCTCCAGCTTCTCGACGTAGCGCAGGACGAACACCCGGCGGGTGCGCGGCGCCAGCTTGGCGAGAATATCCTCGAATCGAGACAGCGCCTGCCGTCCCGAGCCGTCGTCGGCGCCCGGCTGGGGCAGGTCGGGCAGCTCGCCGGTGGCCGTCAGCCGCAGACGCCACCGGCGGCGCCTGCGCAGCTCGGTACAGGCGACGCGCAGCGTGATGCCGATGAGAAAGCTGCGCAGTGCGCTCGGCTGTCGAAGGCGCGGCAACTGCTCGAAAAGGCGCGAGAACACCTCCTGCACGTGATCGTCCAGGTCGTGCGCGCCGACCCACCGCAGGAGCTTCGAGCGAACCTGGACGCCGTAACGCCGCCAAATGGCCATCGCCGCACGCGGGTCCCCCTCGCAGGCGGCCAGCGCGAGCTGCTCGTCGGGCGTTTCGTGGTTGATGACGAGGCGCGCCCGCGACGGCGGTGCCTCGCGGGATCGGGCGGCACGGGAGGCGACCGCGCCCAACAGTGTGAACGGAACCGCGTCGGATCGCGGCGCCGCGAACGTGGCGCGGGGCCCCGGGGAGGGGTTGGGGGAAGCAAGCAGCGCGAGGGGCGTCGTGGCGCAGGCCGACATGTGGCGAATACTATGAGGCGAGCCTGCCGGAGACGAGCAGGAAACGATGGCGAGCCCACACGGAGACGCCGCGCGGCGCGAATCATCGCGCACCGCGTCAGGCCGGGGGTGCGTCGCCCGGGGCCTGCCCGTACCAGGTACAGCGTCGTGTTAGTGGCTGGTGGGGGCGCCGACAGCTCAAAATAGCGCGCTTCGAGTATGCCATCGGGACTTGACGTAGCTTTCTAGCCGAGCCGAAAGCCGAGCTGCCGGCGGCCCGTTGGCCGTTTACTTTGGGTGTTCCGATCGCATAAAACGCCCGACCATGAGCGCACAGACGCGCGTCGTCCCTCCGTCGACGTGGGTACCGACCTTGTATTTTGCCATGGGCATGCCGTTTGCCATGGCCAACTGGGTCGTGGCGACGATGTTCAAGAACCTCGGCTACTCCGATACGCAAATCATGGCGTCGACGGGGAGCATCGTCATCGTCTGGTCGCTCAAGCCGTTCTGGGCCGAATTCCTCGACATGTCGTGGACCAAAAAGACCTGGGTCCTCGGCATGGAGTTCTTCCTCTGCGCGATGTTCGCGGTGGTCGGGCTCGCTCTGCGCCTGCCCAATTACTTCGCGGTCGTCACGGCACTATTGTGGCTGATCGCGATTGCGTCGGCGACGCAAGACATCTGCGCCGACGGGATCTACATCACCGAGCTCGACAAGCAGCAGCAGGCCGAGTGGATTGGTCTTCAGGGTGTTTTCTGGAACGCGGCGCGCGTCTTCTGCACCGCGGCCGTCGTATGGTTCGCGGGCTGGCTGCAGAGCAGCGCGGGCCTCGACGGACGAACGGCCTGGACCTATTCGCTCGGGTCGAGCTCGGTGCTCATGGGCCTCCTCGGCGTGTATCACTCTTTCAGACTTCCGCGAGGCTCGGTTTCTCACCGCCCGAAAGACGCAAAAGAAGTTGCGGTCAAGTTCGCCGACTCGGTCGCCGCGTTCTTCAAAAAAAAGCACCTGTGGGGCATGCTGCTCTTCGTCGGCTTGTACAGGACCGGGGAGGGCTTCCTTCTCGGGGAAGGGCCGCTCTTCATCCAGGCGCCCATCAGCGAGGGAGGCCTCGGCCTCACGCTCGAGCAAAAGGCGCTCGTCGACGGGACGGTGAGCACGATCTTCATCCTCTTCGCGGGCTGGCTCGGAGGGAAATTCGTCGCCAAGTTCGGGCTCCGTCGCACGCTGCTCTTTCTGGCCATATGTCTGAACGTGCCGCACCTTTGCTACGTATTTTTGAGTCAGGTGGCGTCGCCCGACAGGCACCTTTCGATCTATCTCATCATGACGCTCGTCTCGATCGAGAAGTTTGGATATAGCTTCGGCTTCGTCGGCAACATGCTGTACATGATGCAGCAGATCGCTCCCGGCAAATACAAGATGGTGCACTACGCGTTCGCGACGGCGTGGATGAACATCGTCCTTTGGCCGACCCAGATGGTCAGCGGCAAGCTCGCAGACTGGCTCGGGTACAAGAACTTCTTCATCTTCGTTCTCATCGCATCGATCCCGAGCCTCTTCGCCGCGTGGAAAGCCCCGTTTCCCAATCCGTCGGACACCGACGACGACGAGGCGGGAGGCGGAGAAGACAAGCCTCAGGCGGCGGCTGCTGCGGCCTGAGGAGAGGCGAGCGCGGCAGTCGTTCGATTCCGTATGCGATCTCGGTCATCACGGGCTGCGGCACCGAAATGTCCTGCTTGTCTTTCTCGCCGAGCATTGCGACGACTCTGGCGTCCCCGCCCATCAGGGCCGACACGGCGTTGGTATCGAGGACGTACTTCACAGCCTCGGCGGGCCTTTGCGCGTGCGCGCCGACCGGATCGACCGCTCGAGCTCTCGAACAGCTTCGACGTCCTCTGCGTCAACCTCCGCCAGGCGTTCAAAGAAGCCGGGCGACCACCGCGTCTGGTCGGCGATCTCCTTCTGGAGGACGCGCACGATGAACCGATTGCGGCTCATTCCGAGGTGACGGGCGCGCCGATCGACCTCCGTGAGGAGCGGTTGGGGGATGTGGAGACTGGTCGGCGGAGCTTCAAGGCGGCCCCAGGCGTCGTCGCGCGCCTGGACGCTTCGACCCCCTCCCCGACGATCGCCAAGGCACGCGCCCGCGACGGCCGGCAAGCGTTCGGCCGTTCCCACCGAGATAGAGAGTGGGCTACGGTGCCGGCCGTGGGAGGGTCCTGATGAACCTGGGCACAGCATCTCTTGTCATCGTCGCGGTCATGGTGTCGGGCACGGCGTGTTCCAGCGGGGGAGGGGGTCCCGGATCGGGCGGTGGCAGCGGCTCTTCGTCCGGCGGCTCTTCGTCCGGGGCTGCTTCGTCGGGCGGGTCTTCGTCCGGGGCTGCTTCGTCGGGCGGGTCTTCGTCCGGGGCTGCTTCGTCGGGCGGATCGCAGGGCGGATCCTCGTCCGGAGCGTGCGCTCCCGGATCCTCCAAGGCCAGCTGCGTCCTGGGCGGTGACGCGGGGATCCAGGCGTGCACCGAGCTCACGGGCGATTCCACGGGTGCGGCCCAGGCGTCGTGCGGTCCTTTGGAAGTCCACAGCGCGGACCCGTGCCCGACGGCGATGCGCCTGGGCGGCTGCGTACTGGGCTGCGGCACGGCAGGCGAGGCGATTCTCTACTTTTACGGGCCCGGCAATGGCTCCGACCTATCGACGGCCATGCAGGTCATGCAGTCGTGCGCGGATTTGCACGAGCCTTACGTGCCCTGAGCCATCCACCGCGCGCTTCCCCATGCGTGGCCTTCTCGTCATGAATCGTGGCGAGGGCTCTTGCCATCCTTCAACGTTCCGGGCCGCGGGCTCGACCGAGCGACAGGAGGTTTCTCGTGAGTCGATCGACGCGTCGCTGCAGCTCCGGCACCGCGGCAGCGCTCTCGGGGGACTCCTCGGCGAGCGTGTCGAGCGTAGTGCGCGGTTCCCGAGAGTGGAGCTGCATGGCGACGCCGCCGATGAGGGCGTACGGCGTCCCGGTGGCCTCGAGAACGTCGATGACCGCGCGCAGCGGCCGCTCTTTGGTGTCGCCAGGCGGCAGGCCCATCGTCTCCCTCCAAAGGAGGTCCAGGGCGTAGCTGTCGCCGAGCCGCCGCTGAATCTCCCTGGTCGTCGGCGCGCGCATCGTACGGAGTGTCGTTTGGCACGAGCTTGTCTCGCTCGCCCGCTCTTCCGACCCGCCGCCATTGCATCCATACAGATGGCGCTCTCTCGTGGCAGGCATGCGGCGCTCTCGTTGGCCTCGTAACAGACACTGGAGAAAGTCATGCGTGCACTCTTGTCGTCGGTCGGTACGCGCGGGGATGTGCAGCCCATCTTGGCATTGGGCTCGAGGGTACGCGACCTCGGTCACGAGGTCCGGCTGTGCACCCCGCCAAACTTCGTGGAGTGGGCTCGTGGCCATGGGTTCGAAGCGGTTCCGGTTGGTGTGGAGATGCGGTATCCGGCAACCAGGAGCGGCGGCGGTTCGGCAACCTCGCCGACGGCGGAACAGATTCGCCGCATCCGCGAGTCGATGCCGGACTTGATCTCCGATCAGTTCGAGGCGGTCGGCGCCGCTGCCGAGGGGTGCGACGTGATTCTCGGGGCGAACGCACACCAGTATGCGGCGCGCTCCATAGCCGAGCTGCGCGGCATTCCCTATTTCAATGCCATTTATGCACCGGTGGCCATCCCGTCGCCCGATCACGCGCCACCACCCGGCGCGGGCGAGACGTGGGAGCCGGGGGACCCCCCGGCCAACATGCAGCGCTGGGCCGACAATCGCCGAGCGTGGAACAGCCGGGCGCTCGAGCGCGTCAACCACAACCGCACGCGGCGTGGCCTGGCCCCGGTTGATGACGTGCTCTCGCACAACCTCACCGACCATCCTTGGCTAGCGGCGGACGTCACCCTCGCCCCGATCCCAACGACTCCGGGCATGAGAGTCTTCGCGACCGGCGCCTGGATTCTACAGGATTCGACGCCCCTGGCGCGCGACCTCGCGGACTTCCTGGATGCGGGCGAGCCTCCGATCTACTTCGGCTTCGGTAGCATGCCGGCTCCGCAGGGCACGAGCCGCACCCTCATCGATGCGGCGCGGGCAGTCGGTCGTCGGGCGATCGTTGCGGAGGGCTGGGCGGCGCTGGGGGTGATCGACGACGCGCCCGACTGCATCGCGATCGGGGACGTCGACCAGAAAGCCCTCTTTCCGCGCGTGGAGGCTGTCGTCCATCACGGCGGAGCGGGAACCACCGCCGCCGCGGCGCGTGCGGGGGTGCCCCAGGTGGTGGTCCCGATGTTCGGCGACCAGTTCTACTGGGCGAGCCGCGTCCGCGCGTTGGGGATCGGAACGTCCGTAGGAGCACTCACGGCCGAGACGTTGGCGTCCGCACTGCGGCAGGCTCTCGAACCCTCGGTCGCCCCGCGCTCACGGAGCGTCGCGCAGCAGCTGACCTCGGATGGCGCGATGGTCGCCGCTCGGCGGCTCGTCGCCCTCCGCGCGACGGAAGGTCGCGTTTAGGCCGAAGGCCGAGGATTCCCCGCCCCTTTCCACTCCCAACCTATGCCAGACACGGGGGCTTGCGGCAAGCCCCCGGTCATGCCGCACATTCCCCGGCCGCAAGCGAGAAACGCGAGAACGGGAGGACCGAACATGCACCACGGATCCGCGCGCAGTGTGGCCATGACCGAGCACGCAGTGGTGATCGCCGGAGGAGGTCCGACGGGGCTCATGCTGGCGGCCGAGCTGGCCTTGGCGCGCGTCGACGTCGCCATCGTCGAGCGGCGCGCCAGCCAGGACGTCGCCGGCACGCGCGCAGGTGGTCTGCACGCACGCACGATCGAAGTGCTCGATCAGCGTGGAGTCGCGGATCGCTTCCTCTCGCAGGGGAAGATCATGCAGGTCGCGGGCTTCGCGCTGAACCCGCTCGACATCAGCGACTTTCCGACGCGCCACAACTACGGGCTCGCGTTGCCGCAGGAGCGCATCGAGCGCATCCTCGCCGCATGGGTCGACGATCTCGCGGTGCCGATCCATCGCGGACGGGACGTGACGGGCTTTTCCCAGGACGCTACCGGCGTCGACGTCGCGCTGTCCGACGGCCGTTCGCTTCGGGCGAAGTACCTCGTCGGATGCGACGGCGGTCGAAGCCTGGTCCGCAAGACGGCCGGCATCGCTTTCCCGGGGTGGGATCCGTCCGTCAGCTACTTGATCGCCGAGGCCGCGATGGCCGAAGAGCCGGAGCGGGGCGTTCGCCTCGGTGAAAAGGGCGTCAATGCCATTGGCAAGATCGAGGACGGCAGTCGCGTGCGCGTCGTCTTGATCGAACCGCACGTCGTGCCAGGCGACGAGCCGACCCTGGGCGAGCTTCGCGAGGCGCTCATCGCCGTCTACGGGACCGACTACGGGGTTCACGACGTCACGTGGCTCTCGAGGTTCACCGACACGGCCCGGCAGGCGGCGTCCTACCGAGAGAGACGGGTGCTCCTGGCCGGCGACGCGGCGCACGTGCATTCCCCCACGGGCGGACAAGGACTCAACATCGGCGTCCAGGACGCCGTGAACCTGGGATGGAAGCTGGCCCAGG
>CAZHED010000032.1:0-66298 GCA_964531095.1 uncultured Polyangiaceae bacterium | reverse complement strand
CCGGGCGCCCTCCGACGTTAGGTCGTCGATGACGAACAATGTCCGTTCGGACAAGAGGCCGCTCGTCCCGCGCTCCCGCCCGCCTGTCGAACCCCCGTATTCGGCTTCGCAGGCCAGCTTTGCGCTGCACTCCGGGGTTAGGGGCGCATGGCAATAGCGATACGTGCAGCAGGGGTCACCGCCGGCGTTACAACAGAAGAAGAACCCGCCCTCAGGCGATCCTCCAGTAGAGCTGCTGCCAAGACCCCGACTCGGAGCGGTTTGACGGATCGTGGGCTCGGTGGAGAATCGTGTTCAGGTGCTCTAAGAGGGAGATCGGTGCCCGAAGTACGCCGAACCCCCGCCACGGAGATCAAGGTCGTGGGCGCGTCTCGGACAACGCTTCGCGACGTTTATCATCTCTTCTTGCGCGCTCGGTGGACGGTCGCGCTGGTCGCCATCGTCGTCATCTATCTGGCGCTCAACGCTGTGTTCGCGGCCGCCTTCTGCCTGATCGGCGGAATCGCCAATGCCCGCCCGAATTCGTTCTTCGACGCGTTTTGCTTCAGCGTGCAGACGATGGGCACAGTCGGATACGGGTCGATGTACCCCGCGAGCGCGGCGGCAAATGCCGTCGTGATCGCCGAATCGGTCACGGGCCTCATCGTGACGGCCGTCGCCACGGGGCTCGTGTTCGCGAAGTTCTCGCGGTCCACCGGGCGAATCGCGTTCTCGAGACACGCGGTCATCGGCCCGATGGACGGCGTGCCGACGCTCATGCTCCGCGTGGGCAACGAGCGCGGCAACCTCATTCTCGAGGCGACCATTCGCATCTCGCTCGTGCGTACCGAGAAGACGCACGAGGGGGTTACCTTCTATCGGATGTACGACTTGGCACTGGCACGCGAGCGGTCACCGGCGATGACTCGCTCGTGGACGGTCCTGCACCCGATCGGGAAGGACAGTCCCTTGTTCGGAGCAAGCCCAGCGTCTGTCGCCAGAGACGAAATCGAGCTGATGGTCACGGTCGTGGGTGTCGATGATACGTCATTGCAGCCCGTTCATGCCCGCCACCGCTACGAGCATCAAGAGATCGTATGGGGCGCGCGTCACGCCGATATCCTGAGCGAAGAGCCGGACGGCACGATCGTTGTCGACATGCGCAAGTTCCACGAGATCGTGCCCACCGCCCCCACCGATGGGTTTCCGTACCCGCCGTAGTTCCGAGTTGGGCCGACTGCCATTGGCCGCTGGCGGGTAGTGGGTCAGTTTGAGTTTGCGTGAACGCGCGGAGCGCGATGACGATCGTCTCGAGCGACTCCGAGACCGCTTTCTACTACGACGCGCACCAGTGGCTCGTCGGAGTCGTCACGCTCATGGGCACGGAGGGCGAGGGCGGGACCCAGACGGCATCGACCTACGCGAGTACGCGGAGGTCTTCGTGGCGAGTCGTGCCCGATGACCCTAGGAAACGCCCATTTGCTCATCGACAAATGGCTATGTCTCATTGGTAGACGACCTTTGTCTGTCGGCGAACAATCGACTCTGCGCGCAAGACGACCGCTGCCCGTTGGCATCGGACCTTCTCTCCTGGACAGAGGCCATTTTCTCGTCAGTAGCGCCCCTTTTCCAATCGGCGGTGGGCCTTTTGTCGTCGGCAGCGGGCCTTTGACAATGGCGAGTGGACCGTTCCTCGTTGAACGACGTCAGTCGTCCGTTGGCGAACGACCGCGCGTCGCCGACAAAGAGCCTTTTCCGATGGAGAGACGTCATTTTCTCTTCGGCCGAGGACCTTTGCCGATGGTCAAAGGACCTCTTCTCGTTGGCAGAGGCCTCGGCCCGTGGAAAAGGGGCCTTTTCCCGCCGACAAAGGCTGTCTTCCTATGAACAAAGGGCCGTTCGTGCAAACTGGACCGCCTTTGGCAGGACGGAGCGGCGGATTCGACGAGAGCCAAGGAGCGGAGCGAATGCAACCTCGGTTGCGGTAAGCTCGGTCTTCTGGCGCGATAGCCAAAACACACCCCGACGCAAACAATCGTGGAGCTCGCGACATCTCGCCTTCGTCTCCGCCCAGTCCGTGCGGAGGATCTGGAAGTCCTGGCCGCCCTCGGAGCCGATCCCCGCGTCATGAACCCTCTCGGCGGCGCCATGACGCGCGAGACGACGCAGGGGTGGCTCGAGCGGCTCGTCGTTCACTGGGACAGATACGGCTACGGCCGCTTTCTCGTCTCGCGCGACTCCGCCTTCGTCGGTGTCGTGGGGCTCTCGCGGGCGGATCTCGATGCAGGGATCCTGTCCGGGGTCGAGATCGCGTGGCGGCTCGTGTTCGATTGCTGGGGTTACGGGTACGCGAGCGAGGCTGCCGGCGCCGCTGTGCGCGATGGCTTTGAGCGCGTCGGCCTCCAGGAGATCATCGGCGCTACCACACCGGACAACGAGCGCTCCCGCCGGGTCATGGACCGGCTCGGGATGGTTTTCTCACCTGGCGAGACGTTCGACCATCCTCGTGTGCCCGAAGGCGATCCTCGCAGAAGGCACGTCGTCTACCGGCTCGACGCGGACGCATGGCGAACGTTTCGTCACAGCGGCCCCGCCTGAACGACCCCACGCGGTAGTAACCTGCCGACGTGCGCGAATACTACGAGGCTCGCGCGGGCGAGTACGACGCGACTCGCCGCATCGCGCGCCCCAAACGCTCGCTTCCTACGGGGCGATGCCTTCGATCTGCCGTTTCCGCCCGCCGCCTTCGACCGGCTCGGCACGGGGCACTTTTACGGGCACCTCGAAGAAGCCTCCCGCCATCGCTGAGCATCAGCTTCTCGAGCCGCATCTGCCCCCAACTGCGGAGGGAACCTGGTAGAGCGACCCGCGTGAAATCCAAAGTCTCTTGCTCGCTAGGCGCGCAGGCCTTCGAGAAACGCCCCGTCGAGATCGACCCTTTCGAGGTTTGCCCCGTCGAGGTTGGCCCTCGCGAGCGACGCGGCCGGGAGCGACGCGCCCTCGAAGTTAGCGCCGCGCGCCGAGACGTCGGCGAGCTTGGCCCGAGACAGGTCGGCGTCTTCGAGGTTCGACCCATCGAGCCGCGCCCCCGTCAGGTCCGTGCCCTCGAGGCTCGCATCCTCAAGGTTTGCGCCACGCAGGTCGGCGCCCGCCAGGTTGGCGCCTCCCAGGTCGACCCCCTGGCTGGACGCTTTCGTCGGTCGTGCTGGATCGGGTCATGCGGGCCGCCGACCCGCGTACCGTGGAGACGGTCGCCCCGCTCGTGGAGGCGGAGCTCGCAGCACGACCGCTAGCCGCTTCGTTCTCCGAGCGCGTCGCCGCCCGCCTTGCCGCGACCTTGCCGAACGGCACCGACATGCGAGAAGTAGCGCGCGCCATGCACATGAGCGCGCGAACGCTGCAGCGCCGCCTCGGGCAAGAAGACACGCAGTTCAGCGAGGTGCTCGACCGCGCGCGTCTGGGCGTCGCACGCGGCCTGCTCCTCGACCCGGGGGTCGCCCTTTCAGAGGCCGCGGTCCGACTCGGCTTCGCCGACCTCGCGACGTTCAGCCGCGCATTCAAGCGCTGGACGGGCAAGCCACCTGGGCAGTGGCGGCGCTCGTGACCACCCAGAGCGCGGCGGCGCCGCGGCCCAGCGAGGGAAACGCTTGCTTCCAAACCCGCGCTCGAGTAACGCGCTATCGGAGGTGATCTATGGAAAAATCGGCGCGCGTCTTGGGGTTGACCGCGGTCGCAGGAGTCGTCGCAGCCGGAACGTGGCTCGCGTGTGACAGTTCGAGCACCACGAGCCCGATCGGTGATAGCGGGACCAGCAGCTCGAGCGGCTCGTCCAGCGGTTCCGGCAGCAGCTCCTCCGGGTCAGGCAGCGGCGGCTCCTCTGGCAGTTCGAGCGGCTCTTCCAGCGGGGCAAGCAGCAGCAGCTCCGGCGGGTCAAGCAGTTCGTCGAGCAGTTCCGGCGGCAGCTCTTCCGGCGGCTCGAGCGGCTCATCTGGCGGCGACGCAGGCGATGGGGGCGCGCCGCTCAGCTGCGCGTCGTACTGCACCCTCATTCAATCAGCCTGCACGGGGCCGGACCAGCAGTACGCAAGCACGGCCGAATGCATGGCCGCCTGTCAGTACATCCCGGTCGTCGACGCTGGGTCGGGCAACACGCTCCTCTGTCACTACGAACACGCTCTCAATGCGCTTGCCGTCGACGCCGGAGGAAACGGCCTTGGTGCAAATCCCCATTGTTGGCATGCAGGGCCGTACGGCTGGGGCGTGTGCGGCACCCAATGCGAGGACTTCTGCGCGCTCGCCACAAGCTATTGCACACCGGACGCGGGCTTCTTGCCCGAAAGCGGCGCTCCGCCATACGCGTCGTCGGCCGATTGCCTGGCCGCCTGTCCCGGTTTCATGGGGATCGCCGACTCGGGCAGCGGAGTCGTGATCGTGGACGGAAGCCCGAACAGCAGCAGCTATTCTTCGGCAGGACCGGCCAGCGGCGACACGCGCGACTGTCGCGAGTACCACCTGGGTGCTGCGCTTCAGAGCTCGGCGCTCCAGCAGCTGCACTGCAACCACCCCGGCGCAGACAGCGGCACCTGCCACCCATAGACCGCGAATCCCACGGACGGCGACCGGGGCAGCGTCAGCTTCAACTACATATGAGTGGAAGTCAGTCGTCGGTCATCCTCAGTCGCCGGCGAAGCTGACCCGCCAGAGCGTGCCGTTGCCGTCGTCGCTGACGAAGAGCGCTCCGTCTCGCGCGACCGCGACTCCGACCAAGCGCGCCCACACGGAGTCGTCGTCCACGACGAAACCCGTCATGAAGTCCTCGTACTCGCCCGTCGGTACGCCGCCCGGGGCGGGTACGGCGATCAATTTGGCCCCGGTGCGCACTCCGCGATTCCACGAGCCGTGCAGCGCGGCGAATGCCATCCCTCGATACTTTGGAGGAAACGCCGCGGCGTCGTAGAACGTCATTTGAAGCGACGCCGAATGCGCCTGGAGCAGGACGTCCGGGACCAGGGTCTTACCCGCCAGATCGGGCCGCTCGCCAGCATGACGCGGGTCAGGATGGTCGCCGAGGTAAAACCATGGCCAACCGTAAAAGCCGCCCCGCCGCACACGCGTGACGTAGTCGGGGACGAGATCGTCGCCCAGACCGTCGCGCTCGTTGGTGGAGCACCACAGGTCGCCCGTCGACGGATGCACCGCAAGGCCGACGCAGTTTCGAATGCCGCTCGCGAAGACCTGCCGGCCCCCGCCTTCCGGGTCGAAGACCAGCACGTCGGCCCGATCGCGCTCGTCGGGGTCCCCCTCGGCGACGTTGGATGCCGAGCCGACCGAAACGAACATCTGCCTGCCGTCGGAAGAGAACGCGATGTCCCGAGTCCAGTGGCCGCCCTGCTCGTTCGTGAGCGAGTCGACGACGGTCTCGAAGCCGCCGCGCGCGCTCACGTCGCCGGAGCGATAGGGGAACCGAACGACGGCATTCGTCTCGGCGACGTAGACCCACTCGGGATCGGCGCCGGGCGGATAGAACGCGATTCCGAAGGGGCGATCGAGGCCGGTCGCGAAGACCTCTCGCCGCTCCGCCTCGCGCGCACCGGCAGCCGCGCGAAGGACGCGTACCTGGCCGGCCGAGCTCTCGGCGACGAAGAGGTCGCCCGAGGGCGATACCCGCAGCAGCCGCGGCCCGAGCAGGTCACGCGCAAAGACGTCCGCCCGAAAGCCCGGCGGCAGGAATGGGTGGACGCCCGGAGGGGGGGACACGACTTCCGGACCGTTGAGCGCGGAGGGCGTAGCGAACGGACGCGGAAGATCGGCGATCGTAATGTGGCGGCGCACGCCGGGGCCGTCGCCGCGAAAGTCGCCCAACGCGGCGGCGCCCGTGCGCAGACCGGGAGCCGCCGGGGGACCCGCGGGCGCCGAACGCGCGACGCGGGCGGACGAGTCACCCGGAGCGAGCGAGGCCAGGTAGTCGACGACAGCGAGCCGCTCGGTTTCGTCCGGAACGGCCATGGGCATCGTCGTGCCCGGGACGAGCAGCTGCGGGGCGGCGAGGAAGCGATCGAGCGTGGGCCGGTCCCATGTGAGATGCGTCTGGCGAAGCGCGGGCGAATAGCCGAAATGCGTGGCCGCTGCCTCGCGTCCGACGACCCCGCCCAGCCCCGGCCCCTGGGCTGCTCCCCCTCCGGTCGAATGGCAGGTCGCGCAACGCTGCTCGAAGATTCGCCTGCCGGATCGATCGGCCTTCAGACCGCGCAGGCGGGTCGCATTCTCCGAGACCATCACGACCACGCCGAGCAGAGCGAACGGCAAAATGACGGCGAGTCGGCGGGACGCTTTGCTGGCCATGCGAGTCGCGGTGTCGAAGAAAGTCCCCTCTTGGACTAACCGCCTACACGCGCTCGCCATTGGCCAGCGCGAAATCCGCTCAGCAACTTCTGGGCCATTCCCGGGGGGAGGCTGTTCAAGCTCCGTCCGGTCGTAAAGAAGTCACTGAATCCGGGGAGCGCCGAAAGCTCTTTGGGCGCTATCCGCGCCAGCCCCATCGACCAATCTCGAAAGTCCCGTTCCTTGATGGGCTCCTGGATCAGTTTCACGACGCGCTTGTGGCGGGTGTCTTGCTCGATCTTTTCATACAAGCTCGCGACGGCTGCGGGCTCACCTTCGAGGACCTGAAAGAACGAGCGATCGACGAGCAGGAGAATCCCGGTGACGCCGATCGCGGCGTTGTTGCGCCGCGCGCCCTCGAGGAGGTGCCGCAGAGCTTCATTGGAGAATTCGACGGACGCTTCGCTCGCGTACGCCACATGAATGAGAGCGCTCATGGCTGTACCCCCGGGAACGGAATCGGCTCGCTGTTCTTTAACGCAATCCTAAGCCGATTCGCGTCGTCCGGGGAGAGCGACCCCGAGTGTGCATCTTCGATCGCCTCGCCTCGCCAAGTCGCACGCTCTCGCACTTGTCGGCGAGCTCTCGCCGAGAACGGCTGTATCATGACCCCGCGCACCCTCCTCTCTAAGTGGCGCGTAGTCCAGCGTTCTGAGCGTACCGACGGATGACCGCCGAGATGTCGAGATCTGCATCGGCGGCAGCGGCTTCGTCGACCCATTCGCGGACGAGCGCCGTGATCGGGACGTGCGCGTCGACGCGGTGAAAGACGCTCAGCGCCAGGTCGAGGTCCTTGCGAAGGTCGCGAAGCGCGAAGAGCGTCGGCTGGTGCCGATCCTGGAGGTAGCCGGCCCGGCGAACCGCAAGCGACGGGACGAATCGCGTGAGGACGTCGAAGACCGCCCCGGCATCGAGCCCGGCGAGCTTTCCTGCCGTCTCGAGCTCCGCGGCGATGAGGACGACGGCGCCGAGCGCGCTGTTGGCAACGAGCTTGAGGCGCGCACCGCTCCCGAAGGGCCCCACGTGGCGCAACTCCCCGAAGCGCTCGAGGACGGGCCGGACACGCTCGACGTCGACTCGGTCGCCGCCCGCGATGATGAGGGCCGCGCCCTCGAGCACGGTGGGGGGAGCACCGATCACCGGTGCGTCCACCAGGGTCGAGCCGGTCTTCGCGACGAGCGGCGCAAGCTCCTCGTGCACGTCGGGGCCCGCCGTGCTCATCTCGACGAAGCTCTGTCCACGCGCCCCCGCGAGGGCACCGTTCGAGCCCCCGAACGCCGCGCGGACCGCGTCGGGTCCCGTGAGGCTCGTGAGGACGACGTCGACCGTCGCGACGGCCTCCGCAGGAGACCCGACCACGGTGCCGGCCCCGACAGCCTCGGCGCGCGAGCGCGTGCGGTTCCAGACGACCACCTCGACGCCGGTGGTCGCGAGGCGGCGCGCAAGGGCCGTGCCCATGCGTCCGGTGCCGAGGACTGCAACGCGCGGGTTCATGCGGCCCCCTTCCACGTGTTGGCGACCGGCCCCGAGCCCGCACCGGTTCGCCGGATCGCTTCCGCAATCTCGGCAAGATCGGAGGCGTCGAGATCGAGCGATCCCGCCGCAATCCAGCCGTCCACCTGCTTGGGACTGCGCGCACCCACGATGGCGCCCGTCACCCCGGGACACGCGAGGACCCAAGCGACGGCGACGGCCGAGACAGTGACGCCGTGGCGCTCTGCGGTGGGCCGCAGCGCGTCCCGGAGCGCAACGTTGCGAGTGAGCTGCGGCTCGGTGAAGTGCACGGAGCGACGTCGCCAGTCGTCCTCGGCCATCGCCGCGAGGCGCTGCATGGAGAACGTGTCCGTGAGCAGGCCCGACTGCATCGGGCTATACGCGATGACAGCGGTCCGGTGCGCCGCGGCCCACGGGATCACCTTCGCGGCGGAGTCGCGTCGGATAAGGGAAAACGGCGGCTGCAGGCTGTCCAGGTGGCGCACCGCCTCCGCGCGCTCGAGCAGCGCGACGTCGAAGTTCGACACGCCTGCCGCGCGGATCTTTCCCTCTTCGATGAGCCGCCCCATCTCGTGCCACGAGGCTTCGATGGGTGTGCCAACCCCGTCGGGCCAGTGGAACTGGTAGAGGTCGATCCGCTCGACGCCGAGGCGCCGGAGCGAACCCTCGACCTCACGCCGGATCGTCTCGGGCCGCAAGTCCCGCGCGGGCTCGTCGTATGGCCTCTCGCGGTCCGGGATCATGCCGCCCTTTGTGAAGACGAAGGGGCGCTCGGAAGAGGGTATCTCGCGGAGGGCCCGCCCGACGACCTCCTCGGAGTGGCCAAGGCCGTAGATGGCGGCCGTGTCGATCCAGTTCACGCCGCGGCTGACGGCGTGACGAATGGCGGCGATCGATGGCGCGTCGTCCTGGGGTCCCCAGCCGTAGACCCAGCCGCCGCCGCCTATCGCCCAGGCGCCGAAGCCCACCGTCGTGATTTCCAGGTCGGTCGTGCCGAGTCGTCGCTTGTTGAGTGCCATTGGCTTTCTCCTCTTCACCACGCCGTCGCAATGACCATGCCCGAGGCGCCCTCCCTGCAGGCCCTCCCTGCGGGGGCATGGAGCACGTAAAGCAGGAGCGTAGGTCCGACCGCCGGATGCGGTTTCGGCACGGCCTCGCTGCAGGATCCGCAGCCCACGGCTCGGGCACGAAGGCTTGGGGGGGCTTGACGCTCTCGAGCCCCGCCTGGTCCGCTCGCATACGACCTCACGGTGCTGCGAGACGAGAGTAAGAGGTCCTGGCGCGGCGAACGGATCCCATCCACGAGCGGCGCCTGATTGGCGTATGCTTTCCCTCCGTGGTTGCTGCTTACCTTCCGACTCGTGTTCGCTCTGCCGCGATTCTTCTCGTCGCCGCAGGGTTGGCCGCATGCGGCAGCAGCGGCACGTCCAGCAGTGCGATGCCCGATGGGGGCGTCCCGGAGGCGTCCGCGGACGATGCTGGCGATGGGGCCGACGACGGCGGCGATCACGGCGCGGTGAGCGCGATCTATCCGGCGTTCCCGGTCGATATGCCGCAGGTCCTCGCGAACCAAGGCGTCGTTCTCAGCAGCCCGGTGATCGTGACTGTCACGTGGCCCGCCGAGGACCCGAACGCAGCGACATGGGACGCGTTCGGGGACGCGATAGGCGGATCGAGTTACTGGAATGCGGCGACGAGCGAGTATGGAGTGGGCGCTGCCACGAGTGGGCGCGCCAATCACGTCCACATGGTCGTGCCGTTGCCCAAGACAATCAACTACTACGACCTTCAAAACTTCGTGGTCTTGTCACTCGGCGGTACGCTGCCGGACGCAGGAGCGCCCGAAGCGGGAGCGCCCGAAGGGGGAGCGCCTGAAGCGGGATCGGACGCAGGGGCGCCCGATGCGGGACCGGACGCAGCCCTCGAAGGAGGATCGGACGCGGGAGCACCCGATGCGGCAGCGCTCGAAGGGGGATCGGACGCGGTCGAGGGAGGGGCGAATCCCCCGTGGCCACCGCCAATCAGTCCTCGCGGCGGTGACGAAATCCCAATCGTCTACGCCATCTTCATCCCCGCCTCGACTGTTGTGAACGAGCCCGACACGGTCCGATCGTTCTGCGAGGACGGCGGTCTCGGCTTCCACGACACCGCGATCGTCAACGGCAAGCTCGTCCCGTACGCGATCATCGCTGCGTGCCCGTCCCAGACCCTCACCCAGCTCGAGCAGTCGGCGGCGCACGAGTACGTGGAGGCTGCCACCGATCCATTCGGCGCCGAGACCACGAATCTGGTGGGCTACAACGGTTTTGATTCGGACCACCTTGGGTGGTCGCTGTACACGGGCCAATTCGGAAACGAGACCGCAGACGCGTGCGAGAACTGGGCCGACTCGTACTACGTGGAGTCATCGAAGTTTCCCTACGGGGTGCAGCGGGTCTGGTCGAACGCCCACGCGATCGCTGGACACGACCCATGTGTCCCGGTGCCGAACGGCGCGTACTTCGGAATGACGTTCTTCCCGTCGCAGGAGTCGACATTCAGCCTCGACTTGAGCGCGGTCGGAATGGGCTTGCCGACGACTCGAGGGTTTCACGCCCCGGTCGGGCAACCGGTTACCTTCCAGGTGGGCTTCTACAGCGACGGACCGACGGAGCCGTGGACGATCGGGTACGACTTCCCGTCGGTGACGCTCCAGGATGAGAATTACAGGTCCTATAGCAATGGAGCGGCCACGGTCACGATCGACAAGACTTCCGGTCAGAACGGCGAGAAAGCGTTCGTCACCGTCACGGCCACGAGGGCCGGGCGGCTCGGGTTCCAGAGGATGGCCATTACCTGGGATCCGGTCGCCGGCGCAGCATATTATCCCCACTATCAGCCGATCATCCTCCTCAACAAATAGTCATGAACTTGGGCGCCTGACGCGCCGGCGCGACGTGCGGGCAAGCTGCTTGCCGCCCGGATGCCGTTTCCCGCCGAGAGTGACATACCAGGCGGGGACGATGACAAGCGAGGCATGCCGATGAGCATCCCCACGACACGACCGACTTCCGCGCCGATTGTCGATGGCCTGGCCGCTCCGGTCGGTCACGTCCTCGGGCCTCTGACCGCAACTAAAGCTTGCCCATATTCCAAAACGTGGGCGAGTCTGCAGCCATGCGCGGACGCTTGTTGGGGGTCTTGGTCGGCGTCTCTTGCCTGGGTGCGTGTAGCGGCGTCGTTTCGACGCGCATGCTTGCCGACGCTTTCAATGGGGGAGTCCTCGACAGCACGACCGACCCATTCTACGCGGCGAGTCTGCGTGCGAAGGACACGGTCGCCTGGCGCATGCGCGACGAGCTCGGCGAGGCCTACTTCGGGCAGGGCGCCGCTGATGCGCGAGTTGTGAAGTGGTTGGACGCGCTCCAGGACCATGCCGCGGAGTTCATGTCGGACATCGTCGGTCGCAAGCTGGCTGGCGGCGACCAGGACAACGACTTGGAGCTCGTGGGAGAAGACGCGGGCGGCGTACCGGATGCGCCGGCTGCAAAGGAAGCATCCGCTTCCCAGAAGAGGCTCCAGTCGGCGCTCCAACGCGCCTCGCTCGACCGCGAACGCAGCATTGGCGACGAACCATTCTGCGGTGAGAGCGCGCCGAACCAACCCAACAACACCGCCATCGAGCGCTTCGCGGACTACGTACGGTTCAACGTCGCGCTGGATCTGGCCGCCGCCGACGCGACTCAGCTGGTTCGTGAGCGCTTCACGACGATGCCGGAGGCGATAGACGCCGCAAAGCGTGCGTTTCACGAGACGGCGACGTACCTGGCGGATCGAAAATGGAAGCGTGATCAGAAGCATCCGGTTACCGGCCTTGTGATCAAAGGGGGCGCGGCGACGGGGATATTCAGCGCCGGGGTCGTGTACGTCGCGCTGAACATGCTGAACGAGTGCCTCAAGGCAAAGGTCTGCATGCCCGACCATGCCGGTTTCGTGATGGCGAGCGGTACGAGTACGGGCGCGACCGTCGCCACTGCGGCGGACATCTTTCACTCGGCGCTCGGCGATGATGGTAAGCGCCAGACGGCGATGCACGACTACCTCAACTGGTACATGTGCTCGTCGATGAACGACCTCTATTGCGTTCGCAAAGGGGTGCTCTTCAACCTGGCTCGGGGCAACGGGGCGGCTCCGGCGGACATTCAAGACTCATTTCTCGACTTCAACGGACTCGCAGGAAAAGTCGAGAATGCCTACTCCTGCACGGACATGAACAACCGGATGGAGTTGATCCTCAACACGGTCGACTTTCGCACGGGGCGTCTCTATTCGCTGAGCGACCAAGATCCCGCCACGCTTGGCACACCGTGGGACGTCGCCAAGGCGGTGGTGTCGTCGGCCGCCTTGCCGTTCATCGTCAGACCGACCTACAACTTGCCCGTCGACCCTGTGGACGCCGGACACTTTGCGTACTTGGACGGCGGGATCCGTTCGGAGTTGCCGCTCCTTGCCCTTGTGCGGCGGGGCGTCGAGCGGATGCTCGTCGTGTCGTCGAGTGCGTCCGTCACGGGTGACGACGCCGCCATCGGCAACGCGCTGAACATGGCCATTCGCTATATCGACATTTCGACGGGCGGCGTAACGGAGGCCGAGATCGATCACGCACGCACGCGCGCCCAGGCATCCCGCCTCGCCGAGTACGACTACTGCGAGGCGATCATTCAGGACGACCTGACCGCGAAGTACGCGCCGAAGCCGACGAAGCCAGGACGCGCGTTGTGCACAGGACATTGCGATGCCGACTATCTGTGCGCCGGTGACTTCGCCCGCGCATGCAGTCGCGTGCGCGGTGAGCGTCACAGACGGCCGAGCAACGAACGCATCGTCGCGCAGACCTTCCAGATGACGAGCGTGTGGCGCAACGAGGAGCGTGTTCCGAGCCTGCCCGGGTACTCGTTCAACCCCGACGGACAGCGTCGATTGATGCTCGCCGGGATAGAGGCGGCGCGCGAGCAATGTACGCAGATCGCGGCGACGCTCGACATCGGAGGCGTCAACGACGAGACGCTTTACCAATGGTGCACGCCGCGATTGCCGGGGACCGTCGAACTGTGCGGCGCGGAGTTGGTCGCGAAGCTGAACAAGTCACTGACGGCTCCCGATTGCGCGAACGACCGAGGGCCGACACCGAGACCCGACGCCGGGAGCGCGAATTCGTGCGGGAACCTGCGCTGATGAGACGCCGAGCCATTTCCGGCGTCGTCGCGTGCGGTTGTGCGTGGACCTTCTCCTTCGGGGCTGTGCGGGCGGACGAGCCGTTGCCGCCCACGCCGGTCGAGCAGCGGACGGTATCGTCTCCGTATCTGCTTTCCGGCGAGCGATTCCTCGAGGCAAACGTAGGCGCGACTCTGCAGCTCGACTGGAATGGGCTCGCAGCCGTCAACGGGCCAACGGCGCACGCGGGGCTCGTCCTCGGCGGTGAGGTCGGCTTGCCGCTCGTCGAGCAGCGCGTGCGGCCGGCCCTCTTCAGCGGCGTGAAGCTCGGCAGTTGGGCCGACGAGGGGCACGGCCCCTTTGCGTTCGTCGAGGGCGCGCGGCTTCGCGTCAGCCCCTTGATGTGGGACGTGTTCGATGTCTACGGCGTCGTACGCGTCGATTTCGATTTCGACCCCGGCGCGAGCTCCGTCTTTCGACCCGGTCTGGGCGTCGGTCTGCGAGCTGCGCGCCTCCTCGCCGTCGAGGCGACGTGGGACGTGACTTTCCCGCTTGGCTCGACGTTCAAAGGAACGAATTATCCAAGGGCCATTCCGTACGGAATCTCGTTCGGGGCGCTCTTCGACGCTTGCTTCGGTTGCAACAGGGTCTCTGCGAATCCGACGAGCCGCGACCTCGCGTGCACCCTTTACGGTGCGGCCGCCGGCGTCAAGGATCCGGTGCGCGCGGACATCTGCAGCGGGATTCCCAAGGCGATGTCGGCGTATCCAGATCCACAGAGCGCTTCTCGCGAGGAGGATGGCATGAAGGCGTTCCTCGAGAAGCTCCTTGCGGAGGTAAAGGGCGACGGGGCAAAGGCCAATGTGCGGGCACTCGTCGATCTCCATTCGAGCCTGCTCGCTCGGTGGCGCGAGTACGAACAACGGATGACGGCTGCGGCTCAGCGCGCGCGGCGATTGACGGAGCGCTGGACCTACGTGCCGGCGCCGACCGAGCTTCGTGCGTACTTCGGCTGCGACGTGGATCCGCTGACACATGAGCCGTTTGCGGCGCCGATCTGTCAGCAGACCGCTCCGTAGAGCCTACTCGCGGCGGATGGGGTCTGCTGCTCGCGGCGCGTGCGCTTGGCCGTTCTCGTGGCCGATCGCGGCGGCCCAGCCGTCGTGAAGCTCGATCGCGCCCGCGAGTCGCGTGGGCAGCGGCCTACCGGCCAGCGATCTCGGCTCCGAGCTTCAGCAGGTCTGCCTCGTTCACGTCGGACACGAGCGCGTAGCCCAGGTCGCCATTTTGCCAGAGTAGGACGTGAAAGCCGCGCAGCGTTTCCAATGAGCCGCGAACGGCTCCGACCGGTCGAACGCCGAACATCGGCCAACGAAGCCCGCCGGCAGGGAAGACGAAGAGCGTGATGACATGGAGTCGGCGCTTGAAGACCAGGGTCGCAGCCTTGCGGTCCACGAAGTATCCAATCGTGCCCCCCTGAAGCGGGAACTCGTCATCGCCGTCGAATGCGGTGACGGGCGCGAAGTCGAGTCGGCCTTCGAACCAAGGCTTGACCTGATGCCTGTCGCTGCTTTCCACTTCGAGGGGGCGCTGGCTGTAGAGAACGCGAAGGTGATCGTTGACCGCCTCGGCCAGCATGATTTGGTCCGGAGCCGTTGCTCGCCACGCGGTGACGCAGAGCAGCGCAATCGCGCCTCCGATCGCCATCACCGCCGCCGTTCGAGCGACCGAAGAACCCCGCGGGCGAGGCGGCGGGTCCACCCACCGCGTGCGCAGTGCACTCCGCAGCGATTCGGGTGTTCGATGTCGTGGCAAGCGCTGCTCGAGCGCGAGAGACAGCTCTCGATCGGTTGCGTCCTCCTCGCGGCAGGCCCGGCAATCCGCGAGGTGCGCCTCCAGCGAGGCGCGAAGCTCGGCGGACAGGGTGCCGCGACGACGAGCGAGCAGGTGGGTGCATGCTTCGGCGCAATCCATGTGCTTCACCTCGAATAGTCGCGCAGCCGTTCGCGCAACGTGGCCCGCGCACGAAAGAGTCGTGACTTGACCGTTCCCACCGTGCAGCCGATCACTTCGGCCAGCTCGCTTTCGGTCAGCCCCTCGAGGTCGAGCAAAATTACGGTGCGGGCGTCGACCGAGAGGGCGGCCAGCGCCGTTTCAATGTCTCTGGCCACGACGGTACGAAGCCGATCGAGCTCGTCGTCGCCGCGCAGCGCCTCGCGCGACGCCCCCGCCGGCGCGGGCCGTTCGTCGTCTTCCAAATCGCCGAGAACGGGACTCTTCTGGGCCCGTCGATAGGCGTCGATGTACGCGTTTCGCAGAATTCGAAATAGCCACGCGCGCAGGTTCGTGCCAGCAGCGAACTGATGGCGCGCGTCGAGGGCCCGCGCATACGTCTCCTGAACGAGGTCCTCGGCGTCGGAGTCGGAGCCGGTCAGGCGACGGGCCAACCGGTAGAGCGCGTCCACGTGTTCCAACGCCGCGGTCGCAATGGCTGGCTCGGGCCGCACGGGACGCGGATAGCAGAGGCCGTCGTTCGAGCCAACGGGGGGTCCGAGCGTCAGGGGGTGCGGGTGCGCGCTAGCCAAGCGGTTCTCTGGGTGAACGAGCGGCGGTCGAGGACCGTTCCATCGCCTTTGTCGCGAGGCTCCCGACCGCCGACCAGCATCCCACGAACGACCACAGGCCGGACGGGCGATGGCAGGGATGCTATGCCCGGAGGCGCTCGTGCGCTTGCACCTCGTCGACGGAACCTATGAGCTCTTTCGCGCTCACTTCTCCAAGCGACCTGCGCAGGCGGACTCCAGTGGGCGCGACGCAAAAGCGACCCTCGGTGTCGTCTGGTCGATGCTCTCGCTTTTGCGAGACCCCGAAGAACAGGTGACCCATATCGCCATCGCGTTCGACAACCCGATCCGTTCGTTTCGCAACGACCTCTTTGCCGGCTACAAGAGCGACGAAGGCGTCTCGCCGGACCTTCTCGCGCAGTTCGGGCCGGTCGAAACGGCGATGCGGGCTCTCGGCATCACCGTTTGGTCCATGGACGAGTGGGAGGCTGACGACGCGTTGGCGACGGCCGCGTCGCGTTTCTGGCAGGTTGTCGACCAAGTGAGAATTCTGACTCCCGACAAGGATCTCGGGCAGTGCCTGCGTGGAGCTCGAATCGTGCAAGTCGACCGGATGCGCGGTCGGGTGATCGACGAAGATGCGCTCCTCGCGGCGCGCGGGATCGCGCCGGGGAGCGTCCCCGACTACCTGGCGCTGGTGGGCGACGCCGCGGACGGGATTCCCGGGATCCCCGGATTCGGCAAGAAGACCGCGGCAGCGCTTTTGCGCGAGTACGGCCGCCTCGAGAACATTCCGCTCCACGCGTCCACCTGGAGGCCCGCTCTGCGAGGCGCCAGCTCGCTCGCGGCGAGCCTGTCGGCAAACCTCGAGAGCGCGCATCTCTATCGGCGACTCGCCACGCTCGTGCAGACGGTTCCGCTGCGGGAGTCGCTCGAGGACCTCCGATGGACAGGCGTTCCGCGAGATCGATTCGAAGCGTGGGCCCAGGCCATCGGAGCCTCTGAATCGCTTGTCGCGAATGGGTTGGGCTTGGTTCGACGGGTCGACGGTCCCCTGCCGAGCGTCCACGATCCGAGGGCTGGTTCAAAGGAATGATGGGCTTGTGGTGCGGGGAGCGGGTCCGCCCCGTGCGCCGCGCGTCACAGCAGGCGGCACGCCGTGATGATGATCCGTGGTAGAAACGACAGCGGTGCAATCCGACCTCGATCGCTTTCTCGCTTTGGTGCGGAGGGAGCTTGGCGCTGACGATGCTCGCGTCCTGGATGATGAGCTCGAAAAGGTTGCCGCCGACCCGTGCGAGCTGCGTGTTCGCATGCCGGACGGACGAGGTATTGGCGTGCGATTCGCCTCGCCCCCGCCCGATCCGGAGGCCAGCCAGCGCCGGCTGGAGATGCTTGCCGGCACGTTCGAGGCCGTTGCGGAAAACGACGGGTCGCGGCGCAGCCGTTCGCATCCTCCCGTCGCAGACGCACTGAGGAGCGAGCTCACGGCGCTCTGCGCACGAGCGGCGGCCCTCAACGCGATCGTCATCGACGCGAACTCGCCTGTCGAGTGGGGCGCCGCTCAGCCGCAGGGCGCGATCCCGTTGCCACCGCGGGCGTCGAACACGTCTCTCACGGACGCGGCGGCGGAGGGCGTCGAAGGGATCATTGCCGAGCCCGAGCCGGCGGTTGCCGTGGCGTCGCGCCGGGCGCTCGAGGCCGTACGTCGTCTCCCGGAGCTGGCGGCGCTCCGAAAAGGCAAGCACGTGCGGCATGTGGAGCGCGACGGGGACGCTCCGCTCATCGTTCACTCATTTGCGGGAATCTATTTGCTCGTGCTCGTCTTCGGCGAGCCACCCGACGAGCTTCGCGCCGAGCGCGCAACGCTCGATGCCCTCCCTCGAATCGAGCGCCTGGTTCTAGCGCTGCCGCCGCTCGACCCATCGCCGCACGCCGATGTCGTCGCGATGCGGCGGCCCAGAAGGCGCTAAGCAGCTCGCGGGTGGAAGCGACGCCCCAATCATTCCAGCACGCCGCGCGCGATCACGAGACGCTGGATCTCGCTCGTCCCCTCGTAGATCGTCGTGACTCTGGCATCGCGCAGATGACGCTCGGCGGGCAGGTCGCGCATGTACCCGTAGCCGCCGTGAATCTGCACGGCGTCGTTGCAAATACGAACCGCGCTCTCGCTCGCAAAGAGCTTCGCCATCGCCGCCTCGCGCGTGTACCGACCGCCCCGCTCTTTGAGGCGGGCCGCGCGCATCGCGAGCAGCTCGGCCGCATCGATATGCGCCTGCATGTCGGCGAGCTTCCACTGGATCGCCTGCTGCGAGGCGATGGCGCCGCCGAAGGCATGGCGGTCCTTCGAGTACGCAATGCTCTCGGCCAGCGCGGAGCGGGCGATTCCGATGGCCTGCGCGCTGATGCCGATGCGCCCTCCGTCCAGAGCCTCCATGGCGATCTTGAAGCCGCCGCCCTCGTCGCCGAGGAGCGCGTCGGCTGGGACCCGGCACGCGTCGAGCTCGAGCGGTACCGTGTTCGAGGCGCGGATGCCCATCTTGTCTTCGGGGGGGCCCACGCGCAGCCCGCGGGTCCCCTTTTCGACAAGAAAGCACGAGAGTCCTCTCGAACCGGTCTCGGCTGGCGCGGTCCGCGCCCAGACGAGCAAGACGCCGGCGTAAGTCGCTCCGGTAATCCACTGTTTGGCGCCGTCGATCACCCACTGGGCGCCGTCGCGCCGCGCGGTCGTCCGCATCGCGCCTGGGTCGCTCCCGGAGTCGGGCTCGCTCAACGCAAAGCTACCGAGCACGTGCTCCCCGCTGGCGAGCTTCGGACAGTGCAGCCCCTTCTGCGTGTGGGTTCCGAAGCGGGCGATCGTCTCGGATACCATGTTGGTCACGCTGGTCATCACCGCGGTCGAGGCACACGCGCGCGCGATCTCTTGGATGGCGAGGGCGTAGGCCATCACGCCGGCGCCAGCGCCGCCAAGCTCCGTTGGAACGTTGATCGCCATGAGCCCGAGGTCTGCGAGGCCACGGAGGATGTGGCTCGGAAAAGCCTCGCTCGCGTCGATCTCCGCCGCCTTTGGGGCGATGACGCGCGCTGCGAAGTCGCGGGCCGTGCGCTGCACGAGGCGCTCGGTCTCGGAGAGGGCGAACACGCGCGCCTAGAGGGGGAAGGTCACCTTCGCGGGCCAGCTTCCCGGCGAGGGGAGCCCCTTCATCTTCACCAGGGCTTTGGCCAGGCAGTTGGCATTCTCCTCGCCATCCTTGCTCGACATCGCCACGCCGGCGGAGAGAACCTTGCCGCCCGGCCCCACGTACATCGTCGCGCGGAAGGTCGATCCCGCGCCAACCTTGCACTTGTCGATGGCCTCCCCGTTGCGATCCAGCGCCCCCGCGATCTTGTCCGGGCTCCAATCGGCGGGCGGCCGGGCGGCCTGGAGCGGCAGCTCCATGGCGTAGCGCACTTCGGCGTCGCCGGCGTCGGGCTTCGGCCAGCGCCCTCCCATGACGACGTCGACCAGGCACTTCTCCGTCTGGCGATCGCCGATTTCACTGTCTTCGAGGTAGGCCCACTTCGCGCTCCCGTCCGAGGAGATGCGCAGAAAGAACTTCACGTTCCCCGCGACAAGCTCGACGCGGTCGAGCGCGCGCTTTTGGCAGTCCATGAACCGGTCGTTGAGCGTGCTGAACGCGCTCTTGACCGCTTTGGGGTCGACGCCGCCGAGCTCTTGCGACGTCTTGGCGAACAGAGGTACCGCCTTTTGCGGCGGCTCGCGGGCAGGCTCGGCGAGCTTGGGAGGTGGCTCCGCCCCCCCGCACCCCATCGCCGTCCCGATCAAAAAGAGCGACGTGACCTTTCGCATGGCAAATCAGCGTAGCAGGTTGGCGGCGATCACGATGCGCTGGATCTCGCTCGTTCCTTCGTAGATCTCGGTGATTCGCGCGTCGCGGTAGTGCCTCTCTACGGGGAACTCGGTCGAGTAGCCGTAGCCACCGTGGATCTGGATTCCCTTGTGGGTGACGCGCGTCGCCATTTCGCTCGCATAGAGCTTGGCGATCGAGCTCTCCATGCTGTGGCGCAGTCCCTCGTCCTTCATCGCTGCTGCGCGCCACGCGAGGAGCCGCGCCGCGTCGATCTGCGTTGCCATGTCGGCGATCATGAACTGAATGGCCTGGTGCTGGGCGATAGGCACGCCGAAGCTCCGGCGCTCCTTGGCATAGGCCACGCTCGTCTCGAACGCGGCCCGCGCGATGCCGATCGCCTGGCATGCGATCCCGATCCGCCCGCCGTCGAGAGTCGCCATGGCCACTTTGAAGCCGCCATTGACGGAGCCGACGACGTTGTCGTCAGGCACTCGGCAATTGTCGAAAAAGACCGTGCACGAGTGTGCCGCGTGGATCCCCAGTTTGTGGTCGATGGGGTTCTGCGTGTACCCAGGCGTTCCACGCTCGACGAGGAACGCCGTGTGCTTCAACCTGGGGCGCGCGTCGGGACCCGAGCCCGAACCGCCCCGGTCCGTGACCGCGAAGACGAGGATCCAGTCGGCATGCGGTCCGTTGGTAATCCAGTTCTTGGCGCCGTGGAGCACCCAACCGCCGCTCGTCTTTTCGGCGCTGGTGACCATCGTCTGCGCGTCCGATCCGCTCATCGGCTCGGTCAGTCCGAAGCAGCCGAGCTTCTCTCCCCGAGCCACCGGGGTCAGAACGCGCTTTCGCTGATCTTCGCTTCCGAACTTGTACAGTGGATCGCAAAAGAGCGAGTTGTTGACGCTCATGATGACGCCGCAGCTCGCGCAGGCGGCGCTCACTTCCTCCATCGCCAGCGCGTACGACAGCGTGTCCATCCCGGCGCCGCCGTACTCTTGCGGAATGGCTACCCCCAAAAGCCCGAGCTCGGCCATTTTGGCCACGATCTCGCTTGGCCACCGGCCGGTCTTGTCGAGCTCGGCGGCTTTCGGGGCCACCTCTCTCAGGGCGAACTCCCGTGCCACGTCGCGGAGCATTCTCTGCTCTTCAGTCAGCTCGAAGTCCATTGGCACCACCGAATCTACCCTGGATGATTCACGAGCGCAGGAGGAAGTGCCTCAGGCCTCGAACTCGGGGTCGTTTGCGGTAATCGTCTGACGAAAGTGCAAAAACAGGCTCTGCGCGATGGACATCGCCGGCACCGCGAGCAGCGCACCGACGACCTGAAAAAAGTGCTCGCCCACAAGGAGCGAGAAGATGACCAGCACCGGGTGGATCTTCGCCGAGTCTCCCATGATCTTCGGGTTGAGCAGGTTCCCTTCGAGCTGGTGAATGCCGATGATCCACAAGAGGACGAAGGAGGCAGTTCCCAGCCCCTGGGTCAGGCCGATGGCGACCGCCGGAACGGCGCTGGCGATCGAGCCGAAGATTGGGATGAGCGAAAAGACGGCACTCACCAGGGCCATCACCGGCCAGTATTTCAGGCCGACGATCGCGAACCCGACCGCGCTGAGCACGCCGTTGATGAGGCAGATGAGCAGCTGCCCACGAACGACACCGGAGAGCCCCTCGTCGACGCGCGAGAGAAGCGCATCGAAGTTGTCGCGCGCGCGGGGACGGACGAGCGAACGGAAGAAACCGATGATGCGCTCCCGTGTGAACATCAGGTATGCGGCCAGCATCAGCGTGATGAAGAAGACGAACACCACACGGCTGATGCCGGTGACCAGATCGCGCACCGCGCGGGCGATCTCGAGGGAGTTGTGCTGCGCGTAGGCGAATGTCTTGCCGACCGCGTCTGCGACGATCTTGTTCGGGTCGAAGGGCTCGTCTTTCTTGTCGCGGATCGGCTCGACGAGCCACCCATGTTTGGTCTCGCTGATGCTCACCCCGGTTCCGACGTCGATCGCTATCGTCCCGTCGGGCATCGGCCGAGCCACGAACGCGCTGGTCGGTCCAGGCTCGGACGCGTCGTCCGGGGTGGGCTGTGCCGGCGCGAGACCCACGGCGCGGAGCCGCTCGGCGATCGCAGGCACCCACTTGTCGCGCGCTTCGGCGGAAATCGACGGGAGCTCGCCGCGCAAGTTGCGGAACTCGAGAGCGATGCGTGGGGCAATGCCGTTCAGGAGGCCGCTTATCGATCCGAGGACGGCCGCGTACACGATGATGACGGCGAGCGCGCGAGGAAGCCTTCGCCGCTCGACCGCAGCGACCAGCGGCGTCAAGACGTAGGCGATGAGGATCGCGAGCACGAAGGGCAGCATGACCTCGTGCGCCGCCACCGTGATCGCGGCCGCGATGAATGCGGTCGCGCCGAAAAACACCGGTCGGCGCCAGCGAGGTGGTCCGTGCTCGGCCATGGGGCCCTATAGCGGCGTTTCTGCAGTCGCGCGACTCGAAGCGCGGTGCTTTTCGCCGATACCGGCGCGCTCGCGGCGCCGGACGCGCTTAAAATATTGGAGTATTCGTCGCGCGGCCGACGGCGCCGTCGGTTGCCGCTCGGCACCAGTTATGCCCGGACGGCACCCATGGCTAGACAGCGTCGCCGTTCGCGGGATGCTCTCCGGGAAGGTCGGCGAAGAACGGGCGAAGGCGCTGCCACGATTGATCGAGGTACTCCGGAATCACGTGGACGTCGGAGAGCACGGGCATGAAGTTCTGGTCGCCGGCCCAGCGCGGAACGATGTGAACGTGAAGGTGGTCGGCGATTCCCGCCCCCGCCGCCTTGCCTATGTTGATCCCGACGTTGAGCCCTTCCGCGTTCGTCGCGTGTTTCAGGCGAATGGCTGACTCGCGCACGAGCGCCATGGTCGCGTCGTAGTCGTCCCGCGGCAGGTCGCCGATGTCGGCGACGTGTCGGCGGGGCGCAACGAGCAGATGCGATGCGGCAAACGGGTACTTATTCAGGCACACGAGGGCGCGCGGCTGCACGAGGAGCACGAGGTTTGCCCGATACGACTGGGGCGGGCCCTCTCCAAAGCCGCAGAAGATGCATGGACCCCCTTTGGGACCGAGGATGTACTCCATCCGCCAGGGGGCCCACAGACGCTCGGACATGGCGATCGCGCGAGCGGGTTACTCGTCCTTCTTCTCGTCGTCCTTCTTGGTGTCGCCGATCGCCGCGAGCTTGTCGCCGAGCTTCTGCTTGATGAGCTCGCCGATCGTTCCGCCGGTGGCCTCCGCCGACACGCTCTTCTTCGGCGCTTTCGAGGTGCGCTGGGCGGTCGGCTTCGCCTCGGGCGACGCAGTGGTGGGCGCGGTCTCGCCCTTGCGCATCGAGAGAGTGATCCGACGCTCTTGCGAGTCGATATTGGCCACTTCGGCTTCGATCTCCTCGCCCGGCTGGAACGGCTTGTCCTCTCCGTTCTCGTCCTTCGCTGGGGCGAGATCCCCTTGGGCGATGAGCGCCTCGACTCCGTCACGCACGCGCACGAAGACGCCGTAGTCGACGACGCTGAGCACTTTGCACGTGACCACCTTGCCCGGAGGGAGCTCCGAGAAGATGGTCGGCCACGGGTCGTCCCACAGCTGCTTGACGCCGAGGCTCACCTTCTTCTCGTCGTGGTTGATGCTCAGGATGATCGCTTCGACGTCGTCGCCCTTCTTGTACATGTCGCTGGGATTGTTGACCTTTGCGGTCCACGAAACGTCGCTCTTGTGAACCATCCCGTCGACGCCTTCTTCGATGCCGATGAAGACGCCGTAGTCGGTGATGCTTCGCACCTTGCCGGTGATCTTGTCGCCCGGCTTGTACTTCTCCGTGAAGAGTGTCCAGGGATCCGGCTCGAGCTGCTTCAAGCCGAGAGAGATACGTTTGCTCTTCGCATCGACCTCGAGCACCTGGCACTCGAGCTCCTGCCCCACTTCGAGCAGCTTGCTCGGGTGCTTGACCTTCTTGGTCCAGGACATCTCGCTGACATGGATGAGCCCCTCGACTCCCGCCTCGAGCTCGACGAACGCTCCGTAGTCGGTGATCGACTGGACCTTGCCGCGCACTTTCTTGCCCGGCGGATAGGCTTCTTCCGCGTGGCTCCACGGGTCTTCCTGGGTCTGCTTGAGGCCCAGCGACACGCGCTCGGTTTCCGCGTTGTACTTGAGGACGCGAACGGTGACCTCGTCGCCGACCTGGAAGATCTCCGACGGGTGGTTCACGCGACCCCAGCTCATGTCGGTGATGTGGAGGAGACCGTCGATTCCCCCGAGGTCGACGAAGGCGCCGTACTCCGTGATGTTCTTGATGACGCCCTTGACGACCTTTCCCTCTTCGAGGGTCTGAAGCGTCTTGGTCTTCTGCTCGTCGCGCTCCCTCTCGAGAAGGACGCGCCGGCTGAGAACGATGTTTCCGCGCTTCTTATTAAACTTGATGACCTTGAACTGGTAGGTCTGTCCGATGAGCTTGTCCAAGTTGCGAATCGGTCGCAGATCCACCTGCGATCCTGGGAGAAAGGCCTTCACGCCCCCGCGAATCGTGACGGACAGTCCGCCTTTGACCCGTTGGCTGATCGTTCCTTCGATGAGCTCGTCGCGCTCGCACGCGGCCGAGATCTCATCCCAGACCTTCATCTTGTCCGCTTTCTCTTTCGAGAGCGTCACAAGGCCGTCGTCATTTTCTCGGCTCTCGATAAAGACGTCGATCTGATCGCCGGGCTTGACCGTCGTCTGCCCTTGCGCGTCGGCGAACTCGTTCAGCGCGATGATGCCTTCGCTCTTGCCGCCGATGTCGATGACGACATTGTCGCGCTGCACGGCGACGACGGTCCCTCTGACGATTTCGCCCTCTTTGCCGAAGTCGCCTGCGCTGACGCTCGCCTCGAATAGAGCGGCGAAGTTTTCGGCCGGGGCGGCCGGCTCCGGTGTTTTGCCTGTGGAGCTCAGGGCAGTGGATTGGGTCGACATGTGGCTGGGGAAGTCCTCGACGGTCCGCGCTGAGCGGCGGTGCACGCGCTCAGGCTTGGGTGGCTTGGTGTTTGAGAGGCTCGCGTGCAGAGGACGGACCAATCCTCCCGACTCGAGCCGGAGCGGTCGGAATAGCTTGGTAGATCCCTCCTGTCAAAGGGGAATCGTTGTGCTTACCTCCGGCCGGCCGGCACCCCGTCACGCACCCTCGCTTCGCCTGGGCTCGGTGGGTCGGCTGCTCCAGGGGAAGCGAGGGGCAACGACTCTGCGTTCACCAAGCTATTCGGCGGCTCGCTGCGCTCGTTCCGCGACACGGGCAGCCGGGCCGTGAGGATGATGCACCGTCCCGACGCCTGAACCGTTGCCGACTGCAACCATGCGTAGTCACGCGGCTTTGCTCGGGACATGGCGCCGATCGCCTCCCGCAGAGTCGTCTCGGCGAGCGCGACGGGCTTCTCGTCGATGTACGAGAGGGTCGCGCGGATGGCCGCGTCGTCCCCCGCAGTCAGGATGACGGTGACCGTGGCCAGTTGGGCCCCGAGCGGGGCGAGCAGGCCGGGTGAACGCAGCGCGCGAATGCGCGCCACGAGGCCCGGGCCCGGCATCCGTACGAGCGCGAGCGCTGAGTTGGGCGCTCCCGCGGAATCGCTGCCGATCGTCGTCGTAGGGCGCGCGAATGCGTCGCGCGCCCGTGTGCGCGCCCCGCCCGTGGCGATGACCCAGGTGCGCCCGGGCAATTCGAAGAGCGACGCTTCGGGCATGGTTGCGGGTCCCGGTGGATTCTGCCCCTCGCCGTCCTGTGCGCGCAGCAGCTCTCGGACACTCGCGGCGGACGGGGTCGGGCCAGGCACCCAGAGCGCGTGTCCCTTCTCGTCGACGATGCTCGCGGGATCGACGCTCGCGCGAACGCCGCGAACCACGACGACGAAGTCGTCCTCCGCACCCGCATCGCTTTCGCGCGCACTGATGATGACTTCTTCGGCGTCCTCCATCGCGTCGAGCGTGCCGGTCGCAACGACCAGCGGCGTGTGTGCGCGCGCGAGCTCGATGGCGCGCCCCACCAGCGGACCGAAGACCCCATCGCGCCGCAGGGCCTGTGGTCGAACCACGAGGAGCAGCTCCGGCGTCCTCGGCAGGGCTCCCTCCCACCGCGGCTCGGCGTACGGGGCGGCGCGCGGAGGCGTTGCGGTGACGACATGGCTGCATCCTGACGGCGCGGTCACAGCGAGCAACGCGAGAAGCCCGACGGCTCCCCGCTTCAAGCGTCGCTCCTCGCGCGCGCGATCGCGGCCATCGCCGCGACGGTCTCGTCCACGGTGCAGTCCGAGTTATCGACCAGGACGGCGTCGGCCGCTTGGCGAAGCGGCGCGACCTCTCGGGTCATGTCTTGCTCGTCGCGGCGGCGCACGTCCTCGAGTGTCTCCTCGAACGTGACGGGTAGCCCCTTCGCGGCCAACTCCGCGTAACGGCGCCGAGCCCGGACTTCGGTGCGGGCAGTGAGGAAGAACTTCACTTCGGCATCCGGGAAGACGACTGTTCCGATGTCGCGCCCCTCGAGCACGACTCCGCCCTCTCTCCCGGCCTGCCGCTGAATGTCGAGGAGGGCGTCGCGCACTTGCTTGTGGGCCGAGACCGTGCTCGCGCCCATCCCGACATGCGGGGCGCGGATCGCGTCGGTGATGTCCGCTCCGTCGAGCGCGACGCGCAGTCCGCCGCCTCGGTCGCGCTCGAAGGCGAGCGCGCGGCGCACGACGAGCGCGCGAGCCAGGGAGCCGACCGCCACGTCGTTCGTCCAGGCGATCGCTGCGCGCTCGGCCGCAAGCGCGACCGCACGGTAGAGCGCGCCCGTATCCACCAAGACGAAGTCGAGAACGTCGGCCAGCCGCCGCGCGACCGTACTCTTGCCGGCTCCGGCAGGGCCGTCGATGGCCACGATCGGCCGCAGTCGCCGCGCGTCGTTCACGATCACTCCTCGACGTCGACGCGAACCCCGAGCGCGCGCAAGGTCGCAATGAACTTGGGGTAGCTCGTGGCGATGCAAGCGGCGTCGCGAACGCGAGACGGCGCGCGCGCGACCAGTGCGAGGACCGCCGCGGTCATGGCGATGCGATGGTCGCCTCGGCTGTCGACGTCGGCGGCCTCGAGCGGCTCGGAGCGCCCTTGGACGTCGAGCCCGTCCGGGCGCTCTTCGCACGACACCCCGAAGGCACGGAGCACGTGAACCATGGTGGCAATCCGGTCGCTCTCCTTGTGCCTCAGCTCGTCGGCATCCGAGATTCGTGTCGTGCCATGGGCGCGGGCGGCGAGGGCGCATGCGATGGGGATCTCATCAATCGCCCTCGGCACGGTTTCGCCGCCGATGACGGCCGCTCGAAGCGGGGCATACCAGGCGTGCAACTCGGCGACTGGCTCGCCGCCGCGCTCGCCCTGCGGCTCGATGGCCAGCCCTGCGCCCATGTCGCGGGCGATCTCGAGCACCCCCGTGCGCGTCGGGTTGACGCCGACGCCGCGCGCAGTCACGCGCGAGCCCTCGACGATCTGCGCCGCCACGAGCGGGAACGCCGCTGCGGAAACGTCCCCCGGGATTTCGATGTCGAATGCTGGCATCCGACGCTCCCAGGCCGACGGGTCGACTTCCACGACGGGACCGACCGTGCGAATCGGGCAGCCGAGCGCGCGGAGCATCCGTTCGGTGTGATCGCGCGAGACCGTCGGCTCTTTGAACCGCGTGACGCCGCGCGCGAGAAGGCCCGAGAGCAGGATCGCGCTCTTGACCTGCGCACTCGCGACAGGACTCTCGTACTCGAGGTCCAGGAGATCGCGGCCCTCGGGCAGTGGCCCGACGACCAGGGGCGCGACGATGTCTCCGGGTCGCGTGGGGTGCGGGCGGCCGTCGATGACTGCCCCGCGAGCGCGGAGTGGCCGCGCGACTCGCATCATCGGCCGCCGAGAGAGCGTCTCGTCGCCTACGAGCACCGCGCGAAACCGCTGCCCCGCGAGCACCCCACATAGAAGCCGCATCGTGGTGCCCGAGTTGCCGCAGTCGAGATCGTGCTCCGAGGGCTTCAACCCGAACAGGCCCACGCCGTGGATGATCAAATCGGCGGGCGAAGGCTCGTCGATGCGCACGCCCATTGCGCGCAAGGCGTTTGCGGTCGAGACGTTGTCCTCGCCGCGCGAAAAGCCCGCGATGCGAGTCTGCCCTTCGCAGAGAGCCCCAAACAAGAGCGCGCGGTGGCCGATGCTCTTGTCGGAAGGAACGGGAACGCTGCCGACGAGCGGACCTGAAGCGGGATGGACAATGAGGGTCGTCATGGGGTCATCGTGAGGAAACGGGGGGCGAACGCGAGCACTGTCAGGAGCGTGTCTTGGTCGACGGCGAACTTGCACCGTAAGTCTTTCGCGTCGGTCGTCACTTCGAGGTTCTGCAGACGTATACCGCCGAGCAGCGGGCCGAGCATCTTGAGCAAGCCTTCGACCGAACGCATGCCGTCTGCGGCGGTCTGTGATTGCACGGAGTCACCGTACGTCAGCGTTGCGGCGACGTTCATCCCCGGTGGCTCGAAATTGCCGATGATGCGTGCGACGTGCATTCCGTCGAGCCACGGCAAGCGCACCGCCCCGATCGCTGCGGACGCCACGGGCTGGGTCTCGAAATCGGCCGCGACCGCGATTTCGGCGCCTTTGGTCTCCAATGTGCTCACCATCCAGGGGGCCATCGTTCGATCGGTCGAACCGGCCTGAACGCGATCGAGCAGTCGCCGCACCCCGTCGCCGGTCCCTGCCACCAGCGTTTTGGGCGTGAGGACGGCGTATTCGACGGCGGCCACGGTGTGCGTCGTGCGTCCTCCGTACGTGCCGCGGACGATTGGCGCGCCGCCATTCGCAGTCGTCGCCGCATCAATCTTCGCCGGGTCGAAGTGCCCCGTCAGGACTGCGGCGCAATCGATCCCGCCCGTCGCATACTCGGCGAGCACGACGCGCTCGACGTCGCGGGTGGCTTGGAAGCCGGCGCTCTCGCCGAGCGGCACGAGTCTTCCTGCAATCGACGCTACCTGAGCGCCCGCGGCTCCGCTGGAGAACACCGCGCGCGCGTCGAAGCTCGCGACGACAATGGGATCGGCCGGTAAGAGACCGAGCGGATCGGCGTCGAGGTCGCTCTTCCGTTCTCCCCCTGTGCTCGCGCCTTTGCCGCCGCATGAGGCGAGCACGAAAAGCATCACGAGGAGCGAGCACCGAGGCATTCGGCGGCACACTACCACGGGGGGTTTCGCGGCCTCCACGCTAAGCTAGCCTCCGCCCGTGGCTTCAGCGTTGACCTCGCCGCTTCTCGAGCTCGCCGACGCCTGGCGGTCGGCGACGGCTCTGTCGCGCCGCCGCGTCGCGATTGCCGGTGCTTCGTTCACGTGGGTTGTCGCCCTCTTGGTTGCGCGCCAAGGAACCGTCGCAGGGCGGCTCGGTGCCGCCGCGGCCATGTCGGTCAGCGTTGCCGTGTCGATCGGCTGGAGGGTGCTCGAGCGGAGGCGCTTGCGGCAGCCAGCTCGGATCGTTGAGCGCCTCGTCCGCCGGGTGGCCCCCGAGCGCGCGGATCGTGCCATGCGCGCACTTTCGCTCGTTGGTCCGGGCGGGGAAGTGCATGCCGACGGCACGTCGGCGGCGCTCGCCCGCCTTCACGTCGCGCGATCGCTTGCCCAGCTGCCGGCCGAGCAGATCGTGGACCAGGCGGCGCGTGCCGCGGCGCGCGTGAGCGGGGTGGCCTTCGTCGCACTGGCGGGCGTGCTGGCGATCGTCGTCGCGCGGTCGTGGTCCCTCTTGGAGGGGGCCGACGTGCTCGTGGCGCGCCACGGGCTCGCTCCGGTGAGCGTCCGATGGCTCGACGATGTCGACGTCGTGGCCCGTCCCCCGGACTACCTGCGCGAGGCCGAGCGAAACGGACTTGCGTTCGGTTCGCTCGGATTGCCGTATGGAACGCTCGTCACGGTCAGAGGCATGCCCGTTCGCCCGGGGCGTCGCCTGCTCTTGAGCGACGGAACGATCGAGGTCCCGTTCGTCGAGGATGGCGCGGGAGGCGTGGTCGCGAGGTGGCAGGTCACGGACAACACGAGCCTGCGCGTCGTCGCGCGGTTCGGGGCCGTTACGATCTCCGGGGCCGAGGCGCTGACCGTCGAGTCCATCGCGGACAGCCCGCCCATCGTTCGCCTGGAAGGGGCGCCGCGGCAGGTGCTGCTGGTCGAGCAGGGTGGGGCTGACATCCCCATCAAGTACGATGCCACCGACGATCACGGACTGCGAGAGGTGCACCTTGTGTTGCGATCGGGCACGCGCGAGGAGCGCCGGGTGCTCGCCCACCTCGATTCGCAGACGACGAGCGACAAGGGGGGGTATCTGCTCAGGCTTCGCGACGCGTTTCTGAAGAAGAGCCACGTCCCGATCGAAGTCACCGTCGAAGCAAAGGACAACGATCCGTTGAGGGGTCCGAAATGGGGCGCCAGTCCCGCCATCGTTCTCGTCCCGCCCCATGTCGGCGAGCCCGAGGCGCTTCGGATGGATGCCCTGCGCCGCTTGCGCGACGCGGTCGTCGACTCGCTCGCGTGGCGGCTGTCGACCCCTTTGCCCAGCGCCCGGCAAGATCGAAGCACCTTCCTCGGCGAGGACACGCGGCGAGTCTCGGAGGCAGAGGCGCTTCTTTCGCAGACGTTGGCTCAGGCGTACGCGGGCATTCGAGTGCCCGTCCGCAGCCGCGCGACGCTGTTGACGCAGAATCAGGCCGTTCGCAAGGCGGTGGAGCGCGAGACCAAGTCGCCCTCGGTACGGACGCAAGCAGACGTCGTCAAGACGACCGAGCACTTCGCGCTCGTGGTGGACGCAGTCGTGCGCGGTTTGGGGCTGCGCGATTCACGCGACTCGGCGCTCCAACTCGCCGACGTTGCCGACGATCTGGCGCTGGGTGCCGGGCAGGACCAGCGCGCGGATCGCTCGTCGGAGAATCGGCCGGAACGGGGGCAACAGCTCATGGACGCCGCGACGACGGTTCTCGCGGGAGGAGCGTTCGAGATGAAGCGATTGGGAATCCTCGGGCGTGACCTGGGCGAGATCGTGGACGCCGACTTGCTGCGGGTGCAGCGATCGCGCGAGGGGGCGGACTTGGTGCATGCCGAGCTGGCGGCACGCGACCTGGCGGCGCGGTTGCGGGAGCCCGACCCGTCCTTCGGGACGCGGGGCGGGAGCGTCGGCCGTGCGGGAGGGGAGTCGGGCGGGGCCCACGGCTCGGCGGGCGATGAAGAGACCCCTCCGGAGGACGTGGACCGGGCCTTTCAGGAGGCAGCCAAGGACGTCGAGCAGCTGGCCCAGGATCATGCGGGAGAGGTCGTGAAGATGGAGCAGGCGCTGGCCGCCGCGACGAGCGACGACGAGGCGGACGAGCTGCGGCACGAGAGCAGGCGACATGCGGAGGCGATCCGCGAGGCGGCGAACGGCTTGCCCAGCGTTGGAAACGGGAGCGACTCTTGGACCAGCAAGGGGGCAGCCGCGCGCGAGCTCGCAGAGCAGATGGCGCGATCGCTCGAGCACGCCCGGGCTCAAGAGGCGGTGCAAAGCGGGCGCAGCGCGCTCGGCGCGCTCGACGAGGCAAAAAAGATCCTCCAGAGAGGCGGATGGCTCCAGGACCCCAGCGGCGAGGGGCAACGGCGGGTCGAGCGCGCTCGGAGTACTCTCGACACCGAAGAGAAATGGGTCGAGCAGCGGCTCGAGCAGATACGCAAGCGAGCGTCGGAGCGCGCGCGCAAGGAGCTGCAGCAAGGGGCAGACGAAGAAGGAAAGCTGGCCGACCGAGCGCGTGATCTGGCGCAGCAGGGCCGTGACCACGGCTCGCTGCCGCAGAAGGCAATCGACTCGGTCGGCATCGCCGAGCGTGCTGCGAGGCAAGCGGCGGAGGCGCTTCGAGAAGGGGACGGTGAACGGGGGATCGATCGCCAGCACGAGGCGCAGCGCAGTCTCGAGGCGGCCAATGAGCAGCTTCGCGAGGAAGACGAGTCGAGCGGGTCTTCATCCGCCGAGAGCGGAGACGACAGCCAGAGCCATGCGAGTCCGTCGCAAGGCCTGGGCAACGTACCCAAGCCCGGAAAGGGTCCTGACGAGTTCCGGAGGCGTGTGGTCCGAGGACTGGGACAACCGACGAGCGGTGCGCTCAGAGACGCGGTCCGCCGGTACGCGGAGGGTTTGCTGCGATGAAGGGCCGTTGGATCGCTTGGCTGGCGATCGCCGCTGCGCCGTTCGCGACTTCTTCCCCATCGCACGCGCAGGCCGACACAGCGCGGCGCGCGCAGGCGCTCATCGCGGGGCTCGATTGCGACGAGGCGCGAAAGGAGCTCGCCGCCGCGGATCCGGACGACCTCGCCATTGCTCTCGAGCGGGCGCGTTTGGCGATCTACGAGCTCGACTGCGACGGCGCCGCCGCGATCCTGGGGCGGCCCGAGCTTCAAAGAACGGATGCGGGCGGCCAGCTCGCGGACATCGCGCGCGGATGCCAACGTGTCACGGCGGCGCTCGCCAAGGACACCGACGCGCAGCTCGGTATCGAGGTGCGCTGGCAAGACGAGCACGACCGAGCGCTTGCCCCCCTCCTCTTCGACACGGTAGCAAAAGCTCGCCAGGCGCTTACACGCGACCTCGGTGTGGACTGGCCGAAGCCGACCCGCGTCGTCGTCGTGCGCGATCTCCTGTCGCTGTCGGCGATGACCGGTCTGCCCTACAAGAGCGCGCAGACCACGGGCACGGTTGCCGTGGCGAAGTGGGGTCGCGTGACGTTGCTCAGCCCGCGGGCGAGCCACCATGGCTATTCTTGGCGCGATACCGTCGCGCATGAGCTGACCCATCTGGCGGTCACCCGCGCGTCGCGTGACCGTGCGCCGCTGTGGCTGCAGGAAGGGGTTGCCAAACGGGAAGAGGTGCGATGGCGCGAGCCTGGCCCGTTCGACGACCGCCCGCCCGCTGACGCGATCGTGCAGCAGGGACGAGAGCGGGGGATGACCTTCCCGCTCGACAAGCTCGGCCCGAGCATCGCCATGCTGCCGAGCGCCGATGCTGCCACCGTGGCCTTCGCAGAGGTGACGAGCTTCGTCCATTTCTACGTCCAAAGTGAAGGGGATGGTGCGCTCGCCAAGCTGCTGCTGGAGCTCGAAAGGGGGAAAGAGCCGAACGAAGCGCTCGTCGCGGCGAGCGGGCTCGATTTGAAAGCCTGGGATGAAAAGTGGGCCGCCCACGTGACTTCGCTGCCGCGCGAGCCTGGGCTCTCGGCCGTGGGCCTGGGCAACGATCGAAATGAAGCGGAGAACAAGTGGAAGGACTTGCGGGATCGCTCGCGGCTGGCCGAGCTTCTCCTCGCGCGCGGCCACGCGATCGAGGCGCTGAACGAGCTGGACCGCATCCCTCACGCGGAGAGTGATCCCGCGACGGCCGATCCGAGCTTTCGCTGGCTGCGCGCCCGCGCTCTCGAGGGTGCGGGGCGCCGCGAAGAGGGTGAACCCCTCGTCGCCGACCCGTCGCAGGTTGCCTCCCCCTATGGTCCTTGGTGGGCGGTCCGCGGGCGCTGGGCACGCCTCCGGGGTGACGAAGCGGCCGCGACGCCGTCGTTCGCGGAGGCGGTCGCCGCCGATCCATTGAACGTGGAGGCCGCATGCGAGACGATCGAGCCGAGCGCGCTTCCCGACGTGGCGGAGAAGGCGCGGCTGTGCGAGGCCGCGCGTGCTGCTGCCGAGCCGCCGTATGACGAACAATAGTGCGCGGGGGTCTGCGAGGGGGCACGCGAGATTGACCCGCTCCGAGCCCCGCAGCTAGCATGGGGAAAAGGGCCATCTCGCCTCCGACGCGCCGTGGATAAAGCCAATCTTTGCGGGCGGCTCGTCGCAAGCGGTGGGCACCCTTCCCAATGAGATGAGCGCCGTCACCTACGCTACCGCCCAGATACTACGCGCGCTTCCTCGGGAGCGCATCGGTCGGGCGATCGGGCGCCTGGCCGATCGGCCTTGGTCGCCGCCCGTGGAGCGAGCGGTGATCGGGCTGTATTCACGCCTGTACGACGTCGAGCTCGACGAGTGCCTAGAGCGCGGAGGATGGTCGAACTTCGACGCGTTCTTCACGCGGCGTTTGCGTGCGCGGACGGTCGACCAAGATCCGCGCTCGATCACGAGCCCGGCCGACGGCCGCGTCGAGGCCATGGGCACCATCGAGAGGGGTGGAACGTTCGCCGTCAAGGGCAGGCCGTACTCCGTCGAAGAGCTGGTCGGTAACGACCACGAAGAGGCACGGCGGTTCGTGGGCGGCGCCGGATGCGTCGTGTACCTCGCACCGGGCGATTACCATCGCGTGCATGCGCCGGTCGGTGGCACCGTTCGTCGCATTCGCTCGATTCCGGGAGACTTCTTTCCGGTCAATTCCATAGGGATGCGCCACGTCCTGAACCTCTTCTGCCGCAATCGACGCGTCGCCATCGAGATCGACGCGGACGGGGACGTCGGCCGGGTTACCGTCGTCATGGTCGTCGCCATGATCGTCGGGCGCATCACGACCGTGGGAGTCGACGGGCCCGATGTGCCGATCGGCGATCACTCGTTCGATCCGCCGCTCCGTCTCGCGCGGGGCGACGAGATAGGCGTCTTCCATTTGGGTTCGACCGCGGTGGTACTCGTCGAGGAGCGCGCCGCGGGTCAGTGGGTCGTTCGGGAGGGGCCCGTGCGGTACGGCCAAGCGCTGCTGCGCGCGAGAGAAGCCTTGGACGGGGGGCGGGGATGAGCGACAACCGACGTGTCGTCCCTGCCACCGATTCTCTGGAATCGGCTCTGCCGGCGCCCGACCCCGACGCCTCGAAGTCCGATGGGCCGCCCGCACCGACGCCTGTTTCCGACGCTGGCGGTCGACGGCGCAACCGGCCTGCCCTTCGAATTCCAGACGACGAAGTCGCGCGCCCACAACCGACGGATCGGGAAACGCCCTTGCCCGGCGACACGAGCCGCGAGGACCGCTCCTCGCTGGTCGATCCGGGCGAGACCGCAGTCCTGACGCCCATGCGGATCATCACGATCAATCCCCCGCCAATGATGGCTTCGCCCCGCGCCGAGGCGAGGATCACGCCGCCGACTGGTGACGACGGCCTCGACGATGAGCCGACGCCCCTGGTTCGCCGCATTCAGCGTGGACCGGGACCTTCACCGCTCCCGTCTCCGCCGGCGGGCACGCGCTCCTCCCCTCTCAGCCAGGGGCCGCCCGCCGGCCCATCGCTCGCGCCGCTGCCCGCGTTGCAGCCGCCTCCTTCGATACAGGCCCCTCCCGTTCAACCGGCGCGCACGCCGTCGTTTCCGCCCGCTCCGCAGCGGGCACCCATGCCGTCGCCTGTGCCGGTTCCGCCCGTCCCGGCCCCGCTGACCACCGGGACCTCGACGGCACGCACTCCCGCCGCAGAGTCAAGGCCCGACGCTGGAGACGGCGAGATTTCGCTGGACGATCTTCTCGCGGTCGAAGCGACTCCCTCTTCACCCGGCGTCGTCGCCAGCTTGCCGGCCGTTCGTCCCCGGTTGCCGTCCCATCCGCCGGCGCCGCCGACCAGCCGGAAAGCTCCAGCAGAGCGGCCGAGCAAGCCGCCGCTCGTCATCGTTCCACCCCATATGGGAAGCCTCGCGCCCCAACAGCTCGACGGCGTTGCGTCGCGACGAAAGGGTCGCTTCTGGTGGGAGGAGCTCTTCAACGACGACTACCTGCGGGCCAACGAACGGGTTACCGAGGAGCATCTCGGGCGCGAGGTCCACTTCATCGAGGAGAGTCTCGGCATCGAGCGGGGCGGTGCGGTGCTCGACCTGGCTTGCGGGACGGGTCAGCACGCGATCGAGCTTTCGCGACGCGGGTACCGGGTGGTCGCCTTCGACCTGTCGCTCGCGATGCTCGCGCGCGCGGGCGACGAGGCGCAGGAGCGCAACGCGAAGCTCAATTTCGTGCAAGGGGACATGCGCGAGATGACCTTCGTGGACCAGTTCGACGGCGTGTACTGCTGGAATACGAGCTTCGGCTACTTCGAAGAAGAGAAGAACGCGTCGGTGATCGATCGCATCCACGATGCGCTGAAAGTCGGAGGGCTCTTCCTCCTGGACGTGGTCAATCGGGATTTCGTGGTCCACCAATCGCCTTCGCTCGCTTGGTTCGAGGGCGACGGCTGCGTCTGCATGGACGAGATGGTCGTCGACTTCATCACGAGCCGTATGCGGGTCAAACGGACGATGATGCTCGACGACGGCCGTTCACGGGAGATTGAGTTTTCGATGCGCATTTACAGTTTGCACGAGCTTGGCAAGATGCTGCATGACCATGGATTCAAGGTCTGCGAGGTGAGCGGTCGCATCGCGACACCGGGCGTATTCTTCGGCCACGAGTCGCCCCGCACGATCATTTTGGCCGAAAAGCGCTAATCGGACGCCATGGCCCTGCGCAAGATTGCTTCGATTGGGCACCCCGTTCTGCGACAGAGAGCGCGCGAGATCACCCGACACGAACTCGCCGGAGCCGCGACCCAACGTCTCATCGACGACATGGTCGAAACGATGCGCGACGCGAATGGCGCGGGCATCGCCGCGAATCAAGTGTACGAGCCGATTCGTGTTTGTGTCGTCGAAATCGCGAACAATCCTCGCTACCCGTACAAGCCCAACTGGCCCCTCACCGTTCTCGTGAATCCTGTGGTCGAAGCGACCACCGACGAAACCTTCCTCAACTTCGAGGGCTGCCTGAGCGTGCCCAACCTCCGAGGGCAAGTGCCCCGCTTTGCCGGCGTCCGCGTGCGCGCGTGGGACCGGGCGGGCGGCGACGTCGACTTCGATGTGAAGGGGCTGACCGCGGGGACGTTCCAGCACGAGCTGGACCACCTCGATGGGAACCTATTCGTAGATCGAGTCGTGGATACTCGCACGTTGTGCACGTTGACGGAGTTCGAGCGATTCTTCAGAGACCGGTTCGTCGAGGACGCGAAGGCGCTCGTGGCCCGGTTCGGCTCGTAGCCCCGGCGGGAGTGGACTACCTCACTCGTCGCGAGGGTCGATCCCTTCGTAACGAACGCTGACCACGGTGAGCTCGATCTCCTCCCGTTCGTCCTCCGTCGTCGCACTCTGCCGGATCCCGCCAGCTCGCTTGGGATCGGGTCTTGGGCGACGGAAGACGACCGTATCGCCGGCGCGCTTCTTCAATAAAGCGCGACCGATCGGCGAACGCCATGAAATGTAGCCCTTGGCGAGGTCGATCTCGTCCTCGCCGACGATGCGGTAACTCGTGCGATGCGCGCGCTCGTCCTCCACTTCGACGAACGCCCCGAAGAAGGCGGCCTCGACCGACGCCGTTCGCGGCTCGACCACTGTTGCGCTCTCGAGGCGCTTGGTCAGCCATTGCACCCGCCGGTCGATCTCCCGGAGCTTTCGCTTGCCGTAGATGTACTCCGCGTTCTCGCTTCGATCGCCCTGGGCGGCGGCGTCGGAGACTTCCTGGACAATCTTCGGCCGCTGCCGGTGGCGCAGATCGACGAGTTCCGCTTGGAGCTTCTTGGCTCCTTCGCGGGTGATGTAGTTTTGGCCTGCGTCGTTGGGCATTAGCGCGCGGAGCGGGCCTCGAGCTGGAAGTAATAGCTTACCAGGTCTCTCTCCTTGTGGCGTTGCGCGACGAACCGCAAGACTCGCCGGAAGGGCCAGACCCGACACATCTCCTCGGGGTGCAGGCGCGACGGGACGAGCATCGCCCAGCGGCCCGGATCCAATGACTCGAGGTCGGCCCAGCGAGCCAGCATGCGACGCGCGAGCAGCTCGCTCAGAAAGGCGCCGTGTCGCATCACGTCCCGCTCGTCTTCCGGCGTTCGCACCCGATCGTCTCTCAGCGTCTCACAAAGGTAGCGCTGCGCCATCTCGAGGCCTTCGACGTCGCTCCGCAGCTCGATCCCGTAACGCATGCGCAGTTCGCGCCCGAGCTCGCGGGCGAGGTACGTGCACACGAGGCGGGCGGCCGGGGGGGTACGGGGGGCCTCGTCGTGAGGCGGTGGGTCGTCGCGCATTCCCGGAGGAAGGCTCAGCGTCTCCACGGCTTCGGCTTCCAGCTCGCGCTCTGCCGAGGCCGACAGCGACCGGTCGCCCCGCGGCTCGACAACGAGGACGGGCAGCGACAGGTCGATGGCCAGCGGAGGCGCCTGCTCGGCGCCCAGTTGCGCGCGGTCGCGCGACTGCTTTATGCCATAGCCGCCGATAGGGGGGTCACTGGCCGCCGGCTCCAGCTCGGTCCCCGATGGAGTGAGCGGTGCCTTCGGAATGAGTGGAATGCCCCCCTCGGGGGCGGTCGTCGCCCGTCCCGTCGCGTCCAAGACTTCGCGCGCGCGCATTCGGAGCGAATCGGCCGCGGACGAGTCCTCCAAGAGGTCGCGTGCAAAGGCGTGTGCCTGCCGCACTTCGCCGGCCGCCGCCCACGCCTGTGCCGCTAGCAGTTGAAGCTCGTGGAACGCCGACATTGACGTCGAAAGCGCGGATACGCGCTCGGCGATGGATCGCGGCTCCTCGGTCCCTGCCATGAGCGCGACTCGTGCGCGCAAATACGTCGTCGCCGGGAGTCGTCCGCGCCGCAGCTCGATTGCGGCGAGCCGCTCGATGACGCCGTCGGTCTCGCCGAGAGACAGTTTCGTCTCGAGCGCCCACAAATCCGCGTCCACGAGGGGCCCGCGCGATGGCGGTTCGCGCGCGCCGAGGGCCGCTTCGATAGCGGCGAGCCGATCGCCGGCCGCCGGTACGCGCTGCGCGCGCCCTCGAAGCCAGGCGACGATCTCCTGGCGGGCGGGTCCCGTCTCTACGCCGTCGTGATGGCGCGTACGCTTGAGCGCACCGAGTGCCCGCACGAGCGCTTTCGGCTCCTGAAGCGCCACCCGTTTGAATGTGCGTTCGCCCGGGCGGCGCTGCGCAGTGAGCTCAATCGTGCCGAGCGTCAACGGCTCGTCCTCCGAGCGTTCAGCGAGAAAAGCGCTCAGGTGGATCGCTTGCAGCGTGGTTGCCGAGCGCACCGGATCCAAGTCGTCCGAAAGGGCGCTGACCAGCGCCGGCAGGTCGAGCCAGGCGCCCTCGTAGCGCTCCGATACGGGATCGTATGTACGGCCGTCGAAGAGCTCGGCGGTGCCGAGCTGCTCGACGATGCACCGCACGGCGGGTCCGCGCGCGTAAGCTCGCGCGATCCAAGGCTTTAACGCTGCCGCGGCCTCTTCGGCGAGCTCCCGGGTGAGGCCGAAATGAGCGAGTCGCGGCAGTGCTTCGCCCACCGTAGTGCGATAGCCGGTCTCCCGAATTGTCCCCGGTCCTGTCGCAGAGAGCTCAATGTCGCCCGGATCGAAAAGGCCATACTCCGCGGCCAGGGTCCCCTCGTCGGCGACGACGAGAACCGTTCCCCCAAGCTCGAGCGTGCAGCGCGACATCGATTGGTGTTTGTCCGAGAGCGGTCTAGGCCGACCACCTCCGGTGGGTAGGCGCGGACCTGAGCACGAATAGGAGAATCGTAGCCCACCTCACCTGGGTTCCGAAAGGCTCTCGCCTGAGTCCCCTCGGAGGCAGCCCCCTAGCTCCTCAGCTCCCCGCCTCCCTCTACGCGCTTCTACTCGATGACGCGCCGTCCCCGCTCGCTCCACCGGTCCGGTGACGCGGAGCGATGGCGGCCGTCCGGCCGTCGACGGGGCTCGATGTGCGTGGGTTTGACGCGCCGTCAAATTGTTGACCGCGCTCCGACGCGGTCGAAACCGGAGTGGAAGACAACAAGTTGGTTGGCATTGAAGCAACGTCCGCCCCCCGGGGTGAAAACCCCTTCGATGCGACACGCGAATCCATTTTCATCCATTGTCCTTGTGGCTCTTGGATGCGCGAATACAACGACGGACCCGAGCGACAGCCCACTCATGGTCGACGGGGTTGGTCCCGCCTGCCGCCTTGGCGCCGCGATTACAACGACCCCGCGACCGTCAATGGCTTGCCGCTTTGCCAGTTCCCTCTGACCCGAGGTGCCCGTAGAGGTTCTCGCCCGGTCGAGACGCGCTGTTACTCAGCCGCCGGGTCGGCGCTGCGAGGCTCTGTGTGGCCGGCGTCCTGGACCCGTTCTCGCCGATGCACTAGGATTTCGAGATTCGTGGGCCGATCACCCGATGAGCGCCCTGGTCTCCCATCCTGTTTCGACCGCTGCGGCTGGATTCCAGCCCAAGGCCGTCACGGATGCTCCCGCCACCGCGGAGGTCTTGGTGAGCGTGGTGATTCCGGTCTTCAACGAGGGCGAGAACCTAGCCGCGCTTCTCGATGAGCTGGCGGGCGCTCTCGATGCACACGGCACACGGTTCGAGGTCGTCGTGGTCGACGACGGGAGCTCCGACGGGACGGCCGCGCTTCTGCGCAGCCTCGCTGCGGAACGCCTGTACCTTCGTGCGATATTTTTCCGGCGCAATTTCGGGCAGACCGCTGCGTTCGATGCGGGTTTTCGCGCCGCGTCGGGAAATATCGTCGTCACGATGGACGGAGATCTGCAGAACGATCCGCACGACATCCCCGCGATGCTCCGCAAGCTCGAAGAGGGCTGCGACATGGTGGCCGGTTGGCGCTGGAAGCGCCGCGACGGGTTTGTCTTTCGGAAGCTTCCGTCTCGGATGGCCAACTGGCTGATTCGAAGGCTGACGCGGGCGCCGATACACGATTTGGGCTGCTCTCTTCGCGTGTACCGCCGGGAGGTGACCGAGGAGCTGCGGCTCTACGGAGAGATGCATCGCTTCATCTCCGTCATCGCGTTCAACATGGGCGCGCGAATCACGGAGGTGAAGGTCAACCATCGCCCGCGTCGTGCGGGCAGATCGAAGTACGGGCTTCGTCGAACGCTCAAGGTCATTCTCGACCTGACGACAGTCGTCTTTCTGCATAGGTACCAAACGAAGCCCATTTACGTGTTCGGCGGTCTGAGCCTCGCGATGTTCACCCTTTCGGTCGTCCTATGCACCGTGGTTCTCTGGGAGAAGTTCGCGGAGGGCGTCTGGGTTCACCGAAATCCGCTGTTCGTAATTGCCGCCATGGCCGCGCTCGTCGCCGTCCAGCTGATGGGGACCGGCATCATCGCGGAGCTAATCATTCGTACCTACTACGAATCAACGGACAAGCGCACCTACTCCGTAGCCGGGCGCGCCGGATTCGAGCCGCGGTGACCCGGAATGTGTGGCTTCGTCGGATTCATTCAACGGGCGTGGGCTCCCGAGATTCTGTCACCCATGTTGCGCCGCATCGAGCATCGCGGGCCCGACGCCGAGGGCAAATGGTCGGGTGCCTTCGGCGACTGGTTCGTGGCGCTCGGTCATCGCCGGCTGGCCATTTTGGACATCGCCGGCGGCGGGCAGCCAATGTCTACGCCGGATGGCAATGCGCACATCGCGTACAACGGGGAGCTCTACAACTTCCTTCGGCTACGGCGCGACCTCGAGATGGCCGGCGTGCCGTTTCGAACCAGAAGCGACACTGAGGTGCTGCTGCGGCACGGCGAGCGCCATTGGGACAAAGGGCTTCGAGCTCTGAACGGAATGTTCGCGTTCGCGCTTTGGGACCAACGAAACGGAAGGTTGCTTCTGGGGCGCGACCGGGCGGGCGTCAAGCCGCTATACTACGCCGAATTGTCCGACGGGGGCCTGGTCTTCGCCTCTGAGCTGACCGCGGTTCTGCAGCACCCGGGCCTTTCACGTCGCGTCTCGACTGATGGGCTTCTCTCGTATTTTTTCAGCGACTACGCGCACGCGCCCGTCACGATGATCGACGGCGTGAAGAAGCTCTCACCCGGCCACTGCGTCGAATGGCGGGCCGGACTGGCGGGTCCGGCGTCGCCATACTGGGCTTTGCCGGACGACGCTCCGATACCGAGCGACGAGGGCGTCTTGGCCAAGGACTTATGGAGCGTTCTGGGTCGCGCAGTCGAGCGGCAGCTCGTGGCCGACGTGCCCGTCGGTGTGTTTCTGAGCGGCGGTATCGATTCTTCCAGCGTCGCAATTCTTGCGCAGGAGCGCTCGACGCGGCGCCTCGAAACGTTTTCGATCGCGTTCGACGATCCGACGTTCGACGAGAGTACGTACGCGCGGTTGGTGGCGAGGCAAATCGGCTCGTCTCACGTCGAGGAGCGTCTGAGCGAATCGAATCTTCTCGACGTCATCGATCTGGCGCTTTCCAAGCTCGACGAGCCTCTCGCCGATCCATCGTATTTGCCGACTTTTCTCGTTTCGCGCCTCGCCGCATCTCGAGTCAAAGTCGTGCTCGGCGGCGACGGCGGCGACGAGCTGTTTGGAGGCTACCCGACCTATCGCGCGCACCGCTACGCTCGTCTTTATGCTTGTTTGCCGCGCGTGCTGAAGTACCACGTGCTCCGCGCGGTGGTCTCGGCGATTGGTCAAAAGGACACGTACCAGAGCCTGGAATGGAAGCTGAAGCGGTTCGTGCTCCGATGGGACGAAGAGCCCCGACGCCGCCACTTGCGCTGGATGTCGAGCCTCGATCTCGACGATCTTTTTCGCGCGGCGCCCTCGTGGATGGGTTCGACTCCGGCGACGCTCGCCCTGTCGCTTGCGGCGGGGCATGACCCTCTGAACGCAATACTGGCCTTGGACTTCTCGACATACTTGCCAGGCTCCGTACTCACCAAGGTCGATCGCGCTTCGATGGCCCATGGCTTGGAGGTTCGGCCGCCGATGCTCGACAACGAAGTCGTCGATTTTGCCTTTCGCGTTCCGTCGTCCCTCAAGGTGCGCGGCGCCGCCTCCAAGTACCTGCTTCAGCTCGCCGCGCGCACACACTTGCCGGAGGCGATCGTCTCGCGCCGAAAGAAGGGATTCGGCATTCCTCTTGCGCGTTGGTTGCGGGGCCCTTTGCGCCATCGCCTTGCATCGGTCCTTTCGTCATCGCCGCTCTGGGAGTCGCCGTTGCTCGACCGCGCGGTGTTTGCGGGCATGGCAGGCATGCACGATCGGCGCAGGGGCGACCACTCGAAGCCTTTGTGGGCGCTGATCGTCCTCGACGAGTGGATGCGCCGCGAGAAGGTCGCTCCTGACTTTGTGCCGGACTCCGTTGCGAGTGGCCCTCCGACAATGGCCACGAGTTAGGAAGTGAGAGGAAGGCGCGGATGCAATCCAGCCAGCCAGCCGGTGAGCGGAACGCGGCTTTATACAGCTCGTTCTGGGAGGTCGTGCCCGACTATCTACGTTACAATCCCGGCGCTCGACACCGTCGCCGTTTGATGCTCCGAGCGTTGCCGCGAACGAAGTGCACGTCGCTCCTCGACGTCGGCTGCGGGGATGGGCTCTTGCTTCGCATTCTGCGACACGAGCGGCCGGACATCGGATCACTGGCTGGCGCCGACCTGGCCGCGGCCCAGGTTGAGCGAAATCGTGAGCGCATGAAAGACATGAAGTTTCATGTTCTCGACATACAGACTGACGCCCTCAAAGAGACGTTCGACGTCGTCGTGTGTAGTGAAGTCGTCGAGCACGTCGAAGATCAGCGAAAGGCCGTGCTCCACCTTTCCCGGATGGTGAGCCCGGGCGGTTGGCTGGTGGTCACCTGCCCGACGGGTACGATGTATCACACCGAAAAGCACTTTGGTCACGTGCACCACCCCACGCGAAGTGAGCTTTTGGCGCATGCTGCGGCCGCTGGGCTGCGCGAAGTTTCGACGACCAACTGGGGCTGGCCGACTTACAAGCTCATGAAGTGGGCGACCAACGTGAACCCGGAATGGGCTTTGCGGCGCTTCGCCAGCGGGCCGTACACCCGTTTCGCGAAGGCCGTCTCCAACGGTCTCTTCTGGTTGAACTATTTGAACGCGGCCAGCCACCAACGCGGGTGCCAATTGATCGCGGTCTTCGGGCGCGATTGAGGCTGGGTGGCGTCGTCACGCTCGACGCCTGGAGTCCCAGAGCCAGATCGGCACGAGCAGCACCACGGGCTCGAGCGGCATTCGATAACGGCCTTCCATGATGGTCATCTGCCCGAGGACGTAACAGGTGAAGATAAAGCCAATGGCAAGTAGGGGAACGAAGGCAACGCCCCGGCGCGCAATGTAGAGAACCGAACCAAGGAAGGAGAGAACGATGAGGGGTGCCCAGATCCATCGCGCATGGAGGCAAATGACATCCGCCCGATCATTGATCGCTCCCGCTGTGGGCCACGGATGCCCAAATGAGAAATAGACGACGTTCTCGAAGACGAGCCGCGGAAGCTTCTTCAGGTTCCGCTCGGTCTGATTGCGTAGGGTTATCCGGACGTCGTCGCCGTGCAGCTCGGGATCGAGGGTGACGGGCACGATCCCTTCGCGAATCGACTTGAAGTCGGCGAAGGGCTTAAACGGCGAGTTGTAGAGGCTGGGCGAGGAGAAGACGTACTGGCCGTAGCCTTTCACGTTTATGGTGTATTCGCGGGCGCCGCTCACGAAGTAGATCGCGACGACCGAGTTGTCGCCGAAAGGAGTGTAGCGCTTCAAGACGACATGGGCATGGATGCTGGCGGCGGCGACGAGCGCGGCAGTAATCGCGCCGGCAATGGCGAGCGCAATCAAACGGCCGGCCCGGACTCGAAACCAGGATGCCGCTACGCAAACGAGGCCCACTGGACCGACCACCGACCGCGTCAGGACTCCGAGAGTCCACGCCGTCGCTGTGCCGACGAAGCTTCCGGGCGAGCCGGTGCGGAGAGTGCGCTGGGTGAGCCATAAAGCGAGACCGGTGAGAGGCAGAATCAACGTCTCGTTCATGAAGAAGCTGAAGATCGAGATGTGCGAAGGTAGCCAGCACAACAGTGTCGCGAAGCGCAATGCGTTGATGCGGTTCCGGCACGCCGAGCGCGCGAAAAGGTACCAAAGGAGCGGGTAGGAGACCGAGAGTACCGCGGTGACGAGGCCTATCCATAGCTTGCTCTCGTGGGTAACTCGCTGAACGACGAAGAGGTAGAGCTGGTAGAGGTAGGGATTGGACGCGCCTTGAGCGCCCGGAGTCAGAAAGCTCTTCGCGTTTTCCCAGTGACGCGCCGGGTCGGAGAACAGCACGTCCATCGGATTGCGGAGAACGAGCAGCGCGTAGACCCTGAAGGCGAGCCCCAACCAGAGCGCGACCAGCCAGATGGGTCTGCGCCGCGGATCGATCGGCCAGAGAATGTGCACGCGGAGCGCACCGGTTCTACCCACCGGGGACGCCGTCCGCAAGGCGCGTGCCCACGCGTACGCCTTGGCTGGCTGTCGAAAAATGGCTGAGAGGAAAAAACCGTCAGGACGCCGAGATCGCCAAGGAAAGAATCCTCGATGACTCGGCTCGTGCCCTCCGGGCACCCCTGGCGTGCGAATCCGCCCTTTCGCACCAGAGGCAGTGGGCTCCGGTCGGCGTCGAGCGGAGCTCTGCCTATTCGGCGGGCGATGCTTCGGCGAACGCCGTCTTCGTGCGTGCCTTCGCTGCGCTTCGCGCGTGCGCGAATAGCTTGGCGTCGAGCGTGATTCGCTCGACCACCTCCGGCGCGGCCTCGACGGCTTCCTTCACGATCTTCACCACCATGTGCGGTGACTGCTGGGCAATCTTTGCCGACGCCTTGCCCGCCCCCGTCAAGCGATCTTGCCACCGCTGGAAGCGAGTCTTCGTGATGTACGGCGCAACAGCGGCGACGATGTCTGCCGAATTGCCGGCATACGCGTGTGCAGCCTTGTAGAGAGGGCTTGCGAACCGCGGACTCGTTTCCAGAAACGCTTGGACCTGTTCGCGCGTCACGCCGTGCTTCTCGAGCGCCCTACCGTACTCCGCGACGGCGACTTGCTTTGCCTTGAAGAGGTACATTTGAACGCGCGAATAAAAGTTCACCCGCCCGTCGCCGCTGGTCTCTACCGGACAGTAAATCGTCCCGGGAAACTTCTCGGTGATGGCGGATTGCACGCCGTCGGAGACGCCGGCGCTGGGCATGCAACCGAACGGCTTCACGCTCAGCGTCATGTGCGCCTTCGAGTGAATCGTGTTCATGATTAGCTTGCCGACCTCCATATGGCCCTCACCACCGCGGAGATCGTTGTTGTAATACTCGTGACTGATACTCGCGATATCGTCCATGTTCGGCAGCTTGTAGCCGTAGAGGCCCATCGTGTGTGCGAACGTCTGGAAGAGCGCGCGGATCGCGATCCCCGCGCCGGTGAGACCGGCCAGCTTCTTCGCGACGCCAAACACGTCCCCGTCGATTGCGCCGAGCCCATATTTCGCAGTGTCAGCTCCCCGCAAATTGGCTCGGTCCTTCGTGTCGTGCGTTCCCTCCCACACCGTGTAAAGGAGCCACGCCGTCACGAGCTGGACGTCGGCCTCGGCCCCTTCGCTCTCGAGAAAGCGCTGGAGCTGGTAGTTGCCGTCGCCCTCCGTGGTCATCGCCCAGAACTCTCCGATGATGCTCACCTTCGGCTTCGCGAGGGTCTTATCCACTTTCACGCTCGCCAGGATCGGCTTGCACCGCCACATCGCGAACATAATGTTCGTCTTGTTCTCGAGCGCCTGGTAAATGATCTCTTTGCACTCGGCGATCGCGCGATCCGTGTCGCCCGCGACCACCTCGTAGGGACGAATTCGGTAGCCAAGCGCGTTGAGCACGTCGCCTGCGACGATTGCTTTGACGATGGCCCAGAAGAACGCGGGGTTGAGATCGAGGCCGGACTCTTCGCCGGTCGCCTGCTTCAGCCCCCCGGTCTGCTGAAAGAGTACGACTTTGAACCCGTCGAAGCCGGCGTCGCGGAGCGCCTTCCTGTATTCGGTGACGTACATGCCGAAGCGGCAGGGGCCGCAAGCCCCGGCAGTGAGAAAGACATACTTGTCGACGACCTCCTTGGCCGTCATCCCGTGCTTGTCGCGCAGTGTGATGAGGTATTTCACGAGGTTTCCAACGGTGAAATACGTCGGGTTGCACTGCCCGCGGTTGCCGAACTCTTTTCCGACCTGGAGACCCTCGTTGGTCGGGCACTCGAGCATCTGCACGTTGTATCCGGCGCCGCGGAGGCCGGCTTCGACGAAGTAGTCGTGCGCCATCGTCAGGCCGCCGACGAGCATCGTGATCTTGGCCTTCTCCTTCTTCGTGAAGGTGAGCCCGGCCATGTCTTCGATCCAGTGTTCGGTCTTCGCGTCGAGCCCGAGGCGCTTGCGCTCCTCTTCTTCGAACTTCTTCAACTCCGCGTCCATATCGATGAGCGGGAGTGACTTCTTGCTGATGCCAACGACGCTGCTGTTCATGGACATGTTCGGTCTCCCGGCTTTAGAGTGCTTGGACGGGCACGACGCCGTCGGGGGTCTTCTTGCCCAGTTTGATGATGCCGCCGCCGAGCGACGGGTGAGCGTCCGGTGGGGCGGGGGGCGCTTCATAGGCCTTAAGGCGGGCCCGGAGCTCTTCGAGCTGCGATTCGACCTCGGAGTCGCGCTGGTTGCGCGCTGCCAGCTGCTGCTTGCGGAGCGACAGAAGCTCGATGCGTTTCCGGTCGATGGCGTCGGTCAGGGCTCGGTTGCGTCTGCCGGCGTCTTCGAGGCGCTCTTCGTGCAGCTTGAGCGCGTGCGCGTAGGTCTTGACTCGGATCTTGATCGACCCCGACGGCTTGTTGGCGTCGATGTCGTGGAGCGCCGCGTAGGGGGTCTTGCTCCTCTCGACGATCGCGTCGATGAGCCCGAACGTTGGGGCGTCGTGGCCGCACTTGAAGGACGAAAGATCGAGCACCACGACGTTGGGGTGGTGCGCCGCAAAGCTCGCCGCCCATACCTTCTGCGCGCTGTTGACCGAGTAGTTCTCCGGCCAGACGTGGTTGAGCTCGAGCGGGCTCTTGATGATTCCGGCATCGAGCTCCTCCTTGTAATATCGGTCCAGATAGGCTCGATCTTTGGGGATCGAGCGGACCGACAAGATCGGGTAGCCGAGCACCTGAAACTCTTCGGGGATTCCGTGGTTGAGGCCCGGATCCGAGTGGTACGGGCGACCGATCATCAGGATGGCGACTCGGTCTTCGGCTTCGACGGTCTCGAGGATGGCGCGGCCTTTGGTCTCGAGGTCCTTCTCGAAGTGGGTGAGGGCTTTCCAAGCCTCTCGGCACGCGAAGTCGTTCTCGTCCTCGGTGATACCCAGGCGCGGCCCGAACGTCTCGAACATGCGCCGAGCCATGAGGGTCGGCTCGACGAACGACAAGGACGGATCGAGATACTCGATGCCGCGGGTGGCGAAGAAGTCGACCTCTTTGGTGAACGCCGCCTTCATCACGTCGGGCGAGCCGGCGACGATCGGGCAGCTCGCGTTGTCCATCGTGTCCGTGACGAAGTTGTGGACATGCGTCAGGATGGGAAAAAATAGGTACTTGAGCGGCTTCTTGTCTTCCGGCGCGTGAGCATGGAAAAGCAAATGGTGGATGTGCGCCTGAGCGACCTTGCTCGGGTAACAGGGATCGATCGACCCGTACTTTCCACCCTCGACCCACATCTCTTCGGTGGTGGCCTCACTGAAGACTATGCAGTGCTTCGGGATCCCGACGGCCTCGAAGTAGGTCCTGAACCATGGCGCGGTCGTATACATGTTGAGGACGCGCGGGATGCCGATGCGGACCCTCTGGCGCTGCGCCCAGCTCTCTTTCGAAGAGCGCCGAAAGGGCCGCATGACCTCCGTGCGCCGAACGCCGAAGATTCCCCTCTTCAGCTCTACGTCCTTGATCGGCGTACCTTCCGCGGGCATCGGCGCGGCGTCGTAGAAGTGCATGAACGCCTTCTTCGACTCGTAGTCGACGACGTTCGGAAACTCCTGCGCGATCTTCTTGCGCTCGGCCACGAGCGCCAGCATCGCGTCTTTGGACTCGACGGTCCCTTTCTCGCAGCTGAATCCCGCGATGTAGCGGCTGGTGCTTCCGTCGGGCCGCCTAGTGTCGATGAACGTGCGCTTGCACTCGTTCGGACAGAAGTGACAGACCGTTTCGACGTCGTTCTTGGAGGTGTATTCGAGGTTGATCGCCGCATCGAGCCCGATGAAGTCCGAGCGGCCCTTTCGCTTCACGACCCGACGCGTCTCCATGGCGGCCCCGATCGCGCCGGCCTCGCCCGTGTGCGGGTGCACGAAGACCTGCGCGTCGGGCACGCGCTCTTTGATGTAGTCGACCTGCGCTTTGACGGCCGCGAGGTTGTACTGCGTGCCTCCTTGAAGCACGTATTTCGTGCCGAGAGCCGCGAGGCGCGGGATCTGCACGACGTACTGCCACACATTCTTCGGCAAGACCTGCGCGAGGCCGGCGAGCATCTCTTCTTTCGAGAAGCCCTCCTTCTGGAAATTGACGCGATCGGTGTCGAGAAAAACCGCACACCCGTACGAGAATTTGGGCGCGAGCTCGGCCTTGAAGGCGACGTCGGCGAAGTCGGCCACCTTCACACCGAAGGAGTCGGCCGTGGCCTGAAGGAGCGTTCCGTTTCCGGCAGAGCAGCTGTTCGACAGGCGGAAGTTGTTGATATCGCCGTTCTTCATGAAAAGGACTTTGATGTCCTGGCCGCCGATGTCGCAGATGACGTCGACGTCGCCGAAGAAGTGAACCGCGCTCAACATGTGCGCGACTGTCTCGACGATGTTCACGTCGGCGCGGACGCATTCTTGGAGAACGTCGGCGGCATACCCGGTCGCGCCGAAGCCCATGACTTCGAGCTTGGCCTTCTGGTCAATCTCGACGTACTCCCGCAGCTGCGTGAGCAGCTCCTTCGTGTCCTGGATGGGGTTGCCCTTCGAGAGCTGGTACGCCTTGCAGAGGATGTCGCCGCTTTCGTAGTCGACGAGGACTGCCTTGGACGACGTCGACCCTCCGTCGAGGCCGACGACCGCGCGAACCGTCTGCCCCTCGTCGAAGCGCTTCGGTTGAAACCGGGGAATGCGATAGAGCTCACGGAACTCGTCGAGCTCGACGCGCGTTTTGGAGAGCGGTGGTCCCGCGGTTTCTCCGAGGCGTGCCTTGCGACCGGTCGTGATGTAGTCATGGAGCCGATCGACCGTGGAGAACACACCGACGTGTGCCTCTTCGTGGAGTCCGTAGAGCACTGCGCCGAGCGCCGCGTAGTACTGGGCGTTCTCGGGAACGAAGATCGTCTCCTCGATCGGCCGATCCTTGGGCCAGTCGTAGCCGCGCTCGTTCCACGTCTGCGGGATTCGAAGTCGCCAGCACTCCTGGAGGAAGGGCAGGTATGTGTTGGGGCCGCCGAGGAGCAGGACCCTATGCTTGAGTGTTCCTCCGCGAGTGAGGACGCTGAGGTTTTGCAGGACGATCGCGTCGGCGAGCGAGCAGAGGACCTCGTTGGACGGGATCCCGCTCTTGATCAGATTGACGATGTCGGTCTCGGCGAAGACGCCGCACTTGGCGGCGACGTGATGCAGCTTCGTGTCGTCGAAGTGAAGCGACGTCACGAGCTCGGGGGGAGCGTTGACTTTGAGGAAGCACTTGTCGATCGTGGCGCCGGTGCCGGACGCGCACTTGTCGTTCATCGACGCGGTCGGCGTCTTCGCGCCGGTTCGCTCGTCTTTCTTGAACATGATGATCTTGGCGTCTTGACCGCCGAGCTCGATCACCGACCCGACGTCCGGATGCAAATGCTCGACGGCGAGCGTGACCGCGTTGACCTCTTGAACGAACTTCCCGCCGGTCGGCGCGCACAGCGGCGACGCGCCCGATCCGGTCAAGAACATCCGCCAGCCAGCGGCGGGGTGATCGGGGAACGCGCCCAGGATCGTTTGCAGCATCGACAGCACGTACTCGGGCTGCTTTGTATGGTGGCGCTGGTAGTCGCTCCAGAGGATCGCCTTCGTGCTCGGATCCACGACGACGGCCTTCACCGTCGTCGAGCCCACGTCCATCCCAATCGCAAGCTGCGTTCGCCCGCTCGTTCCCATGTGCGGTCCTCTCGGGGCACTAGACTGGCGTGTCAGTCAGAAGTCCTAGCTTGAATGGGCTCCGGGGGGAAGGTCTTTCTACCAGCGTCGATTGAGGGGAAAGGCCCCTTTTCGCCAGCGTTTCGGCGCAAGGGCCGGCTTGGGCAAAGTTCGGCGCCCTGGCAGCTGGAGGCGCACTGAAGGCACGCCCGACTGACACGAGTGTCAGTCAGGCCCCCATGGTAGTGTCCGGCACCTCAACGCTGATGGGTAAGGTCGAACGCAGGCAGCAAATTCTGAACCACGCGCGCGACGTCTTCGCGCGGCGCGGCTATCACGAGGCGAAGATCGAAGACATCGTGGCGGCTGCGGGGATCGCGCGCGGCACGTTCTACCTCTACTTCAAAGACAAGCGCGCGGTGTTCGAGGAGATTGTCGATCGAGCATTCGCCCAGATCGCGATGGCCATCGTACGCGTCGACCCCAACGATCCCGGGCGAACCGTGGCCGATCAGGTGCACGAGAACACCCGTCGCATCGTAGGCACCCTTCTCGAGGACCGTCCCACGACCAAGATTCTCTTGAGCGACGCAGTGGGCCTGGACCCATCGTTCGATCGGAAGCTGCAGTCGTTCTACGAGGTGGTCGAGAACCTCCTCAGCGAGAGCCTGCGCGAGGGCCAGCAGCTCGGCGTCGTGGCGCAAGGCGACGCGCGCATGTTCGCGTACCTGATTCTGGGCGCCATGAAGGAGATTCTGTACCAAGTGGTGCGGCGAGAAGCCGCGTACTCCGAGAAGGAGGTCGTCGAGGGGATCTACGACTTTCTCGGGCAGGGGTGCTTGCGCGTTCGTGGCGCCTCCAAGCCGTCGAAGGCGAACAAAAAGCGGACGCCGGCCGCGGCAAGGCGTGGACCGCCTACTCCGCGGGGTCGAGCCGGGGCACCCTCGGCGCGGGAGAGCGGTTCAAGACGCTCCAAAGGATGAGCGCGAACGAGAGCGCGGCCTGGGCGAGAACGCCGATGCAGTCGGGGTAGATGCCGAGAAGCTCGATGCGCAGCGATCCCATCGGGCGCGACGGGAGCAGACCGACCTCCTCGAGCGAGTGGATGCCCTGACCGAGAAGCACGACGGCCGTCGCGAGAAGGACCACGGTCGAGGCTCGGAAGAGTGTCCGCATGGGGAGGCGGAGGCCCAGACGGTCGACGGCGACGACGAGGACGACGAGCAGCACCGCACCCGCGCATCCGCCCCACACGACCGCCGATGGCGCGTCGATCGAGAGGGCCTCGAGAAAGACGGCCGTTTCGAAGCTCTCCCGGAAGACCGCCAGGAACGCGATCGCGAAGAGGGCGACCGCGCCGCGGTCGAGCGCGCCTTGGGTTCGCTCTCGAAGGTCGCCCATCGTCTTGCGTGTGGTGGACCGTGCATTGAGCCATAGCGCGGCGTGCAGGAGCATCGCGACCGCCACGAAAGCCAGGAATCCCTCGAGCTTCTCGTCCATCGCCCCGGCCAGGGCTTTTCGGCCGAGCGCGAAGACGACGGCGCCGACGACGAGCGCGGAGGTCCAGCCTGCGTGGACGAATCGCGCGCGAGATACTTGCTTTCTCTTCTTCAGAACGGCGAGCAGGGCGGCCACGATGACCGCCGCTTCGAAGCCCTCACGAACGATGACGAGGAGCGCGAACCAGAACGCCGACGCCCTCGTGGTCGCCGCGGGAGAACCGGCGGCACGGTCGAGGAGCCCCATCAATCGCGCGGCCTCGTCTTTTGCCCTTGGGTCGCCCTGCTCCATCGCGGCCCGCGTGGCGGCGAACGATTTCTCGAGCTGGGTGAGCGTCTCCGGATGCCGTGCACGCAGCCACGGCTCGACCGGCTCGACGTCACTCAAGTAGGCATCTAAGATCGCTTTTTCTGCGCCCGCGCGGTCGCCTCGCTCCGCCCGGTGCGCGGCCGCCTCGACTTGGGCGTGCGCGCTGACGAGGTGCGTGGGCGCGTCCGGTTCGAGAAACCGCCGCCGAAGGCATCGGACTTCCGCGGCGCCGACCGACTTCGCCAGCTCTTCGTCGGATCGGTTCGCGAGATCGTCGAGCGACACGCGCGGCGGGGGATGGTCGCATTGGGGCTGCCGCAGCGAGAACAGGTAGAACGCGAGCGCCCAGCTCTGTTTTTCATCCAGCGTCGCAAAGGGAGGCATCGCCGTGCCCTTGACGCCGAAATGGATGACGTTGAACGCCTTGAACGGCGTGAGCCCTGCCATTACCTCCGGGGAGTGAAAGTTCGCGGGCCTCGGTTTCAGAGCCGCGGCCGCCGGGCCGTCGCCAGCTCCGGTAGGCCCGTGACAGCTGGCGCACGTCTGCGCAAAGATTCGCGCGCCTAGCTGGAGATCGGGGGTGCCCGTAGGCCTTCGCGAGATGCCGGTCGCTGCGATGAGATCGTCGACCAGAGACACGCAATCGGCGCTCACCCCCGCCGGGTCCGATGCTTGCCGAACCCGTGCGTCGATCGATGCGACGCGACCCAAGAACGGTGCGATCACGGGCAGGCGCGCGGCGATCGCCAGCGCGTCCGCCGAAAACGCGCGCTGCTCGTCCAGCTCGCCGGCGTTGTTGGAAGCGACCGCCGCCGGGTAGTCGGACTCGAGGTACTGAAGGATGGCGACGAGCTGCTGCTCGCCGCCCGCCGTCGTCTGCGTCGATGTGGGTCGATGGCCGCCCGACAGCACGAAGAAGAGGACCGCGACCGCGCCGGCAACGATAGCGGCGATCCGCAGGCGCCTGATGTTGAAAGTCGCGTTCAAGTACCAGAACTATGAGCGGAATTCAGCCGGTCGACAAGCCCCCAGCCGCCCGAGGCCCCGACCTCTGCCTTCGCCGGTCGATCGCCGGGCGCAAGGCGAGCCCGCTTGCCGACTCGCAGCGCCGGCGTAACCACTCCCCATCGACCCAGAGGAGAAAGCATGCAACCTCATCTCGTTCACGAGAAACACGAGCACCAGCACAAGGAAGGCTGCGGTCACCAGGTCGTCGAGCACGAGGGGCATCGCGACTATCTCCATGACGGCCATCTTCATCACGTTCATGGCGACCACTTCGACGAGCACGTCATCGCCGTGAGCGCGAAGAACCCGGACGCGTGTACACAAGGGCACGACTGCGGATCGCACCCGAGCGCGCATCGGCATGGCCCGAGTTGTGGCCATGCCGCGATCCCGCACGGCGATCACGTCGACTATGTCGTGGACGGCCACCTGCACCATCCGCATGACTCGCATTGCGACGACCACGGAACTGTTGCGACGAAAGCGCGGTAGCCGCACGCTGGACTTCGGGGTCCGCCGACTGACAAACTGCCTCTGGTGAGACTCCGAACCGCGGCTCGACCACGACGAGGGGCCGTCATCATGGTTGGCCTCGCCGGGTGCAGCGCCGGGACGGGGGCCAGCCCCATCGCTCGGGACGGCGGCGTCGACGACGCGCACGCCGGGGGCGGGGACGGCTCCGTTTCTCAGGAGGCATGTACGCCCGCCACCCAGTGCTCGGGCGATGGCAGCGTGCAAACATGTGGAGCGGAGGGACAGTGGGCAAGCGTGTGGCCTTGCGCGACGCACATCTGCGGCGGGGGCGCCTGCGCGGGGTCGACGACGGAGGGCGCGAGCTGCAAAGTGAGCGCGCCCGGAACCACCGACTGCGGCGCAAGCGGCGAGAGTTGCTGCGCTAGCCTCGAGGTGCCGGGCGGGATGTACTATCGGACGTACACCAACGACGGCAGCGGTGCGACGGCGGAGGCCGATCCGGCCTGGGTGAGCGGGTTTCGCTTCGACAAGTATCTGGTCACGGTGGGCCGGTTCCGGCAGTTCGTGGCGGCGAGCGTGGCCGGGTGGGTCCCGGCTGTGGGGTCCGGCAAGCACACGCACCTGAATGGCGGCTTGGGTCTCGCGAACAGCGGTGGTCCGGGGTTCGAGCCGGGGTGGGACACATCGGACGAGCCCTGGCTGCCGAAGACCGATGCCGAATGGAAGGCGCACCTGAACTGCGAACCGACTTTCCAATCGTGGACGGATGCGGCGGGATCGAACGAGACGCTGCCGATGAGCTGCATCAGCTGGTACGAGGCCTATGCGTTCTGCATCTGGGACGGGGGTTTCTTGCCCAGCGAAGCAGAGTGGGAATACGCGGCAGCGGGGGGCAGCGATCAGCGTGAATACCCGTGGGGTTCGGTGGATGGCGGAATTGGCGCGCTCTATGCGAACGCCGGATGCGATTTCCCAGCGGGCGCCACGACGTGCACCGGAGTCGTCAACCTCGCGCCGGTAGGGACGGCTACTTCGGGAGCGGGACGATGGGGACAGCTCGACTTGTCCGGGGGCCTCGCGGAATGGAACGTCGATTTCCTGGCGCCATACTTCACGCCCTGCACGGACTGCGTGTTCTTGACCGACTACTCGTACCGGTTGATCCGCGGAGGCTCATTCGGGACCGACACGCAGAACGACTCTCCTGCATCCGTCACCGTCGGTGACGTTCCGGAGGACCGCGGGGCCTTCACCGGAGCGCGATGCGCGAGGACACCGTGAGGTCGAGGCCGCTCAGGCCCTCTGGCTAGCACCGGATTTCCCACCGCGTCCCCCGCTTTTAGAACTTGATCCCAACCTGTCCGTGAGCCGTGAGCGCGGTGGCCCACGACGACGAACCGGGGTTGGTCGGGTCGCTGATGCCGGGCAAAATGAGAATGTTTACATCGCCGCCGACGTACCACAGTCCCAAGGAGACGAGCGCCGTGATGCCGGGCTCGAGGTAGAGGTTGCTCAGGCTCGGTTTGAGGATGCCCGTCGAGTCGACCGTGAAATTTCCGATGCCGACGAGCCCGCGCAACGTGAGGAGGCCGAGGAGCGACAACCCGTAGCCGCCTTCGACGCCATAGAGAAAGGAATGCTCCGAAGCGGTCACCGCGCGGACGGTTCCACTTTCGCCGACGTAGTACAGAAAGGAGAGTCCTCCGTACCAGCCGGTGAACGCCACTCCGGCGCGACCTCCAACCCCGAAGCCCAGCGGGTTGGGTTGACCACTGAACGGTGCGCCGCCGCCGCCCACCTTGGCGCCGAGCTCGACGTCCAAGGGTCCGAGAGCAAGCGCGTCGCGGGTGAACCCCGCCGTCCCCACGCCCAACGCTGCCACGAAGAAGAGAATCGCCGTGCTTCGCATGAATCGCGCCTCTTTCTGGGTCGAGCCCGGACCACTACCTTATCCAAACTGGGCCGGTGCGTCGCTGGCCCGATGCGTCGCGCCGAGCCCCGATGGAAGCGAAGCCATCACCCCTCGGCCGTTGCGGCTGCGCCCGCATCGCCCTAGAAGGCGGGGAATGGCCCGGCTCCGCGCGTCCTGGGACGAGTATTTCATGAACATCGCTCGCGAGGTCTCGACGCGGTCCACGTGCGACCGCAAGTTCGTCGGCGCCGTGATCGTGCGAGACAAGAGCATCCTGGCGACCGGCTACAACGGGAGCATTCGAGGGCTGGCCCACTGCGACGAAGAGGGCCACTTGATGGAAGACGGCCACTGCGTCCGCACCGTGCACGCAGAGGCGAACGCCATCGTCCAAGCGGCGCGAAATGGCGTCCGGATCGACGGCGCGACCGTGTATGTCACGGCAAGCCCGTGCTGGGGCTGTTTCCGCCTGGTCGCGAACGCGGGCATCGGGCGGGTGTGTTTCGGCGAATTCTACCGCGATCCGCGGATCTTCGACGTCGCGATGCGCTTAGCGATCGACCTCGTGGACCTCTCCGGCACGAAGTCCGACACGAAGTCCGAAAGGACATGACGCGGCTCCGCGACCGAGGCGGCGGGTCGCGCTCGGCGGGCCGGTTTTCGGTCGCCGTCGTGCAAGGGGGTCCTTCGACCGAAGCGGAAGTGAGCCGGGCATCGGCAGCGGGCGTTGCCAAGGCGCTCGAAGAAGCGGGGCATCGGGTCGTGCGGCTGGAGCTCGACGCGTACCTCGCCGAATCGCTCCGCACGGGTGGCTACGACGTCGCGTTTCCGGTCGCCCACGGAGCGGTAGGGGAGGATGGATCGCTGCAAGGTCTGTTCGAGGTGCTCGGGCTGCCCTATGTCGGCTCGAATGTTCTCGCGAGCGCGACGGCGATGCACAAGCGCGTGGCACGCGTACTCCTGGGGAGTGGGGGGCTTCCGGTGGCGAAGGGGATCGCGATCGCTCGCGGCGATGCGCGCGCGGCCGCGGAGCAGGCTCGACGCGAGGTCGGCCGGCGCGTGGTCGTCAAGCCGTCGTCGCAGGGGTCGTGTATCGGTGTTTCGCGCCTCGACGCGTCCGAATCGACGGATGAGGTCGCGCGCGCGCTCGAGGCGGTGTGGGCGATCGACGAATTTGCGATCGTGGAGCATTTCGCGATCGGGCGCGAGGTCACGTGCGGGGTGCTCGATCTCGACGCGGCCACCGCGCTACCCCCAACGGAGGTTCTTTCGCCGCTCGATCCCTTCTACACATACGAGGCGCGCTACGCGCCGGGCCGGAGCGTTCACGTTTGCCCCGCTGAGCTCGCGCCCGACGTGCTGCGCCGGGTCCAGCGCTTTGCCGTGGCGGCGCACACCGTCCTCGGCTGTCGCGATCTGTCGCGCGTCGACTTCATCGTCGGCGATGGCGACGATCGCAGCGAGGTCGTCACGTTGCTCGAAGTGAACACGCTCCCGGGAATGACCGCCACGAGCCTCTATCCCGAAGCCGCGGCCGCGCACGGCTTGTCGATGCCGGGCCTGTGCGATGCCCTCGTCGCGCGCGCACATGCCCGCGGTTCGACGCCACGCCACGGGGCGCGCCCGCTTCCGCGCTGACTGAAATTGAGCCGGTCTCGGTCCGTCGGCCGAACGCACAGGGGCGGACGACAATGTGCAAAGTGCCTGGACATGGGCCCCGCCGAGGCACACTCTTTGATGTGAGGTTCTTGCACGATGGCCCGTGAATCGCTCTTTGGCGAGCGTGTCCTCTGGCGCGGGAAGTGTCGCGCGGTGACCGTGCCGTTCGTGAACAAGGTCATGTCGGTGGTCGGAACGGTCGCGTCGGCCGTGACGCTTTGCTACGCGGTGGTCGTAGCGAAATCCCTGGAAGCGCCCGTCGGGGGGATGATCCTCCTGGCCGCGTGGTGCGCGACCTTGGCGCTCGGCGCCTGGCGCATCCCGCTCTGGTGGCGATCCCAGGTCGAATACATCGTGACCGAGCGGCACGTCATCTGGCGGCGCGGTCCGTTGCGTCGGTCGATCGGCATCGACCAGATCAGCTACGCCCTCATCCGCTGGAACTCGAACGAGGCATCGTTTGGAGACCTGGTCATCGTACGCGCCGTGCCGACGGGGGCGCTCCGGAGAACGCTCACCCTCACGCTGGCCGACGTCGAGACGCCCGACCGCCTCTGGGCGATCATTCGCGGCGTCGAACCGAGCGCGCCCCTTGGGAGCTCGGAACGGCCGCTCGCGCAGCGTCTCGATCCCGGTGAGCGGGTTTTGTGGTCGGGGGCACCGCTCGCTTCGGCGTGGACGTCCCGGCGCGCGATCATGGCGCTCTCTGGCGCGGTGCTTGCGATCACGTTCGTCCGCTCGCTGGCGAAGTCGGTGCCCACTTTGGCGCGCGTGCTGCGACTTCACGCCCTTCCTCCCGCGCTTGCGGCGGCGCTCGTCGGAGGCGCGGCTCTGGGGATGCTCCTGCTCCTCGCGGTGTCGGTCGGTGTCGCGTATGCCGCGCTCTTTCGGCCCGCCCGCCTGGCTCGTGCCACGCGCTACTTCGTGACCAATAGCCGCGTGCTCATCCGCCGTGGCAACGAAGAGCTCTCGCTCAACCGCGCACGCATCGCGTACGTGATCGATGCTCCGTGGAAGAAGCTCCACGACGTGTTTCTCGTGCTCGACGGACCGCAAGCGCGCGCGCTCGCGCCGAGCGGTGCCTTCGGTGGAGAGGACAACGACGACGCGTTGAAGCCCGTCTTCGCGGCGATTGCCGACGCCGAGACCGTGGGCGAGATCCTGCGCGGGCGCGAGCTCGGCAAGGCCGCGTAAGGTTGGCGGGCGAGGCTAGGGCCGGGCTAGCCTGGGTTCGCCGTGCTGGGCATCGGAAGCGTAGTAAGCGGAAAGTATCAGCTCGTTCGCCTGCTCGGCGACGGAGGCATGGGTTCCGTCTACGAGGCGCGGCACGCGGTTCTCGGGACCCGCGTGGCCATCAAAGTCTTGCACCCCGAGCTCGCGAGGCGGACGGGGCTTGTCGAGCGCTTCCTGCAAGAGGCGCGCGTCGCCGCGCAGATCCGCAGTCCGCATATCGTTCAGGTGACCGACGTCGACCGCACCCCCGACGGGCAAGCATACATCGTGATGGAGCTCTTGGAGGGAGAGCCCCTCTCGAGCGTGCTCGAGCGGCAAGCAAAGCTGCCCGTTCCCACGGCGAGCGAATACACGCTTCAGGTTCTCTCGGCGCTCGAGGCCGCGCACGCGCTTGGCGTCATTCACCGCGATCTGAAGCCGGAGAACGTCTTTTTGACCTTCGCGGGCGGCAGACCGGTACTGAAGCTCATCGATTTCGGCATCGCGAAGGCGCGCCGCCTCGATCAGCAGCAGAAGAACCTCACTGTCGCCGGTGTTGTCATGGGGACCGCCGAGTACATGGCTCCCGAGCAGGCGCGCAGCGCAGACAAGGTCGACGCGCGCGCCGACGTCTACGCGGCCGGCGTGATCCTCTACGAGATGATCGCCGGCTGCCGGCCGGTCAACGGGGACGATGCGCTTGTCATCGCGCTGAGAGTGGAGCAGGGCAGCGTCGTTCCGCTGGTGCAGGCCGCTCCGGACGTGCCACGCGAGATCGCGGGGCTGGTGCATCGCGCGATGGCCCCCCGACCGGAGTTGCGGTTCGCGTCGGCTACGGAGATGCGCCTCGCCCTCGAGAAGGCCAACCGGCAACCGGCCTCCGGGGCGGCTGGGGCGACCGCGGCCGCGAGGCATGCGACCCTCGGGATGCACGGCGGGCCAGGGGCCGGCGGACCGCCGCTGACGCCCGCGGTCCAGACGCTCCGCGCTCCGCCTATCGCCACGGCGATGGCGCCCGCGGCGATGGCCCCCCCCGCGTATGCTGGCGCCGCCGTTCTCCCGGCGTCACCGAGCGGCGAGGCCCGCCGCCGCGGGCGGGGTTCCATCGTTGCCCTGGTCGCGCTGCCCGTGCTCCTCGGGGCGGGCGTCGTGGCCGTCCTGGTCGCGACCGGCACGTGGGCGTCGAGCCCGGCTCTCCCGTCGGGCCGTGCCGTTGCGAGCGTCGTCGACGAAGGCAAGGCGGTCCTCGAGTCGCCAGGCACAGCGGCGACTCCGCAAGCGTCGCCGGTCAGCGACGTCCCGAAGCTCGTCGTCACCAAGCCCGCAGCTCCGGTCGCGCCTCGTCCGCCGTCGTCCGCCCGCCCGATCGCAAGCGCCGTAGCGGATTCGGGAGCGCAGCCTCAGGCGCCGCCGTTCTTCTTGCCGTCGGGGCTCCCGACCGAGCTTCCCACGGCGTTCCCGAGCACACTGCCGTTCCCCACGACGTTTCCGTCGATTCCGTCGACGTTTCCGAGCGTCCTGCCGGCGTGGCCGCCGTCGATGCAACCGTCGTCGGTCCCATCGGCGTCAGGGCGGGTGCCGACGCCCAGCGGCCCGGGGTACTGAAGGGGTCACGGGGCCGGGTACGAGCCGAGGACCTTGAAAGAGCGCGTTCGGCGCTTGATCTCTTCGAACGCCGAAACGAGCGGCCGGTCGGTGAAGTGGCCGGCAAGCTCGATGTAGAAGAGATAGCTCCACGCCTCGCCGCGCACGGGGTGGCTTTCGATGTTCGTGAGGTTGATCCCGCGCTCGGCGAGCACACGAAGCACGTCGAGCAGCGACCCGGCCGCGTCTCCCACGGTGAAGACGAGGGACGTGACGTCTTGCCCCGTTCGCCCCGATGGACGAGCGGAGACGACCGCGTACCGAACGCGATCGCCCGCGCGATCGAGGATGCTCCGCCGGGCCACGACGAGCCCGAAAGGGGCGGCGAATGCCTCGTTCGCGACGGCTGCGGCGCCAGGTTCCCCGGCGGCGAGATCGCACGCGATCCGCGGCGACCGCACGTCGACCACCGCGAGGGCGGGCTCATGGTGGGCGAGCAGGCGCTCGCACAAAGCGTGGTCCGCAGGTGTGGCGTACACCGTTTCGACGTCCGCCGCGGCGCCGGTGCGGGAGACCAGGTGAAGGTCGAAGGTCGCGTCGATCATCTCGGCGATCCGAAGATCGCTCGCCATCAGCGCGACGATGGTGGACTGAACGGGTCCCTCGATCGATGTCTCGAACGGTACGACGGCAAACTCCGCCCGGCGCCGCAGCACTTCGTCGATCGCCGCCCCAGCGGTCTCCACGCCGAGGAGGCTGGCTCCGCGGCCGAAACGCCCGCACGCGGCGCTGTGGCCCGGTCCGCCCTCGAGGCCGACGTATCCGACCTTGACCGGCAGCTCGAGCGTCAAACAGGCGCCGGAGATTTCGCGGAAGATGTCGAAAAGCGCCGCTTCGGGCATGTCGCCGGTGGACTTCGCCACCAGATTGCGAATCGCCTTTGCGTCGCTCAACGGTAGCTGCGGCGCTTGATCCCTGCGCAACTCGCCGAGGCGCCGGGCGGCACGGGCGCGCTTTTCGAGCAGCGCGAGAAGCTCCAGGTCGAGCTCTGCGGTCTGCTGCCGCAGCTCGTCGGCTTGGCGTTTGCGGTCGGGCACGAATGGAAACGTAGCCCCGGTGTGGGCTTTGTGCAGCAACGGCCCGTTTTCGCGCACGCCATGCCAGGAATGGCCGTCTCACGCGGTCGGGGTACGCTTGCCATGTGTCACGCGTCGTGTCCCGTGAAGCAATGGAGGGCTTGCGCAGCAAGTACCTCGAGATTCTCGCGATCCGCCTGGAGGCCGACCCTGAAGACGACGCCGCTACGATGCGCAAGCGCATGGCCGACCTGGCATCGCGATTCCCGGGGGCGCTGCGTGAGCTCGACGACCTGGAGCTCAGCGAGATTCGTCGGCGCGCGGCTGCGCTCGGCGGCGTGCTCCGCGACGGAACGGGGATTGAGCGCTGGATGGAGGCCTCGGTCCTTTTTCATGGGCTGGCGCGCGGCGCCCTGTGCGCGAAGCGGTGGCTGTCGGGGCGCAGGGACGTCGATGCCGAGGTCGAGCGCGCCTTCGCCGTGTCCGTGACCGAGCTCGCGTTTCCCGACGACGCCCGCGCCTGGGTCCGGGACCTCGCTTGCATCGCCTCCCCGCCGCACGGCCGCGTCACCGATGCCGTGTTTTCGCGCGTCGCGCTCTTGCTGGGCACCACCGAGCGCGAAGCCAGGAGCCTCGTCTTCGGCAGCTGCCAGCGCGCCGTTCGCGCTCGGTGACGGGGTCTTTCGGCGATCGTTTGCCTTCTCGTGCGCGGGATGCCGACGACGTCATCGGATGTTCGTTCGCGGGTCTGCTACCCCATCGCGCGGATGAACCGGTCGAACATATAGAGCGCGTCGTGCGGTCCGGCCGCAGCCTCCGGGTGGTACTGGACGCTGAAAGCGCGCAGGCTCGGCACGGCGAGGCCCTCGGAGGTGCCGTCGTTCAGGTGGACGTGCGTCGAGGCAGCTCCCGGGGGGAGTGTGCCCAGATCGACACAGAAGCCATGGTTTTGGGTCGTGATTTCAACGCGTCCCGTCGCGAGGTCTTTCACAGGCTGATTGGCGCCTCGATGGCCGAACTTGAGCTTGTAGGTCTTGGCGCCGAGCGCGAGGGCCAAAAGCTGGTGGCCCAGACAGATGCCGAACACGGGCTGCCGCCCGAGAAGCGCCCGGATGGTATCGACGGCATAGGTCACCGCCGCCGGATCCCCCGGGCCGTTGGAGAGAAATACCCCGTCGGGACGAAGGGCGAGGACATCGTTTGCCGTTGCCGTCGCCGGGACCACGGTCAGCCGGCAACCGCTGTCGACCAAGCATCGCAAGATGTTGCGCTTGATCCCGAAGTCGAAGACGACGACGTGCTGCTTGGGCGGTCGGGCAGGGGAAGTTGCCCATGCGCCTCGCCCCTCCGTCCACGGGTACGGCTCTTTCGGCGTGACGAAGCGCACGAGGTCCAGGCCGTTCATGTCGGGCGCCTCGCGCGCGCGCCGCAGGAGCGACTCGGGCGAATCGCTCCCGATGGCTGCGTTCTGCGAGCCCCGATCCCGCAGGTGACGCGTCAGCATTCGTGTGTCGACGTCGGTGATGCCCACGATACCGTAGCGCGCGAGGTAGGCGTCGAGCGACTCCTGCGCGCGCCAGTTCGACGCGATCGGGCTGACGTCGCGAACGACGAAGCCAGCCACGCTGGGTGCCTCCCCGACGGCCTCGGTGTCGTCGCGGTTAACGCCCACGTTCCCGATCTCCGGTGCCGTCATCGTGACGATCTGCCCGTGATACGACGGGTCGGTCAGGACCTCTTGGTAGCCGGTCATCGTCGTCGTGAAGACGGCTTCGCCGGTGGTCGTTCCGCGCGCGCCCATCGGACGGCCTTCGAAGGTCGTGCCGTCGGCGAGGACAAGCCACGCGCGATCCGACCCGTGCTTCGCGAGATCGCTCACCGAGCTCCCCCACCCAGATGTTCGCCACGCATCGGTCGGACGGAGGGTGGGGCGCTTTCGTGAACGACGCGCCCCTCGCACATGGTCATCACGACCTTGCCGGTGACGGTGCGGCCGGCAAACGGGGTGTTCTTGCTTTTCGAATGGAGAAGAGCGGGGTCGATCGCATAGGTCGCCTGCGGGTCTATCATCACCAGGTCGGCGCGTGCCCCTTCGCGGATCGTCGGGCGGTCGATCCCGACCACCCGCGCCGGGGCGGCCGTTAGTGCGTCGACGAGGCGCGCGATTGGCAGAATGCCGCTCCGCACTAGGCCGAGCAAGAGCGGAACGCACAGCTCGAGGCCGATCATCCCGGGAGCGGCCTCCGCCAGCTCCACGTTCTTGTCGAGGACGCCATGCGGCGCGTGGTCGGTCGCGATGCAGTCGATCGTGCCGTCGGCGAGCGCGCGCCGGAGGGCTTCCAGGTCTTCTGCTTCCCGCAGCGGCGGGTTGACTTTGCACGCCGTGTCGTAGCCAAGCAGCGCCGCGTCGGTGAGCAGCAAGTGATGCGGCGTAACCTCCGCGGTAACCGCCGCGCCTCGCGCCTTCGCCTCACGCACGAGGCGCACCGCACCCATCGTCGACACGTGAGCGACGTGGTAGCGGGCGCCGATGTATTCGGCCAGGATCACGTCGCGCGCGACGATCACGTCTTCGGCGACCCTGGGCCAGCCGCGGAGCCCGAGCCGCGTGGAGATCGCCCCTTCGTGCATCTGCGCCGACTCGGTCAGGGCGTGGTCCTCGGCGTGCTGGATGACCGGTAGGTCGAAGGTGGATGCATACTCGAGGGCGCGCCGCATCATCTGGCTGTTCGTTACGCATCGTCCGTCGTCGCTGACGGCGACCGCGCCCGCTTCCTTCATGTCGACCATTTCGGTCAGCTGCTCCCCCTTCTGACCGACGGTGATCGCCCCGATGGGGTGCAATCGGACGCTCGCGAGCGAGCGAGCCTTCGCGACGAGCATTTCGGTGACGACGCGGGAGTCGTTGACCGGCCGCGTGTTCGGCATGCAGCAGACGTCGACGAACCCGCCGGCGGCGGCGGCGCGGAGCCCGCTCTCCACATCCTCCTTCCACTCGAACCCCGGCTCGCGCAAGTGAGCGTGTAGGTCGACGAGTCCCGGGAGCAGCCATGCTCCTGCCCCTTCGATGATACGGACACGGTCGCCCGAGGCGAGGTCGCGCGCTGCGTCGCGTCCAACGCGCGCAATGCGGCCCCGCTCGACGACGACGTCGGCCTCGGTGTCGAGCGTTTGCGCGGGATCGATCGCGCGCACCCGGCGGAAGACGTAGACATCGATCATGGCGCGCCCGACCGCCTATAGCGAGCTTGCGCCTTCGCGTCGACCCGAGCCGATGGTCGAAGGCCTAGATTCGTTTCTCGGAGCTTTCGCCCCGAACCCCAAAACCGGTCCCGCGGCTTTGCTAGCGCCGCTCGACCTGGCAATCACCGGCAGAACTTGTGCCGAGCGGCACTAGAACTCTCCGACTGCCCCGATCGATCCGAGGCCGACGACCGGAACGACGCGCAGGTGCGTCCGCGGAGGCAGAGCGAGCGATGCGGTTTCCGCCTTCGGCTCCGTCAGAAGCAGGATCGCGCCCGTGGCGACCCCGACGCCTCCGGCGATAAACCCGATGGTCGAGACGAGGGCCATCGTGTGGTAGTTGTCGACGTCGTTCTGGGCTCCGGCATAGCTGCAGGTCGTCAATGGGCACTTGGCGGAGAGGTCCGAGTGCTGACCCATGGCAAGGAACCCCGTGATGCCCCCGACGCCGAGCCCGACAGCCCCGACGCCGAACGCCACCCATGGCAGGATGCCTCGCGCGCCGGAGCTCGACGAAGAGGGCTGCTCGGCCGCGGGAGGCGGCATCCCGCCTTGCGCAGCCCCCGGAGTGGCCTCGGGGACGGTGACCGCCGCTGCCTCGGCTTCCAAGGTGACGGGCTGATCGACCGAGCCCCCCGCGGTCACGTCGAAGTGAAGCTCGGCGGCTTTGAACCCCTCGCCGCTGACCTGTAGCTGGTGCGAGCCCGGGTCGATCGACCTGCGCACCCCGAGCGAGGCGGTGCTCACCGGTGATCCGTCGAGGACGACCTTCGCGTTGGGCACCTCGGCTCCGCCCGATCCATGGACGGTGATCGTGACGCCGCCGATCTTCGGTCCCACGCCTTCCACTTCTCGTTTCGCGTCGTTGAGGGCTTTCTTGAACACCTCGGGTGCCCCCGGTGTCACACCCTCGCGGATGATGCGGTTGTAGGTTTCTTGTGCCTCGACGAATCTTCCGAGACCGGCAAGGGAGCGCGCCAGGCCGAGCATGAGCGTCGGTGCGTTCACGAGGGACTCGGCGCGGCGGAAGCGATCCTCGGCGGACTTGTAGTCCTTGTTCTCGAGCGCTTGCTGCCCCTCGACGCCGAGCGAGCGGGCGGTCGCGCGGTCGGCATCGGATTGGGCATACGCGGCCGGGGCGGCCAGTCCCACGAGCGCAGCGCTTGCCGCGACCGCGAACGGAATCGAGCGAGAGACGCGCATCGCGCGGCAGTATCGCTCATCCGTCCAGGCCGTACAATCTCGCCCGCGGGATTGCCACGACCGCACGAAGGGGCACGCCGAGCGGACTTTGGGGTGGAGCTCGCGTCGGCCTCTACCGTCCGTTGACACTGCGCGGACGAGCAGTAACATCCCGGCGTGCCCCTCGCCGTGGTGCAAGCCGCCCACCTGCGCGTCGTATGCGACGCCTGCCGTCGCGCGTCCGCCGAAGTTTGCGGCAAACGCGACCTACCGGTGATGGCCCGCGTGGCCGCCGTGCGGAAATTCAAGGCCTCGGGCTGGCACCACGACCCCGGACAGTACGGGCGCCCCAAAGCGATCGACGACGCGGAGCGCGACGGGTCGGGGCGGTGGTATTGCCCCGAATGCGGCCAAAAAGGCCATTTGTAGCGTGCCTTGTCGATCGGAGCTGGCGCGATTTTTCCGGCGCCGAGCGGGCTGGAAGCAGTTCTGCTGCGGCCCACCTGAAGTCTCCGCCTCAGCTGGCCGTTACCTTGGGGCGCCGTCTTGCGCTCTGGCCTGTGAGATATTCCGGCTCGGGCGTGGGGCGGCGGTTTGTCCCGGCCGTCCCGTCACCACCAGGGTCCGTTCGTTCGGAACGCCGCTCGAGATGATCGATGTGCGAACGGAGGGAATTGAACCCTCATGGGAGTTACCCCGCCAGAACCTGAATCTGGTGCGTCTGCCAATTCCGCCACGTTCGCGTGCT